>CALDQE010000001.1 GCA_937911295.1 uncultured Verrucomicrobiota bacterium
ATATTGACGCGACGGAAATTATAGATTTTGCATCGTTCATTTCCAATACTTTCCGCTTCAATATCATGTTTCATTTTTTTGAACGCTTCAATGCGTTCACGGGGAACTGCCGTACCACGACGATAGCTCATGGCAGAAACCAGACAGAGTTTGCCAAATGTTTTTTGATGAACATCAACTTCATAATAGTCTGAATCCATACAAACAACTGATACGGTTGGGGTAACTCGCATCGATTCAACTTTGCTGGTATTGTTCAGAATGTTAATAAATTCTTCATACGTTGTAGATTTCTTAATTTGCATTTTTCCCTTTTCCTTTCATAATAAGAACTACATCATATTATATAAAAAATGTTCATAATATACAACATGAAAAAAAGCACGCAGATTGCGTGCTTTTTTTCTATCAATCCATGTTAATGGAATATAAACAATCTTTATGAACTTCTGATTCGGAAGATTCTTTATCAATCAATAAGTAATATGGATTATATCCAACTCCTAAATATGTACATCCATTCTCTTCGATGAAAACAGTATTTTCTGTTGAATACAATGAGTCATTTGAAAAAGAATGTTTACCAAAAGTTGTTATTGACGTAGGAAGGTCCACAAATTCAAGTGGACATGCATAAAATGCCCATTCTCCAATTTCGGTAACTCCGTATCTTATATCAACACTTTTGAGGCTTGCACAATTTGCAAATGCACCAGCGGGTATTGATGTTCTATTTTTTATGATAACTTGATCTACAAGTTCATCCTCACAATATAATAGATATCCAGAACCTACTGCCCAACATCCATCAAATTGAATATTAAGAAATTCATCAATTGTGCCTTCATAGTAAACAGAATATGGTTTAAATGAAGAAACACCATTTGCTAATACTTGAAGTTTAAATCCTGCAATTGCATACTAATCCTACTAGCTCAATGGTTAAAAGTGCTGGATTTATTTAGGCAAACAACTAAAGCCCTTAAAACTTGAATAAAAAAATCTATACCTTGAATGTCAACAATTATATATGCTATAATAATATTATCAATTAAGAATAAACCCTTTATCAACACACTTTGCAATAAAAAATAGAAAAAATGGATGATAATAGCCTATTCGGAAGTTTTAACTATAACGAAGATGTCATAGAGCATCAACCTCTGGCAGCTAGAATGCGCCCAAGAAAATTAGATGACATCGTAGGACAGGACCACATTGTTGGCCCTGGCAAACTATTGCGTCGTGTGATTGAGGCAGATAGACTTTCCAGCATAATTTTATTCGGTCCCCCTGGCTGTGGCAAAACCTCTATTGCTGAGGTAATTGCATGCTCAACCAATAGGCGTTTCCAAAGAGCAAGTGGTGTAACATCAAATGTTGCAGCCCTACGTACCATTATGGAAAATGCACGCCTTATGGGAGGAAAAAATGGAACAATTCTTTTTGTTGACGAAATACATCGCTTCAACAAAGCCCAACAGGATGTCCTATTGCCTTATGTTGAGGATGGTAGCGTAACACTAATTGGTGCAACAACTCACAATCCTCAAATGTTCATTAACACTCCCCTCACCTCGCGCTCACTTGTATTTGAACTAAAGCCAATTACGGAGGAAGGCATTATAAAACTACTATGCCGAGCATTAGAAGACAAAGAGCGAGGCTTTGGAGATTCCCAAGTAGAGGCGTCCTCAGATGCACTAGCCCATATAGCAAATATTTGTGAAGGCGATGCCCGTAAAGCCCTAAATGCTCTTGAGCTTGCCGTTCTTAGCACTCCGCGAGACGAGAATGATGTCTGTAAAATTACCACTGATGTTGTACAGGAATGTGTACAAAAACGCATTATAACTTATGACCAGGATGAAGACGGTCATTACAACACAATCTCCGCATTTATAAAATCAATTCGAGGCTCTGACCCGCATGCCGCAATTTATTGGCTAACAAAAATGATTGAGGCGGGCGAAGACCCCAGATTCATTGCTCGCAGACTAATCATTTCCGCTTCTGAGGACATTGGCAATGCTGACCCACGTGGCATAACAATTGCCGTCTCTGCAATGCATGCTGTTGAATACATTGGAATGCCAGAAGCTGCAATTACACTAGCACATGCCACAACGTACCTTGCCACAGCACCTAAAAGCAATGCCTCATATATGGCTCTTCACAAGGCTCGTGAGGACATACATTCAGGCCGAATAATGCAGGTTCCTGAGCATCTTCGCAATGTCCATGTAAAATCTGTTGGCAAAGAAGCTTTTGACGATTATAAATACCCACACGATTATGAAAACCATTTTACTGCACAAGACTACCTCCCTGTAGATTGTGAATACTATACTCCTACAAATATCGGCTACGAAGACACAATCTCAAAGCGTATGGAGTGGTGGAAACAACAGAAGAAAAAACAGAAATAGTTTTTTTGATATTTCTATCATAAGGTAATTATATGAGTGCACAATTCGGCACAATGCTTTTCCCCAAAAACAATATGCGTGCAGAGCTTACCCTGCCACAGATTAGAAAGCTTTCTATTTGCGACCTACCTGGTGCCTCCCCTGCATTTCTTGCAAATCACTTAATTGAAGACCAAGCACCTTTCTGCATTTTAGTCGTATATTCAAACCCCATTTTGGCTCAAACCTTTCCCTCTGATTTTGCTGCCTTTTCACATTACTCTGCCACATATTTCCCAATGCAAAACTCTGTAGAAGAAAATGGCGAAGAAAATTCAACAAGGCTTCTTATCGCTAGAGAGCTAGCTGCTATAAATACAGAAATCAAATCTGACACTGCTAAAGATATTATATACACAAAGCATAATGGTCCAATAATTTTAAGCAGCTGTGCTCATTCGCTAATACAACCAATCCCAGATGTCCAAAAAACTGAGCTAAACTCTCTTACCCTCAAAGCAGATGAGGATTGCAATCAAGAGGAATTTATTGACTGGGTTTTAGCACATGGTTATAAACGAGCCCCTGAGGTTTATAGCAAATGTGTCGTTGCTATCAAAGGAGGAATAATAGATATTTGGCCACCGACCGAAAAGCAACCCATACGAATTGAATTCTTTGATAATATCGTTGAATCAATCCGCACCTTTGATGCAGAGACCCAACGCTCAACTAAAAAGCTTTTCGTCACAACAATTACGCCTGCAAAAATACCTCGACAGAAAACAGCCCTTTTGACTGATTTGCTTCCCACCAAATCCATCATTCTGTGGGTTGACAGTAACGATATGGATGAAAGCTCAGAAAGCTTCCCTATCCCAGCTGATGCTATTTCCGCTGGACATAGCTTTCACGAGCTTCGTGAGCGCCTAGATAAACGGGACGACCTTTTTGAAATATTTGCTGGCGATCCTCCTCCACCTCTTGTTCCTACTGCAGCAATTCCAATTTCTGCAACCGGCTTCCAATCTATTGAATGGGGTCTAACAGCACATAACATTGACCCAGAATTAATTTCTACCCAAAGAAAAATCATCCTAGATTCACTTCTCAAGCAATCAAGCTCAAAAAATGTCAGCACTCATATTTGTTTGGACACCGAAGGAACACTTGAGCATTTAGCATCAGAATTAGGTGAAACACCACTTAAGCTTCATCTAGCACCCATTTCTGGTGGATTCACCTTCAATTCAAAAAACCACAAATTCATTTATCTTGCACAAGCAGATCTGTATGGTCGCTCTAAGCGTCCAGTAAGTAATACAAACGCCTATGGTGAGAACATCCAAATCTCTACACCAAAACACGGCACAGCGGCAGAGTCTTCTCTTGAGCTTTTCTCATTAGATCATATTGAATATGGAGATCTTATTGTACATGCAGAGCACGGCATTGGTAAATATGTAGGCATATCTGAAATTCTCTTTATGGGAAAGCGCAGAGAGGTTATTTGCATTGAATATGCAAACCAAGAAAAGCTCTATGTGCCTGTAACAAAGGCCCACCTTGTTTCTCGCTATACAGGAACTAATGAGGGGATTGTAAAACCTCACTCATTAAAAACCAACAATAAGTGGTCTAAAGAAAAAGAAGAAGCCCGCAAAGCAGTTCAAGAGCTTGCTGCACAAATGCTAGCCACACAAGCAAAGCGTGCCGGGTTGAAGGGCCATGCTTTTAATGAATATACACCATGGCTTCACGAATTTGAGACAACCTTTCCTTATACAGAAACACAAGGACAACTAGAATGCATTGCAGCAATAAAGCATGATATGTGTTCTCCTAGACCAATGGATAGGCTAATTTGCGGAGATGCCGGCTTTGGAAAGACAGAAATTGCAATCCGTGCCGCCTTTATTTGTGCTATGCAGGGGAAGCAAGTGGCAATTCTCGTACCAACTACCGTCCTTGCACAGCAGCACTACGATAGCTTCGTAGAGAGAATGCAAGCATACCCAATCAACATAGCACTACACTCGCGTTTTTGCTCACAAAAAGAACGCCATGAGGTGCTGCAAAAGCTTGAGATTGGAGCTATTGATATTGTTATTGGCACACATGGCATTATTCAACCTAATGTAAAATTTAAGGATTTAGGGCTTGTCATCATAGATGAAGAGCAACGCTTTGGTGTAAGGCATAAGGAATTCCTAAAATCGATTAAAACCCTTGTAGATGTTATAACACTTTCAGCCACACCAATTCCTCGCACACTTTACTTAGGTCTTTCTGGTGCACGAGACATGTCGCTACTTCAATCGCCACCCAAAGAGCGTCAGGCCACAGAAACCAAGGTTGTTCGCCAAACGGATGAGGTTATCACTAATGCAATCCGAAACGAGCTTTCACGTGGTGGACAGGTATTTTATCTACACAATCGTGTAATGTCGATTGACATTATCCGAAAGCGTATTCAACAGCTAGTACCAGAGGCACGAGTATGTGTTGCACATGGTCGCATGCACCCAGCAGAAATCGAGGCAAGAGTTCGTGCTTTTGCCGATGGGGAATATGACATACTCCTATCAACAACAATTATTGAGAATGGCATAGACATTCCACGTGCTAACACAATAATAATTGACCGTGCAGATCGCTTTGGTATTGCCGATTTGTATCAGCTTCGTGGCAGAGTCGGTCGTGGCACAGTCAAAGGCTACGCATATTTACTAATTCCTGAGCAAGGGCAAATTGATTCAGACGCCCGCAAACGGCTAAAGGCATTGAGGCAGCACTCCGAGCTAGGTTCTGGGTTAAATCTTGCTATGCGTGATCTCAGCATACGTGGTGCGGGCAATCTACTGGGTGCAGAGCAAAGCGGACATATTTCAGCTATGGGCTTCACTCTATACTGCCAGCTTCTTCGTCAGGCAATTGCAGAAATGAATGGAGAAAAGTTACCAACAACACCAAATGTCGCCATAAACCTTCCATTCCTTAGCACATCACCAACTAGTCATACCGATGAAGATGGGGCAACTCTTCCGTACGATTACATTACGGATGATTATCAGCGTATCAATTTCTATAGACGCCTTGCAGAGGCATATTCTGAAGAACAGCTTGAACAGATTAAGCTTGACACAATTGACCGTTTCGGCAAGTTACCAAAATCTGTTGCTCGGCTTTTCTCTGTTGCTGGACTTAAGCTTTTAGCAGCAAAATATAACATTGAGAGCATCAGCCTTTTGAATGGAGAGCTACACATCTATGCTAAGGGGATAGTATACCGCACTAGCTCCCACAAGCTCCCTCGCCCATCAGGAAAAACCCCGGACGCACTTTTAACTTCAATCAGAAATCTTGTTAAATGTGCTGGTCAAGCAATTGGCAAGCAATAAGTTATTAATGACAATTAGCACTCGCTGTCTGATTCTCTCGCGTCTCACGTCACAACAACACACTACCGCAAGGACAATTAGACGATAAGACAGATTTCAAGCTGACGCTATTGCTTTCGCTTACTGGGAGATTCGGAGTTTAGGAGATTAGGAGGATTTTAGGGATTTTTGGGGGGATTGGGGTGATTGTAATGATTGCTAGCACAATTCTCCCTTGTCCTCCGTACTCCGTGTTAGGCG
>CALDQE010000002.1 GCA_937911295.1 uncultured Verrucomicrobiota bacterium
CACCACCGATTGTCGTAAACGTTATTACATACACTCCATCTGCTGTGGCAGTTTTGGCTGGAGCACCGGCAATCACTCGTGTATTTTCATAAAGGAATTCATTTACGTAATAACACAAATCCACACACACGATCTCTCTTAGTAAATGCAGCTGTTTGACTTTTACACAACTTGTATGCTAAAATTTCATAAATGAGGTGATTTATGAAAATTATGTTTATATCTGATATCCATGGAGTTGATTCTACCCTAGAGCAGGCTCTGGAAATAGCGAAAGAACTACAACCCACTAAAATAGCAATTTTAGGTGATGTTTTATATCATGGTCCAAGAAATGGTGTTCCTCCATCATATAACCCACAACGCGTTGCTGAATTACTAAATGCAAATAAACAACAGCTTATCGCTGTTCGTGGTAATTGCGATACAGAGGTAGATCAAATGATGCTCACATTCCCTATTCTAGCCCGTTGTGCTCATATTATGCTTGAAGATAAAAGCTCATTCTTTCTTACTCATGGGCACATTTGGAACGAAACAAATTTTGAACAAATATTTGACGGGAATGCCATTCTGGTTCATGGACACACACACCTTCCTGTAAATAAAATTTCAGAAAAAGGCTTTCGCGTATTTAACCCTGGCTCTATATCCCTGCCTAAAGGAGGACATCCACGAACCTTTGGCTTGTACGACACCACCACCAGTGATTTATCTATACGATTATTAAATGACTGGAAAACCATTTACACTCCATAAGTTTAAGCAATGAGATTCTCAGAAGCATTTGTAAAAAAATACAAGGAAAAGCAACAACAGCATTCTACAGCAATAGGGGAAAATGTAGGTGTTGAGGTAGTTTCAAATATAGTCAGCTCAAGGGTGCGTATTCTAGGAGTTGACACCTCTCTACGGTCTACTGGACTTGGTGTAATTGATGTAGACGGAGCCAATATAAAGCATATTGCTTCTACAAACATTCACAATCCTGCCAAGCGTTCATTACCAGATTGTTTAAAGCACATACGAGAAGTTATGGAGGAGTATATATCAACCTATCAGCCAGAGGAGGTGGCGATTGAGGGGGTGTTTTATTCTCGCAATTTAAAGACAACACTTATTCTTGGCGAGGCCAGGGGGGTCGTCATTTGTTGTTGTGCTGAGCACAATCTACCAATATACGAATATTCGCCAAAGCGTGTAAAGCAAGCGACAACTGGTACTGGAACAGCAATAAAGGAGCAAATGCAAAGGATGATTGCTGCACGGCTCGCTCTAGACACTCTGCCACAATCTGATGCTGCAGATGCATTATCAATGGCATTAACCCATTCGCATGCACGTAGAGGCATCTCGCCTGGAACAAAAATCCATTAAGAAAAAATTCCGCTTCCGCCTGATAGGTTTTGATTCAGTAAATAAAAAAGGGGCTGTTGCAAAACTCAAAAGATTTGCAACAGCCTTTTTCTATTGTT
>CALDQE010000003.1 GCA_937911295.1 uncultured Verrucomicrobiota bacterium
AGACGGTCAGACATTGAGACACCCTCCGACGAGAGACTTGAGACGAGAGACGCCCCCTTGCGTTGACACGCAACCCTTGACATGAGACTAGAGACAATAGACATGACCTAATTGACGTTAGACGAGAGACGCTGAGACAGATTTCATGCTACCGCTATAGCCTTCGGCGAAACGCGGAGCACACGTAGTGTGATTTTCCTGAGATCGGAGGCACGGAGAGTTTGTTGGGGGTATTGTGATAATTGCTTGTACCTTTCCTCCTTTTCTCCGTACTCCGTGTTGAGCGAAAGCAACGAGAGTGAATAAGGGACGCAGAGGCATTCTCAAGGAGAACTTGGGTAATGTGCTAGTGAATTAGGGAATATGTTTTTAGAGAGGAGGAACGGCGGAGCCAGCGTAGCTCACGAGCACGCATTGCACGATAGTCTTGTGGCTCATGGTCATCATTGCCAGCAAGATGATCTATCCCATGTGCAATATAAAGCGCTAGCTCACGGCTTGCATTCCAATTTGCACGAGCCTTGCTTATCGCCATATCAATGCTAATAATTAGCTCGGCACACAATGGCACTCCTGGCATTGGCTCGTAGGGGAGTGTGATGACATCTGTAGTGGTAGGTATATTCATTGTGGTAGCGTGTATCTCTGCAATCTGCTCTGCATCTGTAAATATCAATGTAAGCTCATCGTATATTGGTGCCGCATTACGCTTTGCTACAGTCTCAGCAAAGCCACATAGCTCCTTTGCTAAAGCCTTAATTGCTTTAGTGTTTAGCTTGATGCTTGGATGCTGATTTATAATTTGTATGCAGCTCATAGCTCTGGTGGAATTAGAGATTGTTGTCTGACTCTGTAGTAGTAATTACAGGCGTCTTATCAAACTCAGCAATAGGCTCCACTGCACTTGATACGGCTTCCTCTTCCTTGCTGTCTGGATTAATTCCATTTGGATATGGTATTCGTGCATGAAGAGAGTTTGTTAATGAAATAGTGAAGACAGATTTGATTGTAGCAATGTCCTGATTTGTTAGCTCACAATGATCAAGCTGTCCATCAAGTATCTTTTGGTTGATTATGTCACGAATTAGTGCATCAAGCTTTGCTGGAGTAGGCTTATCTATGCTACGTGAGGCAGCCTCAATAGAGTCTGCAAGCATAACAATGCCCGCCTCTTTAGATATTGGTGATGGACCAGGATATCTATACAGGCTCTCATCAATAGTCTCCTTTGCAAGCCCAGACGCAGCATTCTTCTCTGCTAATGTGCGTGCTTTGTTTAAAAAATAAGCAATTGTGGTTGTGCCATGATGCTGCTTAATGATATCAATAATTGGTTGTGGCATATTGTAGTGATGAGCCAATGCAACACCATCCTTTACATGACTCATAATTACAAGAGCACTCATGCTTGGGCTAATGTTGTCATGTACAGAAGCACTTTGTGCAATTGATGTATTTTCAACAAAGAAATATGGCTTTGATAGCTTGCCAATATCGTGGAAATATCCTCCTACACGTGCAATGAATGAATTTGCCCCAATACGCTCGGCTGCATTTGCAGCAAGTGTTGCCACCTGTATGCTATGATGGAAGGTTCCCTCTGCCTCAGAGGATAAGCGAAGCAATAATGGATGACGCAAATCGCAAAATTCATTCAATCTTACATTGCTTGTGCAAGCAAAGATATGCTCTAATATAGGAAGAATTGCGACTGTAATAATGAAGGAAATAACAACACTAATTGTGGAGAATTTTAGTATGTAGTAAGAGAATAAGCATGCAGTTTCAAGGTCTGTTTCATAGCTGCTTGGTAGCACAATAATGGAGACAGCTATTGCTTGAATTAATTGTGTAATGACAAAAGCCTTTAAAATATGCATTCTCCTATATGCTTTAAACAATAGGGATGGGAGGATAATTGACCCTAAAGAGCCAGCAACCAAAAGCTGTGTGTGTGTGCAAATCTCAAGGCTACCGATAGAACCACTGAACCCAAAAATCATCGTTATAAGTGTTATGCCAAGCCCTGCGGAGATGCCAGCCTTTACTCCTAGCATTAGTGTGATTAATGCAGGTGCAATTAAATAAGGGAAGCAAAGTGCTGCAATGTCGGTCTGAGCCTTTTCCCCAATCAAAGCCATTGGAATTAAAAAGTCAGTGCTAAAGGTGGCATGCCACAGAGCAAATAATATAATCGCCAGTATGGATACAAGGCAAATTAAAAGAATGCGTGAATTGCGGCTAATAATGTCGGGTCGGGAGATTTTCAGTAGATAGCGAGTGGAGAGAATTCCCGTAAAAATTAAAATAGTACTCGTGCAAATAGCTGTGCCATCAGAGAAATCAATATCATTACTGTGGAGGGTAACTAGCATAGCAAGAATAGCGACAGCACCAACAATAAATGCATAAATACAAGCAAGAAAAGTGCTATTTTTAAAGCCCTGATTCTTTTCTCCTGCTCCGTTATGCTTGTCTGCTAAATTGGAAATATGCTTTTGTCTTTTTTTAGAAATACCCGAGTTCATTAGTTTTGATTTTCAATTTCTATGAGTACGAAAAAGGCGCACCGCTTATTTTATTCATAATGGTTATTATGATAGACGATGCGCCAATTTCTTTATTTTAGTGGTTTTTCTTGAATTCAGCCATGAATTCAACTAGCTTATCAACGCCTTCAGCTGGGAATGCGTTGTAGATAGAAGCACGGATACCACCGACACTACGATGACCCTTCAAGCCACCAAAGCCAGCCTTAGCTGCTGCAGCAACAAACTCTGCCTCAAGCTCTTCGGTTGGAAGACGGAAGGTGATGTTCATATCAGAGCGGCATTCCTTAACAGCTGTGCCACGATACCAGCCGTCGCTATTATCAATAGCAGCATAAAGCTTAGCGGCCTTATCGATATTCTGCTGGAATAGAGCCTCTTTACCCATCTTCTTAATCCAGCGTGTAACAAGAGCAAGAATATAGATAGAGAAGCATGGAGGTGTGTTGTAAAGAGAATCTTCTGCAATATGAGTGCGATATTGAAGCATTGTTGGTAGGTTCTCTGGTGCTGCCTCTGCAAGATCGTTGCGAATGATTACAACAGTTAGACCAGAAGGACCAAGATTCTTCTGTGCACCGGCATAGATTAGACCAAACTTTGATACATCAATAGGACGAGAAAGAATGTCTGAGCTCATATCTGCTACGATTGGGCAAGCGACATTTGGAATTTCTTTCCACTGTGCACCAGAAATTGTCTCGTTTGTGGTGATATGTAGGTATGCTGCATCTGGAGTTAGCTTTAGCTCATCCATGGAAGGAACGCGTGTAGGGATTTCCTTTTGGCAATCAGCAACAATATTTACCTTGCCAACCTTTTTTGCTTCCTTGATTGCTTTGTTAGCCCAAGTACCAGAATTTGTGTAGTCAGCTACCTTGCCCTCTGTAAGTAGGTTCATTGGGACCATAGAGAATTGTGTGCTTGCACCGCCCTGAAGGAAAAGGATAGAGTAGTTCTCTGGGACGCCCATAAGCTCGCGGATATTGTCCTTTGCTTCCTGGTGAATAGCAGCATAAGCCTTAGCACGGTGTGAGGACTCTAGGATTGACATGCCTGTGCCGTTAAAATCTATTAGCTCTGCTTGTGCAGTCTGCAATACCTCAAGTGGAAGTGCTGCTGGACCTGCGTTGAAGTTATATATACGTGACATTTTTATTGCTCCTAATTTGCCATTGGACTTGCCAATGGACTTTGCTTTTTAAATTAGTGATGAAGACGATCATCACAGTTTAAAAACATTCATATTAAGCGAATAAGAAGACGATCAGACCCTCTTAATATAAATGGTACCCCAGACAGGGATCGAACCTGCGACCTACGGTTTAGGAAACCGCCGCTCTGTCCTACTGAGCTACTGGGGCAAAAACATTTGGGTATTTTATTATTTTTACGGCGTTTTAGTCAACTAAAATTAGTAGGTGCCTCAGTTTGTCAAGGAATACAGCCCTCCCAACAATCCTCTGGCAAGCAAATGCAGTCGCACCAAAGCGTGAGCTAAACGAAGTATCTCTAGGGGTTGGGGACGACACCCCACACGCCACTCAGCGAACACACATTTAAGTTGAATGCTACTGAAAAATAATCTATAATTTAAGTAAATAGAATAAATTAGTAAAAAACTTCGCTTAGTTTCTAGGAATAATGATACTATGAAATGGATTACCTTAAATTCTCAAGTATTCAAAAATTTTAATCAAACGCGTACCTCTCTTTTTGCTTCTGCAAATGGGGTTGTCCCTCAAATGGCTCTGCTTCGTAAGACAATTTTCTTGCAGACCCTGCCACAAGCTCTTATTGCTAAATTTACTGGAGATTGCAAATTTAGGCTTTTTATAAATGGGGAATTTGTTACTGATGGACCAGTCGAATTTGGAGGCGATTATGGTCTTAAAGCACCTCATAATTGGTGGTTTGTCGCAACCCAGGATGTCACTAAATATTTTTCTGAAGGGGAAAATGTTATTTGCTTTGAATTGCTGAACTATCCTGAGGCAATGACTGATTTCTCAAGAGGACAGCCTGGCATCGCCTTTGAATTATATGCCGGTGAGAGACTTATTCTTTCTGCCGATAGCTCTTGGTTGACGAATATAAATCCAGCCTATCACTCTGCCACAGAATATGTTCAGCATGAAGGTGTTGGGGACTACCTTGCCACAAATTATTCAACAACGGAATGGGTGCCCGCTGTTCAGGCTCCAGATGTAGAACTAGCACATAGTAATTTAATTGATTTGAAGCTCCCTCCATTAACAGGTGAAGCGTGCTACCCGTCTATGGTCGAGCTTCCATACGGAGATAAATACATAAAAAATGCCTCGTGCATTATTGCCTCAGAGGACGCATGTAGCTCAAGGGAAGACGCTCTTACGGTTGTGCCAGGCAGTCCTAGCACAATTTATATTACTTTCCCACGCGAGATTTGTGGACACTTGGAGCTTGATATAACCGCTGGTAAGGGTGCTATTATTGATTTCTTTACAGAAGAAATACCAGGCTGTCAGGTAAGCCACTTTAAATATGTCGCAAAGGAGGGAAGGCAGCAGCATCGCTTTTCTCAGCTCACAACAGCACAGCATATTCGTGTACTTGTCACTTGTGCCGATTTTAATGTTGCCACCCCTATGCCAGTACAGATACATAGCATAAAAATCAATACGCGTGGCTTCCCATTGCCTTCAACGAGTAAATTTGATTGCTCAGACAGGCTTCTAATGCAGCTTCGTTCAACAGTTGATAATACAATGCGAATGTGTATGCAGCGCTTGCATCTTGATTCGCCTGTACACCAGGAGCCACTCGGTTGCACAGGTGATTATATGATTGAGGCTCTTATCGCTCAAGCATTATATGGAGAGACACGACTTGCTTGTGCCGACATTATCCGCACGGCAATGGCAGTGGAAGCTCAAGATGGGCGAATTTTTCATACATCATACTCCTTATTATTTATTCAAATGATAAAGGATTATTTTTGGTACACAGCAGATTTCCCAACATTGCGCAAGGTTTTTTCTGCTGTTAAAGCAATTTTGAATCGATTTAAAGGATATATTGGTACGGAGGGACTTGTAAGTCGTGCTCCTAATTATATGTTTATAGATTGGGTTGTAGATGGGGATATAACATATCATCATCCCCCAGCAGAGCTTGGAATGGGGGCTATGACAGCCTTCTATTATGGTGCATTACAAAATGCGGAGCAGCTAGCACTACAATTAAATGAAATTGTAGAAGCAGCTGAATGGAGGCGAGATAAGGAGGCGATTGGGCTATCAATTCGACAGCAATTGTGGGATGAGTCTTCAGGGCTTTATAAGGAGGGGCTCTCTGGAATTTCTAGCCTAGGTGAGGGTGCATTTTTTGTTGCTGACTCTGGACGTGCGAGCCACACAGCATATACTTCAATTCTTGCTATTGCTTATGGGATACATCCAATAGCAGAATGCGAGGAGTTGCTGGAAAAGATACTTACAGATAGCTCATTGATTCAGCCACAGCCATATTTTTGTCATTTTCTTTTTGACGCAATTTGTGCTATTGGTAAATTCAATGAGCATGGATATAAGCTTATGTCTCGTTGGCAAGAAATTATTGACGAGCATCCTAGCAGCTTAAAGGAGTGCTGGCAATGTGGTGATTATTCTCATGCATGGGGAGGGACACCGGCATATCAGCTAACAAGGGCAGTTTTAGGAATCTCTCCGCTTGAGCCAGGTTATAAAAAAATAGTGCTTGCTCCATGCTTAGGGACGCTTGCATTTGTTGAGGGCGAAGTGCCAACACCGTTGGGAACAATCTCTGTAAGCTATAGAGATAACACACTTACTGTCGGATTGCCTAGAGGTGTAGAGATTGGTTAGATGGATATTCGCAGTGATATTAAACTACTTGTTCAGACTAGGGTCAGCAACTAAACTCTGGCAATTGGGCACTTTATTCATTTGCAATATTTTGCACTTAAACCGACATACGAGTAAAATTCGTGCCTAATTGCTGAATTTGAGCGACTCTTATTTGCAATATATCTTGTGTTTGGGGTTGATTTGAAGTGATGTTTTTTGATACTTTATTGATGTGATTATTGATACTTAATGTATACTAATATTATATATATAGTTTAATTCTAGAAGAATTTGTTATGATAAAACCAGAAATTTTAGCACCAGCAGGAAATATGACCTGCCTTCAAGCTGCAATCAATGCCGGAGCAGATGCAATTTATTTAGGTTTAGACACCCTTAATATGCGTTGTGGGGCAACGGTTAGTTTTACTAAGGAGAATCTTCCTGAGGCATCAGCACGTTGTCGATCCGCCGGAGTTAAGCTATATTTGACAGTCAATACAATTATTTTTGAGGGCGAGTTAGGGCAGCTAGATGAAATGTTGTCCTTTGCAAAGCCTTATATAGATGCAGCGATTGTTTCCGACTGGGCTGCTGTGGCAGCGTGTAAGCGTCATGGAGTGCCAGTGCATATTTCGACACAAATGTCCTGCAGCAATAGTGCGTCTGCCGCATTTTTGAAGTCTCAGGGAGCAGAGCGTGTGGTTTTGGCTCGTGAGTGTACAATTGAGGAGGTGGCGGAGATTGCATCAAAGGTTGATATAGAGTTAGAGACCTTTGTTCACGGAGCAATATGTGTGGCAGTGTCTGGTCGCTGCTTTATGTCACAGCACGCATATGGATTTTCAGCTAACAGGGGAGAGTGTCGTCAGCCTTGTCGCCGTAAATATACAGTAGTAGAGGAAAAATCAGGGGAGGGGCCATTGGCGAGCTTTGATGTACAGGGTCATAATGTTTTCTCTGCTAGAGACCTATTTGCATTGCCGTTATTGGATAAGCTAACAGAGGCGGGAATTCGTTCCTTCAAGATAGAGGGACGCGGGCGCAATGCTGAGTATGTTGCAACGGTGACTGCGGCATATCGAGAGGCACGAGATGCGGTGCTTGCTGGTGAATTTAATGAGGAGCTTGTTGCACGATTGCGCACTCAGTGCGAGACGGTTTATCATCGAGAGCTTGCAGAGGGCTTGTATCATGGGCGTCCTGGCAAGGATCAATTTTGTTCAGATGGTGCCGAGAATCTTGCCACCTTAAAGAAGGAGCATATTGGCATTATTACAAATTATTTTGTGAAGGCAGGGGTGGCAGAGCTACTAGTTCATAATGATGCACTTCGCAATGGAGATGTTCTTTCTATTCAGGGTAATGCAACAGGTGTGCTCGATATAGTGGTTGAAAATATTCAATGTGATGGCGAGCCAGCGGATGAGGTTCCTCGTGGACACCTTGCCACATTTAAGTGTGAGACACGTGTCCGCAAAAACGATATTGCATATCGCATGACCGAAGCTGTTCCTCAAAAAAATGGTTAAAATATAAAGAAAAATATGTCCAGTAACTTTTTGCCAGAAGAGCTAGCACGAAAAAAGATTGATATGATGCTTAAAAAAGCAGGCTGGGATATTGTCTCAAGAGATAAGTACTCTTCAGGCATGTCAGCAGTTGCTATTGAAGAGGGTCTTCTCAAGGGGAATCTTGAAGCAGACTATCTTCTCTTTCTTGACGGGAAGGCGATTGGTGTGCTTGAGGCTAAAAAGGAATCTGTTTCTTTGGATGATGTTGTAGCTCATCAAGCAGAGAATTATACCCATAAATTATTGCCGATGTATCAGTATTGGGAAAATCCTTTGCCATTGATTTATCTCTCCAATGGCAAAGAGTTGTTGTTCAAAAATGCAAGGAATCCAGAAAGCACTTTTGAACCTCTTTCTGCAATGCATACACCAAAGCAGATTGTTAAATTTCTTGGACTTAACTCTTATTTTGCGGGGTTGCCAACATTGTCCCCGAAAAATCTTCGTGATTGCCAATATGCTGCAATAACAAACCTAGAAGCAAGCTTCCGTAATGCACAAAAGCGTGCTCTAATTGTTCTTGCTACAGGAGCTGGTAAAACATATACAGCTTGTTTGGCTGCATATCGTTTTTTAACCTATACACCAACCCGAAAAGTATTGTTCCTTGTAGATAGAAATAATCTTGGTAAACAAGCAGAGGGCGAATTTGGTGATTTTAAATTAACAGAGAATGGAGAGCCATTTAGTTCTATTTACTCAACTGAACGGTTGCGGTCAGACAAAATCTCTAATAGTTCAGATCTTGTTATTTGCACAATTCAAAGATTATTTTCGGTTATCACTGGACAAGAACTACAGGAAGATGAAGATGGTGAATCTCAATTTGAATGTGATTCTCTGCCAGCAGTTGAGCTTAATGGTAAATTATTACTTTCTCCAGATTTCTTTGATTTAATAATTGTTGATGAATGCCATCGCTCGATTTATGGAAGGTGGCGTAAAGTTTTAGAATATTTCAAAGATGCACATATAATTGGACTTACCGCTACTCCTAATGAAGAAACAATGGAATTTTTTAATAAAAATAGGGTAGTAAATTATACTCTAGAAAAATCTATTGTAGATGGGATAAATGTTGATTGTAGAATTTATCGCATTCGGACTAGTGCAACAGAAAATGGTGGAGAGATTGATAAGGGTGAAAAATATCGTCAGGTAGTTAATTATACTGGCGAAAATTCTCTAGTTTGTGCAGAAGATGCATCAACATATTTACCAAATGATCTTGATCGTTCTGTTATAAATTCGGAGCAAATAAGAGTTGTTTTAGAGACTTATCGTGATGCAGTTTATTCAGATTTATATCCAAATAGAAAACCAAATTTGGCTTACATACCCAAGACACTCATTTTTGCAAAAAACGATGCTCATGCTGACAATATAGTTAGAATTCTTCGTGAGCAAGTGTTTCCAGGACAATGTCCAGAGTTTGCTCAAAAGATTACATATTCTGCAGGAGATAGTAATGCTTTAATTAAAAGCTTTCGAAACGACAAAAAATTTCGTATAGCAGTCACTGTTACTCTTGTGGCTACAGGAACAGATGTAAAGCCATTAGAGGTTTTAATCTTTATGAGGGAAGTTAATTCAGAGTCACTTTATGTCCAAATGAAAGGACGCGGTGTAAGAACAATCAATGATGATGCACTTCGCAATGTAACACCAAATGCAGATAGTAAAGACTTATTTTATCTCGTTGATGCAGTAGGTGTGACAGAGGGCCCTAAAAGTTCTTCATCGCCATCAGTAGAAAGTGATGGAGTTAATATTTCTTTAGAGAAATTATTGGAGCAGATAACACATGGCTATCTCCCAGATGATAATCTACGATTACTTGCTTCAAGGCTAGTTAGAATCAATGGCAAAGCAACGGAAACTCAGAGAGATGAATTTAATAATATAGCAGGGATTGAAATGAACGAATTGGCTACTCGTATTTATGATGCGTTTGAGGAAGGTGTTCTTATAAAAAATCCATTTGTACACACAAATCAGCCAAATGAAATAAGAAAATCACTTGTTCAGGCTCTTTCAGTTAATGCGAAAGCTCGTGAGTATTTGTTAATTCTCAATGCGGGCTTCCTGAAGATATTGCAGCCTGGTCACGATACTCTTATTTCTAAAGGGTTTTCTGTTGAATGTGCAGAAAAAACAGTTGCTGAGTTTGAAGAGTATATCCAAACGAATCGGGATAGAGAAAAGGCTATTCAGATTATAGCAGATAATAATGGTGAACCCATTACATACGAAATGCTTGAGGATTTGAAAAATAAGTTTCTTATGGCGAACAACCAATTCAATGTTGAAAATTTGTGGCATTCATACAATGTTTTAAATCAAACAGCAGTTGTGCCATTCAAAGACTCTACTGAAAAAGACGCTTTAACTAATTTAATTCAACTCGTTCGTTTCTCTTTGAAGATGATTACGAAATTACAAAGCCTTACATCATTATCTGCTCAGCGTTTTGAGTTGTGGTGTGGTCAGAATCAGCGTGATGCCCTTTCAGAAACTCAACGATATATTGCTAAAGAAATCACAAATTATGTCGTAAGCAATGGTTATGGCTCTCGTGCTGCATTTGTGGAACGAAACAAAAGCTTGTTGATTCAGGCAAAAAAAGCATTCGGTTCTATGGAAATTGTAGATGAAATTATCTTGTCGCTTTCAAGTTTTATGTTAGCTGTTTAATGGAGAAAAATTATGGCAAAGACAAATACAGATCAGAATTTAACCCAGAAAGTTTGGCGGCTTGCTACAGTTATTGCTTCTGCTGGAGTAGGTTTTACTGATTACATTATTCAATTAACCTATCTTCTTTTTTTGAAGATGGATTATGAAATGGCTGAAGTAACAGGCAAGAGTTCTATTCCTGAAGGTTACACATGGAGAGATTTGCTTAATTTAAACGGAATGGATTTATTAAAACATTATGAAGAAACTCTTGAAATTCTTTCCCAACAGACAGGTTTGATAGGAACAATTTTCACAAAAGCACAAAATAAAATTGCTCAGCCTGTTTCTCTTAAAAAAGTTATAGAGCTTATTGATGAAAATGACTGGTTTGCTCCAGATATCGATAAGGGAGCAATCTATGAAGGCATTTTGGAGAAGAATGGACAAGATAAGAAGAGTGGAGCAGGGCAATATTTTACCCCACGAGCTTTGATTGATGCAATGGTAGATGTTACACGTCCAGGCATAGATGAAACTGTATGTGATCCAGCTTGTGGAACTGGTGGATTTTTATTGGCTGCATTTGCTTATATGAAAAAACAGAGCCATGATAACAATAAGCTTAAAAAACTCTATAATGAAAAATTGATTGGTTATGATATCACACCTTTGGTGGTGACACTTGGTGCAATGAATGTTTACTTGCATGGGATAGAATCGCAAAATAGCCCTATTATTTGTCAAGATTCACTGCTAAAAGAACCAGAGCAACTTGTTGATGTTATTCTTGCCAATCCACCATTTGGAATTAGACCAGCAGGCTCAGTCGATATTTCTGCTATGCGTGATGACCTTTATGTTGACACCAGTAACAATCAGTTAAACTTTCTTCAGCACATGATGCTGATGCTCAAAGATGGAGGCAGAGCAGCTGTTGTACTCCCAGACAATGTGCTTTTTGACAGCGGAGCTGGAGAAGTCATTCGTAAAAAACTGCTAGAAGAATTTAATCTTCATACAGTTTTAAGATTGCCGAAAGGTATTTTCTATGCCAACGGTGTTCGGGCAAATGTGTTGTTTTTCTCCAAAGGGACAAAAACAGAAAATGTTTGGTTCTATGATTACCGAACAGGAATAAAACATACTCTAGCCACCAATCCGATTAAGCGTTCAGATCTTGATGATTTCGTTGCCTGTTACAATGCAGAAGACATCACCGCCCGCAAGGAGACTTATAGCGAAAATACTCCAAATGGAAGATGGCGCAAATATCCTGTGGCTGACATCCTTTCCAGAGACAAAACCAACCTTGATATTTCGTGGATTAAGGAAGAAGGCGAATCCGCGGACGATTATACATTTGCTGAACTTTTCTCCATTATTGAAGATAAGAGCAAGAGCATTTCTTCCGCAGTCGAATCTCTGAAAAAGCTGATTGGAGATATTGAAGAATGAAAAAGGAAGAAAATTTGATGCAATTTCCTAATGCTCCATATCAGATTTTATTGAACGATGTTAGAAAGATTATCGAAGATGGTCGCAAAGAAGCATATATTGCGATTAACCAAGCGGCAGTCTTTACATATTGGAATATCGGAAAAAAAATAGTTGAAGAAGAACAAAATGGACAAAGTCGGGCAGAATACGGCAAACAGCTTATCAAAATGCTTGCCTCCGCACTTTCTATTGAATATGGGAATGCCTTCAGCAAGAGAAATCTTGATTACTATCGTCAGTTCTATTTATCATTCAAAGACTATGAGATAGTGAACACGCGTGTTCACAATCTTTCCTGGTCCCACTTTAGACGCCTTCTGTCCGTGGCAAATCCCGAAGCAAGAATGTGGTATTTGAAAGAGGCTTCGGAACAAATGTGGAGCGTTCGCACTCTTGACCGGAACATCGGAACTCAATATTATGAACGCCTTCTGTCAAACCAGCGTAACAATACCAATCTGCCTCTTCCTGAGAGTGAAAAATACGATCCTAAAGAATATATTAAAAATCCGGTAGTTGCAGAATTTCTTGGATTCCGTAAAGATGCAAAGTTTGATGAATCTCAATTGGAACAAGCCCTTATCAATAATTTGCAGCAATTTGTTATGGAATTGGGCAGGGGTTTTGCTTTCGTTGATAGACAGAAACATATTCATACTGACGCAGGAGATTTTTACATTGATTTGGTATTCTATAATATCAATCTGCATTGCTATGTCCTATTTGACCTGAAAACACATCAACTCTCTCATCAGGATGTCGGACAAATGGATATGTATGTTCGGATGTTCGATGACCTCGTTAAATTACCAGAAGACAACCCCACTATCGGCATTTTACTTTGTTCTGAAACAAGTCGGGATATTGCCCGTTACAGCGTTTTGCATGGGAATGAACAGCTTTTTGCATCAAAGTACATGCCCTTTCTTCCGACACAAGAGGAGTTACGTTTTGAAATCGAGCAGCAAAAACGTTTTTTCTTTGAACAGCATTCAGAGGAAGATTGAAATATGAAACTTGGACAGAGAAAATCTTTCTTAAAAAAGAGCAATATTGTGTACGCACTGAGTACGCTTTCCAGAATCAATAAATTGTTTCCGCAAAGTGGAGACTTTTATACCAGTTATTGCACGCGGCACTGCAAATGTGTGGAGGCTCAATAATGATTGATACAAAACTCCTTCGTCAGAAAATCCTTGATTTGGCAATTCGTGGCAAGCTAGTCCCTCAAGACCCAGCAGATGAACCAGCCTCTGAGCTTCTAAAGAAAATCAAAGCTGAAAAAGAAGCTCTAGTTAAAGCCGGAAAAATCAAGAAAGACAAGCACGAATCTTTCATCTTCAAAAGTGATGATAGTCGTTATTATGAGACCATAGACGGTAAGACTTCCGACGTCACCGATGAAATACCCTTTGATTTGCCGGAATCGTGGGTGTGGTGCAGATTAAAGAATATAATCGATTTGCTGTCTGGTCGTGATTTAACGCCGCAAAATTACAATGATAAAGGCGGGCGTTATCCATACATAACTGGAGCAAGTAATTTTGACGAATCAAAACTCATCATAAATCGTTGGACAGATGCTCCGGAGGTTATATCCATCCCGAACGATGTTCTCCTTACTTGCAAGGGAACAATCGGAGAAATTACGATTAATTCTGTAGGAGAAATTCATATTGCAAGACAGATAATGGCATTAAGACCATCTCCGTCCATAATCAAAGAGTACCTTGCCACTGTTTTACAAAGTATGATAAATCATATTAAGTCAGAAGCAAATGGTTTGATTCCCGGTATTTCACGGGATGTAATTCTTGAATTGTTGATACCTCTACCTCCGCTCGCTGAACAACATCGAATCGTAGAGCAGATAGAAACGCTATTGGGTTATGTGGATATCATCGACACGGATGCAGAAACTCTGGAAAAATCAATCACTTTGGCAAAGCAAAAAATCCTTGACCTTGCCATTCGGGGCAAACTTGTTCCGCAAGACCCAACAGAGGAACCAGCCTCAGAGCTTCTAAAAAAGATTAAAGCAGAAAAAGAAGCCCTCGTCAAAGCTGGAAAACTCAAGAAAGACAAGCACGAATCTTTCATCTTCAAAGGTGATGATAACTGTTATTATTGGAAGTTTGGTAATGAACAGCGAATAATTGACAACATACCTTTTGAAATTCCTGATAATTGGCAGTGGTGTTGTTTAGCCCAAGTAATGTACCTAATTCAAACAAAGGATAAGCAAATAAAATCAGGTCAAGTGCTTAAAAGTGGGAAATATCCTGTAATATCACAAGGTCAGGAGGATATAGATGGCTTTTGCAATGAAGACGATAAAAGCATCGTGGATTTGCCTATTATTTTGTTTGGTGATCACACACGAAAAGTAAAGTACATAAAAGAACCATTTGTCGTTGGTGCAGATGGAACAAAAATTTTCAAGCCACTTTGTAATGCCCAATGGCTATTTTATTGGTCTTTATATTCAGCCGAAAACATTGCAAATCGTGGCTATGGACGACATTGGCAATTATTTAATTCACAAACAATACCGTTACCACCTTTAGCAGAACAAGAAAGGATTGTTGCCTGTATTACGCAGTATGAATCTATTTTGAAATCAATTCAAGAATAGAATTGTATTGGGCTATTGCCTGTACAATACGCTGTTGCTCTATTATAGGTGGCAATGGGACAAGAGTATCACCAAAGTCTTTCCCAGATATTTCTTTAAATGTTGTGCCTGTAGCTCGTTGTTTTATATCTGAAGTTCTTGCTTTCAATGCATAATAATAAAATTCACTCATTCCCGCAATTGTGGGGACAAGAGACTTGAAGCCTTGATTAGTTGATATGGAATTTTTTGAAATTACCACATAGCCAATTGGTGCACGGCTTGAATATAAAATACTTCCTCTGGGCATTAGGTTCGCAGATGACTTTTCGAGCCCTTCTTCTGTTACATTCTTTTTTCCATGAGAAATATACATTTTTGTGTATCCGGTTAAATCTGCTGGGGAAAGCCACGGAATAGAACCATTCCAAAAACTTTGATTAGTCGTTGAAGGAGTTCCTCCACCAACAATTTGTCCAAGTGAACGCAGACGACACCACACCCACGATTCCGGCAAATCAAATGGTATTTCTGCTGTAATATCAATGGTTTTGCCATTCAACTGCTCATAATAACAGGCAAAGGTAGAAGTTAAATTGAAAATCGTATTCTTTTGTGGCACTTTATATACCTAACCTTAAACCATAGGAGGTATTATGCTACAAAAGTATGAAGCCCTTCTCAGACGGGGCGATATGTCTGAGCACACAATCTCTGCGTATATGTATGCAGTCAAATATTTCTTAGATAATTACTCAACTATTGATAAGAAAAATCTGCTTGAGTACAAGGGATTTCTGTTGGAGAACTATAAGCCTAAAACTGTAAATTTGCGGATACAAGCTATCAACAAATTTCTGCAAATGTTAAAAAAAGAACGGCTTTGTTTGAAGGCTGTAAAGGTCCAGCAAAAAAACTTTCTGGAAAATGTAATTAGCAATGGTGATTATAATTTTCTAAAAAACCAACTCAAGAAGGATGGTAATCTTCCTTGGTATTTTGTTGTAAGATATCTTGCTGCAACTGGAGCACGCGTCAGCGAACTAATCCAAATCAAAATTGAACATGTTCAGCTCGGATATTTTGACCTTTATACCAAAGGTGGCAAAATTCGGAGACTTTATATACCAAAGACTCTTCAACGAGAAACCTTAGATTATTTGGGAAGGCAACAACATACATCTGGTTATTTATTCTTAAATCGCTTTGGAGAAAGAATCAGTGTCCGTGGAATTTCTCAACAGCTGAAAAATTATGCTCGTAAGTATGGAATAAATACAAAGGTTGTTTACCCACATTCCTTTCGTCATCGTTACGCCAAGAACTTTCTGGAAAAATTCTCGGATATAGCCTTGCTTGCTGATTTGATGGGACACGAAAGCATAGAGACCACACGTATTTATTTGCGGCGTACAGCTAGCGAACAACGAGAAATCGTAGATAAAGTCGTTACTTGGTAATTTACCCACGCATTGTCTCCAAAACAGAAAACAACTTTTCAACCTGCGAGACAATGCGTTTTTGCTCCGCGAGCGGAGGAAGAGCAAATAAAAACTTTGACAAATCTGCTGCTGCAAGATTCGGTTGTGCCGTTCCATTGTCATACTTTCTCATTTCTCTGGTAAATAGTTGAGACTCAATCCAATAGGCAACAATCGTTGCAATTGAAAAATCCTGTTTCACCAAGGGGCGCAAAATAACTAATGAAGAGGCTATTGCTCCAATCTCATCGTTTACAATGGCATATTTCCCCAGAGAACCTCTTATACAAAGGAGGATGTCTCCGCGTTGAAATTGACCTGCCCGTAACAAAGAAAATTGTTCTTGTGTTAAACAGAGCAATTTGTCCTTTAGAATTTTCCCTTTTTCAATATTAAGCGCACTAACAAAAGGAATACCAACGGGACTTAATGATGATTTTGCAGGATAATTTTGCCCTCTGTCGCCATTTAAGATTGAGCAAAGAGTATTTAATCTGCACCAGCACCACGATTCCGGCAAATTAAATGGGATTTCATCGGTGATATCGGTAACTTTACCGTCAATGTTCTCATGGTAACAGTTATCATCACTTTTGAAGATGAAAGATTCGTGCTTGTCTTTCTTGATTTTCCCAGCTTTGACGAGGGCTTCTTTTTCCGCTTTAATTTTTTTCAAAAGCTCGGATGCCGGTTCATCGGTCGGATCTTGCGGAACCAGTTTGCCCCGGATTGCAAGATCAAGGATTTTCTGCTTTGCCAGCGTGATGGATTTATCCAAGTCTGCTGCATCGGCGTCAATGCAATCCATACATTCTCGCCAAGATTCAATGTGTTCAATAATTCTTTTTTGTTCTTTAATTGGAGGAATTGGAATACAGACATTTCGAATTGCCTGTATTGATATACTATCTTGCGCTGTTGCTTTCTTTTCCCTTACAAGTCCCTTAAATCCAAACGACGATGTCAAATATAAAACAACAAATTCTTCTTGCAGAATTTTTGCATATTCATTACAGGTTAGTTCAATCTTCCCTACATTTGATCCAAGATGAAAAATCCCCTCCTTTTTATGAATTCCTACATTACCTAATGTCCCTACATACGGTAGTAAAATGCATTTTTTATTGACTTGGCTCCTCGGAAGTTCATTTGAAATTTCATAGGGAATAAAAGATTCAAAATCATAAATAATATTATCGCCCTGGATATTTTTGCCCTTAAATAACGGTACTCCTTCTGTCGCAAGATTGGCGGCGATATAGTTTGTGTATTCAAAACCTGCTAATTTTGTAACGAATGCAATAGAATAAATCCTACTCCACGCCCATCCATCCGGCAAATCAAATGGGATTTCCTCGGTGATGTCGGTGGTCTTGCCGTCTATGGTCTCATAATAACGATTATCATCACCTTTGAAGAAGAAAAAATCGTGCTTATTATTCTTGATTTTCTTCTTGATGACACCGCAGCCCTAAGCGATAACTTCTTTAAACAATTTCTCTTTGTCTTATGGTCAATTTTTAATATAATTTTCTTGATTGTTTTTCGCAACTAGTTAATACTAAGAATCTTATGTGAAATCTTTGGCTTTAACTGCCGAATTTAGGTTTATTATTACAAAGACGTGAGACGATTGAGCGACGATAGACGTTAGACGGTTGAACGACGCGAGACGATAGACAGCCGAAGACGCTAGACGCTAGACGGCGAACGGACATGAGACACTTAGACGATTAGACGCCCCATCGCGTTGACACGCGACCCTTCCTGCGTTGACACGCACCCTTGAGACACTAGACTAGAGACTTGGGACGTGAGACACGGACACGAGACTCAAGACAATTAGACGGAGAACGGACGTGAGACAATCAGACGTCGAAATCTAATTGTCGTTAATAACTTTTGCTTTCTCTTAAAACAGAGGCACAGAGGCACAGAGGCACAGAGACGGTTGCAGGGCATTTGTGTAATTAAGTTATCCGTGTAAGCCATTTGTTTTCAAAAAGTTATAAAAATAGCCTCTTTGTTAAACAAATTTTTGTGTGTATTTTTGTATGCACTTTTGTGTACTTAAAAACACACTCAAAGCCATACAAATCAAGGATATATTTAAAATTTTGTCTTTGGAAAATTGTCATTTTCTGTCTTTTAAACTTGAAGTATTCTGCTAGTAATGATACAATGAAGAGTACTTTTAAGTGTGAAAAGAATTATTTTTTAAAATTTCAAAGGAATTTATTATGGATAAGACACCTGATTTGGGTGATAATGTAAAAGCATTTACTTGTAAATCGCTCATATTCTCGTTTTTGGCTATCTTATTTGTTGCAGGTCTATCAGCCTATCACGATATTGTGATGAAGGGTCCATTGATGATTTGTAACCATGTTTCAATAGCAGGCTTTTTGTTCTTACTAATGATTGGTCTTGTATGGAATGGACTTTGGGCAAGCATTGGTGCATTAGTGCGCAAATATAGTAAAAGGCTTAAGCCAGAGGGTAATTTCTTTTCAAACAACAAGCTTGCATTGAACCGTAAAGAGTTTAGCGTAGTATTTGCAACAGCGTTTGTTTCCTCTTATCCTCCTACATCAGGTTTATTCCGTTATTTCCATCGCATGTTACTTCTTCCTTGGCGAGAGTATACAAGCCGATTAACTTGGAAGAATTCAGATATTTTCACACAATATCTTGATCCAAAGCTATTTCCAGCACCATTCCCATCTAATCCTGGTGCAACAGAAACAGAGGCATATCAAAGAGTTTATGCAAACTTTTTCTCCGGTATGTCTAATGGTGTTAACACAGTTCCTTTCTTTGATTTACCACTTGTAGAGTGGGTTGGTCCTTTGACCTTCTGGGGACCACTAATTATTGTAATGTGCTTGGCTGTAATTGCGATGCAGTTTGTTGTGCATCGTCAGTGGGCTTATAATGAGCAGTTAAGTTATCCAATTGCTCAGGTTATGGATGGCTTTTGTGCTGTTGACTCAAAGCGTCCTGGTATCCCTTTAATTTTCAAGAATCGTTTGTTCTGGTGGGGCTTTGTACCATTATTCTTGTTACTTCTTTTGCAATATTTGTCAATGTGGTTCCCACAGGATTTTCCAGCATTGGGTGAGGTTCTACCAAACTTCCGTAATTGGTCACTTCCAATAACAAAGAAGATACCTATTTTTGCTAAGTTAAATATTTATTATTTGAACTGGCAGGTAATATTCTTCTCAATTGTTGGTATTGCATATTTTGTTAGCTCAGAGGTTAGCTTGACACTTGGCTTTGCACCAATCTTAATGGCAATCTTTACTGTTTGCTTCTATAATGTTACAGGTGATCAGCTAGATGGTGCTTGGATGAATGCAAGCCGAGCAGGTGGATATGTTGGCTTGTCAATGATTCTATTGTTTGCAGGTCGCTTCTATTATCGTGCAGTATTTAGAAGAGCATTTGGCTTTAAGAAGAGCTCAGATGCAACTCAGGGCATAGGTGTTTCTGGCGATGTTTCTGTAGCGGCAGCACGTCTTTTAATTATAGCATTCATCTCATTTATAATAATGCTCTGCATAATGGGAGTAAGCTTCATAGTTGCATTCTTCTTTGGCTTATTGTTGATGATTGTGTTCCTTGTATCATCTCGTATTGTTTGCGAGACCGGTATTCCTTTCATTCAGGCAGGGTTTGAGCCAGCATCAATTTTTGTTAAGCTTTTCGGTCCGGCAGCAATTGGGCCAAAGCCAATGACATTTATTCTTTGGGCTGGTAATGGTATTCTATGTCAGGATACACGTGAGGCATTGATGCCTTATGTAGCAACAGGCTTGAAGGTTGCAGATGATGCTGGTGTAAAAATTAAGAAGATTTTCTGGTTCTTGGTTGTAGTAATTGTTTTGGCACTTGCAGTTGCATTTGCTAGTGCTCACTTCTCCTTATATAATTATAGTGGTATGGGAGATGGTTGGGCATCTAAATATCCTCCAGTGCAGTATTTTGATGCAGTTGTGAAGCATTTAACAGATATGAAGGCAGCTGGTACACTTGATGCTTCTATCAATGGAAGCCAGTGGCAGCGTCTTGCATTGATTCAGCCAGATGCGAAATCACTAAAGTTCTTCATATTTGGTATTGTTGCTGTAGTAGTTACCTACTGCTTACGTTTCCGTTTTACAAAGTTCCCACTTCACCCACTATTATTTGTTATGTGGGGAACATATCCAAATCAGATGACATGGTGTTCATTCTTAATCGGCTGGTTCATTAAGATGCTTGTTGTAAGATTTGGCGGTGGTGGCGTTTACCAGAAGTTCAAGCCATTCTTTATTGGTTTGATTGCAGCAGAGCTGATGGTAGTGTGCTTGGTAATTATTGTTGATTTTATCAACTACTTTATTGTAGGAACACCATCACGTGTAACCTTTAATGTTCTTCCAGGTTAATGCAAAAGGGTAGTCTATAAAAAGGGTTTTGAATTTGTTTACCATAAATTAGGAAAAGGTTTTTATGAGCAAATACAGAGAAATTGATGTAAAGAAACAGCGCAATATGACGTGGGGAGAGACCTTTCACCTCTGCATTAGAGGTGTAAAGCATCGTTTACTTCGTTCAGTGCTAACATTGGCTGTAGTAGTGCTTGCGGTGGCATTCTTCATGTATCTATTGTCTGAGAGTATGATTGTTCAGACAACGGGTAAGGGTGTAGCAGGTGAGATAGCAGATAATCGTGTTGGTCAAGTAACCTTTACACGAATGCTTGAGCCAGCAACAGAGCTCGTTACTGTTCGCCGTTTGGCACATGCTTATGCGATATTTGATGAGTCAGAGCTAGCAGAATTTGCAGCAGTTACTGGTAATGAGTTAGAGGCAGTGAAGGCTCTTGCTGCAAAGGCGTATGGTGAGCGTACATATTTGAATTGGTTTGACAATATTCCAAGTGGCCGTCGCCTAGTTCTTGTTCATAAGAACTTTGGTAGAGATGCAATAGAATTTGCTCTTCAGGATAGAGAGCGTTTCTTTGAGGATCTTGCTCCAATGATTGACCTACGTGTACCAGGGAAAAAGGAAGGACTTGCAGCTTTCTTTGATGGTTATAAGGAGTATCGTGAGGAGCTAACAGCATTTAATACAAAGTGGAATGAAAAGATAGCAATTGCCCGTGAAAAGATGTCTGCTGCCAAGGGCGATTTTAATGGATCTGAGGAGCTTTGGATTATCAATGCAACAGAGGAACAGCGTATTTCTTTACAAAAGGACTTTGCTGCAGTTGGCTTTGATTTTACAGAGGCAGATATGCAGGTCATGTTCAAGCAATTTGCAGAAGCAGATTTGTATGAGCGTATGTTTGTTGAGCTATCTAGGCAAGAGCTTCGTGATGAGTGGGCTCGTGAGTTCCGTGAGTCACAGCGTTCTTCTGCTGAGGACAAGTTTAAGCAGTTTGGGGATGAGCGTGCTATAAAGTTGATGACAGCACGTGGCTTTACAAAGGAGGAGATTGCTCAGATTGCGGCTCGTACAGAGAAGCTAGGAACACTAGCTGTACTAGAGCGTAAACTTTCAAGTGTTGTTTCTCTTGATGATGCAGAGACTGGCTTGAGCGGACGCCAGATTTTCTTATTATCAATTTCATTTGTCGTTTGTATGGTAGGTATTACAAACGCAATGCTTATGTCAATTACAGAGCGCTTTAGAGAGATTGCAACAATGAAGTGCTTGGGAGCTACAGATCGCTATATTCTTCTTCAGTTTATGATGGAGGCTGGTCTACAAGGATTCTTTGGTGGAATTCTTGGTGTTGTAATTGGTTTTATAATTTCAGTTTTACGTGGCAGTATTTCTTATGGTAGCTATATGTGGACCTATTGGTCAACCACAGGAATGCTACTTTGTGCACTCGCATCACTATTTGCCGGTGTTGCACTTGCCATCCTAGCATCTGTACAACCATCCTGGTCTGCCTCACGTATGGCACCTATGGAAGCAATGAGGGTTGAATAACCATGACAACATTTAATGTAGAAGAATATGCAAAGAACCGCGAGGTTCTAGTATCTGTGCATGGGATTCACCGCGTATTTATGCGTGGTGATGAAGAGGTTCATGCACTCAACGGCATCTCACTAGATATTTATCGTGGTGAATATATTTGTGTGATGGGGCCTTCTGGTTCTGGTAAATCAACCTTCTTTAATATGGTGGGAGGTTTGGATTCACCAACCTCTGGTCGCGTGTTTATTGATGGTGTGGATATGGCACAGCTTAATGCAGATGAGCTTGCATTCCTACGCTGCCGAAAGATTGGTTATGTTTTCCAAACCTTTAACTTGAATACAGTTATGACGGCATTGGAAAATGTAACACTTCCAATGATTTTTGCTGGTGTTCATGCTGATGAGGCACGTGCACGCGGAATGGCTTTGTTGGAGAAGGTTGGATTGGGAGAGCGCTGGAATCACCGCCCAAAAGAAATGTCTGGCGGTCAGATGCAGCGTGTGGCAATTGCTCGCTCTCTAGCTAATAATCCATCAATTTTGCTTTGTGATGAGCCAACAGGTAACCTTGATCTTAAGACCGGTGTTGAAATTCATCAGCTACTATGTGATTTAAATAAGAAGGATGGCGTAACAGTTATTTGTGCTACACATGACCACAACATGCTTTCGGTTTGTGACCGAATGGTTTGGATTTCTGATGGTCAAATTGAGCGTATGGCAGACAGAGCTAATGTTACAATTGAAAAGGCTAGCTTAGGAACAGAGGATTATGAGTAAGATGATTTACAAAAAAACAAATATGAAAGCAGCAATTACAGCGATTGTGGCTGGCTTTGCATTTGCCGCAGCTGCTCAAGAGGTTGCAAATGTGCAGGCTTCTGCTTCAGAAACACCTGTAGCAGCACCGGCACCAGCTATTGCGGCTGATACAGTTTATAGCAGAATCTATGCAGAAATGACCAAGCACACAAGCCGTATTGCTGGAAGTGAAGCATTAGATAGCTCCTTTGCTGCTCTTGAAAAAGAGCTTAGGGCAGTTGGTCTTGAGCCAAAATATCAAACCTATGATACTCTTGTTCAAAAAACAGAAAAGTGCTCATTAACATATAATGGACAACCAGTTTCTGGTGTTCTTATGGTTGATAATGGCCCGGCTGCATTTGTATTGGATAAGCCAATTGATGCACCTCTAGTGTATGTGAAGAGTGGCTCAATTAAGGATCTAGAGGGCATAAATATCAATGGTGCTATTGCTGTTATTGATGCTACTCTTCCAGAGGTGCGCTTGTCTGATACATTTATGCGTGGAGCAAAGGCTGTTATTCTAGTTGGTGATGAGTCACTAACACAATGGCAGCTTGCAAAATGTAATTTTGAGACAATAACTCTTGTTCCCCGCTTGTATATTGATAGAAAGGATGCAACAGCGGCTGGACTTTTTGATGCAGATGGTAGCAAGAATGCTATAATTGATGCAAAGGCTGTTCTAGTAGATACAAAAGCTAAAAATCTATGGGTAGAGCTTCCTTCAAAGGAGAATTGGACAGTTGGTCTAAATATTCCTCAGACAGTTGTCCTTTCTGCTCGTATGGATACATATGGCTTTACACCAGATTATTCTCCAGATAATCGTTATGCAGCCAATGCAGCACTACTTGCAGAGGTTGTTTGTGAGCTAGCAAAGAATGGTCCATACAATCGTAAGATTATTGCAGTATTCTACGGTTCTCATTATGCAGGACAAGAGGGTGCTCGCTTCTTCTATCATACCTATGATATGGCGAAGAATCTAGCTGATGGTAGCACAGATAATTTAGAGCAGCGTAAAATTGATTATGCAGCTGAATTAAAATATAATGATGAGTTAATTAAAACAATTGCTGCAGGGAATATAATTTTACAGCACAATCCAACAGCAGCAGATTTGCAGCTTCGTCTAAGAGATGCAATTATCGGCATTGTGGGTGAGCAACGCTCTATGCTAGCAAGTGCAAGCCTTGAGCTTAAGCGCCTTCGCGATGCAGATGAAGAGGGTAATGCTGCCCGTATTGCAGAGCTAGAGAATTTAGAAATTATTTGTAAGGCAAAGCGTGCAATGTGGAATGAGCTTCGCCGTCAGCTTAATCGTCATGAATTTGTGGAGTCTGAACCACTCAACCAAGCTTATGAGGAGCTGGTTCGTTTAGGCATAAATACAACAGACTCTGCAATTGATGAGTTTAATGTTGTCTATAATGATTTAATTGGACAAATTGATGCTCGACTAAAGCTTCGTAAGATTGAGTTGGAGAATCACATTAAGAATAATCTTACTTGGGTTGAGCTAAGCAATGAGTTCATCTATAAGGATGCAAAGGATAAGGTCGGAACACATGCGATTATTGGTCACTTTGATTTTGACTTTGCTTCTGCTACAGAGCCATGGGTTTTCTCTGTTATCAATGCATCTGGATTGTACCACTTTGAAAGCATAGATATTGGTATGTATCTTCGCCATCTTGGTGTTCTTAACCATATATATTATGGAAGTGAGCTAAGAAATGATGATGGTTCATTAAAGGAGAAAACACCAGGTCTTTCAGAGGGTAAGGATTGGGCTGCAAAGCTTTATAGACCAGCAGTTGCAAATCCTACCTTTAAGCCATTCGCTCTAAGTGTTCCAAATCAGCGCGTTGCTCCATCCTCTGTAGCAACAGGTGTTGGTACTCCGGGCTTCCAGCTAATGACAGTGGGCGACCCTCTTGCTCATGATGCTCTTCCTTTTGCTGACTCCTATGATTTGTCAGACCTAAAGGATCAGATGGTTTGCCTATGTGCTGAATTTGCAAATACCGAGCGTCTTTCTATTAGTGCTCCATTTAAGGGCGAAAAGATGGAGCGTCGCTTTCTCTATTCTGCAAAGGATGAAAAGAGCTGGACTGGTGTTAATTTCATCAATTATGCTCGTGGCTCCACAGATCCAGATGGTGTTCCAGAGAATGCTATTCTACAATTTACAGGTATTGAGCAGACAGATCCTCAGGTTGGTATCAGTAAGCTAGCTCGTACTCGTATCCTACACAATGGCTTTGTTTATATGCCAATGGTTTCACAGTCAACAGCAATCTCTAGCTGGCGTGCGTCTACAATTGGTATTGGATACAATAAAGAAACTGGTGCATTTGAACGAATCTCTGTTGAGGGTGAGTCCGCAGGTATTATCAATACACCAATTCATTTGTTTTATGCTTATGGTGGCTTAACCTTTAATAATGGTTATGCTCCAGACCCAGTTGGTGGTGCAATGTATGAAGCACAGACCTTGATTGCTTCTAAGGATGCAAAGCATAAGACCTCCGCTAATTATGGTATTGGTCAGCTAACAAAAAATGAATTTTTCGCAGATCGTTCAGATAAAATTAAGCGAATTGGTTCAAATGGCGATATGGTTCTAGGCTCTGTTGCCTTGACAAATGACTCTGCTTCTGCTGCAGAACGCATGAAGGCTGCCATGGGTGAGGGTGTCTCAATTGATCAAAAGGATATGCTAAACTTTGATGGCATTGCCCAAGGTGCTAATGATGCATTTGTTCTTAACGAGGCTCGCCTAGATACCCTACGTAAGAGGAATATTATTCGCGATGATCTTGAAAAGCTTCATGCAGATGCCAAGGATCATCTAGATGACGCAAAATCTTCTACTGATGCAAAAATGTGGTCAAAGGCTCGTGCTCATCAGGTTTTCGCAACTTGTATTGAAAGCCGTGTTTATAACCCATTGCGTTCAGTAACAGAGGATCTTGTACAAGCAGTTGTTTTGCTACTTCTACTTAATATTCCATTTGCATTTGCAATGGAGCGCTTAGTTTGCGGCTTTACATCTATTTATAAGCAGCTACTTGGCTTCTGCTTGTTCTTTATCGTTACATTTGGTATTTTATTTGTTACTCACCCAGCATTTGCTTTAGCTTCTGCTCCAACAATTATCTTCCTAGCATTCGTTATTATCCTTCTATCTGTTATCACAACAGCTATTATGATGGGTAAGATTAAGCAAGAGATTAAATCAATGCAGGGCTTGTCTTCTACTGTTCATGGTATGGAGAGTGAGAATTCAACAACACTTTCTGCAATCCTTATCGGTATTGCAGGTATGCGTAACCGTCCGTTAAAGACCTTCCTAACCTGTACAACAGTTGTGCTACTAACCTTCACAATTCTTGTATTTGCTTCCTTTACCTCTCAGCAGGGTGTAGTAGAAAGCTATTTAGGTCGTGGTCAGGGAGAAAATCGAATTGAGCTACACCGCTTGTCATTGCTTGGAATTGACCGCACTCTAATTGAGTCAATTGAAACAATTAAGGGTGAGGATTTCCACATCTTCTGTCGTGGCGGTGTATTCCCTAACCCAACAAAGGCAACGGATGTTGGTATTGCTCCTCTTGCTCCTGAGCGTATGATTTATTCTCCTCGCACCAAAAAGATTGCAAATATAAATGCAATTATGGGCTTTGACAAGGGAGAATTTGAATATTCAAAGTCATTGGCTGAGGTTTGCCCAAAATTTGCAACAACAGCAGATACAGAATTTTCTCCAATATATCTACCTGCTGCACTAGTTAGTGAGCTTGAGATTGTAGAAGGAGATGAGCTACGTATCAATGGTATTTCCTTCACATTTGCAGGAACCTTTGAGACAATGAAGCTTCAGAATATTTCTACTCTTGATAGTCAGAAGATATTACTCCCAGACTTCCAGTCAACAATCAAGAATGCTGGTGGTTCAAGCTCTGGTGTAAGCTCTGTTGAATCTCTTGAGCAGATGCAGGTAGGCACCTTTGAATGGTTCAATGCGGAGTCTGTTGCTCTAGCAGATATTGATGATTTGAATGCTTTGTTTGGCTACAATAACTATGTTAACTTCATGGTAATGTATCCACGTAGCGATGCAATTGATATTGAGGCTGAGGCACGTGCACTTGCTCCAGTATTTACTGGTACAGTTCATGTTAAGAGCTCAGAGGGTGTTCGTTATATGTTCTTTACACAAGCAGTTGAGGGATCTGGCTTCAGTGATGTTATCATTCCTCTATTGCTGGGTGGTTTGATTATCTTCAGCTCTCTAATGGGATCAATCGTAGATCGTGAGCGTGAAATCTTTACATATTCTGCATTGGGCTTATCTCCACCAAATGTTGGTGCATTGTTCTTTGCAGAGTCCGCCGTTTACTCAGTAATTGGTGGTATGGGTGGCTATTTGCTATCTCAGGTTGTGGCAAAGATATTCACAATTCTAGGTCGTATGGGTCTAATGACTCCACCAGAGATGAACTTCTCCTCATTGACATCTGTTTGCACAATTTTAATTGTTATGGCAGTTGTAATGCTTTCAACAATCTTCCCAGCATTCCGTGCAAGTAAGTCAGCTAACCCAGGTGTTGCTCGTAAATGGAGCATGCCATCACCTGAGGGTGACTTATTGAAGTTTGTCTTCCCATTCACAGTTTCTGAGGTAGATTTCTCCGGTATTCTATCCTTTATTCGTGAGCACTTTAACAATCATAGTGATGCAACACTAGGTGCATTTGCAGCCCGTAATGTTAAGCTATTTAAGATTCCTGGTGCAAAGGGTGGTAAGGATGCACTTGGTATTGAGGCAGATGTTTCATTGGCACCATTTGATTTGGGTATTTTCCAGAAGTTTAGAATGTATTCTTCTGAATTTGAAATCAAGGGTATTGATGAGGTTGTAGTAGAAATTACACGTCAAGGTGGTACACCTAATGCTTGGATGCGTAGCAATCGTGGCTTCGCAGATGAGCTTCGTAAACAGTTCCTACTATGGCGTTCTCTTCCTATTGAGACAATTGAGCATTATCGTGCTCAGACAGAGGCAACATTAGAAGGCAAGGATGCTGAATAAGATTTAAAGCAAGAGCGAGACACTTAAAATGAAATTATCTCAACTTTTTAAAAGAAGAATTAAAACTCAGGATAAGGAACTAGAGGATTTTAGAAGGCTACTCGAGGTGCCAGACACCTTTGAGGAGGGCTATAATATTTCCTCCCTTATTGGAACATTGTTTGTAGCCGCAGTTATGGTGCCAGGAGCTCTTTATATGGAGCTTGTTGCAGGTACAGGTATCGGTGGTGCTGCACAGTGGGTTACCGTGCTACTATTCGTTGAAGTGGCAAAGCGTGCTAATGCAAAGCTTTCAAGAGCCCAATTATTCATTCTGTTTTATATGAGTGGTATGATTATGGGACGAAGCGTTTATGGTACACCTCTTTATACGCAGTTCTTGGTTCGTTCTGATGCAGCGATCTCAACTGGTGTTGCAGCAGGTATCCCAACATGGGTTGCTCCAGCAAACCTTGATGAGCTTCCACGAACCTTTTTGAGCAAAGCATGGCTTCCATTCCTAGGCTTGTTCTTATTCCGTGAAATTATGTCACGTATTGATACAGCTGTTTTGGGCTATGGATTATTCCGATTAACATCAGATATTGAGCGTCTTCCATTCCCAATGGTACCAGTTGGTGCACAAGGTATCTTAGCAATGGCTGAGCAGGTTGAAGGTTCAGCAAAGTCCGCCGGCTCAAATGTTCGCTGGAGAATGTTCTGCGTAGGTTCAGGTATTGGTATGATTTTTGGTCTTATCTATATGGGCTTACCAACCATTACTGGTTCATTCTTTGATAACCCACTAATGGTTTTCAAAATTCCTTTTGCTGACTTTACTGCCTATACAGAGGATTTCCTTCCTGCTGTAGCAACAGGTATGTCTTTTGATATGGGTAACCTAATTCTAGGTATGACTCTTCCATACTTCTCAATGTTAGGCTCTTTCATTGGCTTGATTTTTACTTTCATAATGAACCCAATCCTTTATGCCAATGGTATGATGCCAACTTGGAAGCAGGGTGATGATACTGTTACTACATTGTTTGCAAATAATGTTGACTTCTACTTCAGCTTCCAGATTGGTGTATCTCTAGCAATCGCTATTTATGGTATTGCAGTTGCTATTATGACTGTTCGCCGCAATCGTGATACTGCTGCAGGTAAGCAGAGCATGGAAGAGATAGAGCATAGATCAAAGCTACGCGGGCATGTTCCTGGTAAGTGGGTTTGTGTTTCTTATATCTTAACCTGTTCCTCCTATATTTTATTGTCTGGATGGCTGATTGATTGGCATCCAGGTGTAATGGCTGTGCTATTCTTCTTCGGCTTCTTATATACGCCGTTGATTTCTTATGTGACAGCACGTTTGGAGGGCTTGGCTGGTCAGGTTATTGAAATTCCATTTATTACAGAGCTTGCATTTATTATGTCTGGCTATACAGGTGTAAAGATTTGGTTTATGCCAATTCCTAAATCAAACTATGGTATCCAGGTAGTAAACTATAAGCAGGCAGAGCTATTAGGTTGTAAGTTTGGCTCAATCTGGAAAGCACAGTTCTTCCTATTCCCTGTGATTATTATTTCAACAATTCTTTTCTCAAGCTTTATCTGGAGCTTGGCAGAAATTCCTTCTGCTGTTTATCCTTTCACAATGGAAATTTGGGATTTGAATGCAAAGAATGCTTGCTTGCTATACTCCTCAACCTTGGGTGAGTACTCACAATTTAGTGAGGCACTTGGCTTCTGGCGTTTCTTCTCCGGCTTGGGCTCAGCAGCTGTAGTTATGAGTGTTCTTGGTTGGTTCGGAGCACCAACAATGCTATTCTTTGGTGTTGTTCGTGGCTTGGGTCAGACAGCTCCTCATACAGTTGTTCCTAACTTTATTGGTGCTATCATTGGTAAGTACTATTTTGAGAAGAAATTTGGACGCGAGTGGCGTAAGATGATACCTGTTGTTTCCTCAGGATTCTTTGTAGGAACTGGTTTGATTTCAATGCTATCTGTTGGTATTGTATTCTTGTCCAAGGCAATTAGTACCGTATCTTATTAATCAATTTAAAACAAACGGACGAAAATATGAGTAGAAAAGAAGATGTTTATATGCCACCACCTCCACCTGCTGGCAAAGAGGTCTTAATTGAGGTTAGAGGTGTAGATAAAATTTATTCAAAGGGCGATGAAAAGGTATACGCATTAAATAATATCAATGTTGATGTATATCGTGAGGAATATCTATCCATTATGGGTCCTTCTGGCTCAGGTAAGACCACACTTTTTAATATGGTTGGTGCATTGGATAAACCATCACATGGTGAGGTAAAGGTTGGTGGAGTATCTCTTCCTTCATTAACTTCTCGCGAGCTATCATACTTCCGTTGTAAGCATATTGGTTATGTTTTCCAATCTTATAATCTAATCCCTTGGTTGACAGGTTTAGGAAATGTTATGCTTCCAATGACATTCTTGGGTGTGCCAGATGCTCAGGCAGAGAAGCGTGCTAAGGAGGTGCTTGATATGGTAGGATTGGGGCATCGCTTACACCATACACCAGGTGAAATGTCAGGTGGTCAGCAGCAGCGTGTTGCTATTGCTCGTGCATTGGCAAATGATCCAACAATTATTTTGGCTGACGAGCCAACCGCTAACCTTGACCAAAAGACTGGTGAGGAAATTATTGATTTGCTCTCCAAGCTTTGCAAGCAAGAGGGTGTAACTGTTATTTCTGCAACCCACGACCATAAGATGTTGAAGGCATCTGACCGAATCGTATGGATTAAGGGTGGTCTTGTAGATCGTGTTCAAAATACTGCAGACATGAACATCACCACTGGTGAAATCAAACTATAGTAAAAAGGGCGGCCCGTGGGTCGCCTTTTTTATTTAATGTGGTTGCTTATAGTCAATGAATTGTTATATAAAAATATTGATGTAACAATCATAACATAATAATTGATGCTGTTAATTACAACTATGTGTAGTTGCATTAAAAAACTAAATGGTTTGAATATTGGTTATGCTATCAGCTAGTGATGGACAATTAGACGGTTGGATGCTGAGATGATTAATCAGCGTCTTTGGAGGTTTGAAGACCTAAATCCGATGTCCTTATCACTCATGCCATCAGACCTCTTGATGTTCAACCACTAATCCTGTTTTACTACACGGATGTGTATTCCCGAAACATTGAGCAGTTTAGCCATCCTCAATAGAAAACATACCTCAAAAATATGTATAAAAGCAATTTTTATGTTGCTTTTTGTCTAAATGATGTGATAAAATCATTGGACACAAGTCAAAAAAGTTTAAATTATTAATCAATAAATAAGGATGACAAAAAAGTCATGAGTCAGATTGATACCCAAGCAATTCGTAAACAGTTTCAGCGCCACGAAAAAGATACAGGTTCCTGCGAGGTTCAGGTAGCGGTGCTAACTAAGAAAATTGAACACCTAACAGAGCATCTAAAGACAAATCGTAAAGATCATGCTTCACGTTTTGGTCTAATTAAGATGGTTAATACTCGTCGTAGCCTTTTGGATTACCTAAAGCGCACAGATGAGCCACGTTATCAAGCTCTAATTAAGGAGCTAAGCATCCGCCGCTAATTTAGAGTGCGGAAGACAAAGGCTACCCAGTAGAAAAACTGGGTGGCTTTTGTTGTCTAATGTCTGTTGCTCCTTATAATTTTATTTATGATTATATTGTTGCAACAAGTCCAAGTCTCTAGCAGCGGAAAATGGATTTCCATTTTTGCTAGAGACATATTTTTTATTACATAGTTGATAAAAATGTCATATCTCCCGTAATTAGGTTTGGGACGTTTTATTTACATTTTTATCACAAGCACATAGGAATGAATAATTATGAAAGACTCAATTTCAGTAAGCACACAGCTAGGCGGTAAGACTCTTACTATCGAGACAGGTCTATTGGCTCGTCAAGCAGCTGGAGCTGTTCTAGTTTCACTAGACGATATTGTTGTATTCTCTGCAGTAACAAATACAGATGAGCCTCGTGAAGGCGTAGATTTCTTCCCTCTACAGGTAGAATATCGTGAAAAGTATTATGCAGCTGGTCGTTTCCCAGGCGGTTACTTCAAGCGTGAGTCACGCCCAAGCGAAAAAGAAATTCTAACAGCTCGTTTGACAGATCGCCCAATCCGTCCATTATTCCCAGATGGTTACCACAATGATGTTCAGGTAAATAACACCCTTATGTCATGCGATGGTGTAACAGAGCCAGATTTCTTGAGCGTAATTGCAGCATCTGCAGCATTACATATTTCAGAAATCCCATTTATGGGACCAATTGGTGCTGTTCGCGTTGGCCGCGTTAATGGCGAATTTATATTGAACCCAACTCAAGAGCAACGCCAAAAGGGTGATCTTGACCTTCTATATAGTGGTATGAAGGGCCGCTTCCTAATGATGGAGGGTGGTGCAAACGAGATTCCTGAGGCAGATTTCCTTGCAGCTCTAAAGTTTGGTCAAGAGGCTGTAGAAAAGATTATCGCTCTACAAGAAGAACTCCGTGCAAAGCTTGGTCTTCCAGAGAAGGTAGTTGTTGATGGTGATGCTTGCAATAAAGAGCTTCTAGAGGCTGCTCGTGCTGAGGCAGCAGAGAAGCTAGCAGACGCACTAACAATTCCTGGTAAGCTAGAGCGTCAAAACACAGTTAATGAGTTAAAGGCTGCTCTTAAGGAAGCTCTTTTAGTTAAGTTCCCTGAGATGACAGATGAAGAGTTTCGTGCAATGTTTGATGCATTTGAAATCGAGACAGTTCGCAAGAATGTTCTTGAGCGTGGCAAGCGTATCGATGGACGTGGCTTTGATGATTTGCGCCCACTTTATGGTCAGGTTGGTGTTCTACCTCGTGCTCACGGTTCAGCTATATTCTCACGCGGTGAGACACAAAGCTTGGGTGTGCTAACTCTTGGTACAATGTCAGATGCTCAAGAGCTAGATGCTATTACAGGTGGCCCAATCTCTAAGAACTTTATGCTACACTACAACTTCCCTCCATATTGTACTGGTGAAGTTGGTCGTCTAGGAACAACAGGTCGCCGCGAGATCGGTCATGGTAACCTAGCAGAGCGTGCATTGGCTCCAGTAATTCCAGAAGACTATAAGTATTCTGTACGTATGGTTTCTGAAATTATGGGTTCAAATGGCTCTTCTTCAATGGCTTCAATTTGCGTTGGTACTCTAGCTCTTATGGATGCGGGTGTACCTATCCGTAAGCCAGTTGCTGGTATCTCCTGCGGTCTATTCACAACTCCAGATGAGAGCAAGGCAATCCTAGTTACAGATATTCTAGGTGCTGAGGATCACTGTGGTGATATGGACTTTAAGATTGGTGGTACTCGCGATGGTATCACAGGCTTCCAGGTTGATCTAAAGATTCGTGGTCTAACTTGGGATCTTGTTGAGCAGGCTATTGAACGTGACCGCGTTGCTCGTATGAAGATTCTTGATTTTATCGAGACAATTATTCCTGCTCCTCGTGAGGATCTATCTCCTTATGCTCCTCGCATTGAAACAATCCAAATCCCAGTTGATAAGATTGGTGGCTTGATTGGTCCTGGTGGCAAGAATATTCGTGCAATCACAGCTCTATCTGGTGCTCAGATCGATATTAGCGATGATGGTCTAGTAAGTATCTTTGCTTCCTCAAAGGAGTCAATGGATTGTGCTCGCCGTGAGGTTAATAAGATTGCTGCAGAGCCAGAAGAGGGTATGCTTTACGAGGGCACTGTTACTGGTGTTAAGGAATTTGGTGCATTCGTAGAAATTCTACCTGGTATTGATGGACTCTGCCACATAAGCGAGCTTAGCGATCAGCGTGTACGTGCTGTTGAGGATGTTTGCAAGGTCGGCGACAAGATGTGGGTAAAGTGCGTTGCTATCGATGATCGTGGCAGAATTAAGCTAAGTCGTAAAGAGGCAATGAAGGAAATTGCTGAAAAGGATGCGGCTCAAGCATAAGCGATATTTACTCAATATATTGAGATTGCCTTTGGATAAATTTCTCCAAAGGTATCTCTATTTATCTAAAAAATGAATGATGCCGATTGAGCTGCTACTAAATAGCAATTCAGTCGGCGCATTTGCTAAAAGGAGAAACAAGATGAATAAGATAATTACTTTGATGTTACTTGCAGCAGCAATGTTTACTGGTACAATTGCAATGGCAGACCGTACAGATGAAGGTACTTGGGCTGTGGGGGTTGATTTTATGTTTGACTCTGCTACAGCTGCTGGTCCTTATGCAAATCTAGAATTTGAATTAGGCAAATTTGTTAAGACTAATCAACTATGGGGTGGAACTCTTGATTTAACAACAGATGATTATGTTACAACACTAGCAGCGGGTCCAAAATATGAGTATTATTTTGATCTTAATACTCCATATGTCCCATACATTGGTGTTGGTATCCAGGTCGCACACTCTTCCTATGATTTGGGTGAAAGCTCAAGTGATACAGCTCTTGTTGGTGAGTTGAATCTTGGTATGAAGTTCTTCCTAACAGGAAATACAGCAGTTGATATGTCTATAAATGCAGCTGCAGCTACTGGTGATATTTATTCTGATGAGGGTGAAATGACCTCAAATAACATTGATTTTACCATAGGCTTTGATTTTTGCTTCTAATTATTAAGTTGGTTTTTATATAGTTTTTAATAACTTGAATAGGATAAGAAAATGAGCAAGGTTTATAATATTGGTGTAATTCCTGGCGACGGTACAGGTCCAGAGGTAATTGGTGAGGGAATGAAGGTGCTTCAAGCAGCCGCAAAGAAATATGGCTTTGAGTTAGCATTTACAAAGTATGACTTTGGTGGTGAGCTATATATGAGCACTGGCAAGCTTCTTGATGATTCAGATATCGCAGAACTAAAGAAGCATGATGCTCTATATTTAGGTGCAATTGGTCATACACAAGTAAAGCCAGGCATCCTAGAGAAGAATATTCTCTTGAAGCTACGCTTTGAGCTTGATCAGTACATCAACCTACGTCCAATTAAGCTATATCCAGGCGTGGAGACACCAATCAAGAACAAGGGACCAGAAGAGATTGACTACGTTGTTGTTCGCGAGAATACCGGTGGTATGTATACAGGCTGTGGAGGTGTTGTTATGAAGGGTACTCCTCACGAGTTTGCTGTTCAGGAGATGTCCTACAGCCGCCATCAGGTAGAGCGTTGCTTACGCTTTGCATTTGAGTTTGCAAAGAAGCGTCACACAGCAGAGAACCCATGGCGTGGCTTAAGTGCAGAGGCAAAGGCAGCTGGTAAGACAGCACGCCTAACTCTTTGCGGTAAGACAAATGTGTTAACACACGTATTTGGTTTGTGGGAGCGTGCATTCCATGAAATCGCAGAGGAATATCCAATGGTTGAGTGCAACTATTGCCACGTTGATGCAACAACTCTTTATATGGTTCAGTGTCCAGAGATTTTCGATGTTATTGTAACAGAAAATATGTTTGGTGACATTATTACAGACTTAGCTGCCTGCACACAGGGTGGTCTTGGTGTTGCAGCTGGTGGTAATCTAAATCCAGAGGGCTTGAGTATGTTTGAGCCAATTGGAGGAACTGCTCCTTTGTGGACTGGTAAGAATGCAATCAATCCTCTTGCAGCAATTGGTGCTGGTGCAATTATGCTTCAGACTCTTGGTGAGAAAGAGGCTGGTGATGCGATAGAGGCAGCAATTGCTCGAGTAACACCAAAGATGAAGAGCCAGCTAGCTAACGAAATGGGCTACACAACAACAGAGGTTGGTGACCTTGTTGTAGCTGAGCTATAATTCTCCTCAAAAAAGGCTGCTTCGGCAGCCTTTTTTTACACACGGATGAGCATGTATGCTAGCGTCTAGCGCCTTCGGTTGTCTTACGTCTCACGTCGCTCAACCGTCTTGCGTCTTTGTCATAATAACACACTGACGCAAATGCCTGCGGCGCTAACTGGGAGGTTCGGAGGTTCGGAGGTTTTTTGGGGTTTTAGGGGAATTTTTGTTGATTACTTAATTGCTACAGCAATGACAATTAGACGATTAGACAATGGTGACGTTAGACGCTAAACGACGAGACAGCTTTCAAGCTACCGCTATAGCCTTCGGCGAAACACGGAGGAAAAAGAGAACGGAGACACGGAGGAATGCTTGGGGTTATTGTTGCTTGCACTTTCCCTCCTTAACTCCGTACTCCGTGTTAGGCGAAAGCAATAAGTGCAACGATTAGCACCAACCTCCCTTGTCCTCCGTACTCCGTGTTAGGCGTAAGCAACGAGTGAAACGATTTAAACGCTCCCGCTGTGGCCTTCGGCGAAACACGGAGGATAAAGAGAACGGAGGCACGGAGAGGGGTTTGGGGTGATTATAATGATTGCTAGCACAAATCTCTGTGTCTCTGCGTCTCTGCGGGAGGGGAGAACCTCGCACTTTTAGTCATCACACAAGTAATCCTGCAAATCATTGTAAGGCTGTTTTACTGCACGAATGTGCATTCATGAAATTTTCTTCTATTGCCGATACAAAATTTATTTGTTACAATATATATTGTATTTTAAATGTGGTGTAAAATGAATTTTCAATTTTTAAATAAAACAAATAAATTTTTCATTAGTGGCATTATTGGACTGATTGTCTGTCTATGCCCGAAAGATGCTTTGTCGCAATCAGAACAAAGTGAGCAACCAATTGCCCCAGAAACTAATGCTCAGCAAACTAATGTTTTGGCAATTGCTTCTCAAAATGCAGAAATAAATGCCATTACTAATCTGCCTGAAGCTGTTGAGATAAATAAGCAGCAACTCAAAATTTCAGATCAAACCTCATTAGCAATTGCAGCCTTTCTTGATGGTGTACTCCCAACAGCTGAGAAATTAGCTCGTGAGCAACTACAAGCATGTACTGATTTCTCAACTCTCGATGCTGAGATTCTATTCCATATAGCAATGCTTGCAAATCAAAGCAATTCTATCGGGGCTAAGCGAAGTGTTGAATTACTTGATTCTCCTGAGCTGTTTACACAATTATGGGGGGCTGAGCTACCAACAGCAATGCCTCCAGAATTAAAAAATGCTGCCCAATTTTGGAAAGCATGTTGCCTAGCAGATTTAAATGAACGCGATGCGGCTATTAGTATCCTTAAAGGGCTTGTTGATGAAAATAAGTTTAATTATGACTTTTTACGCATTGAGGTTCTTCGTAGATTATGCTATGAGTTAATTCTTGAAGGAAAACTAGAGGAAGCAGTTAAATACTTTGAAACAACAACCTTGCCACCAACAATTGACCCATTGCTAGGTGAGTCTATTGTCCTTTTTAAGCTTGGTTATGTGCAAGCCCTTTTCCAATTAAATAATCTACCTGCAGCAGAAGAGGAACTAAAAAAAATAATTGCTGAATTAGATGCGTCCTCCCAATACAAGGCTATTGCCATTTTGTTTAATATGGAGCTCTATCTCTCAACTAATAATTCTCAAAAGGCAGTAGAGCTTTATCAAAATAGTAAGCAAGCAAATCAATTGGAAAATTGCTCTCCAAGAATAAATGCATTGCTTCTATGCAAATATGCCCAAGCACTTGCAAATGAAAGTGTCAATGGTGATGCAGAAGAAATTGCTACAGCTATTTCTTCGGCTAAGGCAGCTGTTGACTCAGTATATTCATCTGAGGAACGGATGATTTGCCTTGAAACGCTTATCAAAATTATGGCTGCTACAAAACGCTATGATGATGTGACGCGAGAGATCAATAAACTGATAGAATATGCTCCAAATTCTTCTTATGGTGCTAGAGTCTTACGCCATGTAGCACAAATTTATTATGGGAATGGAGATTATATGTATGCCTATGAAGCATATAATCTATATTTGCATTCCTTTACTAAAAGTATTTACGAATATGATGTAATGCTTGCCTCTGCTGAGTGTCTGGTAAATTTGGGCTCATACTACGAGGCAGCCCTACAGTATAAGCGTGCCGCTAATTTTGTTGATGATGTAGAAAAACAAAAAATAGCAAATTATAGAGCTGGAGATGCGTATTTTAAGTCAGAAAATTATCCACAAGCAGCCGAGTGCTTTAAAAGTGTTCTGGAAAAGGCCGCCCCTCCAGATAAAATAGCTGTTCAGAGTGAGTTGTATTGCGCAAAAGCCTATGAGAATTTTGATTTGGATTTAGCAAAAGAAAAATATATAGAACTGTCAAAATCTGAGCTGCTTGAATTAAAAGAGCCTGCAATAATGGCTATTGCGTCAATTTGCTTTAAAAATGGTGAGCTAACAAAAGCCCTTGACCATTATGAAAAGCTTATTGAAATGTCTACCTCTGAAGAACAACGTAAAAGCTATGCTTTTGCATTGCTAGGCAGGGGAATGGTAGAGCTAAAGACAAATCGCTACAATGATGCCCTTAAAAGCTTTGAAGAATCAGAAAAAGCAAAGGATGGTGGCGAAGCCTCAATTCGTGCAGCATATTTGAAAACTCAAGCATTTTATTCGCTTGGACAAGATCAAATGGCTTACTCCAATACGGTAACTTTTCTTAAGCAATTCCCAGAGTCACCACTAGTAATTGATGCCGAATTTTGGATAGCAAAATATAAATTTAATGCACATAATTATGCAGAAGCGGAAGAACTCTTCCTTGCATTTTGTAATAAATGGGGTAGTACACCACTTGCAGCAACAAGTCATTTGTTAGCTATATATTCAATGCTAGAACAAGAGAAATATGCTGAGATTATCACACATACTGCATTATGGATTGATACATACAATAATGAGGAACTCTTAGGTGAGGTCCTATTCATCAATGGTGATGCCCGTAGTAAGCTGCTACAGTTTGATTTGGCGGCACATAGCTATGCCCAAGCCGCAAAAAATGCTTCCTCTCAGGAGCTTAAACTCCGGGCCTTAATGCGTCAGGCTGACTGCTTGTATACTTTAGGTGCAGATAATATTAAACGCTATGATGAAGCAATAACGATTTATTCTGAGCTCGTAAATTTCCCTTCTTTGCATCGTGGAATAGTTCTTCAGCTAGTTTACAAGCTTGCGAAATGCTATGAAAAGTGCGGCCTAATAAATAAAGCAATTGAATGCTATTATGTGCAAATTGTCTTGCAAACAGAGAAATGGGCTCGCGAAGCAGATAATACTAATGTTGTCAACTATCTTCAAGCTATCGGTGGCTCTATTTGGTATTCCAGAGCAATTATTGATGCAGCGGCACTTTATGAACAAATTGGCACAAAGGATGCCTTGAGTGCAGCGGAAGAGCTTCTTGGAAGAATTCTGGAAACCCAGCTTCCAATTGCCGAGGAAGCAAAGATGATGCTGAATAGAATACGCAATTCAAACTCTATGCTTTTGATAAATGAAGAGAAATAATTTTAATTAGAAAAAAGGAAAATTGATATGTTAAGTTTTCGTTTCTTTATGGAAAATGGCGGTCCTTTATTGTGGATAATTTTAGCAATGGGTATCGTCGGTTTAGTTGTTTTTTTTGAACGCTCCTTACACCTCCACCGCTCTCGAATAGATGTGACAGATTTTTTGCAGGGAATTTTTAATTCAATTAGCCGTGGAAATGTTGCAGAAGCAAAGCTCTTATGTGAGGAAACTCACGGTCCAGTTGCAAGGCTTACTGCATTGGCAATCTCTCATAGACAAACAGATAGAGAGGTGTTTGAAAATGATTTGAATCAAATCGCCACTGCAGAGATTTCACGAATGGAGCGTAGACTTTCTGTGGTCTCTCTAATTGCACATATTACACCAATGCTAGGTATTTTAGGAACAATTCTGGGAATCCTAAAATCTCTTGTTGCGATGCAAGCAGATGCACCTATGGTGCAGACAGCAGATATTACTCCAGGGCTTATCTATGGTTGCATAACAACAGTGGCTGGGCTTGTGGTTGCTATCCCATGCTATATTGGGTTTCATGTCTTAGTTGTTAAAATTGATCGCTTGATTCTAGATATGCGTCATGCATGCTCAGAGCTGTTGAATTTCCGCGATAGACTATTGTCAGAATCAAATCAACCTACTCCAATAGTTGTATCTGCAGAGGAACGTAAAACCATTGGATTGGCAGATGCTGGAGAGCAACAATAATGAGTGAACAAGAAAAAAATACCTTCAATTGGTCTCAGTCTTTTAGGCGTGATCGATTTTATACTCAGTATAAGCCAAAAGTAAAAATCTATTCTTTTTTCTTTTTGATTTTGCCTTGGTTCAATCTGTTCTTATTAGCTTTTGCATATGTTTATTTTTTCCATGCACTAAGTGTTGTGCCAGGTGAACGTGTACAATTGCCTGTTGTAGAGAGTACCCATTCGGGAATTAACTCTGGACTCATAATTACAGCCTGCCCAATCTATTCTCGAGATTTAGAAGATAAAAATGAAGTGTCTGAAGAGTTAAGTGAAGATTCTACAGACTACCAACCTTCCTCTGTCGAGACGTTGCCACCAATTATCGTTTTCTTTAAGGATGAGCGCTTTAATCTTTCTATGCCACATAGATATGTCAAGTTTGAGTCAAAGCTACGAATAGAGGTGCAACAGAAAAAACAAAAAATAGCACTCTTGTATGCAGATAAAAATATTAGTCTTTCTGACGCAATGAAACTTCTTGAGGTCGTCAGAAATGCTGGTGTAGAAGAGGTCTGCTTTGTTGAGGATTTAAAGTAGCATGGAGAGAAATAAGAACGCAAAATATAGGCGAAGATTTTATTCGCTTTATTTAGATACTACAGTAGTGCTAGTGTTTTTTGTCATTCTAGTGCTATTTGTTTGGTTGTCTATGCGTTCTATGCCAATTCGTGAAGCTTGGGGTATGCAAAAGAAAATCGCGGCTTTAACTCCAGAAGAGCGAAAAGATTTTAAGCCTAAATTTACAATTAGGTATATTAAAGCGTCAGAATTAACCCTGCTAAATAATCCAGAAGCAATTGCTTTTGGGTATGATGTTTCTGGATATGCTGGTGCATATAAAAATAATATTACTAAGCGGTTTGAAGTAGAAAGTGTTTTATCGCCACTTAAGTATGATGTTGAGCTTGATTCTATTGCTTACACAGCTGGTGCAACTAAGAATACATTAAATGTGTTGCTTGAACAAAAAAAACCAACTCTTAATCTAATGCCCCTTTTGTCTGCTGACAATACCTCAACAAATCTAGTCAATAATCTTCGTGAGCAGCAAGTTTATTGGGTAATTCCAGATGCAATTAAGGATAAAGCAATGCCAGATATTGAAGCCTTGATGCGTAAGTATGGATGGTTGTCTGGTAATCTAGAATTGGTGCTAACGGTTGATGCGTCTGGCTTTGTAGCTAATGTGGTTGTATGCTCAAATGATTTTGTAAATACATCCTTGATGCGTGAGCTTAAAGCACAATTTTTGGCAATACATCTAGGTGAGAAAAATGCAGAAAAGACTTTTTCGATAGGTGTTTCTTGGCATTTGCCATAAGAATTAAGTTTTGGGTGGCAGAATGAAAGAAAAGCGTGTTATTGCTATTGTTTTAAATTGGAATGGCATTGAATTTACTAGAGAGTGCTGTAAATCTCTTGCAGGTTTAAGTAATGCATCGGCTTTACGTATAGTTGTTGTGGATAATGGGTCAACAGCTCATTCGGTTGAAGAGCTTAAGCAAGCTTGCCCTAATGCCGAGGTCATAAGCACAGGAGAGAATTTAGGCTTTGCTGGAGGTAATCGCTTTGGCTACGACTATATTATTGCACAAGGCTATGAATATGATGCATTGTGGCTTTTAAATAATGATACAGAATGCAAGCCAACAGCGTTGGAGTCTCTTATTGTGGCATTATATCGGTCTGACAAAATTGGTGTGGCAGGGTGTAATATGCTTCAGAAATCTGGCTCATTAGCCGGTAAGGTTGTGGTAGGAGGGCAGCGATTGGGCTTCCCATTGTACACGCCTTTTTTAACTTCTCCTGGGAAGCCTTTTGATTATTTGTGTGGGGCTAGTTTATTGATTCGACGAGAAGTGGTTGAGCAGCTTGGTTTATTAGATACAGATTTCTTTTTCTTCTTTGAAGATGCGGAATATTCGTATCGCGTAAAGAGGGCTGGTTGGAGCCTTTCATTAGCGGAGGGGACACCGATAATGCATTATGGGTCTGCAGCAATTGGCTCTATGGCATACAATAAGGTATTCAATTATCGTAAGGGGCAGCTTTTGTATATTAAAAAATGTGCTTTTGGTAGCATTTTTTATAGGTTGTTATTCCTGTTTTTGGGAATATTTCTTTATGGAGCACAAGGGAAAATGGAAGCCCTAAGAGCTAATACGCGTGCTTGTTTAGGGTTTAAGAAATAATTTGCCTTATCATTTTGTTTTTCTTTGTCTCTAGTGGTGATAGAACCATGGTAAATTGCATAGTTAAATGGATGAAGCAATTTGCATTTTATTCTTTAGTTGTTGTATAAATATTGATATAATTTTTAAGTAATGAGGGGGAATGATTCCTCTCACTAATTTTAATTTTTTTAACAATAACGATAGGTCTTTTTATGAAATTATCTGATGCTCACAAGGCAAGGTTTGAGCGTACTATGAAATGGTTTGCTCCATCACGTTTTGGTATGTTTTATCATTATGGTCTTTACACAGGCGGTGGTTGCTCGGTAACTAGTGAAGAAATATATGATTCAAAAATGATGTACGACACAGCAGAGGAATTTGAAGCAGCGACTCCTGCTCCAGAGGTCGTAGCTGCAAATATGGCTCAAGCAGCAAAGGATATTGGTGCGAAATATGCCATTCTTACAGCAATTCATACGGGAGGAGCATTGACAGTTCTTTTCCCAACACAAAATCCAACCTTTTATCATAAGACAAAAGGTGATTATGTTGGAGAATTTATTAAGGCATGTAATGCCCGTGAGATTAAACCATTCCTATATTTGCCAATGGGTTTTGGTGGTTGGGAACAGGCTCCATATGGTCCTTGCATAGACCCAGAGGTAGGTAAGCTTGGTTTTCCAGGCTATTACACACTCCTTTGTGAGTTAATTAAAGAGATTTATGAGCGCTATGGAAAGGCTCTAGCAGGACTTTGGCTTGATGGCCGCCCTGAATTTGGAATGGAGCGTATCCCGGCATATATTCGCTCCTTATGGGGTGATGATATTATCATTACGAATAATTCTGCTGCAGAACTAGATGTTCCGGAGACTGATTTTGGAACCTCAGAGGAACACGAGGATCCATGCTCTCCTCCTTATAATCGCTGGAGTGGTTATCGACGCAATGGACGTTGGGGAGCAACGCCTCCTCGCCGTGATTTTAATGAAGATATTCCGACACCAAATTATTGGTGGTATAATGGACCAGACAAGATAAAGCCAGAATATTTAAATGATAGATTCTTCCTTTTGCGTGAATTTTGTTGTGCAATGGGGCAGCGAGGTATTTGGAATTTTGCCCCAGGTATTGGTCCATTGATTGATGGTACAATGCCACCAGAGCTACAGCCATCACTTAAGGCAATCCGCGATTTTCTTGAGTGGGGAAGCGAGGCCATTTTCAATACAAAGGGTGCCGAGGCCACTATTATGACACCTGGTTATTTTGATCATCATAATAGTATCGGTTTTTGTTCAATAACAACGCCATATAATGATCCCAATACATTTTATGTGCTTGTGACACAGACACCATTAAAAGGTTTTGCATTATTTGAGACAGCTGGCTATGTGCCTAAGCGGATTACAGATTTACGCACTGGCGAGGAGCTTTCTTTTGAGATGTGGAGTGGTCCATATTTAGAAGGGGTTGATTGGAGCGATGTAGATACCTTTGGTGTCAAAGTCTTAAAATTTGAGTTTTAACACCAAAAAAACTCTTGTTATGATTTATTGATTTAAGGTATAATATATATGTATTTTTAGTGGCGAATATGAAACGTTGCTAATTACATAACAAATTGATTAATTCACAATAAAGGAGATGCATTATGGCAACTTTCGAAATGGACTGTGTAGTCGTTAAAATAATGGATACTGAAACCTTCCCAAGTGGATTCAGTAAGCGCAATATTGTTGTAAAAACAGAAGAACGTTATCCACAAGATATTCTCGTAGAATTTTTGAAGGATAATGCAAAAATGGTTGAGCCACTAAAGGAAGGTACAAGAATCAAGCTCTCATTTGATTTGAGAGGCCGTGAATATAATGGTAGATATTTTGTCTCTGTCGCTGGCTGGAAGGTTGTTAACCTAGATGCGGTTGAAGCTGCTAATAATGAAGCCTCAGCTGCTGCAAGTCAGCCAATTTCCAGTGTGTTGCCTCCAGAGATAGATATTGAGGATGATGAGAATCTCGGATTCTAAAATTGGTTAAATAGAAATAAAAGATGGCTCAAGAAACTAAACTTGAACAAATTAAGTGGTATATCGATTCCTCTGTAAAGTTTCTAGAACGCAAAGGGATCGATTCCCCTCAATTGGTCGTAGAATATCTGACATGTCGTATTTTACGCTGCAAGCGTCTTGACCTTCCTTTGTATTATCCAGTACAAGCTACACCACGCTTCTGCGAGGTGCTTAAGCGTGGTGTAATGCGTGCTGGCACTGGCGAACCAATCCAGTATATCCTTGGCGAATGGGATTTTCGAGAGCTTACCCTTAAGGTTGATAAACGAGCTCTTATCCCACGCCCAGAAACAGAAGACCTTGTACAATTGCTTCTCAATGATCAATACCTGCACTCGATAAAATCACCAATTATTCTTGATTATGGTACTGGCTCTGGCTGTATCGCCCTCTCAATAGCAAAGGAAATGCCAAATGCAAAAATTTTTGCTGTTGATGTGTCTGAGGATGCTCTAGCTCTTGCTAAAGAAAATGCCGTAGCCTTGGGACTGGATTCTCGCATAATTTTTATCAATACTAGTGTGGTTGATTTAGCAGATTTTCTTGAACCAAATGTCATCAATGCAATTATCTCAAATCCACCATATATTCCAAGTGCAACCTGCGATGGTTTGGATGCAAAGGTAAAGGATTTTGAGCCACGTCTTGCCCTCGATGGTGGTCCAGATGGTATGGATATTGCCCGCTCTATTATCGAAGAGGCTGCAATGCTTCTAACAGGTGGAGGAGCAATCTTTTTGGAACTAAGTGCTGAAGATAATCAGCCGGAACTCCTGAAACCATATATGGAAAGCCTCTCTTTTGAAAATATTCGAGTTGTTCAAGATATGTATAAAGCAAATAGATTTTTAACTGGGCACTTGCCCATAGGATTGTAATTACAGATAAAACGGAGCCCGTATGTCAGACGAATCAAAGCTTGGAAATATGGCTGATTTTGAAGCCGCAATTTGTGATGCAGTTGTTGCAATAGAAGGATTAAAACAGCAAATGGATGTGCTCTCCGCAGCCACAGAGCTGTTTGTCTCAACCCTTCGTAATGGAAATAAAATTTTAACAATTGGTAATGGAGGTAGTGCTGCAGAAGCTCTTCATATGGCAGAAGAACTGTCTGGTCGCTTTAAGAAAAATCGTGTTGCATTGCCAGGTCTTTGCCTTTGTGCGGATTGTACCGCTCTTACATGCATTAGCAATGATTATGGTGCAGATTATATCTTCTCCCGCCAAATTGAAGCATTTGGCCAAGCTGGTGATTTGCTTGTTGTGTTCTCCACAAGTGGTAATTCACAAAATCTTATTACAGCAGTAGATGCAGCAAAAGCTAAAGGTTGTAAAATATTAACTTTGTTAGGGCGTGATGGCGGCAAGCTAAAAGGTCAGGCTGATGTTGAACTAATTGTAAAGGCGAATGCCTCTGCACATATTCAAGAAGCACATCAGGTTGTACTTCATGCTCTTCTAGAACAAGTGGAACAATATTTTTAAAATAGGTACTTGAATGAAGCAATTAAATTTAATCGTAAAGCTCTTTGCGCTTTGCTCCATCATAATTTCGTTTGTATGTCCTCTCTATGCAGAAAAAATAGAGGAGAGTATCATTGTTTCTGTTGAGACAAAACATAGAGAATTTCTTGATGGAGAATCCTTGTCCGTTGGAGTTCGCCTTGTCAATAGAGGTAACACACCTTTTATTGTTGATACATACGGCAAATTTAAAGAGAATTCTGTGACTCTTTATGTTAGAAATAATCAAGGGCAGCTGCTTTTCCCTAAAAGGGTTGCAAAGGAATTTGAAAAAATAATGATTATGCCAGGTGATCGCCAAGATTTTGTTGTAAATCTCGAGGATATATTTGGTCAAATTCCTCAAGGCAAATATACTATCCACGCGGTTTTAATAAATGGTGATGCAAAGACTGGCTCTGGAGTCGTAAATTTCGAAATCGTTAAAGGTATTGAGATTTTGCGATTGAAGAATTTGCGTGAAGGATTAGTCGCAAATGAATTTTTTAGTTATTCCTTAATGTATTGGGTTCGCGATGGGGGAGAGCAGCTCTTTCTCCGTATAGATAATTTACATTCTGGCACGATGTTTGATTTTGTACAGCTTGGTTCTTTAGTTCGTGTTGCTAAGCCATCAATTCGCTTCCTTCCTCAAAATGTGGTTGAAATTATGCATCAAAATTCACGAGATAATTTTATTAAAACACGCATTTCTATTGGTGGCGATAGTGTTGTTCTTTTAGGTCGAGATAAAGTAATAAATCCTCATGCAATCAAGGAGGCAGAGACATTGCGAAGAACAAAAGATGCATTGCAGGACGAGGATTCCGAAAATAAAGGCGGTGGCTTCCTAAGGCGTCATAGAGATTAGAGCTAGTAGGAGATTTTTTATGAAGGCAAATAAGACAAAAACAGTTGTTGGAAATATCGACCCTGATGTGTTGCAATTTACAGTCGGTAAGGACCCAATTTTAGATTTGAAGCTAGTTAAGTGGGATTGCTTAGGTTCTGCAGCCCATGTTACTATGCTTACAAAGATGAAATATACGCCACGCCTCTTTTCTAAACAGGATAGAAATAATGTTGTTTTAGAGCTTCAAGAAATTATGAAGCGTATTGACAAAAATGATTTTGTGATTACTGAGGCGGATCAAGATTGCCACCTTGCAATTGAGAGAACTCTCACAGAGAAGCTTGGTGATGTCGGCCGCAAGGTCCATACTGGAAGAAGCCGCAATGACCAAGTCGCAACAGCAATTCGCCTTTATATTCGTGATGAGCTTCTCGGCACAATGGAGGAAAATATCGCTCTTGCCAAGGCTTTGATTGCTTTTGGTAAAAAGCATAAGCTTCTACCTATGGTGGGCCGCACTCATCTTCAGCCAGCAATGCCAAGTAGCGTCGGTGTTTGGGCTACCTGCTATGGTGAGGGCTTGCTCGATGATATGCATGGGCTTTGGTCTGCCTTTGATTTTACTAATCGCAATCCTCTTGGCTCCGCAGCAAGCTATGGTGTGCCTCTACCAACAGATCGCCCACTGACAGCTAAGCTTTTAGGCTTTGCTGAGCCTATTCACAATGTAATGTATGCAGGAAATTCTCGTGGCAAGACGGAGTATGTCGCAGTTACCGCTCTTTCTAATATAATGCTAACACTTTCCCGCTTGGCTGAAGATTTGATTATTTTCTCAATGCCTGAATTTGGCTACTTTAAGCTTCCAAAGGAATTCTGCACAGGTAGTAGCATTATGCCACAAAAGTATAACCCAGATGTTTGTGAGCTAATTCGTGGCAAGACTGCTCGCGTGATGGGCTTGGTTACCTCAATTGCTGCGACCGTTAAAGCAATGGCTGGTGGCTATAATCGCGATTTGCAGGATACTAAAGAGCTAATGATGGAGGCTTTTGAAACAACTCGTGCCGCATTACGCATTATGAGTAGATTGGTCTCCGGGATTACACCTGACCCAATTCGTCTTCGTACTGCCTTTGAGCCAGGTGTGTTTGCAACAGATCGTGCCCTTGAGCTCGTAGCTGGTGGCATGCCTTTCCGTGATGCATATCATCAGGTAAGAGATAATCTTGATGCTCTCAAGAGTATGGACCCAGATGATGTTATTGCTCAAAAGACTCATACTGGTGCAACTAATGGATTGGTTTTTGATATGTATGAGCAATGGGTTAAGGAGCAAAGCCTTGCTGTCAGTGAGGAACGTAAGCACATAAATAAAGCATTTGCTGATCTATTAAAGCCACTTAAGTAGAGTATACTTATATGTCAGAAAAGTATGAGTTTAAATTAAATAAAAAACAAGGGGATATGGTCGCTAGAGCTCTGGCGGTTATATCCTTCTCTGTGCTTGTTTGCTTTGTGGTTGCAATCTTTTATGGCATTTTGAAGTTTGCTTCTCATTATGATGCTATTTTGCTGCCACCAGTAGTCGCTATTATTTTGGCTATGATTTTTAAGCCTTATTATATTTGGCTTTATAAGCATCTCTGGCGAAGAAAGTATCTGGCTATAGGTGCTGTTTTCTTGACCATAGGTGTGCCAATCGCTGCCTTTAGTTATCTCTTTGGTGCAATACTAATTGATGAGATTGTAAAGCTAATCAATGCTTTACCAGATAATATTAAATTGGCATATAATTATGCTAAGCAAACACTTCCTGCTGTAGTTGAATTTTTAGATAAGTATGGTCTGCATAAGCTTGTTTCGGAATTTAATCTCGCCGAATATATTGATTTAAATAAGCTAGCAACTAGACTTGGCGGAACAACAATCTCAATTGGTGTATTTGTTGCTAATTTTTTTGGAAATCTACTAGGGTGGATTGTCCTTCCGGTCTATATGGCAATATTTCTTAGCTCGCGACCCTATAATGGACGCGATTTGTCTAAAGCAATGATATTTGTCTCTCCAAAAACTCGTGAGAATATAGCATATTTAGTTGACCAATTTTTAAATATAACGGTAGTTTATTTTAGAGCTCAGGTTTTGGTCGCCTTTATTCAAGGATTATTGTTTGCAGTATTATTCCACTTGGTCGGATTGAAGTATGGCTTAATCATAGGTATGCTTCTTGGCCTATTAAATATTGTTCCATATCTGGGAAATATATTGGGTTGGATAATTATTGTTCCTATGGCATTATTCAGTGCTGGTGGTTGGCTGCTTTTGATTAAGTTAATTATTGTATTTTGTGCTGTACAGACATTAGATAGCTATTTTATTACTCCTCGCGTAATGAAGAATCGTACTGGCCTAAATACATTTGTTATTATCTTTTCTTTGTTCTTCTGGAGCAATGTCATTGGTGGTGCATTAGGTATGCTTTTGGCAATACCATTGAGTGCTTTTATTGCGGTATTTTGGCGTTTGTTGAAGAAGGAATATTTTTCTGATAGTGTAGCGACTGATGGTGAGCTTGTAGAGCCTATTACAGCAGATTCAATAGAAGCTTCATCAACTTCAGGTGATTCAACAAATAGTTAATGCTTGCATTATTGTAGCAACATGAGAGAAGAGGCAGAACTCCGCACAGGGATTTTACACATAGATATGGATGCTTTTTTTGCTGCTGTGGAGCAGCGTGAGCATCCAGAGTGGCGAGGTAAGCCCGTAATTGTTGGAGGCAACCCACATGAGCGTGGGGTTGTGTCAACCGCCTCTTACGAGGCTCGTAAATATGGCGTACATTCTGCCATGCCTACTAGAGAGGCTTATCGGCTATGCCCAAACGGAATTTTTACTCCCGGTAATCATGAGCTATATTCAAAAGTATCTTCACAAATATTTGATATTTTTTATCGCTATACTCCTTTTGTTGAAGGCTTATCCTGTGATGAGGCTTTTTTAGATGTTTCTGGCTCATATAAGCTATTTGGTTCGGCCTATGAGATAGGAGAGCAAATCCGAAAAGCGATTAGAGAGGAGCTCCAGCTAACGGCATCTGTTGGTGTGGCAACCAATAAGTTTTTAGCTAAATTGGCGAGTGATATGAATAAGCCAGATGGCATTACTGTTGTCCCCACAGAGCCTCGTGAGATTCAGCGTTTTCTTGCACCATTGCCAGTGCGTTCAATTTTTGGGGTAGGGGGGATGCTTGCAAAGGAGCTTAATCGTTTAGGTATAAAGCGAATAGGTGATTTACAGCATACCTCATTAGCCACATTGGAAGGGTTGCTTGGTAAAAGTACAGCAGAGCATTTGCATTCATTAGCATTTGGCATTGATAGCCGTGAGGTGTCGCTAGAGCGTGTGGAGAAATCCATTTCTAGGGAATACACCTTTGGAGAGGATGAGACAGATTTTGAGGTTGTGCGTCAGGTTTTGCTAGATTTAGCGTTAGATGTTGGCTCGCAACTTCGTGCAGCAAATAAATATGCGTCAACAGTGAAACTCAAGCTTCGTTGGTCTGATTTTCGGACCATTACGCGCCAGCACACTCGATCACTTGCATTTTGTGATGATTTTACACTTCGAGAGCAGGCATTAGCGTTATTAAAGGAGCATCAGTTAATTGCACCAATTCGGTTAATAGGGATAGGTGTATCTGGTTTGACAGACACACCTACAGAAGAGAATCCACAAATGATGCTTTTTGAGGAAACGTCATCTATTGAGAATGCCGAGCAGCTTCGAAAGAAGGAAAAGCTAAGTAAGGCAGTAGATGCTTTGCGAAACAATGTCCTAGATGGCGGAGATATCCATCTAGGTCTCCCTCAAAAATAGCCCCGCCCCCCAACCACAGTTTTGGGGGCGTGCTAGGGTGCCGCCCTTAGTTTCATCTTTCCCCAATAAGTGAAGAGGCTTACCCCCCATAAAATATCATTTTTACCTCAATCACTATTCATATTGACCCATTCAATACTTGCTATAAGTACCTGTTTTTTGGTATAATCTATACAAATTTTTAACAGACATTAAATCACTTATAAGTAAAAACATAAAAACCAAAGGAAATCGATGGAAACAATACTTGATATCGATGCAATTCAGCAAATTATCCCGCATCGTTACCCATTCCTACTTGTTGATCGCGTAGTAGAAAAAAATGAGGATGGTACATTCCAAATAGCAATAAAAAATGTGTCTTTTAATGAGCCTTATTTCCAAGGGCATTTTCCTGGCTTCCCAATTATGCCTGGTGTCCTACAAATCGAAGCTCTAGCTCAGGCTGGTGGTATTATGTCTCTCACAATGCCATCACATGCTGAAATGCCTCAAGGAAGCTTTGATACTTTTCTTATGGCTGTCGAGAATGCTAAATTCCGTAAGCCTGTTCGCCCTGGTGATCAGCTACACCTAGAAACAACTCTTATCTCTCTACGTAGAAATACTGCTAAAATTAAAGGCATTGTTCGTGTCGATGGTAAGGTTGTTACTGAAGCAGATATTATGTTTATGCTTGTTCCTAAAAAGAGAAGCTAATTCTTAAAAAATGCTAAATAATTTTTATATATTCTTTCTAACAATTGTAACAAAAAGGGAAAATCTATGAGCAAAATTCACAGCACAGCAATTATTGAAGATGGTGCAAAAATTGGTGAGGACGTAGAAATTGGACCATATGCAGTCATTGGTCCTGAGGTCGTTCTAGGCAATCGTGTAAAAATTCATGGTCATGCTATGGTTAGTGGTAGCACAATTCTGCATGATGAAGCTCAGGTTTTCCCTTTTGCACATATTGGTGGTAAAACTCAGGACCTTAAATTTGCAGAAGGTAATAAGACCTATGTTGAGGTTGGTGAGCGCACTGTTCTTCGCGAATATGTTACAGTAAATTGCGGTACATCAGACGGCGAATCAACAGTTATCGGTAAAGATTGCTTGTTAATGGCATACTGCCATGTTGCTCATGGCTGTGTATTAGGAAATCGCGTTATTATCTCCAATAGCACACAGCTAGCTGGTGAGGTAACAGTTGAGGACTATGCCACAATTAGTGGTCTATGTGGCTTCCACCAGTTTACACGTGTTGGACGCTATTGCATGGTTGCTGCTGCTTCTGCAATTAAGCAGGATGTTCTTCCATACATGATTACAGAAGGCTCTGTGGCTCGCGGCTTGAATATTGTTCGTCTAACTCGCTGCGGCTTCTCAGAGGCAAGCGTCAAAGCCCTTAAGGAGGCTTATCGTATTCTTTGCCGCTCTGGCTTGAATGTTAGCCAAGCAATTGAAGCAATCAAGAATGATGTAGAGCAGACAGAAGAAGTCACAAATCTCGTAGAGTTTGTCTCTTCCTCAAAGCGTGGCTGCTTAATTAAGTAATAAACCAGATTTATGGTTTAGTTTGTTTTAGTGTTCGGGTTGTGTAGCTAATCTTGTTGAAATAGTCTTTATACATAATTCCGAACATTATGCATTAAATGTGCATAAAGGAGCATAATAAATGAAGCTTTCAAAATTGTCTTTGACCTATTCGCTAATGAGCATATTAGCTAGTGGTGTCTGCCTTTCTCAAGAAATAACACTTGCCCCAGAGCCAGCTCCTGCTACAAATCAGGCTGAGGGTGACACAATAATGTTCAACTTTGAGCAGGTAGATGTCCGCGTATTTGCTCAGGTTGTTGGTGGCTTTATTGGTAAGCGTTATACTGTTTCTGAGGAGGTTAAGGGCTCACTTACAGTTATTTCGCCAAATGTTAGCCGCAAGGATGCAGAAAAGCTCTTTTCTGCTGTGCTTGAATCCTCGGGCTTTACCCTTGTCCAAGATGGCGAAATGAATCGTATCGTACCATTGCCAGAGCGTAAGTCAAATATGGGTATAATTGTTACCGATGAAGGAACAGCCCCAGAATATGGTCTTGTTACTCGTATTATGCGCCTAAATCATGTCTCAGTTGTAGAGATGAGCAAAATGCTAGAGCTTCAGCTTAATCGCAAGGATGTTGTTAGCACACTTGAGGAAACAAATCATCTTATTATCACAGATACAGTTTCTTCTGTTAAGAAAATCGAAGAGCTTGTTAAGGAGCTTGATAAACCTGGTATGGCTAGGACAACTGAGGTTATTGCCCTTAAACACGCAAATGCAACAGAGCTTGCTCGCCAGCTAATGGCTTCCTTTGCAGATAATCCTTCTCGTGCCCAACAGCTCACAGATCGTATGGCTGCTGGAACTGCTTATGCAAATAGCGTCTCAATGAGTATCCCTACGATTGTTGCTTCTACCCACTCTAATGGATTGGTTGTTACTGGTACTCAACGCCAAATCCAGGCTGTTAAGGATTTAATTGCAAAGCTAGATGTCCCTGCACCTTCTGGTAGAAGCTCTTTTAATATTATTTCGTTGAACTATATCAAGGCGGAGGATATCGCAAAAAATATTTCCTCTTTAGTAGAAAAATTTGCTGCTGGTAATGGCGATTCCTCTCTAATTAGACGCGTTGCTGTTGAAGCTGTGGCAGAGTCTAATACTCTACTAATCAATGCAACTCCAGAGGATTTTAAAGCAATAGAAACTGTGATTAAAGCCCTTGATGTGAAACCTAAGCAGGTTCATATCTCTGTCCTAATTGCCGAAGTCTCAGAGGGCGATTTAGATAAACTAGGTGTCACTATCACCGCTCTCAATGCTCCAGATTCTTTAGGCGATAATGCATTCGCCGGTGCTACTCGCTCTTCCGCTGATAATGCTGGCTTAATTACTCAGCTTTCCTCTGGAATGTTTGGGCAAGGTCTAACCTTTGGTATCGCACATGGTAGCCACCTCGATGCAAATGGCAATGTTGTTACTGATTATCCAGGTGTCTTTAATATTGATGCAATTAAGGGTAATGATAAGGTTAAAATTCTCGCAAATCCTTCCTTGGGTGCTCAGAATAATGTTGAGGCTGAGGTTTCTGTTGTTGATAATATTCCTATAACTGAGGCAACAATTACTGGAAGTGGCTCAGATCGTGATGTTATCCAAAATATCACGCGTATGGATGTCGGTGTAAAGCTGACAATGACACCACATATTATCCCAGATGGAATTGTTCAGCTTGAGCTTGAGCCAAGTATTGAGGCTGTCACTGATAAAGGTATTAGCACAGATTATGCACCAACAATCTCAAAGCGTAAGGTGAAAACAACAGTGATGGTTGAGGATGGTAAGACTATTGTTATCGCAGGCTTAATGCGTAATGATATGTCTGAAGTTAAGAAAAAGATTCCTCTTCTTGGTGATATTCCTCTATTGGGTTGGCTGTTCCGCTGGAATTCAACTGAAGAAAAGAAAACTAATATTCTTATCTTTGTTACACCAACTGTAATTGCTGACTCCGCTGCAGCAGATAAACTCCGCTCTGACCTAGAGGGTCGCACAGGACTCGCTGTTGATAAAATCTCTTCAGAGATGGCTGTTAAAGAGGAGCCAACCCAAGAGCAAGAAGAACAAGCAGAAAAGTAATTTTATTTCTATTTTGAACTCTAAAAATTTTAGGAGAATATATCATGAACTCTATTGATACAATTTGTGTACAAGGTGGCTATCAACCTGGAAATGGTGAGCCACGCCAAATCCCTATCGCACAAAATACTACTTGGAAATATTCTACTAGCGATGAAATGGGTAAGCTCTTCGACCTAGAGAAGAGTGGCTATTTCTACACTCGCTTGCAAAACCCAACCTGCGATACTGTCGCAGCAAAAATTTGTCAGCTTGAAGGTGGCGTTGCAGCAATGCTAACTTCATCCGGTCAAGCAGCAAACTTTTTCGCAATTTTTAATATCGCCCATGCTGGTGACCACGTGGTAAGCACCGCCTCTCTTTATGGAGGCACCTCAAATCTTTTCACTGTTACTATGAAGAAGATGGGTATTGAGTTTACACTAGTGGACCAAGATGCACCAGAGGAGGAGATTGCTAAAGCATTTCGCCCAAATACAAAGGCTGTCTTTGGCGAGAGCGTATCTAATCCAGGATTGAATGTTTTGGATTTTGAAAAGTTCGCACGCCTAGCACATAGCCACGGCGTCCCTCTTATTGTTGATAATACCTTCGCAACTCCAGTAAATTGCCGCCCATTTGATTATGGTGTTGATATTGTTACACACTCTACCACAAAGTATATGGATGGACACGCTTCCCAAGTAGGTGGAGCTATCGTTGATAGCGGTAATTTTGATTGGTTTGCTCATGCAGATAAGTTTCCTGGTATGACTACACCAGACGAAAGCTACCACGGTCTAATCTATGCAGAGAAATTTGGTAAGGCTGGCTATATTGTAAAAGCTGTGGCCCAGCTAATGCGTGATCTTGGTAGCTCTCCAGCTCCAATGAATGCATTTGTGCTCAACCTTGGACTTGAGTCATTGCATTTGCGCATGGCAAGGCATTGCAGCAATGCACAAAAGGTTGCAGAGTATTTGCAGTCCCGCCCAGAGGTCTCCTGGATACGTTTCCCAGGACTTAAGGAGGATAAGGATTATGCACTTGCTCAAAAGTATATGCCAAAAGGTACATGCGGCGTGATAGCATTTGGCCTAAAGGGTGGTAGAGAGACTTGTATCAAATTTATGGATTCATTGAAGTTTATTTCAATTGTTACCCATGTAGCTGATGCACGCTCTTGTGTGCTACATCCAGCTAGCCATACTCATCGCCAGCTTTCAGATGCACAGCTTGCTGAGGCTGGTATCCCAGTTGACTTAATTCGTATGTCTGTAGGTATTGAAGCTCCAGAGGATATTATCGCAGATATTAACCAAGCAATGGCGGAGGCATATAAGTAATGTGTGCTAAATTAAAATTAGGCGTTTTAGGCTCTGGCTCTGGCTCAAATATGCAGTCTATCCAAGATGCAATTATGGATGGAACATTAGATGCAGAAATCGTTTGCGTAATAGCAGATGTGCCTAATGCAAAAATTCTTGAGCGTGCAGCAAAATATAATATTCCAGCTGCTTACTTGAATCCAGCTCCTTTTAAGACAAAGCTTGAGGGTGCAGCAGAGCAGTGCTATATTGATTATTTGAAGGAGCATGGAGCAGAGGTTGTTGTTCTTGCTGGCTTTATGCGCATCATTAAGCCAGGCTTGTTAAAGGCATTCCCTCAGCGCGTATTAAATATTCATCCAGCACTTCTTCCTGCTTTTCCAGGTATTGCAGGCTGGAAGCAAGCTTTGGATTATGGTGCAAAGGTAGCTGGCTGCACTGTGCATTTTGTTGATGAAGGAACAGATACTGGTCCTATTATCGTCCAAAAATGTGTGCCAGTTGAGGATGGCGATACACCAGAAACCCTGCACGCCCGTATCCAAGTTCAAGAGCATATTGCATACCCAGAGGCTCTTCGCTTGCTTGCAGCTAATAAGCTCTCAATTGAAGGCCGCCGCGTAAGAATTAGCAATTGATTCTTCCTATTTGGTTTTCTAATCTAAGGAGATTTCTTTTATGGCAAATTGGCGATTGAGTGTGCCAGTGAATGGCTCAAATTCAAATGCCCCACAATCAAGAGCCGCTTTAGAACAAGCGGAGTTTGATGACTTTTTGAAGTCGGTTGTTATGCCTGCCTTTGAAGAAATCTCTGCAGAGCTTCAAAGTAAGGGTAGAGCAACTGAAATTCGCCTTGCCCCAGCCGGAATTTCCTTGAATGTGGCTAATAATGGTGTAGATGAAATCTACTATAATGTCTATCGCTATGCATTGCCTAACCGTATTTTCCCATATGTTGAGGTGAAAGCAAAAAGTCGCGGAAGCCGTGTCTCTAAAGTAAATAGAACTGGCTCTCCATTAGTTAATTTTAAAGAAAATAATATCACCATTAAAGAAATTACTAAGGAACACGTGATTTCTTCGTTTTATGGATATTATAACGATATTTTGACTGCCATTGCAGAGGTAGAAGCAATCGAAGCAGCTAAGCGAGAAGAGTATAATTATGATAAAAAAACAGAATAAAAATAATAATTTTTGGATTGTCCAAAAACAGGAAAATGGACAAACTCTCCAAGACTATCTAGCTGCCAAACTTAATGTGTCTAAACGTGTCGCAAAGCAACAAATTGATGCAAAGGTAGTACGTATCAATGGACAACTCGTTTGGATGGCTCGCCATAAGGTCCGCTCAAATGATAATGTTTCTTTGGCGGCAGTTGTAAAGTCCCCTACAGCCGTTTCCTCTCGTCCTAAAAATATTAAGGTGCTTTTTGAGGATGATTATTACTTGGTCGTTGATAAGCCTCGTGGTATTCTTGTCAATGAGGCTGCTGTATCTGTGGAGACAATTCTACGTGAGCAAACAGGTATCCCAACTCTTCAGGTTTCTCATCGCCTTGATAGAGATACCACCGGCTGCCTTATTGTCTCAAAAACTGAGGAGGCTCATGCAGCCATTGTTGATGTTTTTAAGCGCCATTGCGTCGCCAAAACATATCGCACAATAGTTCATGGGCGTTGGGATGCCACCTCCTCAACAATTGATTTGCCAGTAGATGGCCAACGTGCACTTTCTAATATTCATTGCCTGCAAGCAAATAATGATGCAAGCCACTTGTCTGTCCGCATTGAGACTGGTCGTACCCACCAAATCCGTAAGCACCTAGCAATGGCTCGCCATCCGGTGCTTGGTGATGGTACCTATGGCTTTAAGGTCGTCGAAAACCCACAGCTTCAAAAAATCACTTATCCGTTGCTTCATGCTGTCGAGCTTGAATTTGAGCATCCTTTTGCTGAAAAGGTGATGAAGGTATTTGCCCCATTGCCTCAAGAGTTCCACCGCTGGCTTTCATTCCTAAAGCTTTCTCCTCGCTAAATGAAAATACTCAATACCCCATTAACTGCTTCAATGCTAGAAGAAATTACCAGATGCCTAAAGGCTGGTGGTACTGTGCTTTTCCCAACAGAAACAGTCTATGGAATTGCTGCACATCCAGCCAAGCTGGATGGTATTCGCCGCATTATTGAGCTTAAATCGCGTGACCCCAATAAGCCTATGCAGCTGCTTTTATCTGGCGTGGATGTGCTTGATGCTTTACCAGATTTAATTATCCCACCAGCGACTAAAGCAATAGCAAAGAAATATTGGCCTGGTGCTCTTACAATGGTGCTGCACACCACCTCTGGTAAGACAGAGGGCTTGCGAGTCCCTGCCTCAGATGTCGCACAACAGCTTTGTGCTGCAGCTGGTGGCTGCCTCCGCACGACTAGTGCTAATGTTAGTGGAGAGGCTCCAGCTATTTCTGCAGCAGCTGCAATCGCTGCAATCCCTGAGGCAGATATCGCTGTCATCGGCGATGTCGCTAAGCTTGGTTTGGCAAGTACTGTCTGCGAAATTACGCCATTAGGTGAGCTACGCATTCTACGTGAAGGACCAATTACTGAAAAGGAGCTACGTTCGTGCTATGAAAATTAAATTGTTTCTCTCAATTTTCGCTTTTGTCGTGCTTTCTATAAGCTCTGCCTTCGCCGGTGATCGCCATGTCTATGTGTGCACTAAATGCAATGGTGTTGTCGCAAAGAACCAGCGCCCAAGTGCTAGCGGATGCCCCAAAGCATCCTATCATGTATGGGGCGATACTGGGCGCGTAGGCCCTAATGTGTTTATGTGCCAAAAATGTGGCATTGTGGTTTATACCGCCTCCCGACCCAATAGTGGCTATACCGAAAGCCATGGCTACCATCAATGGACTCGGCTCGGTGAGATTGGCGACCGTATCTATAGCTGCAGAAATTGTGGTGTGTCTATTTCGCTTTGTAATCCTCCTATTACCTCTGCTGGTTGCCCTAAGGCTAGCTTCCACAATTGGGGAAAAATTGGTAATTTCGGTAAGAATGTCTACCTTTGCTATAAATGCCCGAAGGTGGTGTATTCTGAGTCAACTCCATCAAATTCTTATACAAAGGATCATGGCTATCACAATTGGTTGAAAATTGGTGAATTGGGCGACAAAAATTACGCCTGCCGTAAATGTGGACTTTCTGTGCAAATAGATAATGCTCCTAGTGGTTCTACCACTTGTCCTAAAGGCTCATATCATCAATGGCAACGCCGATAGGTTGACTTATTTTTGTTTTTTATGTAAATTATTCTAAAAGTTTCGTCACTCACATTCATTGTAGCAAGAAAGAAGATACTATGAAAAAATATTCAATTGGTGTAGATTATGGTACAAATAGCGTTCGTGCTGTTGTAGTTGATATTGAAGATGGTAAGGAGCTAGCTGCTAGTGTGTTCCCATACCCATCAGGTACAGATGGTGTTATCCTCTCCGCAAAGGATCCTCAGCTGGCTCGTCAAAATCCAGCAGATTATATCGATGGATTTTTTGCTACAGTAACTGATGCCCTAAAAAAAGCTCAAAAGGCCTGCAAGGATTTTTCTCCTGCTCAAGTAATTGGTATTGGTGTCGACAGTACTGGCTCTACTCCTATGCCTGTTGATAAAAAGGGTACACCTCTTGCTCTTAAGAAAAGCTTTGCTAAAAATCCAAATGCTCACGCATGGCTTTGGAAGGATCACACTTCATACGAGGAGGCTGCAAAAATTACAAAGCTTGCTACAAATTACAAGGTGAAGTATCTAAATAAGTGCGGCGGTACTTATTCCTCAGAATGGTTCTGGGCAAAAATTTGGCACTGCTATAATGTAGATCGTAAGGTGTTTGATGCAGCATATTCTTGGGTTGAATTGTGCGATTTTATTCCAGCATTTATTACTGGAAACCTAGATCCACTTAAGATGCGTCGCAGTATCTGTGCTGCTGGTCATAAGGCTATGTTCTCTGAAGAATGGGGTGGCTTGCCTTCAAAGGATTTTCTAAAGAAGCTTGCTCCAGAAATTGCTGAGCTCCGCGATCGCCTCTATACTCAAGCTGTTCCTTCTAGCTGGCCTGCTGGCACTCTATCTAAAGATGCTGCTGAAATGACTGGCCTTAATGAGGGAATAACTGTTGCTGTTGGTGCTTTTGATTGCCACCATGGTGCCGTTGGTTCTGGAGTAAGCTCTGGAACATTGGTTAAGACTATTGGTACTAGTACCTGCGATATTATGGTTGCTGAACCAACAGATAATACTGTCGATATCCCAGGTGTATGTGGCATTGTTCCGGGCTCCGTTATCCCAGGCATGCTAGGCATTGAAGCAGGTCAGTCTGCTGTAGGTGATATTTTTAAGTGGTATGTTGATCGCCTTCTCCCAGCTGATTTCGTTTGCGATAATCCATATCGAAAATTAGATAAGGAAGCAGCTAAACTTCGCCCTGGTGAGTCTGGTCTTCTAGCCCTTGATTGGAATAATGGTAATCGCACTATTCTTGTTGACCAAATGCTGACTGGTAATATTATGGGTCTAACTCTCTATACCTCAGCACCAGAAATCTATCGTGCTTTGATAGAAGGCACAGCATTTGGTGCTCTTGCTATTATTAAGCGCGTTGAGGAATATGGCACAAAGGTTAAGAAGGTGGTAGCATGCGGTGGATTAGCAGAGAAGAGCCCTCTGCTTATGCAGATTTATGCTGATATTCTAAATCGCGAGCTTCGTATTAGCCGTAGCGCCCAAACCTGTGCTCTAGGTGCAGCTATGTTTGGTGCTGTTGCTGCTGGCGAGTTTGGTGGCGATGTCTTCACAGCACAAAAGGCGATGACTGGTACTAAAGATATTGTCTATAAGCCAATCCCAGAAAATGTAAAGGTCTATGCAAAGCTCTTTAAGCTCTATATGAAGCTACACGATTCCTTCGGCGTAAAAGGAACTTCTCAAGACCTTTCTTCTGTGATGAAGGAGCTTATCGCTATCCGTACAGAAGCCCGCTCTAAGTAATTGATAAATATTAAAAGCTGTTGTAATGAAGATTCCAAAAACATTATTGCTATTGGCTGGCTGGGGTGATTATCCCCAGCTGGTAATCGAAGGTGCAAGAAAGGCTGGCGTTGAAAAAATTATCGTGATGGCTTTCAAGGGTAGCACAAATAGAAAAACCTTGAAGGCTGCCGATGAGGTGATTTTTCAAGGCATTGGTGATGGTAAGGGCTTCTTACAACGCTTGCCAAATATAAAGTGCGATGCCGCTGTCCTTGCCGGCCAAATTAACCCTCTTTCTCTCTTTCGTACTCGCTTTGATAGCGTAATTCTGGAGCTTATCAAAGAGGTGGGTATGCGTAATGCTCATACTCTTTTTGGTAAGCTCTCAGATATTCTTAATGAACATAATATTGAGGTTTTACCAGCTTCTTTCTTTATGGGTGACCATATACCGGAGGCTGGCCTACTTACAAAAAAATCTCTTACGGAACAACAAAAGAAGGATGTTGAATTTGGTAATGAGGTGGCAATGGGTGTTTGTAACCTCGATGTCGGTCAAACCACAATTGTTAAGGATGGTGTGGTAGTGGCAGTTGAAGGTATTGATGGCACTAATGCTACTATTAAACGCTGCAAAAAGATTTGCGGTAAAGGGGCAATAGTGATTAAGGTGGCTAAGGAAAATCATGATATGCGCTTTGATATTCCTGTAATCGGCACCCGTACCATCAAAATTATGAAAAAGGCTGGAGTGGCTGCATTAAGCATTCAGGCAGGTCGCACTGTTGTGTTGAATATGCCTAAGGTGATTGAAAAAGCAGATGCAGCTGGTATTGCTATTGTTGCAGTGCAAACCCCATATCAAATCGCTCCAGTTGCAGGGAAGAATTAGGATTTTACTATGGCAAATGAAAAAAGAGCTGTGCGTATAATGATTTGTGCTGGCGAAGTGAGTGGTGAGCTCTATGCAGCAAATATTATGCACGAGATTAAGCAAAGGCTAGGCTCTGAATGTAGTGTTGAGTTCTTTGGCATCGGAGGTGATCGCATGGTTGCTGAAGGTGCAGAGATTGTTGCTCATGTTTCTCAAACAGGTGTTATTGGTATTTGGGAGGTGTTGAAGCGAGCTCGCTTTTTTACAAAGCTTAAAAAGCAGCTTGAAAATATGGTTGATACCCGTAAACCAGATATTCTCTTTACTGTTGACTATCCTGGTATGAATATGCGTATAGCTGAATATGCTCACAATAAAGGAATAAAAACAATTCATTTTATTTGTCCACAGGTCTGGGCTTGGCACCAAGAACGCATTCCTAAAATTGCTCGCATTTTTGACCATTTGATTACTATATTCCCTTTCGAACCAAAGCTGTTTGAAGGCACTGGGCTTGATTGTCAATTTCTTGGCCACCCAATGGTTGATGTAATAGCAGAGACAAAACGCGAGCCAGCCCCAGAGCTTCCTTGGGGTAATGGCCATCGCATCGCTCTGTTCCCAGGTAGTCGTCGCAATGAAATTGCACGACTTTTACCTGACATTCTTAAGGCAGCTATGCTTATTGAAGCAGAGGTGGGTGAGTGCTCTTTCATAATCCCAACACCTACAGCAGAGATTGATAAGCTTGTTCGTGCAGAGCTAGCCCGTTGCAAGCAAGTCCCTCGCCAGCTAGCCTTATGCCCAGGTAATTCGCGCCACGTGCTTATGCAAGCTAAGGCTGCGATAATAAAGTCGGGTACTTCAACTCTTGAGGCTGCTCTAATAGGCTGTCCGCATATTGTTGTTTATCGAGTTAGCAAGCTTTCAGGAATGATTTTGCGTCGCCTAATTAAAGGCGTGAAGAATGTAGGAATAGTAAATATTGTTGCGGGACGAGAAATTACGCCAGAGCTTCTGCAGGAGGCTGTAACTCCGGAGCGAATGGCTTCTGAGCTGGTGCCGCTCATAAAGGAAGGCGAGGCCCGTCAGCAACAGCTTGCTGCTCTACAAGGTGTATGCGATTCCTTAGGTGCTGAGGGAGCTATCGCTCGTGCTGGCGAATTTATTAAATCCCAGATTTAATTTTGATGTATTGGTTTTCATCAGCATCCCTCTAGCAAGGAATGCTATCAATCATCCCCTTAAAGTAGGGGATTTGTTATAAATTGAACTATGAAAAAATTTTATTGGTATATTATTTGTGGTGGCAAGCTATATTTGCCACAAGGGAAGGTTCCATGTGCTGATCAATGTCCATGCACACCGGAACATGGCACAATTGTTTTTGGTCTTGGCATAATTGATGGAATTCCGGCTCGTGCTGTAGCTTGTAATTCTATTTCAGAGGATTTAGTGCCTTTGCGTGATGCCTTTGAACTGCTTCCCGAAAAGCTCTATAAGCCAGCACTTGCTGCTGCTGAAAAGGTCGCGTGGGACCTCAATTCCCAGCATTGTCCAGTCTGTGGTGGACGCATGGACCCAGCTGGCTTTTCCTCTAAGCGTTGCTGCTCGTGTGGTAAACAGCAATTTACAGTGATTGCTCCTGCTGCAATTGTTTTGATTAAGCATAAGCACAAAGCCTTGCTAGTTCGTGCAAAGACCTTTAAAGGCTCTCATTATGGGCTTGTTGCTGGCTTTGTGGAGCTGGGTGAGAGTGTAGAGCAGTGTGCAATTCGCGAGGCCTATGAAGAGGCTGGACTTAAAATCAAAAATCTAAAATATTTCGGTAGCCAAATTTGGCCATATCCTAATAGCTTAATGATTGGCTTTACAGCAGAGGCAGTAAATACAAATATTTCTTTAATAGATTCTGAGCTAGTAGATGCTCAGTTTTTCTCAATTGATAATTTGCCAGAGCTTCCTCGCAAGGATTCGCTTGCCCGCAAGCTAATTGATGCATGGATTTTAGAAGAAACCACTGCTCGTGAGGAGCAGGCTGCCGCCAAGCTAGCTGCAGAGCAAGCGGCTCAAGGTCCTTCTTTCTCTGATTTGGATGCATTCAAGGCTGCTGCAATCTTCAATAAGTAAGCCCCCAATTATTTCTCCCTCACTGTGGTGCTGTTGCCACAGTGCGTTGTTCCTCAAGCGTAAGCTTTTTCACCATGATAATATTACTCATTTACATCGCCATACTCGGTTTTATTTGTATTCGTGATTTAATGCGTAAACCAACCACACTTGATTTTGTGGTTGCTGGACGCAACCAAGGCGTCTGGGGTGTCTATGCTTCATTGCTTGCTACGATGCTTGGTGCATCAGCGACTCTTGGTGTGGCAGAGTCTGCCACAATAATTGGGTGGCCAGCGATGTGGTGGCTTATTTGTGGGGCAATAGGTTTAGTGCTTCAAGCCGCATTTCTTACCTCACGCATTGCGGCTTTCAAGCCTTGCTCACTCCCGGAGCTTACAGAAAAATTAGTTTCTCCCAAAGCAAAGAGAGTAGTGGCAACTATAATAGGGATTGCTTGGATCGGAATTGTCGCGGCACAATTTTACATTGGATATGAATTTATAAAATTGTTTTCTCTTTCATCACTTTCACGTGAGTGGGGTGTTGTTATTGCTGGTGCAATAACAGTATGCTATACCATGTGTGGTGGACAGCTCTCCGTGGTTCGCACAGATAAGCTGCAAACCCTTATAATTGCTGCCGCATTTTCTGCAGCAGCATTTGCTTTAGTTTGTGGCAGTGTCCCAGTGCCTTCACAAGCACCAACCACGCTGCCACAAGTCGAATTGTTAAATGCAAAATTTGGGTGGCAAGAGCTCGCACTAATGCTGTTCGCTGCGGGTGGTGCATTCTTTTTGGGCCCCGATATAGTCTCGCGCAGCTTCATTGCTCGTTCGTCTAAAGAGGCAAAGCTTGCCACTGTGCTTGCTGCAATTTCGCTTTTGGTGTTTGGAGTTGTAATTACATATATGGGCTTATGGGATGCTATGAATTTCCCAAAATCAGAGGATAACCCAATAATTCACATAAGCACATTATTGCCATTGCCAATAAAGCTCCTTTTTTCGCTTGGGTTAATTTCAGTTTTACTTTCTTCTGCTAATACATGTTTAATCAATTGTGCTGTAATTGTAAATCGTGATATTCTTGGTTGTGGCAGTGTCTATTCTATCCGCATTTCTGTATTTGTGATAGGTATAGTGGCGATGCTTCTTGCATTTTTAGATTATGGGATAATCGAGCTATTGCTTTTATCATATAGTATCTATACGCCTGGCATAGCAATCCCATTAGCGGTTGCATTATTTGCTCATGGTCGTGGCAGTGTAGAGCAGAGGCTATGGCTTGCAGCGGTTGTTCTTGGAGGGGTGTGCGGCCTTGCTTCAGCACTTTTCCCAGCATTACCAAAGCTCCTCCCAATAATGGGTGGCGTTATCGCCCTAATCCTATCCATTGCATCAATAAAGCAATCCCATAAGTAAATCTTGTCTGATATGAAAGCGCGAAAAGGGCCACAATCTCCTACGTTTTTTAAAAAACTAATAAAAATTCTGTTCAAGAAATTTTAAAAACTGATGAGTACGATATTTGGATTTGTTCAATCAAAAAACGAATACAATCTGCTCGCATAAAAGCGTGCATGTTAGTTAATTCTGAATTAACATTGCTGTATTGGGATATCGGTAATGATATCATTGAGAAACAGAATTTAGAAGGGTGGGGTACAAAGGTTGTAGAGCGAATGTCATTCGATTTGAAAAAAGCGTTCCCTGATATGAGTGGCTGGTCGACACGCAATTTAAAATATATGCGTAGCTTTGCTGAGACTTGGACTCGGAATGAAATTGTGCAAGCACCACTTGCACAATTACCTTGGTATCATCACATAGCCTTATTAGAGAATTTAAAATCGCGAGGAGATCGACTAGCTTACGCGGCATTATCCATAGAGAATGGGTGGTCTCGAAATGTCTTGGTGCATCAAATAGGACTTTGTGCAGCAAAACAGCAAGGTAAAGCAATAAATAATTTTAAAAATGTTATGCCTCCTATGGATTCAGATATGGCGAATCAAGCATTAAGGGGAGAATATGATTTAGGTTTTCTTCCTACAAGCGGAAATATAACAAAAAATAGACTAAGAACATTGCTTGTAGATAGAGTTGCTCAGTTTATGGTAGAGCATGGTGCTGGGTTTTCGTATGTGGGCAAGGGGTGGCGACTCAAGGTTGGTGGAGATGAGTTTGAAATAGATCTTCTTTTTTACCATGTGGTATTACATCGTTATATTGTTATAGAATTAAAAACAGGGAAATTTCACCCAAAAGATTTAGGACAATTAAGTTTTTATATGACAGCCATTGA
>CALDQE010000004.1 GCA_937911295.1 uncultured Verrucomicrobiota bacterium
ATATCGTATTGCTGAACCTCTCGCGGTTCACGATTATGACGATGCTCAAAACTTCTGTCGCTACGCTCCCTGTGCGCGTTCTGACCATGATCACGACGCTCCTGCCGATAACCGTCACCACGTTCCCGCGCCGCACTCAAACAGTCACGACATAATATGGTACGCCCAGGCTCCGGCTGAAACGGCACCTGAAAAGCCGCATGACACTACTCACACTCCGCATCATACATCACGCGCTCAGATGTATCGTGATGACGATATCGCTCCTCGCCATAATTCTCCCGACGGTCTCGATTTGAACCAAATGAACGACGCTCGTTTGCCATATTCTCACTCTGCTCTTATAAAACTTGTAAAACATTCAAACAGCATGGCCAAAAATGCCATTCCGACGATTTAACCTGCACTTATCTGCCTTTTTAGGGGCAAAGGCAACCGTTTTGTGAAATACCTTCATGCGTTAAAACGAGTTGGGGGATGTCTCCCCCCACGCGGCTATATTTTGTCGAAAGTGCCTTCCGCACGTCTCGACAAAATATACGCCGCGCCCCCCTCTGCGGGGGCAACGCCCCCGCAACGCCCCCACATTGCTTAGCTTTAGCGCAACACACACAATACACACGGCTATTATAAAAAAAGGGACGTTCCTCAGATCGTCCCTCATGCAATTCCCTATGCATAAGCCAAACAATGCACATTCATTAAACACACTCAACGTTCGAAATACCGCTCACGCATTCGTGGTCAACGAAGATGACGCCTTTAACAAACCCAGCAAACGACCACGTTCCTCTGGCGAAATGTCTAATTGAGCCGTGATGGCTTCAGCACTTTGGTGCGTTTGTGCCATAAACTGAGTCAATATTTTAACCATGCCTTCTTCCCTGCCTTCTTCCCTGCCTTCTTCCCTGCCTTTTTCCATGCCTTTTCTCAACCCGGCCAGGCTCAAATCTTGACAAGGAAATGAGTAAGTCATAATGTATGTGTAGTGATCTGGCTCTGATATATCAAGGTCATCCCCATGCACTTGAGATATATCTACCAGGTTATGTGTGGCTTGGATGTTGTTATAAATCTCTCGCAATTTATCTTCACCAAGCCTTTTTATCTGCTCTAATTTCATTGGCTTATTCCAATCAGCACTGACACCTTTGTTTGCCAGATACTCAATGATTTCTTCTTTAGATAACTCTTTTGAGTAATCTGTGTTGTCATCGGTATGAAGCTGTTTGTAGGCTTGGAAACTCTTGTAATTCCACTCGCATATCTTCCAATGTTCAAACGGAACTCCAAGATATTTCAGTGCTAATGCTTGAGAACCATAACCGGCAAACAATTCTATTAGCCTGATTGGTTTAGTCAATTTATATTTAGAGTAGATGAACTCAAAGATACTTGTTTGATCCATCTTTCCTCCTTATTTAGGTATCTCTCGGCTATTCTCAAATCTTTTAGCATACGTTTTCTGTATTGCTGCAAGTCATATAACCTTTTTCCTTTTGCGGTTTTCATTAGGTATTCTGTGTAGGCAATTTCTGCTTTCAGTTTGTCTATCTGTACCATCTTTCCTCCTATACCCAATAGCATTTGTTCTTTCGGTAGGTGGTGCAGCGTTTCTTGTAACTTTTCACCAGGTAAGGCTCATCATCTACATAGTCATAAGCTATTGGTTCATCTTTTCCCTCAAATGTCCTGGCTATTCTGCCAATGCTTTGGGTTACTACGGCATAATCTTTTTGTGGGGTAACTAGGAATAATCGGTCAAGTCTAGGAATATCCAACCCTTCTTTTGCCAAACTGTATGTGGCAAATAGATATTTCATATCCCCTGCCCTCATATCTTCCATAGCCTTATCTCTTTCCCTTGCCTTACTTTTTCCACTGATGAATACCGCTTTGGATTTCATATTGCCAGGAAGCAAACTCATCAGCTCTTTCAGGTGTTCCAACCTATCACTTAATATCAGGCAACTGTGTTCCTTTTCGGCTACTATGTCTAACACTATCTGCTCATTTCTCTTGGTGTTTTTAGCAAGGTAATTAAGCATCTTTGCGTATATGATCTTGCCATCAAACCCAAACACGCTGTCTGGCAGTGATATGCCGGTTTCCACTGGTTTTATGCCAACTCGCATTATCTTGTCTGCGGTTTCTTCTTCATCAATGGTGTAAATGATGTTACCCAGCAACGCAAATGTGCAAGCTATTAAGCCATCAGCTCTGTGTACTGTTGCTGATAACCCATACTTATGCTTTGCTGATAAGTTATTCAGTACCTTTTGAAACATTGTCAGAGAACTTGCTGATGCACTCACTCGGTGGCACTCATCAACGATAATCACATCCCACTCATTTTTGTACTGTGGCAAATCAAGGTTTACCATTGTCTGTACTGTGGCAAATGTGATCCCCAAGCCGATGTTTACTTTTCCCTCTGTTATCGTTCCAAGTAAACTCTCTGGTATGTATCTCTTGGCTCGGTCATAACTCTGGGTGAGCAAATCTTTAGTGTGAGTCAGCCATAACGCCTTTTTACCCAGCTTGTTTATCAATGCTATGCCTATCTGCGTTTTACCACTGCCGGCCGGCGCTTGGAGTATTCCATAAAACTGTTCGTACATACTCTTTACCGCTTTTGCCTGGTAATCGTACAACTCAATTTCAGCCCCATAGTCAACAATTCCGTTGCTTTTGAATAATTGCTCTGTTGTTCCTTTAATCAAGGGTGCAAGGCTTCGTAAGCAACCATACGGCACAATGTACTTAAACCCTCTCTGCTCATACAACCTTAACTCTGGTGTAATTCGCCAGGTGCTTAACCCCATCCTTTGCCTTGCCATATATTCAGGGTTATCAAAGGTGAGATTATGCTTTATCCATTTCTCAACCTCTTTTGTTGGCTGATCTATGGTAATCATGTTGTCTAGGTAGCATTTCATTTAACCCAAGCCTCCAGGGTAATGAACTGTTCGCAATCCTTTAGGCTAATGCTCTTGTACCCCAGGTTCATATAGTAGTTAATGGTACTCCAGGAAACTACATAATTCCCTTCACTCATACCTAGCACAAAGGCTGCTACTGCGTGTCCGCTTCTCTTTTCCAACAACCCCATTGAACGTATCTGGTTAGGCTCAATTCGGTTGAAATCAAATCTGTCTTTGGTACAGAGCTTGGCATCAATCAATGCTATCTCTGAACCCTTAATCGCTATTATGTCTGCCGGCTGACCAGAGTGGCTGGCTGTCAGCAGTGTCACCCAATACCCATTGTCATACAGGATTTGAGCAACTTTGTTTTCGTATCTTGTACCCTCTATTTTGTTGTTCATGTAAGTATTATTGGGTCATCATCTGTGACCGTTTCCTCCTTGTCTAGCCAGGCTTGGAGCAACTCATCGGCTGAATACATATCAAGATCAACTGGTGCAGTAGATACGTTCTCACAAGGCACTAACTTTAGGCATCCGTTCTTGAAATGTTTTATCAAGTAGATAGTGCCTTCAATACTGATAATCTTTTCTCTCATTTTTTCTTGTGTATCCTTTCTACATACGATTGCCTAGTGTAGTATGTTGTGCTATTTATTTGTTCCATTTTCCGTTTCTTCTTCAACTGTTCATTAGCTGCCAGGAACTCTGCGTATTTGTCACAATGTCCATGACAATCTGGTGTGCGTTCTGTACAACCTTTGCATTTGCAAGTAATCATAGGCACTCCCTCGCTTGTTTCCTTATGTTTGTGGCTGATAAGCCCAGCTTCTTTAGAACCTCGCCTGTGGGTGCTAAAAGGCACTTTGTACGAAATGTTGGCTTACCTTCACTCTCTTGTTCTTCTCTGATTTCCGTTATAATCCTTCTTGCCTGGTGATAACCTATTGGCACTAACTGTCTAACATCACTGATAGAGAGATAGGGCTTTTCAATTACTTCTGCTTGGCTCTTATAAGTTATCTGCATGAGCAAACCCCTTCTTGTAAGAGAACCAGAGAATTGCTAATGCCAGAGCTTTTGTTGCCAAGAATATAGCCAGGTTGTCAGCCTCTGCCGCCCCTAACAGAAATCCTAAAATCATCAAATAACCATAAATGTTCCTTTTCATAATCTTTCCTCCCATAAACTACCCATCTTGGGTACTACAATGCCACGAAAAAATCACCGATCTGGCATCCTAACAAATCCGCTATAGGTTGCAACTTCTTAATAGGTATTGTGTATGGTTTATTCTCATACTTTATATATACAGCCCTGGTGACCTTTAATCTATCAGCCATTTCAGCCTGTGTAAACCCCTTTATGAGTCTTGCCGCCTTAATTCTGCGTGATGCCAATGTTTCATCAACAAACTCCATTTCTTTACCCCTTTCTATCGTTTGTTCAACGCTATATCCAATATACTACCCAATCTGGGTAGTGTCAATAGAAATGTTTTCATTTTGTGTACTTTTTGTTTCGTTTGTGGTATTCTTTTATTACAAGGAGGTTATATTATGAAATACTTTGCCAGTAATATTCGTTACATTAGAAAAGCCAATCAGCTTACTCAAAAAGAAATGGCAGCAAAGCTGGGCAAATCAGCAACTGCTTTAGCTAATTGGGAACAAGGTACAAGAACACCCATTGTTAGAGATGCCCTGAATATCTGTAGAGTTTTTGGGGTTGAGCTTGACAATCTGATGAATACTGATCTAACCCAAACTTATGTACCCTCTAATGTTAATATGTATGAGATTACAGAACTGTTCAAAAAGCTGGACAGTGAACAGCAAAAAATAGTGTATGACTTAATGAAGTCAATGGTGAAATAGTATGCCAATATACAAGAGCAATACCCCTACCAAAGATGGGAGAAGTTATTATTTTACGGCTAATTACACAGACACCAACGGCAATTATAAGCAATACAAGTCAAAGAAGTACGCTACCAAAAAGGAAACCCAAAAGGCTGAAGCTCATTTCCTGGCTAACATAGGTGAATACATTACCGGCACTGCCGTAACGTTCAAAGATGTAGGTATAGAACTACTTGCAAGTGAACAGCCACAGATGAAAGCCAAATCATACAAGAGCCTGGAAACAAAGGTTAATCATGTGGCCAGTTTGATAGGCAACATAAGGGTAGATAAGCTGACAACCCAACAATATCAGAAGTTTATTGCTGATGTCAGAGCGTTGGGGTTTAGCGTGGAATACCTAAATGATATACTTGCAACCGCCAAGAGAATAACACGCTACGCAGCCAAGATGCACAACGTAAATACCCTAGTGCCATTTCAGTTTCCTAACATTAAAGATGTAGAGAAAAAGCCTAAAACCTTCTCTATTTACACATTAGATCAGTACAAGACTTTTTCCTCGGTAATTGAAGATAAAATGTATAAAACTCTCTTTGATACGTTGTTCTTCTGTGGGCTTCGCAAGGGTGAAATATGCGCCCTTACCTGGAACGATTTTAAGGCTTCTGGGCGCACGTTGAGTATAACAAAGAGTGTTAATACAACAGACAAAGTTAAGGTTGCTACAAGCCCCAAAACGCTTTCTAGTAATAGGACTTTGCCTATCAGCCAGGAACTATGCAACGAACTGTTAGAACTCAAGGAATACTATAAAAAAGCTGATGGGTTCAATGATAATTGGTACATTTTTGGTGGCTTACTAGCCATACCAAATAACACCCTACAGAAAAGGAAAAAGAAGTATTATGAACTGGCGGTAGCCATTGATCCTACGTTGCCAGAGATACGCATACATGATTTCAGGCATAGCTGCGCCTCGTTCCTCATCAATGAGATCAAAGCCCCTATCACATCAGTATCACGCTATCTTGGCCACGAAAACCCACAAATCACGCTAACTGTTTACTCACATTTCTACGAAAAAGACTTAACACAGATAGCCGATGATATAGAGAAAATTATTCGTGCCTAATTCGTGCCTAAAATGCTTAAATCATCAAAAAACCCCCTGTTTTAGGGGGTTTTCAGCATCATGGTGCTCCGATAGGGATATGAAGTACGTTTATTTTGCTTGATTTTGCTTGACTTTCCTATATTATAAAACATTATTATTGCTCAAGATTTTACCCTATTTTACAGAACACTTTAATTTTTTCGTGCCTAATTCATACCTAAAATAAAAGCACTGTAAGGGGTTAATACAGTGCCTTTTTATACGGTAGCCGAAAGGAGTAAAGAACTACCGTAATAATCATTTCATGGCTATATCGTTGATAGAACGTGATAACTCATCTCTGCTGGCTTTCAGCTTGTCAATTCCGTTTCCGTCTATCATGTGGTTAGTGATAGCCTGTAAGCTGTTGAGTATGACTTTTTCAAACTCACCTTGCTTTGCGTTCTGTTCCTTTAATTTTTTTATATCTTCATCATGCTGCTTGATTTTATCTAACGGTGTGTTAATTAACTTGACCAGAGCCACTATTGCCATAACTCCAGATGCTATTGATACCAGTGTGGTGAACTCTGTAGGCATAATTATTCGCCTTCTTCTAAAAGCTCTCTCTTTGTTTTCTGATATTCAGCATTACTCAAGCCTAAACATAACGCCAGGAATAAACCAAAACCACCAATTGAAGCCCCTATCTGTGTCCCGTATGGTAAATCCCAAGCTGTTGCTAAAATCCCCCAAAATGTTTCAGTTGCTGGGACAATACGGATTGCAAGTATCTTAACAAAATCGTAAAACTCATCTGACCACTTAAATAATTTCATGTTGTTGTCCTCTCTAGGCTACATTGTAGCCCTAATTAGTTTCAAATCTCTCGTTACTGTTAATTCTATTTTCTGCGGAGTGTTGTTATCCCAGGATGATTGTGGTGTCAGCATTTTCTGTAATGGGTAGCCACAATATTCAAGCCAGGAAGCACACTGAACGCATACAAACGGTTCAACTCTAATCTCTGGGTATCTGGCATCAAATACTGTCTTGGCTGGCTTGGTGATAGCTGGGTTATGCGTATGCCCTGTTATTAGAACATCACACCCATCTATGGAATTGCCAAACCTATGCTGATTGTTTATTCCTGATCCCGCCTGTTTACCACCACCAGTGCCATGAGTTACAACAACGTTGTAATACTGCATTGGCCTTGTTCCTTTATCACCTATAGGCCTGTCGCCTACGCTTAACGCCAGGAACGCTGTACCGGCTCTGTATCTGTCCTCAATATTCAACCTACAGAACACGTCATACAAGGGATCAAGGTCAACATCCTTAACACTCCTGTTCTCATGATTTCCTCGCACACCACATAAGATTTTATCGGCTATAGGCTTGAGATAATCAGCCAATATGTTCTTGGCTTCTAATGGCCTGTATCTCTGCTCAAATGGTGAAGCCACACTGTTTTTAGTGGCATTGTCAAGCATATCGCCAACTATCACTATATACGCATCAGGTTGTTTGCTGATGTTCTCAACAAACTCTTTCCAAGCTTCTTCATTGGCTTCTATTGAGCCTAAATGTAAATCGCCTATGGGGTATATTGTGATGGTGGGGTGTTGTTTCCAACCCCATGTTGCTATGGTGTGAGAGGAAGGTAGTTTTCTTTTAATAATTCTTTTGTCTGGAAGCATATTCCTCCCCTTTGTACTCTGCGTATGCACGATCTCTTTGCTCCTGGGTTAGCGTGAAATCATTGTTTTGCATACATAACTGTGTAATGTATAAGACACAAACTCATCAGCGCTTATTGATTTGTCTTGTTTTCTAACCTGGGGTGTTCCTCAAACTCAACATAATCAATGGCATAAAATCAGCATAAGTGCTGAAAAAGTATTGTGATCCTACCTATATTTTCTTTAAGGCATCTGCCTTATAATATCCTGTTGTTCTGCCGTTTACTCCAACCTGATATGGGTATGTCATACCGGCTTTAATGCTCATAACATATCGTTTCCAGCCTACGCCACCGCATATTCTTCCCTTGCCATCAGGTCTGCTATTGCCGTTGCCAATAATGGTTACGCAATCGCCTACCTTTAATTCAGGGGTTGGTTCTGGTTTATCGTTTGCTAATCTAATATCTTCTGCGTTCATCCAGCCAAGATAGCCTGTTGTATTGTATGGGTGCATTGTTCCCTCTGCATACAATGTAATCTTGGTTTTCTTGTTTTTAACTGTGCCAGATGGCTTTGAAGCATTGGCTGACCTGTATAATGAACCGCATATAATTACCTCATCACCAACTTTGAACTTTGGCTGTGGTGTCGGCTCTGGCTCAAGTATGTATTCATACTTCGGCAATATATAGCCTAAAAACTTATAACCAGGCCTATAGCCGTTTTTATTGTAATGTCTTGTAAACCAAACTGGTCTTGTTCTGTAGCCACTCTCTGAACTATCCCACGATGTATCAGCAGGGTACATTTTTTCTACTTCACAAACGTGGCCTAAACCGTTTGTTTGAGTCCAAACAGCTACTGCACCTAACTCTGGTATCATGCTGATTTCATAGCCTTGCGCTTTACTGAACTTGAGCCAATCTTTAGCATTACCAGGCCAATCTGTTCCTGGCTTACACCCAATTCTGCAATCGGGGTTGCCTTCGTGGCTGGCAACATCCCCCCAAGTTTCACCGACACAATTGGCTATCGTTGCCCCAGGCCAAGCCTGTGGGTTGCCTTCCCATTGTGCGAGTGATATGCCACCATCTCTTTTTCTGGTGTACCACTTATCGCCCTTTTCAGGGCATTTTGTTATAGGTATAAATAATCTTTTTTCTTTTGTCATAGTCTTCTCCTTTATTTCCAAATGGCTATCCATTTATACGTGCGACCTACACGATAATATATACTTGTAGTTGTGTTGTTTAAGTATAGCTGAGTGTTTGAACCAAACTGAGCACTGCTATCTTGGGCCTGCTGTGCAACGGTACTGTATGCTCCTGTATATGTCCAAAAAGCACTTTCCGTATAATTAACCGTACTATAAAACTTCGAACCAAATACACCTACAAAGCTAAACTTAAACACCGAAAGAAAACTATTATAACTATTTTGCTTTGTTTCTGTAGCATCTATCACAAAAACCATTACGGGCGTTGTTGTGTGTGTGTTTGCGTAGGGTATGTAAATTGTATTCACCGCTTCCGTGGGAGTAAAAGTACCTTCCTCATACTCCAAACCACTACCGCCCGTTTCTATGGCATTTATCGCTGATACAAACTCTGCTGGGAAAGACAAACTTGCACTTGTACCGCCTTTTGTTCTAATAGCATTTGCTATTGCTGTTAATTCCGTATCTGTTACTAAATAATCACTCATTAGAAACTCACCCCACTTGCACTCGGTAATTCAACGGCACTCCACGCACCATTTACTACTCTTAACACTTTTCCGTTGTCGCTTGTTGTTACTGTCGGTAACTGTGCAGGTTTGCCTGTAACGCTTCCCCAAGGAATTGTGAAATTCGTCAGTACTCCAGTTGTGGAGATGTAGCCCATATCGTTGAAAGATGAAGAGCCACTGCCACGCTGTGCAAAGTACAAATAACCACCCTTGTCATATATCTTCCAGTCATTGTAGTTATCTGTCAGCGTTCCTCTCTGGAATATAACTCCAGGGCTATTGCCAGAAGGTGTGTAGAGTGTTAAATCGCCTGTTATCTGCCCACCAGTAGTGGCCAATGCTCCAACCTCGCTTGCGGTGTATGTAGGCTTTGTGCTTGCCTTTGCCCAAGCAGGAACTGTTGGATCAGTTTCACTTGTAATAAACCCACTATCGTTTGTTAGCTCGGATGTGAGTGTAGGTATCTCTTGCTTTGTGGCATACGTTTGTGCCACTGTTGTGAGTATCTGTTGCGTTCCTGTGTTGAAACCATCCCCATCTGGTATAAATATATAGTCTGTATCCCCATTATTATCGTATAAAATAGTTATTCCACTAATGCCTTGAAAGTTTGCTTTACTTACAGAGAGAATGTTATAAGCTGTTGTGCCAACATATAACTGTCCTAATGGCGTATAACCTAATGCACTTGTAACATCTGAACTTGTAATGCCTGTAATAAACCCACTGTCATTGGTCAAATCGCTTGTTTTTGTCGGCACTGTAGGTATATCACTCATGGTGGCAATCTTGTTGGTTGAACTATTATAAGCCGTATTGGTCACAATATTGGCTACATCGTTGCTAACAATAGAAGTGCCATTTACCTGAACATCTAATGATGAACCGGCTGCTGAATTAGTCCACTGTCTGATAGCACCATCTTTGTAGTAATAAACAGGGTGTTGTGGCACTAATTCAATGTTGGTTGCGCTATATGCTATACCAAGGAAAATGTATATCTTACCGTCATCTGTTGATGGCAACGCCTGAACATAAGGTGTAGTGCTGTCCATAATGGCAGAGCCATCTGCCTGTGGCGCACACTTAATATAAACAGGCCTCCAGCTTGTAAGCGTTAGAGCAGCCCCTGTTCGGTTAAATGAGTAACCTAATGATATAGCATACTGTTCCCAAAGATATGTCGCTCCTGGCCTTGACCCAGATGAAACGGCCGACGTATGTGAATAATATACGATCCTTCCAAATGGGTCGATAGGTGTCTGATTAACCGTTCTTGAGGCGGTTGCATTTGTAGATGTAGAAGTGTTTGCTGGTACAAAGTGTGTGCCATTAGCAGAAGTAAACAGTAATCTGTATCTGTATGTAGCACCACTAACTGGTAATGATGATGAGTTTGTTCTCAATTGGTAACCGATAGTATTGGTGTTGGCATCATAGCCACGATAGCAAATCCAGCCACCACCTGAAACAATATCCTCACTATACACAAACAACATTGTGTAGTTAATGTTGAATATTGTGGTATCTCTGGTTGGGTTTGTATCGCCATGTCCTGTTGCCATATTGCTATAGCTTGGTTTAGCACCCAAACCATTTATGTTGATTGTAAATCCTGACTCGGAGGTTACTACACCATTTTTCAGCAATACACACACGCCATCGACCAGGGCAGAAATCCCTGGTACGGTGGCTGTATATGCCTCGGAAGTAGAGGTGGAGTCAACTTCTCCAAACGGAATTGCTCCGGCTCTTATATTGGTGTTATAACCATCAGGTAATGTTACCGCAGAAATCATATTGACACTCCTACTGTGTTGTTAAACTTGTTGCACTTGTTAATGCAGTTACCTTATCGTTTGTTCCAACTGAAATGCTTGTTCCAACTGTGCTTGTTGGCATACTTACAATTGCCGTTACATTATCACCACTGGCTGATACTGCACCACCCTCTGCTACTGCACTTGTAATTCCTGTAGCGACCTGGACTCTACCAGTACCGCTTGTTGCGTTAGCAGACAAAGTGATAGTAGGCTGTGATGTCATCTTAACTCCAGTTAATACTGTTTCTGTTGTTGGTGTGCCTAATGCGGTAATTGCCTTTGCTCCTGTGGCATCATAGCCTGTTACAATTCCTGCCCCTGTACCATCAGTATCAGTAGTACCAGTAGCTACTGTAATAGCGTTTCCAAATGTAGGTGCTGTACCGTTAGCACCGCCAATAATGAGGGTTTCACTATTATCGCCAGTACCCATTGTGAAGCTCCATGTTGAAGCTGCACCAATGCTTGTTACATTAGGAACTGTGGTTTGAACCAATTTATATGTACTTGAGTCTAATGTTATTGTTTGTAAAAAGGTTTGTGTAGTAGGTGAAGCGTATCCTGTTACAGCACTTGCCGTTCCATTTGCTCCTACCGCAGCCCCACTTGCGGAAGCGCCTAGGTATGTCTGTGACGGAGTAACTGTGACCGTTGGATCAGTAACTGTAAACGTTGTTCCTGTGCCTAATACTGTATCTGTATGGCCATTTAACGAGCCATGAGTAACCGCACCATTTGCCAAGGCAAATGTAGTATTCTCGCCCAGCACAACATCTGTCTGCTTGTTTAGCGTTGCCGATGACAGAATTGGTGATGAGGTGATTGTTCCAACCAACTTTGGATCGCTGTCATCTTGCAAAGTAACTACATATTTTGTGTTGCCGTCAATAGCCTGTAATGTTATTTTATTTGGGTTGGCTTCAATACTTTCAATTGTGTAATACCTCACATCTGTCGATGATACTCGCTGAACAATATACACTGGTTGGAGAGCAAGTGATAAACAAGCATAATAAAATGTATTAAATTCTACTGGAACTGCGGCAGAAAAGGTTG
>CALDQE010000005.1 GCA_937911295.1 uncultured Verrucomicrobiota bacterium
ACTTGAGACATGAGACACGGACAATAGACCCAAGACAATTAGACGTCGAACAGACGCTAGACGTTAGACGTTGAGGGCTAATTGTTGTTAATAACTTTGACATACTTCTTAACGCAGAGACACAGAGGTGATGTGGGGTGGGGTGGAGGTGCTAGGGTTATTAAGAGAAGAAGCCTCAAAAATATGCTGCTGTGAAATAAAAGGTTGTTAGAAATAGATTATTTTGATACACTTATGCACAATTTTTACTTGCGTCGCAAGATTTTATTCACTAACAAACAAGAAAATTAAAATGGAAGTATTATATAAAAGCTTATTATATTTGACAGGAAATATGATGAAAATAGCACTAGCGCTTTTGGAAATATTATATAAAAGCTTATTATATTTGACTGGGTGGCCTTTGGCTGTGGTGCTGTTGCTAGGTGGATTGTATTTTACAATTCGTACTTGTGGTGTGCAAGGAATGCTCAAAGAGTCAATTAAGGTTGCAACGGAAAAACCTTCAAAACCAGGTAGCATTTCATCATTTAGTGCATTGATGGTTTCTACTGCTTCCCGCGTAGGATCCGGTAATATTATTGGTGTATCTGTTGCAATTTGCTCTGGTGGACCAGGAGCAGTATTTTGGATGTGGGTCTGTGCTACAATTGGTGGTGCATCTGCATTTGTGGAATCTACTCTTGCACAGATATTTAAACGCAAAAAAGAAGATGGCTCTAGCTATGGTGGCCCAGCATATTATATAGAATCAACACTAAATTCTAAGTTCTTAGCCACAATTTTTACCATAGCACTTATCTTTACTTATGGTGTTGGATACAATATGCTTGCATCATATAACCTACAAAGTGCTTTCTCAGAGTTTGGTTTCTATAAAGCAATACCAAACATTAGTGTATTTTTTGGAATAGGTGTCGCATTGTTATTCTTTGTATGCGTAATTGGTGGAGGTAAGACAATTATTAAAACTACCTCATTGCTTGTTCCTTTGATGGGTGTGCTTTATATATTATTTGCAATTATAGCGATTGTTATTAACTTTGAGAATCTTCCAAAAATGTTTGTTACAATCTTTAATAGTGCATTTGATTTTAAGGCAATTTTTGGTGGTTTTGCTGGCTCAGTATTTATGCTGGGAATGAAGCGTGGCTTGTATTCCAATGAGGCTGGTATTGGCTCTGCACCAAATGCTGCCGCTTCAGCAGATGTTTCTCACCCAGTAAAGCAGGGACTAGTGCAGATGTTGTCTGTATTTATTGATACACTAATTATTTGCTCAGCAACAGCATTTATGTGCCTATGTACAGATGTTATACCAACAGAGGCAAATTCAGGTGCTCCATTTGTTCAAGAAGCCGTAAAGGCAACCTTTGGAATGATTGGTCCAATCTTTATTGCTGCAGCAATGGTTCTTTTTACATTTACAACTTTGTTGGGAAACTTCTATTACGTAGAGAATTGCCTAAATTATCTATTTGGTAAGGTGCCAAGCAAGCCAGTGCTAATGATTGTTCGCATTGTTGGTGCTGTACTAATAGCTGAGGGTGCTGCAATTAAAATGTCATTAGCTTGGGATTTGGCAGATATAGCACAATGTATTCTTGCCTTTATCAATATTCCTGTTTGCGTAATTGTTGGTGGATATGCATATAAAGCATTGAATGATTATAATGCCAAGAGAAAGCAAGGCTTAAATCCAGTATTTAAAGCTGAGGATATTGGATTAGAGAAGAAAACAGATTTCTGGAAATAACAATAAAAAGTTGTTTGGTTTTTAAAATGTCTCATTACTATCAAGATTAGTGATGAGACATTTTTTTGTTATTGCCATTTTTGCGTGGCACTGAATAGGGAAGTAGCTATTTCTGAAATGTCTGTCTTAACGGAGAATGTTTCTCCATAAAATATAACAAGCGATGGGACATTTCTTATTTCACATTTGCTTAATAAATCGTTTACCTCAGCTGGATTGTCATCACAATTATTAGATTTAAGCCTGATGTGAAAACCACCAATTGATTTGATGACATTTTCAATGTCTTGTCCATAGTTTGAGCTATACAACTCGCGAAGTGCAACACAATCCTTGCACCAATCTGGTGCATCAATGAGAACAAAGCTTTCCCCAGAAATTCTTGCAGCCGCTTGTGCTTCTTCAAATATTGGGTGAATATCAAGTGAACTTTCGTTTAACTTTTTGTAGCCAAATAAAAGTGTGGCAAAAATAAAAACAAATGCAGCCAGCCAATAAATATACCGTTTCATTTTTATAATTCCTCAATAGTTAATTCTCTAACGATTAGGCGAATTTCCTGCTGTGAGTATGAAATGACTCTAATAAACCGTATTTTTCCAGAATTTTCGACAAACGAAAATTCGCCTTTCTTTTTTGAAATAATACCTTTGGTCTGCCATTTTACACCATCAGAAGAGACTTCTACTCGCATATTACCATAAAGCTGCTGAAGTGTTTTGCGCTTTAATATTCCACATTCAATTGTGACTCTGCCAGAGATTGGTTTTTCAAATTCAGCCATCCACCATCCACCAGATTTAACCATATTGGCAGACTGGAAGAATGATTTTGGATTGCCGTCAACAGCCGCTAATGGCCAGTATTTCTTTTCTGAACATATTTCTTCAGAGGTAGAGCATTTTATGCCATTTATAAAGGTTGGATTTTTGGGGTCGTACTTGTTTCTCTTGCCTGGGGTATTTATTGGCACTCCATTTGAGGTAAAGTCTAATATCCATTTGATAAATTCAGGATTGTCCCAAGGGTTAGCATTCTCAGTACTGTATTCAAGTGTATGAAGCTCACCTTGCCCCTTTTCAATACGATACTTTAATGTGTCGATTTGACTCTTGAAGGCAGGAGAGGATGTGCTTTTGTGGTAAAGAGCTATTGGATCAAGTGACTGCGAAAAATTATTAAGAGGCGAGAGATTAGGTATATAGTCGCGAAAAATAAGCATTGTAAATCGATTTGGGTATTGAAGGAAGAAATTGAGGGTAGCATCAATAGAATCAGGCGACTCAGCAATTACAAACCGCTGGTTTTGGTTTACTAGTGTACCGCCTAAAAAATTAGAGTATTGTACGATTGCGTCCATAATTAGCTTGCTACCTTCTGTGCGTTCTCCATTGGAGCTGGCACTGATTTTTATGGATTCTGGCAAGAGAATAGACATTGCAACAAAGTCTTTTCTTTTAAAGGTTTTTAGCTTTTCTGTTTTGATCGCTTCAAACAGATTTGTATTTATGAGTTTAGGCGATATAAGGTTATCTGGAACAATTTTTATTTCAACAATAAGGGGGAGAAAACGCTTGCCAAGTCTTTGAGGCTGGTGGGCAATAAATGCAATAGAGTTCGTTGGGCACTTTGCTGCTATAAGGCGTTGCTTATCGGCAGGAATGCTGGCTCGGGTGTAGGAGTATAAGCGAACACCATTTGAATCAAGAGCTGCCTGCATATCATCTGCCACAGAGAGTTGGTTTATAATACCAGGAAAGCCATTGCCGAGAGTGTTAGGCTTATTATCATTTGCAAAGCATTGGTGCGAGAAGAGTGCGATAGTTAATATTAAAAAAAAGATGTTTTTCATACACGATAGAGAGGAATTTAAAACAAAAAGTTTATAGAAATGACCCTACTTTTGTTTATTATGTTACCAAACGGATATATTTTTGGCAATATAATAAATTTGGGTGAAAAGGCAGACTGTGCTTTCTTTGCCTGCGGCGCTTCTGGGAGCACACGTAGTGTGGTTTTCTGGGAGATAGGGAGGTTAAATACATACTCCGAGCCTCCGAACCTCCAAATCTCCAAGCAACGAAAGTAACTCCAAATATTGCTTACGCTTAACACGGAGTACGGAGGACAAATGAGGGCTATGCTAATCGTTTCACTTATTGCTTACTCTTAACACGGAGTACGGAGGACAAGGGAGAATTGCACAAACAATCATTCCAAAAACCAATAACCCCTCCGTGTCTCCTTACCTCTTTTTTCTCCGTGTTTCGCCGAAGGCACGAGCACTAGCGTTTAAATCGTTTCACTCGTTGCTTCCGCTTGCTGGGAGCACACGTAGTGTGGTTTTCCGGAGATTGGGAGATGTTGGGTGGATTTTTTGTGGGATTGGGTGAAAAGGCAAGGTAGATGCAATGGTATTGTGTGTTGGGTATTGCATTTACTTTGTTCAGTGCCTATTTGTATTTTAATTGGCAGGCACTAATTAATTTGAGATTGCTATACTCATTTAGCTTGCAATTTGCATTTCTTTTAATAGTGGGAGGGAGGTGCTTTTTAAGGGATCACGTGGATATAGCACCTATAAAGAAAAAAATCATAGGCAATAACCTATGATTTATTTTAATGGTGGGCCTCCAGGGATTTGAACCCCGGACCAAGGGATTATGAGTCCCCTGCTCTGACCACTGAGCTAGAGGCCCGTGTAAAAAAATGGCGGAGGGGGAGGGATTCGAACCCCCGGAAGCTTGCACCTCAACGGTTTTCAAGACCGCCTCTTTAAACCACTCAGACACCCCTCCGCAAATGCGAAAAATGCTTCTTAAATAGAAAACTTCGCTATTTTACTATATTTCTATCTGGGAAATCAAGTGATTTTTTAAGGTAATTAAATTTTTTTAAAAAATTCAAATGTGAAATATTTTTAGACAAATGTTGTTTTTAGTGCAAATATGAAAGTTTTTGATTGTTGAATGCTTGATTTTATCTGCAGTTGCTTCTAAAATACTAGTATTAAATCGTAAATAAATGGTTGTAATTATGAAAAATATTATTCCTGCTGTCTATAAAGCGATAGAATTGGTTGAAATTCTTGCCCATGAACCGAATGGAATGTCGAGAAATGAGCTAGCTGAACGGCTTGGTGTTTCTAAAACGACAACATATCGTATAATCAATACACTTTGTCTTCATAAGTGGATTGAAAAGTCAGATGCTGGTTATGGGTTTTATAAAATTTCTTCCGGATTGCTCCCAGTTGCTATGAATTTTAAAGACGAAATGCTAGAGCTGGATTCAGCACGTGCAATAATTAAAAATATTGCAGATGAACACCATATTGCTTGTAAGCTTTCTATCCGCTATGGATTAGAGCAATATGTTCTTGCTCGAGCAGAGCCACCTGGTCCATTTATCACAACTGGTAAAGAAGGCTATGGCTTCACAATAGTTGAAGGTACCTCAGGTGCATGCCTACTATATGGAGAAAAGCAAACTGATATAAATTCAATCTATGCCGAGTGCAATGTGACAGATGAATTGCGCGAAGAATTTGATGAGTATTTCCATCAAATAAAACGGCGTGGCTTTTGCCTTCGTCCAAAAATTGCTGGCTGGCCAATCTCTGCTATGTCTGCACCAATTTATGATTCAAAAAATAAAGTTGTCGCTTCTATAACCTTTATCTTGCCTCAAGGCTCGTATGATGAGGGCATAATAGGCACAAAGCTTCTCCATTATGCTAAGCAATGTGTCAAAGGAGTATAATATATAAAACACAATTTGGTTGCATACGGTGATTAATATCACACAGTTAATATAAAGGAATATCCCATGAAAATAAATCCTGCTACATTAAAAATTACAGATATGCGCTTTGCTGAAATTGATGGAGCACCTAAACGTTGCACCCTTGTAAAGCTTTACACGAACCAAGGAATTGTTGGCTATGGTGAAGTGCGCGATGCCTCAAGCAAAACATATGCAGCAATGCTTAAGAGTCGCATTCTTGGTGAAAATCCATGCAATGTAGATAAAATTTTTCGTCGTATTAAACAATTCGGTGGAGATTCACGGCAAGCGGGTGGCGTATGTGCAATCGAGGTGGCATGCTGGGATATTGCTGGTAAGGCATGGGGTGTCCCCGTCTGGCAGCTTTTAGGCGGAAAATTCCGCGATACAATTCGCTGCTATTGCGATACAGATTCTGAGGGTGGTGGCCGCGATATGGGAAAGGCCTTGAAGGAGCGAATGGAGCGAGGTTTTACCTTCCTAAAAATGGATTTAGGTATTGAGCTATTGATGGATGTGCCAGGTGCATTGTCTGCTCCTCTTGGCTTTTTAGAAAAAATGCGCGAATATAAAAAGACGGTTTTTGCCACTCCTCATGGCTCTATTGACCCACGGGCAATGCGAGGTGAAGCATACGATTTGTTTAATACAGAGCATTATTTTACAGGTATTCATATTACGGAGACAGGTCTAGATTTTCTTGAAAACTATATGAAGGAATGTCGCGAAGTAACTGGCTATGAGATTCCTATTGCGATTGATCATTTGGGGCACATCCCTCTAGAGGATTGTATCAAGCTTGCTCGTCGATTGGAAAAATTTAATCTAGCTTGGATGGAGGATGCTGTGCCTTGGCAGCAAACCGAGATGTGGAAGCAATTACACGCTGCCACAACTGTTCCTTTGGGAACTGGTGAGGATATTTATTTAAAGGAAAATTATAAGCCTTTATTTGAGTCTGGTGCTCTAGCTGTTGTGCACCCAGATGTGCTTACGGCTGGCGGTATTTTAGAGACAAAGAAGATTGGTGATATGGCTGAGGATTATGGTGTTCAGATGAATATTCATATGGCTGAGAGCCCAATTGCATGCCTTGCTGCAGTGCATGTTGCAGCAGCCACGCGCAATTTTATGTCGCTTGAGCTACACTCTGTTGATGTGCCATGGTGGGGAGATTTGATTAAGCCAGCACTTTCTTATGAGGGGGGCTATATTACTGTTCCAAATGCACCTGGTCTAGGTATTGAGGAGCTAAATGAGGATTTGATTAAAGAAAAGCTTCACGAAAATTGTCCTGAGGCTTGGGCTCCAACTACAGAATGGGATAATGAGTGGTCTAATGATAGACGCTGGTCATAGTATTTTTTTGTGTAGAAAATTAGTTAGGGTTTAAGTTATGAAATCAGATTTGTGTAGGGTATTTGAAAAATGGGAAAAGAATGATGACTATCTTGATACAATCATTAACGCAGGAATAGAAAAGAACCGAAAAGGGGATGTAACTATTCGTGTTAAAGATAAGGATGGTAAGCCTCTTTCTGGAGTAAAAATTCGTGCAAAGCAAATTCGTCACCAATTTAAGCATGGTGCAAATTGCTTCCTACTTGATGAAATGCCAACTCCGGCAGATAATAAAAAATATGAGGAAAGCTTTGCAAAAATCTTTAACCTGGCAACCCTACCATTCTATTGGAATTCTTTAGAACCAGAGCAGGGTAAACCTCGCTATAAAAAGGATAGCCCATACATCTATCGTAGGCCAACCCCAGATCGCTGCCTTGAATTTTGCTCACAGTATGGAATTCAACCTAAGGCTCATTGCTTGAATTACCCATGTATTGAAACTCTTGATTGGATGAATTCTGACCTACAAACAGAAAAAATGCTCTTAACAAAGCGTTTTAAAGAGCTCTCTGAGCTGTATGCAGATAAAATACAGGATTGGGAGGTGACAAATGAGACCTTCTGGTGTTATCATTACGAGGATAAACGCCTGCCTAGTATTTATTTTGCTCGCGATTTGATAGAGTGGAGCTTTAATACAGCAAGACAATTCTTTTCTGGAAACAACCTGATTATCAATGATAATTATATCTGGAATAACCATGAGTTCTTCCATGATAGAAGTCCATATTTTATGCAAATAGAGCGTGCCTTACTAAAAGGAGCCCCTATTGATACCATCGGTATGCAATTTCATCTTTTCTGCAAGCGTGAGCATTTTCTAAATCATACACAGCAAAGCTGTGACCCAATGCGTCACCTTGATGTTATGGATTGCTATGCAATGCTTGGAAAACCACTCCAGATTACAGAAATAACCTTCCCAGCATATTCGCCAGAGGCTTGCGATGAGGAGTTTCAAGCAGAAATGGTTCGCCGTTTCTATCCATTGTGGTTTTCTCATAAGGCTATGAATGGCATTATCTACTGGAATCTAATTGATGGTTATGCCGCTTGTGCAGAGAAGGGTGATTTCTCAAAGGGAGAAAATTATTATAGAGGTGGTTTACTACGCTATGATTTAAGTAAAAAACCAGCATATGATATGATTGATGAATTATTTAATCATAAATGGAGGACTGAAGCTGCACTTGAGACTGATGAAAATGGTCAGACTATCCTGCATGGATTCTATGGCGATTATGAGCTATCAATCACGGGCAATGGTGCTACAGTAAAGAAAAATATCCGCCTAGCAAATCAGCCAAAACAGAAGTCATTTGTTACACTTTAAAGCAATTCAGCAATCAATAACCAACAACTAATAATTTGCGGATAGCAATTTGTAACCAACAAATTTACGAATCAAAATAAAGGAGCATAAAATGCCATCACTAAAAGACATGAGAGAAAAAGCTAAAGAGGCAGGTCTAATGAAGCTTGATAAGCTTATTTCCCAGCGCCAGCACATCCCAACAAATGAGCTGCCAATCCCAGTTAAGGAGCTTTGTGAACGCTATGAAAAGCTTTACACTGGCTGCATAAATGATGTGCTTCGCGAATTAACGCTTTTAAATCAAAATTTGCCTTCTTCTATTATGCCATTGCGAGATCATATGACTGTTTGCGGAGAAGCCTTTACTGTAAAGTCCGCCCCGAATGTTATGATCGAAGGAGAGATGACCTTCCGAGCACAGATGCTTGATGATATGAAGCCAGAGGGTGTCGTTGTTTGGGATACATCAGAGGACACAGAGGCTTCTCTTTGGGGTGGTGTTATGACTGCTACAGCAAAGACAAAAGGTATTCGTGGTGCTGTTATTGCAGGAGGTATTCGAGATACAAAGCAAATTCTTGAGCAGGATTTTCCCGTGTTTTACAAATACCGCACGTCAAATGGTTCACTTGGTCGCTGTATGATTACACACTATCAAGTGCCTATTAAAATTGGCAAAGTAACAATACGCCCTGGCGATATTATTTTTGGTGATATTGATGGAGTGCTTTGTATCCCACGTGAAATAGCCTACGATGTTCTGCTTCGTGCAGAGGGAATTGAACGCAATGAGGTGGATATCTTCTCTTGGGTACATAGTGGTGATACCATTTCTGAAATCATCGAAAAGGGTGGATATTTCTAATAGATATTTGGGTTGTCATAGTAATAGAGAATAACGGACTAATTTTAAAATAGGTGTGTAAATGAATAAATTATGTATGGGAGAGCATTTTTGGGAGCTTTGGAACGACGAGCTTCAGGCCAAGATTGACCGTGATATTGAGAAGAATCGTAAGGCAGATGCAGTGGTTGAGCTATTGGGTGTTCCTGATGGTACAACAGTAAAGATTGAGCAACAAACCCATTCCTTTATTTTTGGTGCTCATATTTTCAACTTTGATCAGCTTGGCTCAAAGGAGGCGAATGATAGATATAAAGAGCTCTATGGCTCATTGTTTAACTCTGCCACAATCCCATTTTATTGGAAAAAATTTGAACCAGAAAATGGCAAGCCTCGTCACGAAGCTGCTTATGAGGATAGTGAGGAATTTTGGAATAATTGCCCTAATCCAAAGGAACAAACGCATTGGCGTCGACCTGTCCCATCTACCTTGATTAAATTCTGCAAGGAGAAGGGTATCCGTATCCATGGTCACCCTTTAACGTGGAGTAATTGCAATTGGCATGTGCCTTATTGGCTAATAGACAAACTTCCTGAGGAGTATAAGAAAACAATTGCTAATGAGCTGCACGCTAATGGCTATCCAATGGGAAAATTTGACGGAATGACCCCAAAGGAGATAGAGGCAGAGCTCCCAGAATTTGTTGAGGAGCTAAATCGGCTTCATTGGAATCGCATAATTGATATCATAGAGAAATATGGCGATGATGTTGATAGCTGGGATGTGGTCAATGAATCTGGAGAGGATTTTGATAAAGGCAATATAGTTGAGGGAGAGCTAGTATGCAAATCAACATGCTGGTTAATGCCTGGTGATTATACATACAAGAGCTTTAAGCTGGCACAAGATAGGCTTCCTGCTTGGGCAAAGCTTAATATTAACGACTGGTATGTAAATGCGGGCTATAAGCGCCAGATTGAGAGCTTAATGAAGCGTGGCTGTAAGATTGATATCCAAGGGATGCAAATGCATTTATTCAATCCTAAGGATTGCCAGGATATTGCAGAGGGCAAAACTGACCTAAAGAATCCAACAGAGCTTCGTAGCATGGTAATGGATAACTGGGCTTGTGGCTTGCCTGTACATCTTAGTGAAATTACACTCACTTCGCCTCAGACACCAGATGGAGAAGAGCAGCAGGCAATCATTTTGCGCAACTTCTATCGCCTATGGTTTAGCCTTGAGCCTATGATGGGAATCACTTGGTGGAATGTGGTAGATGATTGTGGTGCTCCAGGTGAGCCAAGCTTCTCAGGTTTGTTCCATCGTGATATGACGCCAAAGAAATCCTACTATGCGTTGAATGATTTAATCAACAACGAGTGGAAGACAAGGCTTGAGCTGCCAGTTGAGGGTGGCAAGGTATGCTTCCGTGGCTTTAAGGGCAAGTATAAGCTTACATTGCCAGATGGCAGCGAAAAAATCATAGAGGTTAAATAAAAGGAAGAAGGGGCTGTTGCAAAACTCAAAAGATTTGCAACAGCCTTTTTCTATTGTTTGAG
>CALDQE010000006.1 GCA_937911295.1 uncultured Verrucomicrobiota bacterium
TTGAACTTATTTTATTCATTTTTCCTTTCGGTGTCTTTTATTTTGACACATTACGGGAATTACTTTGTCTTTTAACCAAAAATATTCGTTATTGCATTATTCTAACACTTTTTGTATAATATCGGGCAAATAGAGTTAATTATTCACTCTAAATTAAGTTTCCCCTAGTATTATTTTTTAAGGTCATTTTATGATCAAAATTGCTGTAACAGGTGGAATCGCATGCGGCAAAAGCCTTTTTGGCGAGCTACTTGCAAAGAATAATCTGGTTGATGTTTTTGATGCCGACGAATTGGTGCGTGAACTACACATGCCCAATATGAAAGGTGCAAAATTAGTTGCTAACACTTTTGGTTTAGATTATATTCTACCCAATGGTGCTACAAACAAAACCGCTTTAGCTGAGCTTGTTTTTAATGATTCAACTGCTAGAGAAAAGCTAAATTCTTTATTCCACCCTATTGTTCGAGAAGAACTTAAAATAAAACAAAATTCAAATTTATCTAAGCCGATAAAAATTGCTTTAATTCCACTTCTATTTGAAAGCAATTGGGAGGCTGATTGGGATTTAACGGTTTGTGTAACAGCAGCTGCTGATATACAACTAAAAAGATTATTGTCGCGTGGTCATTCATTGGAGCATGCAAAGCAGCGTATTGCTTCACAAATGCCTAACAATGAAAAAGAAATGCGAGCAGATATAGTAATTCGTAATGATGGCACAATGGAACAATTAGAATTAGCCGCAAATACATTATTACGAGACATTATGGAGAAAATATAATTATGACAGATGATGTAGAGCAATCATCAATTTCTACTGTAGCTATAGAATCAACAGTAGAAGAGCAACCTAAGAAAAAACGCGTTGGTCGTCCTAAAAAGGTAACCACTATACAGCAAGAGAATGTTGCCACACCACCAGTAGCCGAGAAGAAGCCTGTAGAAGAAGTAAATGAAGGTGGGTTTAAATCCCCTCTTGTAATGCCTCCTCCTCAAGTTATTCTTCCAGCACCAGCTGATGAGACACCTGCACACAATTTCGTTCATCCACATCGCGAAAATGCACCTACTCCAGCTGAAGCATATGTATCTCCTACCCCACAATCAAGACAAGAGGATTTTTCTGCTGCTCCTGCTAACATCTCTAATGCAGCCCCACAAGCAAGCAATGAAAGCAATTCAGAAAATCAACAATTGCAGCAGCAGGATAATAGAGCACAACAGCAGCAGGATAATAATCAAAAAGGCTTCCAAAATCGCAACTGGAACAACTACAATAACCAGCAGCGCAATAATAACAACAATAATCAGCTGCGAAACAACGGACAAGACAATCAAAATAGAAGACTTTCTCGCAGAGAGCAGCAACGCCTTCGCCACCAGCAACGCCAGCAGCAGCGTCAACAGCAACGTATGCAGCAGCAGCAGCAATATCATCAGGATGGCCAAGCTCCTATTGACCCTGCCACCCCTCCTCCACCACCAGTAAATGTTAGAGATTATCAAATTCAATCTGTTGAAGCTCTTACCGCCCTTGCTGAGCTTAAGGGTATCGCAAATGAGCTAACATCTCTTTGGAAACACGATATTATCTTCGCATTGCTTCGTGAGCAAGCACGTCTTGGTGGCACGGTATATTCAGAGGGTGTATTGGAAATCGTTCAAGATGGAAGTGGTTACCTCAGAAATGAGTTTAACAGCTACAAAACATGCCCGGAGGATGCATTTGTTCCTCAACAAACAATTAAAAAATATGCACTCCGCCCAGGTGATATTGTCTATGGAGCGACAAAGACACAGCTCAAGGCAGAATCAAAAGAAAAGCAGCGCTTTTCACTTACCACTGTTGAAAGAGTAAATGGTATGGAGCCAGAGATCGCCCGACGCGTACCTGCTTTTGATTCACTTGTACCAACATTCCCTACTCGCCGTATCAACCTAGAAACTTCATCAAAGAAAATAGAAATGCGTATCGCAAACTTTGTTACTCCTCTAGGCTTTGGTCAACGCGGTCTAATTGTGGCTCCTCCCCGCACTGGTAAAACTGTGCTAATGCAAATGATGGCAAATGCTATTTGCGAAAATCATCCAAACGCAAAGCTTATCATCCTTCTGATTGATGAACGCCCAGAGGAAGTTACCGACATGAAGAACCATACTAAAATGCATAAAAATGCTGTTGTATATTCTTCTACCTTTGATGAGCCACCTGAGTATCATGTTCAGGTAACAAATGTCGTTGGTGAGCGTGCTCGCCGTATGGTTGAGCAAGGTGAGGATGTTATCATCCTACTAGACTCAATCACACGCCTTGCCCGTGCCTTCAATACTGTTCAACCTCATAGTGGTAAAATTTTAACAGGTGGTGTTGATGCAAATGCTCTTCAGAAACCAAAGCGCTTCTTTGGTGCAGCCCGCAATATTGAGGGAGGAGGCTCCCTAACTATTATCGCCACTGCCCTCGTTGAAACTGGCAGCAAAATGGACGAGGTCATATTTGAAGAATTTAAAGGTACTGGTAATATGGAAATTGTTCTCGATAGAGATATTGCCGACAAGCGTGTATACCCAGCTATCAATGTGATGAAATCTGGCACACGTAAAGAAGATATTCTTGTTTCTAATAGAGAGCTAGAAAAGTCTTGGGAGCTACGCAAATTTATCGCAAAGCTTGACCCAGCTGATGCTATGAGTGGCGTAATTCACTTAATGAAAGCAACAGATTCAAACGAGGAGTTTATCTCAAGGCTTAGCAACACTCTTAGCACAATAACAAAACGAGATATCCTTTAATGGTTAGCCCAAAAGTTAATTATCAGTTAAAAAAGTTTTATTAAGAAAATAATCAGGAGAAATTTTATGCCAAAAGCATGCGAATTATCAAAGGGAGATATTGTTGCAATCGATGGAACACCTTGCTCACTTGAGGAGCTAAAGGTCTCTACTCCAAGTGCCCGCGGAGCAGCCAGTGTCTATCATCTACGCTTCCGTAACCTTGTCACAAAGGCAAAGCTTGATCACAATGTCAAAGGTGAAGAAATGTATGGCGAAATTGATTTTGAAAAGCGCCAAGTGCAATATCTTTACAAAGAGCAAGACGAATATGTCTTTATGGACACTGAGGACTATAGTCAATTCTCTTTATTGGAGATTGACATTGCAGACCAGATTCCATTCCTCAAAGAAGACATGGAGGAAATTACTGCTCTTATGTCAGAAGGCAAAGTCCTCGCTATCGAGCTACCTCCTGCTGTCGAGCTACGCGTAGTAAGCTGCGACCCATCTATGCGAGCAGCAAGTGCTACTGCTCGCACAAAGAATGCTGTTCTTGAGACTGGTCTTGAGCTACAAGTCCCAGATTACCTTGAGGCAGATGAAATTATCCGCGTCGACACCCGCACTGGTAAATATATGTCACGTGCATAAGCATAATTTGGCAAGCGTATGCTAGCTTAGGGATGAACGAAAAATTAAAAGAAAAGCTTAGACATCTACCTGATAAGCCTGGCTGCTACATCTATCGCGACCGGAACGGCATGATAATTTATGTAGGAAAGGCTGTATCATTACGCCGTCGTGTCCAAAGCTATTTTCGTTCTTCCACGCTTGCCAAAGCACCTCCAAAGCTCCGTAGCCTCATCCATAGCATTGAAGATTTAGAAACCATTGTTGTACGCAATGAGGCAGAGGCTTTGCTTACCGAAGGGAAGCTAATTAAGGATTACAAGCCTCGCTATAATGTCCTTATGCGAGATGACAAGCGCTATCTAGCTCTTTGTGCAGAAACAAAGCTAGCTTGTCCTCGCTTTAGCGAGCGACGGATTATTCGTCAGGATGGGAATGAATATTTTGGACCATTCCCATCCTCAGTCGTTGTCCATCAAGTAAAGGACTTTTTAGAAAAGCATTTTGGAATAAGAAAATGCAAGGACGTTTGCCCGAACGAGGCAACACATCGTCATTGTATGAACGACACTATTGCTTTCTGCTCTGCCCCATGCATAAACAAAATCTCCCCAGAGGAATATCGTGCTCGATTTGATACTGCTTGTGAATTCTTAAGAAAGGGAGATTCATCTGTTTTGGCCCAACTCCAAGAAGACATGGATGCAGCAGCAAAGGAATGCGATTTTGAGCGTGCAGCAATTTTACGCGATACTCTTTTTGCCCTGCGCGATATGATAAAGCTACGTGCTCGTGAGGTGAGCACACCGGAATTAAAGCGCGACAATGCACTTGAGGGTTGCACCAGACTTCAGGAGGTCTTACACCTTCCGACTCTGCCACATATTATTGAGGGCTTTGATATTTCGCACATTAGTGGCACATTAACTGTTGCCTCAATGGTTGTTTCTGTTGATGGGAAACCAACCCCCAACCGGTATCGACGCTTCCGAATCAAGACCGTTGAAGGAATTGATGACCCACGCAGCATGGCAGAGGTAATCCAAAGGCGCTACAGTCGATGTATTGAGGAAAATCTACCATTACCAGACTTGATTATGGTAGATGGAGGCATCACGCAGCTCCGTGCATCAAGAGCTGTACTGGCGAATCTTGGGCTAAATCATATTCCAACAGTTGGTCTTGCAGAACGCTTTGAAGAGTTAGTTTTAGATAACGAATATGGGGATACACTATTACTTTCAAAAGCCTCTCCTGAGCTGCAGGTACTAATTCGCCTTCGTGATGAAGCACATCGCTTCGCCATTACCTACAACAGGGATTTACGGTTGAAGAAAATTCGTGAATCTGTACTTGATGAGATTTCTGGTGTTGGCGAAGCTCGAAAAATAGCCCTACTAAAGCATTTTGGGTCTGTAAAACGAATTGCAGCTGCTAGCGAGGAAGAGCTCAGCAATATCGTCGGTCCTGTACTTGCTAAAACAATCAAAGGCTATCTATCATAAGAATAACTTTGTATACAAACTTTAATTCAGGTACACCTAGGTTTATCATCAATCGATCTAAAATTCTACACTTTGGATACTTATCCTGCATACATGATGACCTGAAGTGCCAGATTTTAAAACCAAATTCCATATTATCCCATAATTTTCACTATTTTCTTGACATTCAATTAAATTAAGTCTATCCTAATAAGGTGGTTAGGGACTTATATATATAGGGACAATATGAAAAAACTTAATCTAATTACAAAATCTTTATTACTTACTCTTGGTGCTGGAATTTCTTTTTATGCAAATGCTGAATGGATAATCAATGAAAAAGAAATTTCTGATGGGAATTGGTCATTTGTGTATGAAATAACAGATGAGAAAATTAAACTCACAAGTTATAAATCTGGTGCCGATGTTTTAGATTTATCCAGTATTTGTAAAGATACTGATACTTCTGGTCTGATACTTGGGGGTAGCCTGTTGTATGGAAATCAAACTATTACTACCGTTGTTTTTCCAAGTGAGCCAATTCAAGTATCACAGCGAGCCTTTAGAGATTCATCTTTAAGTGGCGATCTCGCCTCTGATTCTCCTATAGAATTACTTTCAAATGACACTTTTGCTAAAACACTAATTACCTCAGTTTCTTTTCCAAACATATACGGCAAAATACCTGTTTGGTCATTTTATGGATGCACAAATTTAACATCAGTTGTATTAAGTAAGGATATTACAAGCATTAGCGTCACCTCTTTTTCTGAATGCGTACAGCTAGAATCGTTTTCACCTACTGAATTCCCCGAGGTTACACATATAGAGGGTGAGCCTTTTAAAAATTGCAAAAAGCTTCAGGTTGCTCGCTTTTCCTTCCCAAAGGTTGAATCAATTCCAGGCAGCTGCTTTCATTCATTACAAATTAAAGAATTATATTTACCTATGTGTTCAAGCATTGGTGAATCTGCATTTTATAATTCTAGTGCAACTAATATAACCTTAGGACCTGTTGTTACTAATATTGGTAAATATGCCTTTGGTGTGGCAAAAGTTGAAAATCTCGGAACCACAAAATATTCAATACCAACAATCCCAAGTGGATTATTTAACCAAGCAAAATCCCTCAAAGGGGTATTAGATTTTAGCAAATCAACATTTACAAGCATACCTGGTGAGGTTTTCTGTCAAATGTCAGCTCTTGAAAAGCTTATTCTTCCAGAAACACTTTCCTCTCTAACTAGAAATTCTATTTCAAAGTTAGACAAATGCGAAATTGTCTTTTTAGGAGCAAAACCATCCTACGATACAAATGAAATCTTTTGGCCATCATCTAATAACTTTAACAAGAGATTATCTTTTGTGATAACAGAAAAACATATAAATTCATGGACAAATGCTGTTAATGACATTGTCTTTACCCCACTTAAGGATGTACAGGACGCAGAAAAGACTGATACCTACTACTTCCCTAAATCAGATAAAAGCAGAGTAATTGGTTTAATTTCTACTACATCTCTTAAATATGATAGTCCTGTAACAAGCTGGCTTTCTGTGATTAACGAAGTTGGGTCGGTAATTATTATTAAATAAAACCATACAAACGAGCAATTAGCTAAACGACAATTAAAGGTTTTTGGCTAAAAACAAAAAAAATGGTGGCATGCATTCGCACGACCACCATTTTTTATTTTTACGGGATTTTAATTATTTCCCTTGATATGAGCCATTCATTGCTACTACCTTAGCGACCTGATTTATATCCTTTGTTGATTTTGAATTCTTAATCAAATCCATAAGCATAGCTTCATATTTAGCACCATCAAGTGGAAGCTGTACAGTGACATCATTAAATGAAGAATAAAGCATACTTGTGCCTAGCTCTACAGAATTAATGCCCTCCTCAGCTGGAGCAAGAAGCTCCTTGCCATCTAAAACAGCCTCTACAAAATTATTAAGAATACCAACATGCTGTGGGCCATATCCATCGCAAGGAATCTCAACCTCCCAATGCTCTGGTGATGCAAATCCATTAGGACATGTCTTAATAAAATCGCTCTGCTTCTCAACATTAGTTGTCCACTTAATTTTTCCATACTCAACAACAATCTTGCCATACTCACCACAAACCTCTAGACGGTTTGTTCCAGGAGCCTCACCAGTTGTTGTGATAAATACACCTGTTGCCCCATTTGGATATTCTAGATATGCTGTAACAGTATCTTCTACCTCAATATTATGGAAATTACCGATTTTGCAGTATGCACGAACACTCTTTGGCATACCAAATAGCCACTGCATTAGATCTAGCTGATGTGGGCACTGATTTAGTAGAACACCACCACCTTCGCCCTTCCATGTTGCACGCCAGCCACCATTATCGTAATATGCCTGAGTACGGAACCAGTTTGTAATAATCCAGTTAACACGAGTAATCTCACCTAGCTTACCGCTCTTAATGATTTCACGTAGCTTAATATAATGTGGATCTGTGCGCTGATTAAACATTGCAGAGAATACAACATCCTTATTTGTGTGTGCTGCAATTAGCTTCTCTGCATCTGCCTTATGAACGGAAATTGGCTTTTCAACGATTGTATGAAGATTATTATTTAGAGCATCAATACCAATAGTTGTGTGGAAATAGTGTGGTGTTGCTACAATAACAGCATCAACCTCACCAGAGCGAATTAACTCTTCGCTTGATGTATAACACTTATACTTGTCCTTATAGCGCTCAAGCTTCTCTGGAACAATATCGCAAACTGCTGTAACTCTTAAACGAGCGACCTTACCTGCCTCAATATTTCTAATATGCTCAGAACCCATATTACCTAAGCCAATAACGCCTAGACGTACTTCTGTTTTTGTACTCATTATTTGTCTCCTTATTTTTTTATTTTATAAATTTGAGAAACTACTTAATTCTATCTTCGAAAGGAATTTTTACATCATATTCTTTAGACAATTCTCTCATCTCTTGTGCTAAGAGAGAGCTCTTTGTTTTTTCATACTCTGCAAATAAATCAAACATTCTTGCTCTTGCCCATTCCTTTTTGATTATAGAATCGCCCTTGATGACAGTTGGAGCATCTAAAGGCATTTCAAAAATCATATCATAGCGCTTTCCATAGGATTTTCCTTTTGCCTGAAAAGTAACTGATTCAGCATCCTTCTTTACTCTTCCGTAGATATACAAAGGTGTATCTAAATATAAATGTGTTGTATTACGTGGTGCGACCTCTGCATTAGAAAAAGAGTCAAATATAAATGACACATCTGCTAATACTGGACGTGCGATATCTGAAAAGACATTCATTGAAGCAGCCTTTGTATCAAAGCGGTCCTTAACCATAGTTGCTGCACCACCTCTATTAAGGAAGGAAAGCATTGAAAGAAGGTAATCATTATTGCCCTTGCGTCCAGGTGAAATAGAGAATACAGAAGCATTTCCTCCATTCATACTAGAAAAGGCACTAATAATCTCTGTGTCCTGAGTAATCTTACCAGATGTTGTTGAACCATCAGTTAAAAGAATAACAACCAGCACACGATTAGGGTCAGTAGGCAAATCTAAAATCTCTTCAATGGCACGATAAATATCAGTTTTACCCTTTGACTGGATATTGTTGATAAACTTATCAGCCATTATCTTTGCACCCTGCTCACTTGCTGGCATCCACCCATGCTGGAAGCAAAGAGAGCTTTCATCATTAAATGCCATAACATTAAAGCGGTCAGATGGCAATAATGCACCTACTAGGCTTTTAAGATTTTCTCGCACAAGACCAATACGCAAAGCACCAATACTCTCTGAAGCATCCTGAACAAATAAGACATCTCTATTTATTACTGGAAGTGAGGTCTCATTTTTTCGAGAAATATCCACTCTAAAGTATATATATTCGTCAGAGCTTAAAAAACCTGGTCTATACACAGTGATAGATGGTGTAAGAACATTTTCCACAGGCTCCAAGACAACCTTTGGCTCTGGCAACGGAATAACGCGGTCAACAATCTCTTGAGTTGCTTCTTTATTTTCTAAGATATCTTCTAAGACCACAACCTTGTCTGCATCATTTTTTGTGCCTTTAACATACTCTTCAAGAGCATCTTGACCTAAAGGAGCAGCAGAAGGAACAAAGCTTGGCATATCTGCAAAAGAGATTGAATTAACCTTAATTCGAGAGGTCTGAAAAACAACGTCTGGAGCATTCTCAAAGCGTTCTATTTTTGGGACAGCTACTCGCTTCATATCTGCTAAATCCAGGTTTTCCATTGCTTGCCGGTCAATTTCAAGCACTTGCACACGAGGAAGCCACATTTCTGGATTTGGCTTAAAATCGACATCCTCTAGTTCAACAGTTTTTGAGCCAGTACCTGGTAGGAAAGTATTGCCAATGTTCTTTGCCTGAAAAACTGATTCTGGCATTGGCTGAGGTGTTTCACTATAATCTTTTACAGACTCATCACGCGAAACTGCTTCAGCGATTTTTATATTTTCTGCTTCAATAAGCTCTTGAGGCTTCTCAATATCAACCTTAATAGGTGGGAATGCTCTATCATTTGATTTAATTTGAGGAATATTAGCATTTGTAAAAAGAGAAATCTCTAAATTTCTAATAGTAGCAATACCTAGAAAATGAAGCAGCAAGGATACAATGATTGCACCAGAAACAATTGCTAATTGAACCGTTGCTCCTGCATCTTCATTTGTATATTGTTTTTTTCTATTTCTATCATTCATAAACTATTTAGCCTCCGTTGAGCATTGTTTTGCTTCAGCGCTATTAGGATACATACGAATAAGATCCTCTTGAATACTCTGAGCTTCTTCCATTCGGCCATCCTCCTTAAGTATGTCAATAAGCTCTTTCATTACAGGAGGGAGCAATGTGTCATGTGAGAACAATAATGATGCTGCCGTTAACAATCGAATACCCTCATTGCGTTTTCCTTGGGCGATTGCACTATGTCCATGTCCAATATAAGAATAGATGCGAAGCTCATTAAATTCTGGTAAATCTGCACTTAGCTTTGCAGCCTCGGCAAAGCGCTCACCTGCTTCAACAAAATTCTTTCTCTTCATTAAAAGCTCACCAAGCCAATAGCAGCATTCTATATAATCGCGTGTCCTTGCTTCGCAAGCAAGGGCATTTCTATAGTATGCTTCAGCTTCAGTAAACCTTTGAGCTCCAGTAGCGGCTTTTGCTGCCAAAGCCCAACCAGTTTGCTTCCATGCATCAGAGGAGCTTTCTGCTGTGGCAAGCTTAACCGCTGCCTTCTCCGCATCAGCCCAATGAGAGCGCTCTATTAAATTACTGCTCAACCAAGCCAAATGCTGAGGAGTAAATTCCTCGGAAACATTATTGTCCAAAAGACCCTTCATTATGCCAATCGCATCATCATCCTTATTTTGCTTCAACAAAGTAAGTGCAAGCATAAATTTTGCCTTCTGCTCAATATCCATTGAAAGCTTATATGTAAGAGATTTGCGAAGAGTTTTCTCTGCTTCAACTAGCTCTCCTTTATTGCTTAAAATATTACCTGCCCACATATATGCTTCACCAACAAACTCACTCTCAGGGTATGCTGAATAAATTAGCCTATAGGCATCTAATGCTGCATCATTATTGCCTCTACGGCTTTCTTCCATTGCAATATGGTATGTTGCCACAGGCACCTTTGCATCGCCAGAATGCTCCTTTACAAAGCGTTTCCAAAGCTCTAAGGCTCGATCATCCTCATCTATTGAATATGAATGTGCAGCAAAGAATAATGCATCAGAGGCATACTCGCTCTTTGGATACTTTTCTGCTAGCTGCAAAAATGCAACTGCTGCCTCTTCTCTTTGCTGTGCATCACGATAAACACACCCAATTTGATACATTGCTTTATCTGCAAAAGCACTCTCCGGAAATTCATTTATTAACAACCGATAATTCTGAACGGCAAGCTCTGTATTCTTTAGTTGAAACGCAGCCTGAGCTGCCAGCCAAAGCGCTTTCTCTCTAAAAAGTGCTTCATTTAGCAATGGTTGTAAAAGAGCAATTACCTCAGCATAATTTTCTTTATTAAAAATTGCCTTTGCTAAATTAAAACGAGATTGCAATGCATAGGTGCTTTGACTATCTAACTCCAAAACAGAGCGATAAAAAGCAATTGCTTTATCGTAATTTGAAACCTCAAAGCAGGCATTTGCTGCAATATAACGAAGCTCCGCAAGCTGCTCTACTGTAAAGCCACCACGTGACTGTAGGATGCTCTCAACTGATGTTGTTGCCTCAATATACATCCCTGCAAAGAAATAAGACCAAGCAAGCTTTACATATACGTCATTTAGACGAGCATCCTCAGGGAAGCGGGTAATAAGTGTGGTGAAATCATTTATTGCATCGCGATATTTCTTCATGCTTTGGTGAACACATCCCAAATAAAAATAGCACTCTGCTTCAAGACTCTTTGTAGGGAGCTTTGATGCTATTGCATCCTTAAGAAGCTTTTCAGACTTCTCTAGCTGATTGCTCTCTGGATCAGCAAGCAAGCCACCAAGTGCTACGCGTGCAGAAGGAGCAAAGCGGCTTGTCCCACATTCGCGAACAAGCTTATCTAAATCAGCTATTGCCTCTGTACCTCTTCCTAAACGCACAAGTGCACTGCCATGCAAAAACAATGCTTCTGCTAGAATATCTTTAGGCGGATTCTTCTTTATCAAACTATTGGAGATTTGCTCTGCCTCCTCCGCTCTATCAATATCCAGTAGCATAGCTGATAGCTTAAGCAATGCCTCTGTATTATATTTTGAGTCCTTCTTCTTCCCTAGTACATAAAAAACCTTGCAAGCTGCCTGCTTATCTCCAGCAAGCCTCAATGCTTCACCAATTCTGCAAAGTAGCTCATCATTGTTATTTGCATTAGGAAAATCCTCCAAATAACGAGCATATTCCTTTGCAGCTTGTTTATAAAGCTGACGGTTAAACAAGCTTTCTGCAAATAATAATCTATCCTCTCCTGTTAGCAAATCTGCTCCATACAAATGGGATGCTGCACCAACAAGAAGGGTTACACCACAAATTAAAATTGCACAACTATGAAAACATCTCTTCATTCTAATTATCTCGCAATTTTATGTACAACCTGCACTAATTACCTAAACTTCTAAACCAAAGTAAATCCTACTTTATTTCAGCAGGGGTTACATTTGCTTCAAAGCCTTCTCCTGACGCATTATTCATATCTGTAGCAAATGAAATCTGCCAAATATCTGCTTGACGGCAGATATCAATAACACTTAGCACATCGGCATAATCTGTTTCTTTATCTGCACGAACAACTACAGGATGTCCCTTGTAAATGCTTGAAAGCTTTCTACAAGTATTTAGAAGCATTTCCTTTGTGTATTCAACTTGGTTAATTGAAATCATACCATCTTTATCAATATTGATGATAATCTCGCCAGGAAGACGCTCTGGCATTACCCCACTCTCTGCAGTTGGTAATGCAATATCAACCTCATACTCCCATTGGGAAAAAACTGAGGTTGTAACAAAGAAGCAGAGAAGCAAAAAGACAACATCCATCATTGCAGTAATCTGAAATGAAGGTAACTCTGCTTTATTTTTAGAACTGAAATTCATTACGAAGCCTTAGCCTTGAACTATTGTTGAAACAACATCATTTGCTGCACGCTCAAGCTCTGAAACACGCTTTGCTGCACGGCGACGGAAAATAGCATAGAAAATAATTGCTGGGATAGCAATGCAAAGACCAGCAACTGTTGTAATCAATGCCTGAGACACACCCTCTGCCAAATAAATTGGTTTAGCTGCTGCTATATTTGAACCCAATGCACTAAATGCACGTAGCATACCTAGCACTGTACCAAATAGACCAACCATAGGTGCTACTGTTGAGATATCCAACAACCACTGAGCTGCGCCATTTATCTTTGATGCCTGACGCTCTCCTTCGCTAGCTGCAACAGTCTCAAGGGCTTGCTGATCTACTTTTGCATTAAATATTGCCTTTGATATTGCTGCTTCTGCGATATAAGAATAAGCACATGGCTTATCTTCACAGAGATTTCGTGCTTCTACTAGCTGACCATTGCGAACCTTCTCGATAACATCGCGGCAAAGTGCTTTTGGTACAACAGCCTCTGAGCGTTGTGCAACAATTAAATAAATAATTGCTGCCAATGTGAAAATAGATATTGCGACAAGCACCCACATTGTCCAGCCACCATATTTAAAAATTTCACCAACAGTAATTGTTGGAGCAGCTGCTTCTGTTGTTGCTTCTGTTACTTCTGCACATAGCACAGATGTTATTGTGATTAGGAACAGCCCAAAAGTGGCTGCTAATTTATTTTTCATAGTATTTCTCCAATAAGTTTGATAAAAAATTGTTTAAATTATATCATTTTTCAGTATTTGAAACAATGATTTAATTAAATGATGAAAATATCGTGTATGTGGTCCAAAAATTATAGGGGTGTAGTCAAAAAAAGTTTTTTAACAAATTTGACTACACCCAAAGAATCGGGAATTTGCACAATAAAATTTGCGTCCCAATTTATAAGCCTAACGCAACCTATGCCTTAACAAAAAGACCACTCTTCCACTCGCCTATCTGAATGCTCTGTTTTTCAACAAAGCCTTCTGCTTCATAGGCTAACCGTATATCATCGTACTGATTTTCTAGAATACCAGAGAGAATCAATGCATGACCATATTCTGCAGAAGTATCAACTGATGCAGCAATTGCCTTTGCTGCATCGATTAGAACAACAGCAAGAATATTTGCTACAACCACATTGCCACGTGGTAGTGGCTCTGGTGCTGTCACATCTGCAACTGCAAATGGAATTGCATTAGTTAAGGCATTATGCTCTGCATTCTCCTTTGAAACCTTGACAGCCGCAGGATCATAATCATAGCCTTCTACCTCTTTAAATCCCATTTTTTTTGCTGCAATCGACAAAATACCCGAGCCACATCCCATATCAATCACCTTGCTATCAAGCATTGCTGTATTGGTGCTTAATTGTTCAAGTAGCTTCAAGCAGCTTTGAGTTGTTGGATGGATACCAGTACCAAAGCTCATACCTGGCTCGATATCAACCACAATCTCGCCCTCTTGTGCTTCATATTCTTCCCAGATTGGACGAATAGTAATTTTATCTGTAACATGAATGATATGGAAAAACTTTTTCCAGCTTTCAGTCCAATCCTCAGGAGCAAGGGCTTCGATTTGGGCTACATGCACACAGCCATCGACCTCTTCAGCAATATTAGCCATTTCTCTGGCACGCAAATGGATTTCTTCTTCATCTATGCCGAAGGCCTCAATCCATGCCTCGCCAGTATCAACATTTTCCCATGCACCAGGTGGCTCGTCCATAATTGCCATAGCATCTAATAATTCATCTACTGACTCTCTTGGAACAGCCATTCTTGCACGAAAGATTTGTACATCTGTAGGAATACTAGGTGGTATCATAATAAGAACCTTTCTAAGAAAACAAACAAACAAAAAAAAGCTGAGCTCAGAAGATTGAGACCCAGCTTAGAAAATGGCGGGAAGGACGGGGCTCGAACCCGCGACCTCCGGATCGACAGTCCGGA
>CALDQE010000007.1 GCA_937911295.1 uncultured Verrucomicrobiota bacterium
GTGTCTCCGTTCTCAGGAAAATCACACTACGTGTGCTCCGTGTTTCGCCGAAGGCATTGGCGTCAGCTTGAAATCTGTGTAAAAGAAATTTTAACTTGAAGTTTTTTTTATTTATAAGGTATAATATAAAGGAAATTAAATCTTTTATTTACAAGAGGAGTCTACTATGATTAAAGGAACAGAAACAGAAAAAAATTTATTAAAGAGCTTTGCTGGTGAATCTCAAGCTCGTAACCGTTATACCTTCTTTTCTAGTGTAGCAAAAAAAGAAGGTTATGTGCTTGTGTCTGATATCTTTGCAGAGACAGCATCTCAGGAAAAAGAACATGCAGAGCGTATGTTTAAGTGGCTAGAGGGTGGTCCTGTTGAGATTACTTGCACATATCCAGCTGGCAAGATTGGTACAACAGTTGAGAACCTAAAGGCAGCAGCTGCTGGAGAGAATGAAGAATGGTCTCATGATTATCCTGCATTTGCTGATGTTGCTGAAAAAGAAGGCTTTGCTGAAATTGCTGCTATGTATCGTAAGATTGCTGTAGCAGAGAAATATCATGAAGAGCGCTATAATAAACTATTACAGCGCATCGAAAATGGAACAATGTTTGATAATGGTGCTCCTGCTAAGTGGCGCTGTCGCAACTGTGGCTATATTCACGAGGGTACAAGTGCTCCTGAAAAGTGCCCAGCATGCCTACACGCTAAGGCTTACTTTGAGCGCTTTGCAGAGAACTTCTAAGTAATGAGAATAACTGGGGGAATAAATCGTGGCAGAGTGGTGAAAATGCCATCTGCAGGGGTTGTTCGCCCAACGCAGGATTCGGTACGAGAGGCGTTGTTTTCAATGCTGCGCGAGATTGTGCCGGATTCTGTGTTTCTTGATTTATTTGCTGGAACTGGTGCTGTTGGGCTAGATGCAAAAAGTCGTGGTGCCTCAGAAGTGATTTGGGTAGAGCGAGATAAAAGGGTTGCCGCTGTTCTGGAAGAGAATATAAAGACGATTTGTGGTTCAATGAACGGGTTACAGGTTGTTAAAGCGGATGCAATGCAGTGGTTATCCCGCCCAAGTGGTCGTAAGCATTTTGTCACGATAGGCTATGCTGATCCACCATATACGACAGAAGAGAAGAGTGACGGAATAGACGAGCTGTTGGCTGCAGTGGCAAAATCAGAAATTATGGTTGAGCGTGGTGTTTTTGTGGTTGAGCAGCGCGTTGGAAGCCCAGAGCCTTTAATCCCAACTGGTTGGGAGTTGATTAGTGAACGAAAATATGGTAAAACACGCCTCTGTCTTTTGAGAGTAAAATATGGGGTTGAGGTTGAGCCCAGTGCAGAAGAGCAAAAATAAAAATATATTAGGCAAAACAATGGAAAATCGTAGGACAATTATATATCCTGGAACATTTGATCCTTTAACGCTTGGTCATCTTGATTTGATTAGGCGCGTTAGCTCTTTGTTTGATAATGTAATTATCGCAATTGCAGCTACTTCAGTAAAGAATGGGGCAATGTTTTCCTGCGAAGAGCGAGTATCAATGGCACGCGAGGTCGTGGCAGATATGCCAAATGTGACAGTTGAGCCAATGTCAGGTATGCTGGTAGATTTTGCACGCAAGCATAAGGTTCGTGTTGTATTGCGTGGTCTTCGTGCTTATAGTGATTTTGAATATGAATTTCAGATGGCACAAACAAATCGTAAGCTTGCACCAGAGATAGAAACTTTATTTTTAATGCCAAAGGAAGAGCATAGCTATGTTAGCTCTAGCACAGTTCGTGAGGTGGCACGGTATGCTGGAGATACAAGCATATTTGTTCCAGCAGCAGTTCAACGCTACATTGAGCGCTATGTTGTTGTGTCAAGATTAAATGGTAAATAATAACATATAAGATTACTGATGAAGATATTTTTAGCAGATTATAATGAACAACCTAAGCACATTTCAGGTGAAGATCCCGTTGAATGCTTTGAATGGGAGGAGTCTTCCTACGATATTTTGACTCCTGTTGGACCAATTTTATCAGATTTAACCATTCAACTTTTTGATAAGGAGCTTCTTGTGATGGGGGAATGCTCGGCTGAATTTGAGGGGATATGCTGCCGGTGTGGAAAGGCAATTTCGTTAAAAATCAGCTCAGAAGTGAATTTTTCTGAGGAAATTTCGGTAGAAACAGGCGAGTTTGACTTGACAAATGAGCTCAGAGAATGTATTCTACTCGCTCTTCCTAATCACCCATTGTGTAGTGTTGATTGCAAGGGGCTATGTTCTCAGTGTGGTAAGCCACTTTCAGAGGGCAAATGTTCATGCAAAAAGAATGAAAAAACTAGTGTTTGGGATGCGTTAGATAATATCTTATAAGAAAAATAGAACGTTAACGTTAAACGGATAAAGGAAATCGGAGTTAAAAATGGCAGTACCAAAGAGGAAAAAGTCAAAGATGCGCGTTCGTATGCGCCGTGCACAGAAGAAGGCAGAGCTAGCTTCAGTAGCAACATGCCCAGAATGTGGTGCACCACGTCAGAATCACCATGCTTGCCCAAGCTGCGGTATGTATCGTGGTCGTAAGGTAGTAACTGTCGAAGCATAAGTAAGGCAATAAATCGCTATGCGTATTGCTATAGATGCGATGGGGGGCGATTTTGCTCCATATGAGATTGTAAAGGGTACAGTAGAAGCATATAAGGATATACCCGATGATGTATCTTTAGTGCTTGTAGGTGACCAGGATGCAATTCGCGGGGAGCTCGCTAAGTATAATGTTAGCGAGTCTTCTCGTTTAAGTATTGTGCATACAACTCAAGTTATTGAGATGTGTGAAGCACCAGCACAGGCAGTACGCAATAAGCGAGATTCTTCCATTTGTCGTGGTATGCAGCTAGTTAAGGATGGAGAGGCAGATGCTTTTCTTTCTGCTGGCAGTACTGGGGCAATGGTTGCAGCAGCAATATTTATTGTTCGCCGGTGCCCAGGTGTTCGCCGTCCAGCAATTGGAACGGTGTTACCTACGGCTGGTAAACCAATTCTTGTGCTAGATGCTGGGGCAAATACAGATTGCTCAGAGGATGAGCTAGAGCAATTTGCGGTTATGGGAAATATCTATTCTCAGGCAATTTTGGGACAAGAGAAGCCAGTGGTTGGCTTGTTGAGCATTGGTGGTGAGGAGTTAAAGGGTAATGATGTTACTAAGCGAACTCTTCAGCGCCTTCGTCAAAATAAGCTTCTCAATTTCCGTGGCAATATTGAAGGTCACGATGTTTTTGAGGGTAAGACAGATGTTTGCGTCTGCGATGGTTTTGTAGGAAATGTTCTACTTAAGTCAGTAGAAAGCTCAGCAAAAGCGATAGCTCATTGGATGAAGCGTGAGTTTATGGCAAATCCATTACGCATTTTTGGTGCATTATGCTTAAAGGGTGCATTGAAGAATTTGAAGCGTCGCATGGATCCAGAGGTTTATGGTGGTGCTCCATTATTAGGTGTTAATGGGACTGTTATTATTACACATGGAGCCTCTTCTCATAAGGCAATTTATCATGCGATTCATGTGTCAATAAATGCGGTTAAGAATCGAATTTCAGAAAAGATTACGCAGAATTTAGCAGAATTAGCAGAGCAAAAGGCTGCGGAAAGTAAGGAAGCAGAGAGCAATGTGTAATGCAGGTTCTCAATATTCAGCAGTCATAACAGGTGCTGGAGCGTATGTGCCAGAGAAGGTTATGACAAATGAGGAGTGGTCAAAGCTTGTTGATACAAACGATGAGTGGATTACCACACGTACAGGAATCAAGACTCGTTATTTTGCACCAGAGGGTGTTTATACCTCACATTTAGCTATAAATGCAGGCCGTCAAGCATTAGAGGATGCAGGAGTAAAGCCAGAGGATATAGATTTGCTGATTGTTGCAACAATTTGTCCAGATAGACCTCTTCCTTCTACAGCATGCTTTGTTCAGGCTGGGTTAGGCTTAGTAAATGCAGCTGCATTTGATTTAGTGGCAGCGTGTTCCGGATTTGTTTATGCATTAGATAATGCTAAGCAATATATTCTTTCAGGCTCCGCAAAGCGTGTGCTAGTGATTGGTGCAGAGACGATGAGTCGCATCATTGATTGGCAGGATCGTAGCTCTTGTGTTTTATTTGGCGATGGTGCCGGAGCTGTGGTATTAGAGCGAGTAGATGAACCAGGTAAGGGTATTCTCTCTTCTATGATTGGTGCAAATGGTAATTTGGCAGAGCTCCTACGTATAGAGACTGGTGCAACTGCTGAGCCATTGACACATGAAAATTTAGACGAACGCCGTCAATATGTAAAGATGGAAGGCAATGTTGTTTTTAAGCACGCAGTTCGTTGTATGTCAGAGGTGGCAACAAAGGCTGTGAAGGCTGCTGGACTTGAGCTTTCCGATATAAATTGGCTAGTCCCTCACCAAGCGAATACACGCATCATTGATGCAGTTGGGCGTCAGCTTGGTATGGATGCTTCAAAGGTTGTCGTAAATATCCAAAAGCTAGGAAATACAACTGCGGCATCAATTCCACTTGCATTGAAGGAAGCTGTAAATGATGGACGCATTAAGAAGGGCGACAATGTGCTAATCGTTGCCTTTGGTGCTGGCTTAACTTGGGGCTCGAGCGTCTTCCGCTGGGAAAAGTAAAAAAACGAACACACAAAAAATTTCGTGTGCTTTTGTGCCTTTTGTGGTTAATTAAAAGAGCGAAGCTCCAACCCAACGATATAATATATTTATTTCTTTACCCCTGAGGGTGGCGAAGCCGCCCGATGCTTCTGGGGTGAGAGGTGCTAAATCATTGACTGTCCCAGTCAATGATTTGTTTTTTTGAACGGTGTGCCATTTGCAATAGCAAAGCCGTGCACCGTCTGCCCTACGGCTTAGGCGCGATATTGTTCACTCCTGCCGTACATAAATAATGTGATAGCATGTGTGCCATTTGCACAGTAAACCAAGATTATGTGTTTGGAGTAACTTTATGCTTGTGTACTCCCTAAAAACCGGAATAAACACTTGCTGCTGGTTTTGGGTGGGAGTGTATTGCAAACAATTTTTATTTTAGGTATAATATTGGCAATACTAATCCCTTAAGGATATATTATGAATAAAGAAAATCAGGATAATTTAAAATCAGTAACACCTTTGTTGGATTTCTTCGGTCGTATGAAACAAAGATTTACCATACGCCGTTGTGTCATTTTATGCATTCTCCTTGCATTATTTATCTTTTTTTATAACCCAACAAAAATTGATGTAATGTTTGGTGCAATGCCAAATAATGCAATTGCCGCAGTTTATGTAAATTCTCTCTCAAAGGAATGGTCCGGTGCCATGAAGAATAATATTCTTATGGGAAGTGCGAGCGTAATTGCAAAAGAGGATTTAAGCGATTTACGGACCAATGAGGGAATAAAATGGACACTTCGCCTTCTCACAGGTAAGGATAGTGTTGTTGCTGCTATTGATACAAATGGTGACAAACAATTTGATTTTGGTGATGGAGATTATCTGGCAGGAACTACAAGCATCGGATTTCGTCGACGCATTATGGAGCTACTGTGGCATATAAAATATGTGCCCGGTCTAGGTAAATTATCAACTGATGGAGGTATCCGGTATCTGGATTTTAGCAAACATAAGGTTGGCCCTTCTCCACGTAATCCTGTGCTTGCTCTTGATGTGGTGGATGGTATTCTTTGTGTGGCATTTACTGCAAACCCTGAAGATTTACACGATATTACTAAACGTGTGAAGACAAAGCAAACCACAAGTGATATTTTTAAGGCAACTGATGAGCCTTGGAAGCTCCGCTCAAGTAATGCATTACCTAAAAATTTCATGATTTGGTGTCGAGATTTTTATGGCGTTTGTGGAATTAGCTCATTAACAGAAAAATCTCTAGAAATTCGCCTGCTTAATGCAAATAAAGAGGTTCATAAGTTTTTTGAAAATGTAGGCGATTTTGAAGAATTGATGCTTTCTCCAGAAAATATCTCTGTACAAAATGTTCCCGTTGATAATGCTGTTTTCTTTAGTGTATTTAATAATCGCTTGTTAACAGCAATAGAGGCGCTGACTAATTCAGAAAAGCATCCAAAGAAAACAATTTTTAAGGATAATTATATTGGCTCATTTTCCTTGTTGGCTGATCAATATAGTATTGATATAATGGGGAAAAAAATTCCATCTATTCATTTTTCAACGACGCAGACGGATTTTCACATCGATAGTGACATTTTATTATTAGAACCCGTAGCTGATATTTTAAAATCAAGTAAGCGGAATTCAATAAGTGCAAGCAACTGGCAGAAAAAAGAGTTACCACCAAAAGCTAAAAATCCATTTGATTTTGCTTCTGCTGCAATAAAATTTGGCGCTTATGCAGAGCAAACAGATTTGCTTTATAAGCAGGGAATTGCTTCATTAAATTCAGTAAAGTCAGATATGGTGCTTCCAGAAACTGCTTTATCTGGGGCATATACATTAGGAAATATGGTAGAATTTTTTGCAGAAGAATGTGGAACAAGCTATTTTATTGGATATTGTGACTTAAAAAAGCTTTCAACGTCAATAAATTTGTTGCAAGAAAATTTAAAACTCGTTACAATGTTCACTAATAAAATAAAAAAAGAGCAGATTCAGGATTTTACAACCATAGCATTAGTTGTTGACAAGTTAGCAGAGGCTGAAACATTAAGCGTGGGGGTAAGTCGGATAGAAGATAAGAAGTTAAAGCATTTATTACGGACAAATCAGGTATATTGTTTGTCCATAAATTTAAAGTGAAAGGAAAAATAAAATGAAAATTACAAAGATTGCATCATTTACAGCTATCGCACTAGTTGCTGGTGGTGTTTTTGCAGAGGAAGCTGCACCAGCAGTAGAGGCACCAGCAGTTGAGAAAGCAGCCGCACCAGCAGTTGAAGCTGCTGCAGATGAGGTTTCTATCATTGTTGCAGGTACAGAAAAGATAATGAAGTCTGAAATTGACTATCACGTAGAAAGATATGTTAAGGTTGCAACAGATACAGGTAGACCTATTCCTAAAGACCAGCTTCCAAAGCTTCGCGAGATGATTATTGAAAATATGGCAATTCAGAAGGCATTAGAGCTTGCTGCAAATAAGGCTGGTGTTACAGTTACTGAGGAAGAATTAAAGGAGCAATTCCCAAATATGGATCAGCTAAATGCTATGGCAGAGCAGATGGGTGAGGATCCAATTAAGGTTCGTGAGCAGCTTAAGATTACCTATATGATTGACAAATTTATTATGTCAAAGATTCCTGAGGTAACAGTTACAGATGAAGATGCAAAGAAAATGTTTGACGAAATTGTTGCTGAGAATGGCGAGGAGATTTTGAATAAGCCTGAGTCCGTAACAGCAAGCCACATTCTACTAAAATGTACAGATGAGGATTCAGAGGCAAAGAAGGCAGAGATTATCAAACTTCGTGAGCGTATTCTTGCTGGTGAGAAGTTTGCAGATGTTGCAAAGGAAGCATCAGATTGCCCAAGTAAGGCAAAAGGCGGCAGCTTAGGTGAGTTTGGTAGAGGTCAAATGGTTCCAGAGTTTGAGGTTGCTGCTTTTTCTCAGGAAATCGGCAAGGTTGGCGAGCCAGTAAAGACACAGTATGGCTGGCACATCATTCTTGTTGAAGCTAAGAACGAGGGTGGAAAGATTACTTTTGATGAGGTTAAGGACGGTCTAAAGGCAAATATCAAGCAAGCTAAGGAGAGCGAAGCTGTTAATGCTTTGGTAGAGACAATCAAGAAAGAAGCAAATATTCAGATTCTAGAGAAGGCTGTTGAGTCAGAGCCAGTTACTCCTGAGTCTGCACGTGAGCTTCCTGTTTGGGCAAAATAATGGCATCAGAAGTAAAAGAATTGAGCTTTGAGACTGCGTTAAAGCGTCTTGAAGAATTGGTAGAGAAAATGGAGTCGGGTCAAACGGATTTGGACTCTATGGTTAAGAGCTTTGAAGAGGGTAAGGAGCTAGTAAAGCTATGCACTGAGCGGTTAAGTAGTGTTGAACGCAAGGTGGAGGAGCTAGCTAAGGATGCCTCTGGCAAGGTTTCTGCAAAGCCTTTTAGCGAGGAATTTTAATAAAGAATTTTTGTACAAAGGCTTAATGTGGTGCGCTCGTTTTCGAGCGCACTCGTGTTTTATAGGGAATTATATTTTCGTTGCGGCATTATGATATTAGAAATAAAAAATTTATCGAAATCCTTTGGACCAGTTAAGGTTCTTTCAGATATATCTTTTTCTTTGAGAGAGGGATGTGTTTTAGGTCTGACAGGAGAGAATGGTGCTGGTAAGACAACCCTGATGCGCTGCATTAGTGGTTTAATTCAACCTAATAGCGGAGAATTGATTTTAGATGGCAAAGCAATGTCCTCTCATGTCTCTCATAAGCAGCGAAGCTCTATCTGTTATATGGTGCCGCAGGAATTTACATTGATTCCTAATATGACAGTTGCTGAAAATATTTATTTAGGTAGGGAGCTTACTCGCTCAGGCGTTCTTTCTAAGCGGATGATGCATAATGGTGCGGCTGCAGTATTAAATGAAATTGGTGCAAATATCTCTCCAGATGCACTAGTAGATACTTTAAGTGTTGCAGATAGACAAAAAATTGAGATAGCAAAGGCTTTTCTTCAAAAAGCAAAGCTTATTATTTTTGATGAACCAACAACTGTATTAAATTCTACAGAAACACAGGCCTTGTTTAGAATTATAAGGGATTTTTGTTCTAAAGGGGGTAGTGCCATCTATATTTCACATAAGTTGCCAGAGGTTTTAGAAATTTGTGATGATGTGGCAGTGTTACGGGATGGGGTGCTTGTGAAGAATATGGCTGCAAGTGAATTTACCCCACGTAGCTTGGCGGAAGCAATGGTTGGTCGACCATTGGAGGGCTTATTCCCATCCAAGCTTGTTTTAACAGAGGAACAGCTTGCTTCCTGTCCAGCATTGGAGGTGGAGAACCTATCGGATGGCAGGGTAGTAAAAACGGCATCTTTTAAGCTTTATGCTGGCGAAATTTTAGGGCTAGCGGGATTGGCTGGTGCTGGACGAACCGAACTTGCCGAGCTAATTTGTGGTATGCGTAAGAGGTCTAGTGGTACAGTAAAGCTTTTTGGAGAAGAAGTGCATTTTACATCAATGGCGGGTACACTAAAGGGTGGGTTAACATATCTACCAGAAGATCGTCAAAGCACGGCATTGCTTCAAGATTTTTCGATACAAGATAATATTACTTTAGCGGCATTGAAGAGTCATAGTGGCGTAGCCGGTTTTGTTTCTTCAAAAAGCTGTAAGGAAGCAACGGCTGAGCATATCAGTAAGCTTCATATAAAGTGTGAAAATGCTGCTGCACCTGTTAGGACATTATCAGGAGGCAATCAGCAGAAGGTTGTGATTGCAAAGGGATTGGATACGCAGCCTCGGGTATTTATTTTTGATGAACCGACGAGAGGTGTGGATGTAGGTGCTCGCTCTGAAATATATGAAGTAATCCATGGTTTGGCTATGGAGGGGATGGCGGTGCTTTTAATTTCCTCTGATTTGGAGGAAGTAATAGGGAATTGCAACCGTGTGATGGTTATGCGTGAAGGAGAGCTTGCAGGTGAGCTTGTAGGTGAAGCGGTAACAGAGGCAAGCATTATGCATATGGCACATGGGGTGTAGCTGCTGTCTCTAAGCAATTATTACAATTACCTAAGAAATCCTGCTGTGTGTTTCCCGTATGCGTGGCATGGTGGCTAAAGGTGCGTTGAAGCATACTAGGAGAGTCGGGGCTTCCCCAGCCCTGCCTCCCGCACTCTATATGTTATTGTTGCCATTATTCCAGAGAAAACTCTGTTTTATGACGTAATAGTGCACTCGCGTGTCTCACTATACAATAGCCCTCCCTATATTCAGCTAAATAACACAATTTTTACCACTTCTATTTACTTAAAAAATATATTCACATATTATATAGTTTTGTGGTATAATAGGAGTGTTATTTATGAATACTATGTTATCAAAAGGTGTTAGAATAAGCCTCATCGTAGGTGCACAAATATTGTTAGGTGAAGTTTATGGTGCAAATGAACTTGCTCCATATCCTTTGTCGCATTATGGTGTAATTATGGAGCGAGCACCTTTTGGTCCAATCCCTAAGAAATTAACGCCTGAGGAGGCTGCTGCTCAAGCAGCAGCTGAAGCGGCTGCAGCAGAGGAACAAGCCGCTCAGACAGAGGAACCACCTAAAGGCTTTGAACAGATTAAGGTTACTGCTTTAACCACCTTTGGTGGGAAACCTGCTGCGGGCTTTACTGACGGTGCCTCAAATAAATCTTATTACTTGAGAGAAGGAGATGAATTTGAAGGTTTTTACCTTGTAAATGTTGATTTTGATGGGATGGAAATTACTCTTCAACGAAATGCATTAGAGGCGGTTCTTCCTCTTTGGATAAATCCGGCAACAACCAATTGTGCCGATATCTCTTCATTTGGTGTTACCGAATCGGCTGCTTTAAATACTACACCAGCATCAGCCTCAAAGACTGTTTCCCCAGTGAATAATAATAGTGTAAAATCAAATGAAGAGCAAGAAAGAGAGCGCCGTAGGGCAGAGTGGCGTAAGAAGCGTGATGAAGAGCGTGAGCGCCGCAGACAAGAGCTTGAAGCAATGACACCAGAAGAGCGTGAGCAGCATCTTCGTCAGGTTAATATGGATTTAATTCGCTCTGGTGATGGCCCCCCATTGCCAATAGAGCTTACACGGGAGGAAATGGAGCAATTAGCATCCGAAGGCTTTGCTGTGCCAGGAATAAATGCACCAATGCCAGAAGGAGAAGCTCTACCACCTAACCGCTCTCGAGGTCGCCGTGGTCGTCGGGCAGAGTTAGGTTCAGGCCCTAATCCAAATGGGGTGGCACCTAATCCTAAGGATGATAAATAAAGAGGAATTTGTATGAGTAGATTGATTGTAAATTCAGAGCAAAATCCTTGCTATAAGCTTAAAGCAATAATTCTTGGTGAAGATGGTAGAACAGAAAAGCAATTTGATTCTGGTACAATTATTGGACATCTTCTTCCTCAGACAAATGCTTCTGGTGAGCCGTATATTGGAGCTAAGATAAATAATGAAGTTGCTTCACTTCAGCTTCCTCTTTTTGTTAATTGTGAGATTAAAGGTTTAACAATTAAGGATGATGATGGGTGGTATATTTTACGCCGCTCAATGATTTTCTTAATGCAAATGGCTGCCGCCCGTGCTCTTCCTGAGTGGGACCTAAAGATTCGCCACACGCTTCCTTCTGGGCTTTTCTTTGTTCTTGAAAATAAACAGGACAAAAAAATAAAGATGGAGGTCGCTCAATTAGCAATGTTTGAAGAGAAATTGCGTGAGCTCGTAAAGGCTGATTTCCCAATCCTCCGGAGGATGCTCTCCTATGATGAAGCAATGGCTTATTTTGCTGCAGAGGGTCGCCATGATAAGGTGCTCCTATTAAAGCATCATAATACGCCATTTATCGCAACCTTGTGCTGCGATGGATTTATGGATTTACATGCTCAACCAGTTGTTGCTTCAACTGGTTCTCTTTCTGTCTTTTCTCTTGTCCAGTATGAGGATGGCTGTGTATTAAATCTCCCCAATAGAAATAATGCTAGTGAGCCAATGAAGTTCGTCCCTCAACGGGAGTTGATGCGTGTGCATAGAGAGCATACTCATTGGGGCGAGATTCTCGGTGTTCGCTCTGTTGGTGAATTAAATCAAGCCGTGTTTGAAAGACGAATAGCTGAAATAATTATGATGTCCGAGGCTCTGCATAATAAAAATTTTGCTGAGCTTGCCTCCAGCATTGTTAATAAGGATTGTCGCTTAGTGTTAATAGCTGGACCCTCCTCCGCTGGAAAAACAACCTCTGCCAAGCGCTTGATGACTCATCTAAAGGTTAATGGGAAAACACCTGTCGTTATATCAACAGATGATTATTTTGTCGGAGATGCAAAAAATCCATTAGGGCCAGATGGTAAGCCAGATTATGAACACATAAATGCCTTGGATCTTGATGAGTTTAATGAGCATCTTGCTTCGCTTTTAGATGGTAAAAAGATTTATCGTCGCGTATTTAATTTCTTAACAAAGCTTCCAGAAAGAACAAATGAGGAGCTTCAGCTTGGAAAGGATGATATCCTTATTGTTGAAGGGATTCATGGTCTTAATCCAATTTTGACAGAATCAATACCTCGTGCCGATAAATTTATGATTTATTTAAGTGCGTTGACACAGCTCGGAATAGATAATAGTCGTACGGTGTCTACCACAGATAACCGTTTGATTCGTCGTATCGTGCGAGACCACCTATTCCGTGGGCGACAAGCAATAGAGACTCTTCAATTATGGCAGAATGTCCGTAGAGGCGAGGAAAGATGGATTTTCCCTTATCAGGATGAGGCCGATGCTTGCTTTAATACTTCCTTAGATTATGAATTGGCTGTGTTAAAACCATTTGCAGAACCTTTATTGACAGATATAAAGCCACATCAACCTGAGTATTCGATTGCTCGGCGCTTGCAAATGCTTCTGCGCTCATTCCATTCAGTAACAACAGCAGCTGTTCCGCGGGATTCTATTTTGCGTGAATATATTGGTGGAAGTCTTTTGAAATATTAGTTAATTTTATTTAATTTAAAATTTATAAAACTTGAGGATTACAAAATGAATATACGAGTAGTTAATTGGACACCCACAAGACGCTCCAGAACAATGGAGGTTTTTTTACAACGCCCAGCATTTGATACAAATGCAGAGCGTATAGCAGCAGAACTCCTTTACGATATTAAGCAGCGTGGAGAGCCTGCGCTATTAGCCGCAATTGCAAAGTATGAGGGCGTAGCATTGAAGGCTAGTGAGCTGCGTGTTTCTCAAAAGGAAATAGATGATGCTGAATTTTTGGTTGATGCAAATGTCCGTAAGCAGATAGATGCCGCTCATGCACGCGTTCTAGAGTTTTCTAAACGCTCAATGCGTACAGACTGGGAAATGCCTACACCTAATGGCGGTAAGCTCGGAGAATTTTTTACACCACTTTCCCGCGTTGGTATCTATGTTCCAGGTGGGGCAGCACCATTAGCATCAACAGTTATTATGACTGCAACCCTAGCCCAGGCTGCTGGTGTTAAGGAAATTGTTGCATGCACACCTGGTGGCAAAAGCAAAAAGCTAAGCCCTGAAATGCTATATGCAATGAAGGCCTGTGGCGTTACAGAGGTATATCGCATTGGAGGTATTCAAGCAATTGGTTTGATGGCTTATGGTATTCGTCATTGTGAGCCAGTACGTAAGATTGTTGGTCCAGGTGGAACTTTTGTAACCGCAGCAAAGCGTCAGGTCTATGGTACTGTTGCTTTGGACCTAGTTGCTGGTCCAAGCGAGATTGCTATCTTAGCAGATGACTCAGCAAATCCAGAGCACGTTGCAGCAGATTTGCTTTCTCAAGCAGAGCATGGCTCTGGTTTTGAAAAGGCGATGCTAATCACAGATAGCCTAGATTTGGCTAATGAAGTCTCTAAGGCAATTTCACGTCAAACCGCTCAATTGTCTCGTAAGGAAATGATTAAGAAGGTAATTGCAAAGAATGGAATTCTTATCGCAACTGCTCCTTCTATCGAAGATGGCTTGGGCTTGATTAATCGCTTCGCCCCAGAGCATTTTGAGCTAGTTGTTCGTGAACCAGAGAAATATTTGCATCGAGTAACGACTTCTGGAGCCGTATTTGTTGGCCCTTGGACACCAGAACCAGTAGGTGATTTTGCTGCTGGTCCTAGCCATGTTCTCCCAACTGGCGGTGCTGGCAAAATGTTCTCTGGTTTGACTGTTGAGGATTTTCGCCGTAGAACAAGCCTTGTAAACTATACAGAGCAAGATCTACGCGATGCAATGCCAATCATTGATATGTTTGGTACAATCGAAGGACTTGATGGCCATAAAAATTCGGCCGCAATCCGTTTTAAAAACACTTAATAAGGAAAAAATTGAATATATTATCTATTATGGCAGCAACCCAAGAAGGAGCTGCTACTGTCGGTGCTCTTGCGGGGGAACCTCCTCCGCAAGGTATATGGGTCGCAATAATATTATTAGTCTTAGCAGTTCTATTTAATGCATTTTTTGCTGCTTCAGAAATTGCAATAATTTCATTAAATGATGCAAAGGTCAAGCGAGATGCGGAGAATGGTACTCGTATAGATAAAATTCTCTGCAGATTTATCTCTGAGCCAACTAAATTTTTAGCAACAATCCAAGTTGGTATTACTCTGGCTGGCTTTCTCGCCTCTGCTTTTGCTGCTGTTACATTGGCAAAGCCATTGTCAAATGCGATAGCTAATCATATAGAGGGGCATGGTGCTTTAATAGAAAATTGCTGTACAATCCTTGTAACAATTATCCTCGCATTTGTTACACTGATTTTTGGCGAACTCGTTCCTAAGCGCATAGCAATGCAGCATAGCGAAAAGCTCTCTCGGTTTGCTGCTATACCTCTTAGGACAATTGCTATTCTTACACGCCCTTTTGTGAATCTGCTTAATTGGACTACTAATGGCGTTCTCCGTATGATAGGTATTGATCCCAAGGCACAAAAGGAAGGAGCCTCTGAGGAGGAGATTCGTATGCTCGTTGATATCGGAGGTGAAAATGGCACGATAGAGCAGGATGAAATGGAAATGATAGAAAATGTATTTGAATTTAATAATACAGATGCATCTGAAGTTATGGTTCATCGCCGCGATATTGTTGCAATCCCAGTAAGTGCAACAGAGGAGGAATGTAAAGAGATTATCCGTAGCAGTAATTTCTCCCGTATACCAGTGTATGAAGATAATATCGATAATATTAAAGGTATTCTTAATTCTCGCGATTTTCTCCTCAAATCATTAGATAATGAACATATCAATTTTATGGATATTCTGCGTAAACCTTTGTTTGTGCCAGAAACAATTCGTGCTGATGTCCTATTCTCTCAAATGCAAAAGAGTAAGCAACCAATGGCGATTGTGCTTGATGAGTACGGTGGCACCTCCGGTCTAGTTACTCTTGAGGATTTGCTCGAGGAAATTGTTGGTGAAATTTATGATGAATATGACCAACCAGAGGAAGAGAAGCGTGAAATTGAGAAACTAAGTGAAGAAGAATATCGCGTTCCTGGTGAAATGCCTCTTGATGAGGTGATTGAAAGTCTAAACCTTCCAACACCTGAGGATGAGGATTTTAATACATTTGCTGGAATTGTGTTTGACCGATTGAAGACAGTTCCTGCTGTGGGAGCAATTGTTCCATTGCCTAAGCTACACGTAGAGGTTAAGGTTGAAAAAATGGACGGGAATAGAATTGATAGTTTGATTGTGATTAAGAAGACTCCTGCGGTTGTTGCCGAAGAAGATGTCTCTGAGGAGTAGCATGGTTTATTATGGATGAGTCTATAATTTTTTATAAAATATTCCCAGTTGTTATATTGATTGGGTCAATTATTCTCCATGAAATTTCTCATGGAGTTGCTGCTCTTTGGTGTGGTGATACCACAGCAAAGGAGGCTGGTAGACTTTCTTTAAATCCTATTAAGCATGTTGATATCTTTGGTTCCATAATTTTGCCAGCAATTCTAGTGATTAGTAATGCTGGTTTTTGGATTGGTTGGGCAAAACCAGTCCCAGTAAATTTGGGGAAATGCCGTAATCCTCGCGCTGCTATGTGGATTACGGCACTTGCAGGTCCTTTGACAAATATTATTCTGGCGATAGTATCTTTTGCTTTGTATATTTTAGTCCTCTTTTTATTAGAAAATAAATATGTAACAGTCTCAGAACAAGCGATAATATATGTTTTAGAGTTCCTGCAGTGTGGTTTGCTGATAAATGCTGGTTTGGCTTTCTTTAATCTGTGCCCAATCCCTCCTCTTGATGGTTCAAAAATAGTTGCTTCTGTAATGCCAGCGCCGTTAATGATGAGATACTTGTCATTAGAGCGTTTTGGCTTTATAATAATTATTATTTTGGTCAAATTTGATTTTTTTAATTGGTATATTGGTGGGTTGATGAATGGCACAATCAATATTGCTAATTCTGTTTTAGCAATGCTTTTCGGATAGGAGGAAACTATGAGTGCATTTAAGTCTTATGATATTCGCGGAATTTGGGAGAAGGATTTTGACGTAACGACCGTTTACCGCATTGGTCGTTGCTTGCCTAAGCTTCTCTCTGCAGATAGGGTTTTGATAGGACGTGATGCCCGAGCTAGCTCGCCAGTTATTTTTGATGCACTTACACGCGGCATAACAGAGGCTGGAGCTGATGTTGATTCTATGGGGCTTACCACAACTCCAATGACCTACTATTTTACTGGTAAAAAAGGGTATGAATGTGCTGTAATGATTACAGCCTCTCATAATCCTAAAGAATATAATGGATTAAAAATATCTCGTAAAGGGGCATTGCCTGTTGGCTCTGATTCTGGACTTAAGACTCTTGAAGCAATGATTGTAGAAGAGCTCCCTCCTGTAGCCGAAGTACCAGGAAAAATAAATGAAGTAAACTTCCATGATGAGTATATTGAATTTTACCGCAAGCAGCTCCCTAAAATTGAAGGGCTAAAGATTGCTGTAGATTGCTCAAATGGAATGAGTTCACTCTTTGTTCGCCCTCTATTTGGTGAAGCAGTAGATTGCATTTATGAGGAAATCGATGGCACCTTCCCCAATCATGCACCAAATCCATTAGAGCCAGAGGCAACACTAGCACTTCGTGAAAAGGTGAAGAATGAGGGCTATGATATTGGTGTGATTTTTGATGGTGATGCTGATCGCGTTATGTTTGTAGATGAGTGCGGTGAGTTTGTCCGACCGGATATTATTACAGGAATTCTTGCTGAATACTATTTAGAAAAAGAACCTGGTAAGCCTGTGCTATGTGATATCCGCACTTCACGTGGTGTGACAGAATATGTGAAGAAGCTTGGCGGAGTGCCTCACCTTTGGAAGGTTGGTCATGCATTTGCAAAGGTTAAGCTTCGCGAGCTTGGTGCTATTGTTGGGGGAGAGCTAGCTGGGCATTATTATTTTAGGGATTTCTTCTGCTGTGATTCGGCTTTTCTTTGTGCAATGCTTGTCTTGGGTGTTGTGGCAAAGGTAAAAAGAGAAGGGCGCAGCTTCTCTGATTTACTAAAGGCGATAGACCAATATGCAAATACTGGCGAATGCAATTATACAATTGATGAGAAGGATGCAGCTATTGATGCAGTAATTGCTGCGACAAAGACTGAGTTTGGTGAGCCAGCTGTGTTTATGGATTTTGATGGTGTACGCTGCGAATGGCAGTCATGGTGGTTTAATATCCGTAAATCAAATACAGAGCCATATCTCCGACTTGTTGCAGAAGCACAAAGTGATGTGGAGCTTATGGAAAGAAAAGCTTTTATTGAAAATGTCTTAAAAGCATTTATTAGAAAGGGCAATTAAATATGCCTCAAGCACAAATAAAAATTAGAACAGCATCCCTAGAGGATGCACGAAATATTTTTCAGTTGATCCAAAATAATATTGATCAGCTGGTCCCTCGATCAACTAGCGATATCGTTCAGAATATTGACCGTTTTTTAGTTGCTGAGCTACTGACAGGTGAATTGGTCGGCGTGGTTTGCTATGCGTTTTATCCAGAAATAGGCGAACCAACTAAGTCATGCGTTGAAATTAAATCTGTATGTGTTCGTAGAGATTTAAGAAAACACGGGCTCGGTAAACAGTTAGTGCTCGCACAAATTGAACGATTAAAAAAATACAAGCCATCGCAAATTGTGGTGCTAACCTTTGCCCCAGAATTTTTTGAAAAGCTTGGCTTTAAAAAAGTATCAAAGGAAACCTTGATGCACAAGCTATATATTGGATGCATAAATTGTACTAAACACGAATCACCATTTACATGTCCAGAAATTGCTATGGCATTAACAGAAATATAGGAGAAAAAATGAAATTAAGTTATAATGTATTTATGGCATTATGTGTTACAATGATGATGCTTCAATCTGGGTGTTTGGCTATAAAAACACAGCATGAGGTTCAGCCAATACACATAACAATGGATGTGAATTTGAAGGTTGATAAGGCGGTAGAGGAATCTATTTCTACTAGTGAGCGTACTCCATCAAAATATTGGAAAGAAACAAAGACTTTATTTGAAGCAAAGCTTATTGGATTGACGAATAAGGGATATTGGGAAAAGCGTGGCGAACTCACTGCAGAGCAGGAGCAGATGCTTGAATTGGCGAATGCCGAGCGCACACAACGTTACGCTGAGTTAGCTGAGAAAACAAATAGTACTCTTTCTGTTGTGCAGAAAAAACACGCAGCTCGTTATATTGAGCGCATACCTGTTGGAAAGGGTGTGTGGTATCAGGATGAAGCTGGTGAATGGCAAACACGCTAGTAGCAATAAGATTAAATTCGGCAGAAGCATCTGCCGAATTTAGGGGATGAAGATAATTGCATTATCTATCAGGTTTATTGTTGCATACCTTTTTGTGGGAATACATTTGATTGGGCTTGCCACAAACAATTACGCGGCAAAAATCTATTTTAATGAAATATGGTTGAATTTCTACTTTTGTGTCGGATTACTGGCTAAAGGATTTGAGGTATTTCAAGTAATACTCCTCCTTGTTTTGCGGATTCTGCAGCAATTATGCCAGGAAGAGAAATTCGAATGCCCATTTCTACGTCAATTGGTGGTGGTAGATCTTCAATGATGCATTTGACAAAATCGCGAATCATTTTTGCATCAACACCTCCATGACCATAAATATCATCAGTATCAGAAAGCTTTACAGGTATTTCAGTATATTTTTCAAAGGAATCTGGTACATCAGAAAGCTTTGCAAAAGAGTGTGCTTCTTCAAGTGGTTTGGTTTTGTCTGTCAAAATTGAACCTTTTGTTCCATAAAGTGCAAAATTATGGTCATATCCAACATAGCATCCAAATCCGATAAATATTCTTATTACAGCTCCTTTAGCAGTCTTGAATATTGCTATACCATTTTCATCATTATCTGAATAAGGATTATATCTTGCTGCATTAGGTGTCATACATGAGACACTAGTGCAATAATCATCCATTATGTATAGAAGAGGACCCAAATTGTGTGTGAGATATGTAATTGCTGGATTATATCTCCGCCAATGATTTTCAGGGGAAAAAGGCTTCATATCATTGGGATTAGTTGCGTGTAAATATTCAGATTCTGCATATAAAATTTTGCCTAATCTATCTTGCTCATACATTTGCTTCCATTTTTGAATAAAATCCCAATAAAAGCAATTCTCTCCAGCCATAAATTTTAAATTTGGGTGGGCTTTTACTGCATTTAGAAGAAGCTTTGCTTCTTCAATTGTTTCAATTGAAGGAATTTCGCACAACACATGTTTGCCAGCTTCCAGAGCCATAATAGTGTGTTTAGTATGAAGAGGCTTATCTGTTGCAATATATACTGCATCAATATCACTTTTTAGTAAGTCTTCAATAGAGTTGAAGCAAAGTAGATTGCTAACACCATTTTTTTCATAATCCTCTTTGCATGATTTAAGCGTTTCTGGATTGCTATCTGCTATTGCTCGAATAATTACATTTGAGTCGCCAATAAGAGTCCAAGCAACATATGCACCTCTTTTAAGTCCCACAACGCCTAATTTTAAAATTTTATTGCTCATTATTTTTCTCCTATACATTTGCATTTATGTTAGCATTGCTGTAACTAAATGTAAATACAAATATGTTGTAAATTTTTGTTGGGTGAAAAGCCAAACTTAATGCATCCCCGACAGCATAAAGTGTTGCATTTACTTTGTCCAGAGATCTTTTACCTGCGGCGCTTACTGGGAGACTTGGAGATTGGGAGATAACAATTCAGTCACATATTCTACTATCGCATTTATATAAATGTGAGGGCTGGAAATACAACCAAGCAAATCTTATTTTATGGTGTTATAACTGGTGTATGAAACACATCGTTTTCCTGCATAAGTTACTATCGCATTTATATAAATGTGAGGGTGGGAAAATACAACAATGTAAAACATATTTTGTGGTGTTATAACTGGTGTATAAAACACAAAGTTTTTCTCCATAAATTACTATCGCATTTATATAAATGTGAGGGTTGGAAATACAACAATGAAATCTTATTTTATGGTGTTATAACTGGTGTATGAAACATAAATTTTCCTCCATAAGTTACTATCGCATTTATATAAATGTGAGGGTTGGAAATACAACAATGTGAATCTTATTTTGTGGTGTTATAACTGTTGTATAAAACACAAAGTTTTCCTGCATAAGTTACTATCGCATTTATATAAATGTGAGGGTTGGAAACACAACCAAGCAAATCTTATTTTGTGGTGTTATAACTGGTGTATGAAACACAAAATTTTCCTCCATAAGTTACTATCGCATTTATATAAATGTGAGGGTGGAAATACAACAATGTGAATCTTATTTTGCGATGTTATAACTGTTGTATGAAACACAACGTTTTCCTGCATAAATTACTATCGCATTTATATAAATGTGAGGGTGGAAAACACAACAATGTAAATCATATTTTGTGGGGCTATCACTGTTGTATGAAACATAAAGTTTTCCTCCATAAGTTACTATCGCATTTATATAAATGTGAGGGTCGGAAATACAACAATGAAATCTTATTTTGCGATGTTATAACTGTTGTATAAAACACAAAGTTTTCCCCCATAAGTTACTATCGCATTTATATAAATGTGAGGGTGGAAAATACAACAATGTAAAACATATTTTGTGGTGTTATAACTGGTGTATGAAACATAAATTTTCCAGCATAAGTTACTATCGCATTTATATAAATGCGAGGGTGGAAAATACGTAGATGCGAATATTATTTCACGAAATTTCTCTATAAGTAGGACAATCATTCCTTGGGTATGTTATGCACCTTAGTTTGTCCATCTAATTATGTAATTTTCCAAAAAAAATCACAATAACTGGACAACGTAAATGCAACACATAACATAAAAGGAGGTGCATTTAGTTTGTTTTATGAACTAATTACACAAAATCCCTCCGAATCTCCCAATCTCCTAATCTCCCAGTAAGCGCCGCAGGTAATTGATCGCAGGCAACAGCTCACAGGGGGCACTGAACAACGAAAATGCAACATTTAATACAAAAGGGTGACGCATTTAGTTAAGCTTTTGCCATTTGATGCGTTGTTGCCGAGTTTAGGTTGAATTTTACCGCTTTGTATGGTAAAATTATTTAAGTTTTTAAATGAGTTGCTTCATATTAGAAGTAATAGCCATAAGAAAGAATTTATATGAAAGTTTTTATTACAGGTGGTGCTGGCTTCTTAGGAATAAATCTAAATCGTTTCCTAAAAGCAAAAGGTGTAGAAAAATTGGTCTCCTATGATATTGCTGATTTTGATTACCCAGATAGGAATTATGTTGAAGCAATCAAAGGAGATATCCGTAATGCTGATGCTATGCGTAAAGCAATGACAGGGTGCGATATCGTTGTGCATTGTGCTGCTGCTCTGCCTCTCTATACAAAGAAGGAAATCTTAACAACTGATATTGATGGCACCTGTAATGTGTTGCAGGTGGCTATGGATTTGGGAATTAAACGTGTTATACAAATTTCCTCAACAGCTGTCTATGGTATACCAGACCACCATCCTTTGTATGAAACAGATAAACTTATTGGTGTTGGCCCCTATGGCATTGCAAAGGTAGGGGCAGAAGGCGTCTGCGAAAGCTTTAGAGCAAAAGGCTTGTGTGTGCCAATTATTCGTCCAAAATCCTTTGTTGGTCCAGAACGTCTTGGTGTGTTCGCTTTGCTATATGATTGGGCTCTGACTGGGCACAATTTCCCAATGATTGGCTCCGGAAATAATCGCTACCAATTGCTCGATGTTGAAGACTTGTGTGAGGCAATTTGGAGCTGCATGACATTGCCTGATGAGGTGGTAAATGATACATTTAACGTTGGTGCAAAGGATTTTGAGACAATGAAAAAAGATTACCAAGCAGTGCTGGATGCGGCTGGCTATGGTAAGCGTATTATTGGATTCCCATCTCGTCCAGTGATTTGGGCTCTACGATTCCTTGAATTTTTGCACCTGTCTCCATTATATAAATGGGTTTATGAAACAGCCTGCGAAGATAGCTTTGTTAGTATAGAAAAGGCAGAAACAAAAATTGGCTTTAAACCAAAATTTTCTAATCAACAAGCTCTGCTTCGTAACTTTGATTGGTATAAAGCAAATTTGGATAGCTTTAAAAATCAAAATGGAGTTTCTCACCGTGTGCCTTGGAAGCAAGGGATTCTTGGCTTGATTAAAAAATTCTTTTAGTGGTGTAAAGAGATATGCAAATACCAGCCTTTATAAATGTTATACGACCCCGCCAATGCATTAAAAATGTTTTGGTTTGGGCTGGCTTGTTCTTCGGCTTAGCAGATAAACATCAGCATATCTGTTTTACTGCTGCTTTAGAAAATACTTTTTATGCTTTTATCGCATTTTGCTTTGTGGCTGGTGCCGTGTATATTATGAATGATATACATGATGCGGAATGTGACCGTGTTCATGAAGAAAAGCGTAAGCGTCCAATCGCATCTGGAACATTGCCTCTGTGGGCAGCAACTCTTGAAGCATCTATCTTGTTGTTTCTCTCTATTGGGTTTGCTACAAATGTAGATAAAAGACTCTTAGTCTGTTTGATTATATATTTTGTCTTGCAAGTGCTTTATACTCTTTGGTTAAAAAATGTTGTCCTCATAGATGTATTTTTAATCGCAGCAGGATTTGTCTTACGCGTGTATGCTGGTGCTGTTGCCGCAAATGTTGATGCCTCAACATGGATGCTTGTTTGTACCTTCGCTGTAGCATTGCTTTTAGCATTGTGTAAACGTCATAGTGAGCTTATGCTTCTGGGTGAGAATGCCTCAAAGCATAGGCGTGTATTGGCTGATTATAGTAAAGAGTTTTTAAATGTGTTAATAGCGGCAGTTTCTTCGCTTTCTGTTGTCTGCTATTCAATTTATACGCTTTCACCAACGACAATAGAGAAGCTTGGTACAAGGTTGATGTTTGTCACAATACCATTTGTGACATTTGGGATTTTTCGCTATGTATATCTAACTCTTTGTAAGGGCAAAGGAGGTAGACCTGAGAAAACCCTTACTCAAGATATTCCAATAGTTATTGATGTTGTATTTTTTGTCGCTATTTGCATAGCAATAATGATTTTTAAAGGCTAATAGTAATGGAAAAAAATAAAGAAAAAAACATTAGCAATCCAATCCCGCCACCAATGCCAGTTGCAGGAAATTTTATAGCTTGGCATCATATTCGTGTTACTGTGCCACATGATTGGGAGGTTACTAAGTATGCCGTTGAGGATCGTATAGGGCGTATTGAATTTGGTACACGCACTGGTTTAAAGGCTACGGTTAGCTGGGAGCCTTGTCTTCGTGAGCCAAATCGCTTAACTACAATGAAGACCTTTATTCAAAATAATATCTACAAAAAGAATTCAGAGAAACGAGTCGATTCTGTAGAAACAGCTGATGTTGGAGCCTTTTTAGTCGGATGGACAGATGACCCAATTGTTCCGTGTCAAGCTCTTGGCTATAATGCACAAACACAGCATTTGGTTCGTTGGATTTTTGAAGGTGAGCGAACTGAAAATTATCGTGAGGAAGTGATTTTCCCAATTCTTAATAGTTGCTCATTTAATGATTCCCCAACAGAGAAGGAATATTCTCTATATGGAATACATTGTACTTTGCCTGTTGATTATAAAATCGAAGATATTGTCACTCTCCCAGCAAATGCCATGATGCTTTTTGAAGGGGAGGAAAGCCACAGGAGGGTTACTTTCCGGCGCTGGGGTCTGGCTTCAACAATACTCGGGAAAAAGGATTTGTTTGATTTCTATATTGCTATTTTGCGTTCCCTAAATATTCAGGCTCAGCTGGTGTCAAAGTGCACTGTTAATGGTCACGATGGTCGCATCTTAAGCTATAGCTCATTACGTGAGCACCATAGTGATCGCTATATGCGCCGCCGCTGGCATAATGGCGAAGCGATTATTTGGTACAATAAAGAAGAGAATAGAATTTACACCTTTGAACAAATTGGTCCAGATAAGTCACAACCACTTGTCTTTGAAGAGGTGTTTAGAGGCTATGTATTAAGGCGCAATAAATAATTTTACGAAGTTGTTCTTTTTTTTATTTTAGAAAGGTATAAAAACTATGCGTTGGTTTTTTTATAATATTTTATTTGCAATAGCATATACAATAATGCTTCCAAAGTTTTTTATCCGTATGAAGAAGCGTGGTGGGTACCGTGCAAATTTCCATGAAAGATTTGGTAAATTTTCACCTGAGGTAGAGAAAAGACTTGGTGAGAAAAAGCGCATTTGGATACATGCAGTTAGTGTAGGAGAAGCAAATTTAGCTGGTAATGTTATTCGTGAGCTTAGAGAGAGAATTCCTGGTGTTTCTTTTATTATTTCAACAACCAGTTCAACTGGACGTGCTGTCTGTGAAGGATTGGCACAACAAGATGATGTTGTTATTTATTTGCCAGTAGATTTTCCGAGCCATATTCGCAGGTCTTTGCCTAAAATAAATTTTGATACATTTATTTTAACAGAGTCCGAATTTTGGCCAAATATTATCCGTGCGATGAAGAAGCAGGGGAAGAAACTTTTTCTTGTTAATGGACGCGTTTCTGATAAATCAGCACCAAATTATAAACGGTTAAAATACTTTTTTGGTCCAGTATTTGATTGCTTCACATTGATGTTGGTACAAGGGGAGCTGGACAAACAGCGCTTAATTGCTGCTGGGGCTAAGGAAGAAAAGATTAAGGTGATGGGCTCTGTTAAGTTTGACATTAAGCCAGTGTCTGATGAGCTTCTTTCTAGGGCAAAGGCAACATGTGCAGAGGCTGGAATTAACGAGGATGATTTGGTGATTTTGGGTGGTAGCACATGGCCCGGTGAGGAGTTGGCTTTAGCACAAGCATGGAAAAATATTGCAATGCCAAATGTAAAGCTGATACTTGTGCCAAGGCATATGGAGCGTGGAGATGAGGTAGAGCGAGAGCTTGCGATAATTGGGGTCAGAACAATTCGCCGTAGTCGTACTAAGCAGGGAGTTGAGGCTATTAAACCAGCTGCGGACACCGTGTTGATGGTTGACACGACAGGTGAGCTTTCTTCCATGTATTATTGTGCAGATATTGTAGTTGTAGGCAAATCTTTTGCACCAAATGTTGGTGGGCAGAATATGATTGAGCCAGCAGCAATTGGTAAGCCAGTGATTGTTGGGCCGCACACAGAGAATTTTGTTCCTGTGATGAATAGCTTTAATGCAAATAATGCTATTAAGGTTCTTTCAGATATATCAGAGCTTGAGGGAGAGTTAAGGGAATTGATTGCATCTACTGAGAGGAGTGAAGCATTAGGTGCTGCAGCGAAGGCTGTTGTTGATTCACAGAGAGGGTCCTTGGAGCGTAGTGCAATTGAGATAATTGCTAAGCTTTAGAGCTAAGAATATGGGTGGATCATTATTTTTACAAGCTATAAAGAAGCATGCGTGGGAGTTTTGGGATGCGATAGGCGATTTAGTTACTCCCCGGCATTGTGTGGTGTGTGGTGAGGCTAGTGGTGATAGTTATTTGTGCCCAGCATGTCGTGAAACAATAGTGCTTCGGCCATTAGATGGGTGCTGTAAAATTTGTGGAGCTATGCCGAAGGATGGCAGCCGTGGTTTTGCATTTTGCTCTAGATGTTTAAGTGAGCCTCCTGCTTATGATATGGCACGTAGTGCTGCGATGTATGAGGGGGCAGTGCGAGAGATGATTCTTGCATTAAAATATAAGCAAGGGACATATCTTGTTGGTGAGCTGGCAAGGTTGGTAGAGGGGTGTGTGAGGTCTGCTTATTGTGAAGAGCGTATAGATGCAATTTGTTCTGTTCCGTTGTATCCGACAAAGCAAAGGGATCGAGGGTATAATCAATCGGCACTAATTGCAAAGGAATTGAGTAAGCAATTAAAAGTACCATTTATGCCAGAGCTTCTTGAGCGAGTACGTCATACGCCGACTCAGACGCGGATGGATTCTGTGGCACGCAAGGCAAATGTGGCAAATGCATTTCAATCACCGATAGAAATGCAGGATTATGTTTATGGAAGGAGCATATTGCTTGTCGATGATGTATTTACGACGGGGGCAACATGTTCTGAGTGTGCTGCGGCACTGAAGCGGAACCGAGCGGGCAGAGTATTGGTTGTATCAATTGCTCGTGAGCAATAGGCATTGTGTTGATTTGTTGTTTAGGCTCGGTGATAAATTTAAATAGTGCGACCGTGCTTATTCACAATAGAAAATTTGTGGGAGAGCATCGCACTTTAAGCCATTGTGCAAGCGGGGGCTGTCGCGTCAGAGTTGCAAACTAGATGGTGCAGGGCTTCTGCTATTGCAGGCTAGTGTCCCCCGAGACACATACGGTGGCTTCGCCATCATCTGCGGTAAAGAAATAACATAGAGCATAGGCTGTTTCGTGAATAATTTACGAAAAAATGTTAAATTAGACTAACAATTTACTTGATTTGTGTTTTTGAAAATGATAAAGTTATGTGCGTCTAACAAATAAAAGGATGTTTCCATAAAATGAAAATTTCAGATATGAAGCTAGGCGATGTCGCTGAAATCATCGGATATAATGAAGGCAATGCCACTTATAGAGCAAAAATATTGGCTTTAGGTCTAATTACTGGTACAAAAATAAAGTTGGTTAATGTCGCTCCTCTTGGTGATCCTGTTGAGTTCTCTCTTCGTGGATACCACTTGTCCCTACGCCGCGATGAATCAGATATTTTACAAATTAAAAAAATATAGCACATAAAGTCACTTCCTATGAATGAAAAGCAAATAACTATCGGTTTGGTAGGTAATCCTAATAGTGGAAAAACAACAATTTTTAATGGGCTCACTGGTGCACGCCAGCATGTTGGTAATTGGCCTGGTGTAACAGTTGAAAAGAAAGACGGAAGCTTCTCTCTCGATAAAAATACTGTTATAAAAGTCGTTGATACTCCTGGAATTTATTCTCTTCTTGCAACAAGCGAGGATGAAAAAGCTGCTCTTGGCTTCGTTCTCTCGCGAGAAGCTGATGTTATTATCAATGTTGTTGATGCAACTTGTATTGAGCGTAGCTTATATCTCACTCTTTTACTTCGCGAGTTAAATATCCCAACAGCTATTGCTGTATCTATGATGGATGTCGCTCATAAGCGAGAAATTCAGCTTGATTTAAATAAAATCTCAGAGCGCCTCGGTGTGCCAATTGTAACCGTTAATGGCTCCAAAAGATCTGATATCAACAACCTAAAAAAAATGGTTGTCGAGCTCGCAAAAAATAAGCCAATATGTAAGGTAGAGCCAAAGCTCCCTGCACAAATGGAGGCAGTAGTGCAAGAGCTTGCTGGCAAGCTATCAAAGACTGCAGAGGAATTGAAAATTCCTGCCCGCACGGTTGCCACAAAGCTACTAGAAAATGGTCCTCATATTGAAACAGTAGCAAAGGCATGTGGTGAGTATGATGAAAAAGTAATTCGTTCTGCTCAAAATGAAATCGAAAAGAGTTTGGGCAAGCCAGCCGATGTTGTGCTAGCAGAGGCTCGATATAAAACAATTGATAGCGTATGCGTGAATGCAATTGTTCTTCCAAAGGAAAAGCCACACCTAACAGAGAAAATTGATAAAATTGCTCTAAATCGGTTCCTTGGCATTCCTGTGTTCCTATTCATTATGTATATAGTATTCTGGCTTACACAAGTAGTTGGTGGTGCCTTTATCGATTTCTTTGATATTGCCGCTGGCACAATTTTTGTCGATGGCTTCGGCTGCTTGCTAGAATCAATTGGTACTCCAGCTTGGCTTAAGGTTATTCTTGCTGATGGCGTCGGTGCTGGCTTACAGACGGTTGCAACCTTTATCCCGCCAATTTTCTTTATGTTTATGTGCTTAGCAATACTTGAAGATTCTGGCTATATGGCTAGGGCTGCATTTGTGATGGATCGCTTGCTGCGTTGGCTAGGTTTGCCTGGAAAATCATTTGTGCCTATGCTTGTGGGCTTTGGGTGCACTGTTCCAGCAATTATGAGTACACGAACCCTTGAAAGCAAACGCGACCGCTTCCTAACAATATTCATGACGCCATTTATGTCCTGCGGAGCGAAGTTGCCAGTGTGGGTTGTGTTTGGTGCCGCATTTTTCAGTGAAAATCCTGGTCTTATGGTGTTCTACATCTATTTGGCAGGCATATTGCTGGGAATATTTACTGGGTTAATGATGAAAAATACATTGTTCAAAGGAGAACCATCGCGTTTTATTATGGAGCTTCCTGCATATCATTTCCCATATCCTCGACAAATATTTATCCGTACATGGGAACGTTTGAAGATATTTGTAACACGAGCTGGTCAGGTAATAGTTCCTATGATTTTGATTTTAGGTATATTAAATTCAATTGGTAAGGATGGGTCCTTCGGTAATGAGGATTCGACTAATTCAATTCTTTCCGAGGTTGGTAAGACAATTACTCCAATCTTTGAGCCAATGGGTGTGGAAAAGGATAATTGGCCAGCAACAGTGTCTATTTTTACGGGATTATTTGCTAAAGAGGCTGTAATTGGTACAATGACCTCGCTTTATTCTCAGAACTCCGGTTCTCCAGTAGTGCTTGATGAAAATAATGTTGATGAAGCTCTTGCCGCTATTGATGAGACTTCTTGTGCAGATGCTGTAGAGGAGGAGTGTTTCAGCTTTTGGGGCGGCTTAGGTGAAGCCTTTGCTACTATTCCAGAAAATCTTGGTGGCATTGTGGCAAGCATTCTTGATCCTCTAGGTATGGGCGATATTTCCTCTGATGAAGAGGCTGTTGCAGAGACCTTTGAATCAGATGTGTCTGTGTTTGTAAATCTCCGCAAAGCATTTAGTCAAGGTAAGCATCAGGCATTTGCATACTTGCTATTTATCCTTTTGTATGTTCCTTGCATTGCTGCGACTGGGGCTGCATATCGTGAACTTGGGCGTTTTTATGCGTCGATTTTTGTTGGGTATTTAACGCTTTTGGGTTGGTGTGTGGCAACACTATACTATCAATTGATTATTGCACACCAGATGTTGTGGATTATTGTTCCAATATTGTTGCTAATTGCAATGTTTGTCTCATTCTGGGTGATTGGGCATAAGCGTAAGGTTGGAATGATATAATAGCGTTAATGCATTGCTAAGCGAATCAGAAGGCATTAAGTCTGTGCCGCTTGTGGATGAGCGAAGATAGGTGATTTATGAATATAACATTTTTGGGAACAGGTGCTGCAGATTGGGAAATAGAAAAATATGTACATGGAGAGGAATTTCGTCGGTTTTCCTCTGCTTTGGTTAATGATGATTTATTGATTGATCCAGGACCACATATTTTTCATTTTGCTGAAACAGAAGGGCAACCGCAAATTCTTTCCAATGTGAAAAATGCAATTGTTACACACACTCATGAGGATCACTTTTCTATTGAAAGCATTCAACGGTTATCGGAGGAGAACCCAGGTTTTACATTATGGGGAGATGCTGCCTGTTTACGTCAGCTTCAGGCACAATTATTAGATGCAGCTACAATAAATTTTATTGAGCTTCCGATAGGTGTCACACAAGAAATAGATGGCTACAAGGTAACGGCATTGCCAGCGAGTCACCTCACACATGATGTGGCGGAACAATCGCGTGTGTACTTGATAGAGAAGGGCGGACGCACTTTGTTTTATGGGTGTGATAGTGCTTGGCTTCCTAGCTATACATGGCATTCAATAGTTGATAAGCCTATAAATCTTATGGTGCTAGAATGTACTTGTGGGGAGCTTGCCATCAATGATTGGCGCAGCTTTGATCATAATGACATCAAGATGGTTGAAAATATGGTTGATGTCTTTCGAAAGTATAATTATTTTGCAGAAGATGTGCGATTTGTTGCTTCTCACCTAGCTCGTACACTTCATCCTGAGCATTCAGCAATTGCTGCAGCGATGGGAGCATTTGGGGTAATTCCAGCCCATGATGGACTAGTGCTGGAAGTTTAGGATAAATGATTGGGTGTGCTTGCGAAGTGCATCTGAGAAAATCACTTAAATATGTGTTTTTTGTAGCTATTTAAACATTTGTGTTGCCTGTTTTTTTTATTTATCATATAATAACAATAAAGATTGGGTTTGTGTTAAATAAAATTTTTAAAAGAGGTACAGACATTATGTTAGGTGCATTTGCTGGAGATATTGTTGGCTCCATTTATGAATTTAACAATATTAAAACAAAAGAATTTCCACTATTTAGTCGTGGTTGCTTTGCTACAGATGATTCTGTCATGACAGTAGCAGTCTGCAATGCTTTAATTTCATACCTTCGTTCGGGGAAAACAGCAGATGTTCATGGGCTACTTTCTTCTGAAATGCGTCGGTTGGGTAATCTTTTCCCTAATGCGGGTTATGGTGGAAGCTTTAAGCAGTGGCTTAAAAATCCACAATGGGGTCCATATAATAGCTATGGTAATGGCTCAGCTATGCGTGTAAGCTCCGCTGGTTGGCTTGGGGATTCAATTGAGGAGGTTATACAGCTTGCAACATTTAGCGCTGAGGTTACGCATAATCATCCAGAGGGAATAAAGGGTGCGGTTGCCACAGCGGTATGTATTTTCTTGGCACGGCAAAAGCTTCCAAAGGAAGAAATTCGTGCTTATATAAATGAAAAATATTATACTCTTGATTTTACGCTTAATGAGATTCGTGATAGCTATATGTTTAATGAGATTTGCCAAAATACAGTGCCACAAGCGATAGAAGCATTTCTTGAGGCAAATGATTTTGAGGACGCAATTCGTAATGCAATTTCTATTGGTGGCGATAGCGATACGATTGCTGCAATTACTGGAAGTATAGCAGAGGCTTATTGGGAAATCCCAGAAGGCATAAAGAAATATGTTCAATTTTTCCTTCCGATTGAGCTGCTAAGTGGTTACTCTGAATTCCAGTCTTATCTTAAGGAGAAACAAGCTGCCTTTGATAAAAATGTTGAAGCAGATGATCTTAATGTCCAAGAGGATGCAATTTTAGCAGATGGTGCACAGTCGGAGGATTAACTATGGCAATGACAAAAAGCTTGGAGGACTATATTGAGGCAATTCACTATCTAATCCAAAGTACAGGGAGTGCTCATGTCGCAGAAATTGCCAAAACGATTGGTGTTAAAATGCCTTCTGTTACAAATGCTGTTATAGAGCTTGCAAAACTTGGGCTTGTTACATACGAAAAGTATCACTCAATCAAGCTTACAAAGGCAGGGCAAGAGGCAGCAGCAACAATTTATGAAAGACATCAAATGCTGACAAAGTTTTTGGTTCAGCTTGGTGTACCAAATGAGGAAGCGGAAGAGGATGCTTGTGCAATGGAGCACATCCTAAGTCCAATAACAATAGAGTGCATTAAAAAATTTGTAGGGGAAAAGCATTAATCTTAAAATTGTTGAAGCTTGCTTGGCCATTTGTGAAAAAAATATAGAAAACAACCTATTTTACCTCCTTATTGAGCATAACAATGCTAAATTAAGGTTAAAAGAAAGGAGAATATATTATGCTAGATATTAGATTCTATGGAGCAGCTCAAACAACAACTGGCTCAATGCATATTATTGAATATGATGGAAAGAAAATTTTGTTGGATTGTGGCTTGGTTCAAGGTAAACGCAAGGAATCCTTCGAAGCAAATAGAACATTCCCTTTTGATCCAAAAGAAATTCATGCCGTTGTTCTTTCTCATTCACATATTGACCATAGCGGAAAAATTCCGGCTTTGGTAAAGCAAGGCTTCCGAGGTAAAATATACGCTACAAGTGCTACATGCGATTTGTGTGAGGTGATGTTACGTGATTCTGCTTTTCTTCAGGAACGAGATGTTGAATTTGTAAATAAACGACGTAAAAAGCAGGGTAAAAATCTTTTTGAGTCATTATATGGACAAGAGGATGTAGACCGAAGTCTTGAACTCTTTACACCGATTGATTATCATACAGGTGTTGAAATAGCAAAGGGCCTTGAGCTTAATTTTAATGATGCTGGGCATATCTTGGGTTCAGCCATTACAATTCTCGATTATAAACGAGAAGGTAAAAATCGAAGGTTGGTTTTTACTGGTGATTTAGGTCAAACCAATACACCTCTTTTAAGAGATCCAGAGCCAGTGCCAGATACAGATATCCTTATTACTGAAAGCACATATGGTGACCGTGATCACCCTTCTAGGGAAAATATTCGTGGCCGCTTAAAGGATTATATAACCTTTATCTATCAGCATGGGTCAAAAATGATTATCCCAGCATTTAGTGTTGGCAGAACACAGCAGCTTCTCTATATGCTCAATGGGCTTGTTGAGTCACGTGCGGTTCCTGCAATCCCAGTGTATGTGGATAGTCCGTTATCTAAAAAGGCTACAGAAATTACAGCGCGTCACCAGGAGTGCTATAACCTGGGTCTTTTGGGAGATGTTATTAAGGGGGATGATCCTTTTGCTTTCCCTGGATTGACATTTACCAATACTGTGGAGGATTCTATGAAGCTAAATTCTGCAAAGGGTCCAATGATTATTATTTCTGCTTCTGGAATGTGTGAGGGAGGTCGCATTCTTCATCATTTAAGAAATAGCATAAATAACCCATTAAACATAATCTTGATAACAGGCTTCCAGGCAGAAAATACTCTTGGTAGGAGAATTGTGGATAAGGCTCCGATTATTAAAATATTTGGTGAAGAGCACGAGCTTCGCAGTACAGTATTTACCATCAATGGGTTGTCAGGTCATGCAGATCGTACAGGGTTGTGTAATTATGCTGCAGTACTAGGTGATGTTAAGAGGGCGTTCTGTGTGCATGGAGAAAAGGAATATTGTCAAGCTCATGTAGAGTCTTTACGCAAATTAGGAATACCAGATGTTCATATGCCAGTAGCTGGGCAGATATTTAGAAATGTTTAGTTTTGGTAATGACTAATAGTAGGGAAGGGGATAACATAGGCAAGGGCATGCACTAAGCACTATTGCTCATGCACTGTGGTTCTCACCTAAATACTCTTCAAGTTAAATAACAATTTTTAATTGTGAAGTTCAATTTCAAACAAAAAAAACTGTTGAACCTTTGTCCAACAGTTTTTTGTGTATTAACCAACGCGTAGTACGCTATTAAGTGTTCCAAGACCATTTTGTGTCCAGTCACGATCTGGATCAGAATCTAATGTCCAAACACCGTTTATAATAAACTTGTACTCGTAAATGCCAGGAGGCAAGATTATTGTTGCGGTATAAATACCATCGCCTTTTTTGTCTACTAGCTTTTTCTCTGTTGGGTTCCAATTATTGAAGGAGCCAGCAACATAAACTGTGCTACCTGGTTCTGCTTTAACGGAAAGCACAACACGTTTCTTTTTTGGTTCTGTCTTTGCTACAACTTCTGCTGCATTTTTTCTTGTGCGAGTTGTCTTTTTTGCGCATGCATTCATTTCTATTTACCTTTCTTTGCACACATTATTTTACTTCTCTTTTGAATGCGAGCATATCCTATCGTAATTTAGAAAAAAAATCAAGCAAAAGTTAATTTGTTAAGAAAATGAGGGTGAATAACTCAGATGCACCCGAAACTGTATACATGAAATTGTTTGAATTGATTTCCAACAAAAATTTTGCTAATATCTTCTTGTGTTACATGGGTTACCCTTTTTAATTTTTTTTACTTATATTATCCCATATGACGCAATTTTAATCAAAATAAAAGGATAGGGATAAAATGAAAACTACATTTACAAAAATTACTTCTTCTCTAGCGATTCTCTGCGCAATGCTTACAGCACAAGCTGCATGGGAAATCACATCTTCAGGTTCTACCTTCGAGGTATCAGATGGCGATTGGATTTTACAATGTCAAAAATCTGGAAGCGAAGGTGGCTTTAAAATCTCTAAGGTTATTCAACCTGGAGAAGGCAAGCTTGACCTAATAGCATTAAATAGTGATATTGATGATGGTCAGACGAATTATTCTTTGATTGAAATAAATACATCATTACGCAATCAAACCATTAACGGAATTACTATTCCTAAAACAGTGAAAACAATCAGCGGTTATAGTTTTCAATCAAATTCTGACCCCAAAAAATATTTAACTGGCGACGTAGTTATTGAGGAAGGCAGTGAGCTTATATCAATTGGTCAGCAAGCATTTCAAAATAGTTTAATTACATCTATCAATCTAAATGTATGTACAAAATTAGAGTCATTAGGAGGCTTGTCTTTGGCTTCTTCAACATTAACAACTTTAGGAACAGAGGTTCTCCCAGAGACTTTAACATATTTGGGTGGTGGAGTTTTTAATGGATGTGCAAACCTTGCTCAGGATATCATTTGCTATGGAAAACTAAGCTTAGGAGGAACTGAGATTTTTAAGAAATCGGCAATTACAAGAGTAATTTTACCAAATGTTTATGGCCCTGTAGGAGATCGTGCTTTTGAATTAACCACAAATTTAACAGAGGTTATTTTGAGCTCTTCTATCACTGAGTTTGGGAAAAATTGCTTTTCAAATTCTAATATAGAAAAACTTATCCCTAGTGAATATCCTAATGTAACAAACTTTGGCTCTGGAGCATTCTCCAGTGCCCAAAAGCTCACTACGGCATTAGATTTTAGTAAATGTACTTTTACAGAATTAGATGCGACATTCAAAAATGCTACTTCAATTTCTGAAATAAGATTTCCAGCAACATTAAATTCGTTTACTGCATATACTTTTGAAAAAGTAAAAGACTGTGATTATTATTTTTATGGTCCACCACCTGTAGTTGATAATGCTGATGGTATTTTCAAGCAAAATAGCGGTACAGAGAGAAGTAATTTTTTGGTTACACCAGAGTATGTAAATTCTTATACAAACGGAACTGTAAGTGGGTATGTATTTACTCCTATTGCTGAAGTTCCAGAAGTAGAAAAAACACCACAATACCAATATCCTGAGAATGCAAGAGTATTGGGTAAATTAGTTGTGGGACGCAGTCCGACAGGTACTCACTGGTTATCATTGATGCCTGTCGTAGGAACAATAATTTTAATTCAATAATTACAATCAATCGGTTTGAAACTACCAAATTTCTTTTTTAACTTATCATACACAAAAACAGAAAACTACATTTACATAAGGTACTTCTTCGCTAGCAATTCTCGGCACAATGCTTACAACTCAAGCTGCATGGGAAATCACATCTTCAGGCTCTACCTTCGAGGTGTCAGATGGCGATTGGATTTTACAATGTCAAAAATCTGGAAGCGAAGGAAATTTTAAAATCGGTGCCCCCAGAAAATGAACCTTGTTTTCATTGCAATTTTGTCACTTTTTTTGTATATTGTATTTAGTTAAATGGGAAAAGAACTTGCTTAAAATTTAAGTTGTAATTCGTAATTTGTCTTTTAAATAGAATTAAGGAATAATAATGAATAAGAAAGTATATGCAGCACTTGCTGTGCTAGGGTTATTGACGGTTGGCTGTCTTGCACAAGCAACAACAAAACTTGGCCCTTTTGGTACAGTTAGATTGGTTGATGAAATCGATTGTACAAAAGAAACTCATGATATTGAAGTATACCCCAAAGGGGCTTCAAAAATAGAAAATATTTTAGGCGTTCCTCATCGTGTGCTTGAAGTGCAAGCTGAAGAAGGGTCTTATATTAAATTTAGAGTAGGTAAGGGTAAAAATCTTAAGCCTCATGGCTCCTATGTGCTAGTAATCGATTATCCAGATGATTTACCTCGAAATTATCTTGTCCGCAATAATGCAATGGAATCAAAACGCTCCTTCTATACTGGACGTAATGGTGGTGATTGCTATGGAGCCCTTTATGCAGACCATAATATTGAATCGCTAAATATTCCTCAATCTGGACAAATTGAAAAGTGGACAGCTTATATGTCTATTATGGATTATACCATTGATAAAGATGAGGATGGGAAGAATCTTCGTTCAACAGCCAAAAATGATGGCTTTGATTTAATTATCGCCCAATATAATCGTAAGCAAGATCCTAATACTCATGGTGTCGCTTTAAGTAAAATCTATTTGTACGAAATACCTAATGAAGAGGCTGTATATGCTAAGCTAACCCTCCCACCAAAAGGATTGCCACGCCGTCACCTATTTTGGCGTGAGGAAATGTCCGATGGAGCAATGGCTCGCAATGAACCAAGGGTTGCTTATTATAGACATAAGTTCCGTCAGCTTAAAATGATGGGTATGGATACATATAGCAAAGATTTATTTGAGTTTGGACATGTTCAACATTGGAACCCATCAAAGGCTGGGCTATATATGTGGGATAGCGAAGACCGAGATGTCTGGGATACTATTGTTAAGGAAGCAGCAGATTATGGACTAAATATTCTCCCTTATTATGAGTATGCTGGTGCAAACTATATGGATAGAAATGGTAAGCCATCTTTGGGCCGCCAATTAAAGGCAGAGCCATTAAATAAGGATATTTGGACAGATACGAAGAATTGCTACACTCATATCTGGTGGTCTGAAAAGCTTCGTGTTGATATCACAGATGAGGATACTTACGAAGAGTTTAAAAAGGTTATCTATGGAACAATCCTAAGATACACAGATCAAAAGGATAATATGCTGGGTGTTTGGATTCGCCCACGTCCAGCACAAATGGCTGTCGGCTTTGCAGATGCTACCCGTGCTCGCTTTGCAAAGGAGGCAAATAATGGAGTTGCTGTATCTCGAGAGGATTTGCGTAGAAATAAAGCTTTATATGAGAAATATTTAAAGTGGTGGGGTAGAAAACGCGCAGAATTCCTTGTCGGTATGCGTGATTATATGGCTCAAAATGGCATAAAGAACCCAATTGCTATTCTTGATGGAGATACCTCAGAGCCAGGTGATGGCATGGATAATCAGCGTGGAATTATCACCGATGATCCAGATTACTGGAGAGAGATTTTTAGAAAGCCTCCATTTAATAAGTCAAATCCTGATGATTCAATTACGGATATCAAAAATAAGTCAATTGTAAATCAGCACTGGTTCTTGAATGGTCTAAAGCGCCCAAGTGGCACTTGGGGACATTGGGAGTGGCAGCACGCATGCCCTGGTGCCGATCCAGAAAACTATCATGATTTGAAAAATGTATGGATTACAATGACTTTCCATCGTGCTTATTCTGTGATGGATCCGTACTGCTTAGAAATGTTTAGTAACGCAGACGGTGGTCAAACTCTTATCCGTCACTATGGCTTGAATGAAAATAATCTTGTTAAATTTACTCGCGATGCTAATGGCAATCCTGTAAAGGATGAAAAGGGGAATTATAAGTTTGAACGTCTTTGCGGTTATGCAATTCATGACTCTGAGCGTGCTGGACGAGCTTGTATGCAGTCTGAGATTATTGCTATGGCAAATGGTAATCCTTACAATATTGGTTATTTGATTGGTTCTACATTTACTCGTGGTTTCCCTATACCAGTTCGTGAGTTTAATCGTAACTTCCTCGCTTTGCCAGCTCTTCCATCAACTGTTGTGCCAAATGCATGCTCTGATAATGAGGTTGTCTTGCGTCAGATTGAAACTCGTGGCTATGGTACTTATTATGCATTGGTACATACTGGTGATTCACCTAAAAAGGTTTCAATCCGTTTCCCAGCTGGGACAAAGAAGTTAAATATGATTGTTTCTGGTAAGGTTGTGCCTCTTAAAAATGGTGTATTAAAGATGAAGCTAAAACCATGGCAGCTGGTGTCTTTTGTGACTGTTGATTAAAAATCTTCTCAGCCTAAATTCACAATGACCATTGCTGGATTTAGGCTTTTTTTCGCATATTTACTATATTAAATTGGGAATTTTAATTTAGAAAGGTTTTAATATGAATAAGGTTTTACCTATTAAGTCATACCACCATGTAGCCCTTGTCGCAAAGGATTTTAATAAATCAGTTGAATTTTATGAAAAGCTTGGATTTACTAAATACCTTTCTTGGAGTAATGACAAAGGAAAAATTCAGCTTATGGATATTGGTAATGGTGAATATCTAGAAATTTTTTCATGGGGGACATCTGAAGCTGCTCAAAACCCTAAATTTGTCCACATTGCATTTGCTGTTGAGGATGTTCAAGTGGCTTATGATGCTGCGATAAATGCAGGAGCAGAGAGCCGCCGTGCACCAGTTGTCGTGCAGCTTGATTCTGAACCTCGTAAAGGTGCAATAAATTGCGCCTTTGTCGCTGGACCTGATGGTGAAGAATTGGAATTCTTTAAAGAATTATTTTAATTATAAGTGAGAAATGATGAAAAAGTATTTGTTGCAGCCAAATGTTAATTGGTATAGAGCTAATTTTCATTGTCATACCAAACATTCTGATGGTAAATTGACACCAGGGGAGGTTAAGAATGCCTATAAGGAGCAAGGCTATTCTATTATTGCATATTCTGATCACGACGTAATCGTTGAGCATCCAGAGTTAAATGATGATAGCTTCCTCGCATTGACTGCCGCTGAGCTTGCTATAACTAATTGGGACGATTCTTTCCCAGAGCCAGAAGCTCATATTGGTAAGTGGAAAAGTATGCATCGAAAGACATTCCACTTGAATATTTTTTCAAAAACACAAAAAGCTACACCAATTGAGTTTTTAAAAAATACTCTTTATGGCTTCCAGCATCAGTTTTTTGAAGGTACAGAAGAGGAGCTTCAAAAGAAAAAACTCTTTACCTATGAAAATGTTAATGAGGTTATCGCAAAGTGTAATGCGGCTGGGTATTTTGTTCAATTAAATCATCCATTCTGGTCTTTAAACACGCGCGAGGATTATTTGGCTTTGCGTGGTCTCTGGAGCCTCGAAATTTTGAATTACGCAACTGAGCTTGAAACTGGTAGTGAGTATTGCCCATACATCTATGATGATATGCTACGCTTTAGTAATCCAAATCTTAAATGTACGATGGGTGACGACAATCATATTATCGAGAATCAGGCCTTTGGCGGCTCAACAATTATTGGTGCAAAGGAGCTAACCTACGAGGCGATTATTGATGCTCTTGAAAAGGGGAATTTCTATTGCTCAAGTGGTGTAAAAAAACGCCCAGAAATTTATGCTCTATATGTTGAGGACGGTAAAGTAAAAATTGATTGTTCACCAGCTACTGAGATTGTTTATTTTGCGTACCCACGTGTATTCCAGTCCGCCTATGGAGATGGAATAACACATGCTGAATTTGATATCACGCCAGGGGATGTCTATTTCCACTTAATTGTTCGCGATGAGTATAATAATCGTGCACATACTCAAAATTATATGATTAAGGATTTAATTTAGGATTTGGTTTATGAAAAAATATTTGTTGCCTCCAAATTTAAATTGGTATAGAGCTAATTTTCATTGCCACACAACTCAGTCCGATGGCTCTCTTACTCCTGCTCAGGTTAAAGATGCCTATAAGGCTCAAGGCTATTCTATTGTGGCATATACTGATCACGAGACGCTGCTTCCTCATCCCGAATTGAATGATGAAAATTTTCTCGCATTAACTTCATCAGAAATTAGTTTAATGGTTGATAATGACCCTATCCCAGTATTGGGTGATGAACCAGCTGATAGGAATTGGACTCACCGTAGAACCTATCATATGAATATCTTTTCAAAAGATCCCAATGCTTCTGGCCTAGATTTTTTGAAGGATACAATTTATGGAGCACAGCGTGGGTTCTTCCCCGGTTCTGAAGAGAAACGCCAAGAATTAGCACAGTTCTCTTATGAAAAAATCAATGAGGTTATCGCGAAATGTAATGCGGCAGGCTTTTTTGTTCAGCTTAATCACCCATTCTGGTCAATGAATATTCGTGAGGATTATATGGCTTTGAAGGGATTGTGGGGGCTAGAAATTTTGAACTATGCCACACAGCTTATTACTCTGAGTGAATATTGTCCGTTTATATACGATGATATGCTACGCTCAGGAGAAAATAAGTACCTTCGCTGCACAATGGGTGATGATAATCACAATCGCAGAGAAAATGACCGCTATCGTGGCTCCTTTGGCGGCTCAACAATTATTGGAGCAAAGGAATTAACCTACGAGGCGATTATTGATGCTCTTGAAAAGGGAAATTTCTATTGCTCAAGTGGTGCTAAGACACACCCTGAAATTTACTCTATTTATATTGAGGATGGAGTGGTGAAGGTGGATTGTTCACCTGCAGCAAATATTTTCTTTATTGGCTATACTCGTAGATTCTCAGATGCTTATGGAGATAATATAACTCATGCTGAATTTCCTCTTACTGAGGCAGACACGTATTTCCATATAATTGTTCGCGATAAGTATGATAATCGTGCCCATTCACAAACATATCACCTAAAGGATTTCTTATAATAACTACTACGATAGAAAGGTAATATCAATGAATAAACTATTTTTTCTTTTTTGTGGGTTGATGCTAAGTGCATTCTTTTCTCTTGAGTTAACTGCATCAACAGTAAATGAAAAGGTTGCTGAGCTATTAAAGAGTAAGCATAAGCTTACCTATAATGCAGATGGCTCATTTAAGGTTTTGATTTTTGCTGATGTGCATATGCATGGTGGAGCAGGTGATGTAAAAATAAATGCAGCAAAAGAGAAGATAAAGCTTCTTGTTGATAGAGAGAAGCCTAACCTTGTTATTCTAACCGGTGATAATACCCTGTATTCTAGATTGCCAGAGTACCTAAAAAGTAATGTTGCAGCAATTGTCGGCTATTTGGAAGAGAATAAGATTCCTTGGTGCCATGTTTATGGAAATCATGATCATGAGCATGCTCTTTCAAAGGAGGAGCAGCAAAAGATTTACGAGTCATTTGAATATTGTATTTCAAAGGATGTCGAAGAGCTTTCCGGTGTCGGTAATTATGTCCATGGTGTATGGAATGCTGATGGTAGCCTGGGCTCAGTAATTTATTGCCTTGACTCTGGTGCATATGACCATGAAAAAGGTGGTTATGATTATATTAAGGATGATCAAATCTCTTGGTATAAGCAAACCTCTGAGTTGCTGCAAAAATATAATGGCGGGAAGCTCGTTAAAGGCATAATGGCTTTTCATATCCCATTAATTGAAAATAATGAAGCACACAATAATAGAGATAATGTAGCCATTGTTAAAACTTATACTGGTAGCAAGAATGAAAATATCTGCTCATCAAAAACAGATACTGAGCTTCTAGAGACAGTTTTCGAACGAGGCGATATTTCTGCTATTGTTACAGGGCATGACCATGTAAATGACTATATGTATCATTATAAAGGCGTGAAGCTTGCCTCTTCTCCTAATTTTAGTGAAATGTCATACACAAACCCCAAGTTCCAGGGTGCACGTGTTTTTGATTTAAATGTAGCGACAATTTCGGATGTCCCTACCTATGTCTCATATATTCAAGAGCGTATTGATGATAGCAAATTTAAGGCATTAGATACAAATGTAATGCTTGAGAATTTTGAAGCAAAGATTAAGAAGCCAAGTGTAAGTGGTTATGATGGGGGAGAGTATGAGGGAAAAATCTCGGTTGGCATGGCACAGAGAGATGGTGTGGCAGGGTCAAGAGCTTTGATGGTTTCTAGGAGTAATACAGGAAATTTTGAATTTACTGTACCTTTTAAGAATGTGGGAAAATTAGGTGCAAATAAGTTTCTTGTTGTATGGATGGATTTTTCTAAGATTGAATTTCGCAAGGCATGTGTTGGCTTACTATCTAGTGAGGGAGCACGAATTGCGTATCGCATAGATGATAATGATGGGACAATGCCACAATTTTTCTTTAAGGCTGATGGCGGAAACTCATGGGTAGAGCTAAAGCATGGTTGGGATGGCTGTTTTGGCGTGGGTAATAGTTGCCCTATTGAAGGAAAGAAGGGGTATTTTGCATTTCCAATATCTACGCTTCGTCAGGGCACAAAGGCAATGAATTCAGACACCCTTATTTCTGGCTTTTATTTCTACGGTGATATCGCTTCAGGGCAGTATGCTGGAAACCGATTTTTCTTTGATAGCATTATGCTAGTAGATGATTATCAATCTCAGGTAAAGTAGAGATCACAAGTAATCTCTTTTGCATATGCGTGGGAGAGTAGTGATGTGCTATTCTGCTGTTAGGCACGGATGCACACCTTCACATAGAAAAATAGAATTATAGGAATTTCTGGCTCGCCAGAATTGCTTGATTTAGAAGCTTTATTTATTCTCTTCCTTTGATGTGTCTTCATATATGTAGACAACATCATCTGGATATGCAAGACCTTGTTCTCTAGCAAGATGCTCTAGATATTCTGGGTTTTGCATATTTGCGAGCTTAACGCGAGTGCTATCAAGCTTTTCTTGTATCGCATTATTAGTTTCTTCTTGAGCTTTAAGCTTTTCTCTAAGCTCCTTACTTTTCTCTAAATCTTCACCAAAGACAACAAAGAAAAGAAAAAGGAGCACCACTACTGACACCAAAACAAAAATAAGTTTATAAGGTTTTGGCATTTCCATCTATGTGCTCCTTGTCAAAAAATGGTGGTGGGTCAACGATTCGAACGTTGGAAGGCATCGCCAGCAGATTTACAGTCTGCCCCCGTTGGCCACTTGGGTAACCCACCTATGTGCAAAAATATGTCTATAAATTTATCATTTATTATGATACAAGTCAAGCACTATTTTTTAAAATTATTTTTAAGAGTGTATGTTTTTGTAAAAGTAAATGCACCGCTTCAGGTGCATTTAGTTGCACAATTGTGCATTTGCTTTTGCACACTATATTTTAAAACTGAAATCTAATTGAGGGTAGAGCCTCAATCGTACGAAATAACTTACTATCCCTTTATCACAGAGGGTGGTGGATGCCTCCCTCTGTTGTTGGGGCGAGAGCATCCTTCTCCTCAACTATTGCCTGACAGAAGGATGTTCGCTTTTTGTTAGACAAGCTCTAAATCATTTGGAGAAGGAAATGGCGGATATTCATCCTCTAAATTATCTGAGTACCAATATGCTACAGATGAAATATCATCCTGCAAAGGAAGATACCTTCCATAGCTTCTCCAGCCAAGTGCTTGAATTGTAATTTTTAAATTCTTTTTGAAATATACTGGGTCTGTTATGTGCCAACGGTACATATCAAAGTAGCGCTGTGATTTATATGTTTCATCGCTGTGATTTACCTTTGATAGCCCTTGATAAGGTGTGGTGAAAGGAACATATTTCCCATTCACATCAAAGTTGTATGCACCACCAAAGTAGTCCTCTGTACCTGTTCCACAAATGCTTGGAAAATCAGAGTCTCCATCAATATAGAATTTGATTTCTCCTTCGCCCCACCAGCCATTGGACTTAACACCCCAATGCATATAGGTTCCAACATATACGCCATTGCCCTTGATGTTATCAAGAATGGTATATGCTTCTTTGTATGGCAAAGGATTTGCTCTTCTGAATTGAGCATGGAAATAGAGACTGTTGGGCTCTATTTCTTTTTCCTCGCAATCAATTTGGTAATAAACCATTATATCTTCGTTGTGGATATTTTCTAACTCAATTCGAAAGCCTTTAAAATATGGCATTTCAAAATAACAGTTCATTCCACGGCGTGGATTGTAGCACAGAGGCAAGCTACTTATTTGGGCGTATTCAAAATTATCAGCATTGCAGAAAAAATCGTATAGTGGCGCTTCAACGGAAGGATTTTTTGCTCCGTCAAAGAATATTCGTAAAATGCTTAGTCGTCCAGCAGGGCTACTGTCAACAATCCAGATGTGCTTAATTGCACCTTGACCCTTAATGTCTGCAAGGGTGATTTTTTCTCCAGGCTTAATAACAAGATATGGATTAACCTTCCATCCCTGACCAAGCTCTCGGGCTGCGTTTGATGCACTGCCCTCAATAGCCATTCCTCCTTTCCCTTTTTCTCCTGTTAAATTTTCAGGAGAAATAGAAAAAGTGCGAATATCCTTTTTAAGTGTCAAATTGTGTAGCATAACTTATCCTTGTTTTGAGCGAATCCAAACAGCCATATTTGCTGAACCGCGGTTGTTCCATAATGCATAAGGGATAGCAATAAATTCTCCTGCTGTTCTTTCCATTGGCTTATCGAAATATAGTGAGCCGTCAGCAGGGAGGGTTTCATAAATTGCCTTGCCCTTGATTGCTACTGTGCCCTCTGGAAGGCCCTCAACGGTTGTTAGTTCAAAGCCTGCCTGTGTGTCTATAATCATATTTGAAGTGCCGTTAGGATTGTCGATTGTTTCACAAGCATATACTGTAGGACCACGCATCAATGCAATGCGTCCAGCATTGTTTGTAATTTTTGGATTTGAATATATAACCTTTACAGGCATATCAAAGCAGCAGTCAATCTTGTCTCCCTCTTGAACGGAAAGCTTTATATAACCGTTCACAGGCTTTTCTGTAATAGCTTGACCATTTAGTGTGATTGTGTATTTTTCACACCATTCAGGAATGCGAATGCCTAGTGAGAATTTTCCTTTTGGAGAATCCTTTACAACAACAGAAATATTTCCGTCGTATGGATAGCCACCACTTACCTCTAGCTCACCAAAGCGACTCTTAAAGGTGTTTGCAATAGGCATGTTCAACAAAATCTCTTTATCATTTTCGCTCCATACATATTCGAGCATCTCTGGAATAAAGCGGCAATAGTTGGTTGGGCAGCAGGAGCAGTGGAACCAAGGCTGACGATCCTTTGAGCCCATATTATATATCGTTGTATTGTCATCTACTTCAAGATAGTTTGTGTAGAAGAAGGTGTCGCCCTTAAGGCTTATGCCACACAATACACCATTGAAAATGGCTCGCTCAAAAATCTCAGCATAGTGACCATTGCCAGTTGCATTAAGCATGCGCGAAGCAAACCGCACTAGACCAATAGCTGCACAGCTCTCGGCGTACATTAGTGAGCCGTTTGTTAGGTCGTAGTCTGTTGTAAATCTTTCTCCCTCGAAGGTTGAACCGATACCACCTGTAATATACATGCGGCGTTCTGTTATGCTCTTAAATAGACGCTCGCAAGCTTCAAATAGCTTTTCATCATTTGTTAGTGTTGCAATATCTGCCATTCCGCTATATAGATATACTGCACGAACAGAATGTCCTGTAGCAATAGATTGCTCTCGAACAGGCATGTGTGCTTGATGTCTTTCAAGCTGCCATTTGTACTTTTTAGTTTTTTCAACCTCTGTGTAAAAGTTTGGCTCACGACCACGTTCATCAATAAAATATTTGGAGATCTTCAAATAGCGCTCGTTGCCAGTTGCATTGTAAAGGCGAACAAGGGCAAGCTCGATTTCCTCGTGTCCTGGAACACCTCTGCGCTTACCTTCCTCTTCGCCAAAAACAGAATCAATGTAATCTGCATATTTGCATACCACATCTAAAAGCTCTCTCTTTCCAAGAAGCTCATACGCTGCCACACCTGCCTCAATCATATGCCCAGCACAATATAACTCATGGCAATCAAAAAGATTTGCCCAACGCTTTTCTGGCTCGACCACAGTAAAGTATGTGTTCAAATATCCGTCTGCTTGTTGTGCAGAGGCGATTAGTTTTACAATTTCGTCATATTCTTTTTCTAATTCGGCGTCAGGATAAATGGCTAGGATATTAGCAACACCCTCTAGCACCTTAGCAAGATCTGAGTCCCAAAAGATATGAGGCTGTTTATCCATGCCAGGTTTCCAATCTAGCTTGAATGCATCAATGCGTCCGGTTTCGCGGCATTGCTTTATTGAGGAGGGGATTGTTGCTTTGTAGCAAGCCTCGATTCGTGACTTAAAAATTGAATCATTTGCTGTGACAGCCTTAATTGATGCTCGAGAATAGTTTTTGAAATTCATGGTTTATTGTCCTTAAATGTATTATCACCACATTTACCATTATTATTTCATATTTCTACAATCCAATCCAAGCAAAAAAATGTCAGATTGTTGAATTAATTCAAAATAGAATAATCACCATTGTCATTCACCTACCCACTTTTTTCATAATAAAGAACATATTTGTGCCTCTTTCCCATGGAAAGGCGGAGTCTACCATGCCCCGATATAACAGAAACCCTAACCCTAAAAATATCCGTGTCTATCTGTGTTCTTGAAACACACACACCGAGTGCTCCGTGTTTCGCCGAAGGCCCAAGCGAGAGTGCCCTTGTTTTTTTCTCTGCGTCTCCCTGACCTCCGTCCTGTCCACCGTAGTTTCAACGTAGGTGGAAGCTTTACGTAGGTGGAAGCCTTGGCGTAGGAGGTTGCGTCTCTGCGTGGGGCGTGAGCCTATAATCATTCGTGACTATTTGTGGTTTCAAACTCATCCGTACATCCGTGTTTATTGACTAAAATTTACAAAGAGATTTTCTTGACTAAATAACTATCAAAGAGTACTATATCGCATATATAAGTAGGACTCACATTGTGATAAAATATTAAACAAAAACAAAAACTATGAAAACAAAATTATTATATTTCTTATTGTTTGCATTTTCTGCCTGTTTAGTAAATGCGGAAATTCTTTTTTATGATGGAATAAATACAGGGAGCGATGGCTATAATATTGCCGCAGATGCTCAAAAGGATGCAAATTCGGTAACACCATCAACACCTATTGGCTTTTCTTCAACGAAATGGGAAAACGGAAATACTAGTGTAATTTATGTTTTTGGCGAAAACTATGGCTTGCAATTTCCTGAAATTTTTGGAACAAAAATTGTCGCTGAAGGTGGCTCCATTGGTTATAAACGCGCTGGTTCAAACACGGAATATAGATCTCAATGGAAATATTTTGATTCTTCTGTGTTCGAGGGTCGTACTGGCACCGTATACTTTAGATTTCTTTTTAATATCGATGCAACCGCACTTGCAAATCTAAAATCAAGAAATACATCTTCTGGTGTTGCTTTGCTTAATCACAATGGAACACCAAGTGTAAACTCTCATTTCGGAAATGATAAGGTAACAAGTGGAATCATTTTTTCAATAAGAAAAGGCGAAGACACAGAGCCTAATGTTGCTATCGGTTATCGTGATATAAACGAAACAAGTAATTCCTATGAAAATCTATTTAGAGTTGAAGCTGGTGTAACCTATATGGCTGTTGCAAAGATCGATATCAATGCAGGTACAGATAATAAAGAAAAGGTCTCATTTGCTGTTGTCCCTGTAGATGATTATGAGCGAAATGTTGAGTGGTTGACATTAGCAAATGGCACAGAAGAAATAGAGATAGAATTTATTTCAGAAGAAACTTCTCCTAATACCCTATTTATTGGAAGTGCATACACAACAAATGATGGTTATATTTTGTTCGACGAAATGGGAATGAGTACAGAGCTAACAGAGCTTGTTGTCGTTTTGGGTGATGATTTTCCTTCACTAAAGTCAGCCTCATTTGCATATGATAATGAAGCTCAAGAAGCAACAATCACATTTGAAAATGAACAAAAAGCAGCAGCTGTTTTAGCAATTATTGAAGATTCTGCAGGAAATTGCATTACTAATGTGCTTGGTGAGGTAGCAGATTATTCAACCGCAAATTTAGCTGTTACTTTTCCAGCAGAAAACACAACCTATAAAATTACCCCTGCATTGAGAATTAGTGAAAATTATTCTTTTGCTGATCCTTTCTATTTCTACAATGGTGTTCTAAATATTGAAGTAACTCAAAATGGCTCCGAGACAGATATATCTTCCTCTATTGGAACAATTTCTCGTGCAGCAGCAGATGCTTACCCAATAACAGTAAATCTTGTTATTGAAGATGGCACAGCTGTAGCTGGTGTTAACTATGATGTTCCTGAATCACTTGAGGTAACTATCCCTGCAAATGCGCAGAGCGCAACCTTTGAGATTCCTACGGTTTATGATGGAGAAACATCAAGCGACACAAGCTTCTCTGTTGGCTTCACAACAGAAGAAGCAATTGCTAGCTCATCAACTGTAACCTTTACAGTTGCTAACTATGTAATACAAACAGATAAGAACTATTGGATTGCAGGTGTAGGTTCTGATTGCCTTGCATCAAATCCAAATAACTGGTCATATGGTCGCGTGCCTACAGCAACAGATCATGTCGGTTTAACAGCAATTTCTTCTATGCCACTAACTAACGATGTGATTACAACAGTAGCTGGTTGGACGCAAGAAGCTGAGTATAATGGCACTGTAACCTTTATGACAGTTTATCCAGAGAAGGGCAGCTTTAATGCTTTAACCGTTACTGGTGATGTAACTCTTGAAGGTGGTGAATGGACTCATCCAGTTTCTTTCACTGCTGAAGGAAAAACAACAAATGAAGAGATTATTTCTCTCGAGACATATCGCCTAAAGGTTATTGTTAATGGTAATCTTGTTGTAGGGGAAGAGGCAAAGATTTCTGTAGATGGTAAGGGCCATTGTCCTGCTTCTAATGCTGCAGCATTTCTTTCTCGTCATGGTGGTACAGCAAGTGCAGCTGCAGAGAGCTATGGTGATCCAAAATACCCTATTCATGTAGGTGCTGGCGAGGTTTCGAAGGCATATCAATCAGGTGCAATAGCAAATGGTGGTGGTGCAATTTATTTGGACGTAATGGGTAATGTTACTATCAATGGCGAAGTCTCTGCTCGTGGTGGTGTTTCAACACGTTCCTCTGGTGCTGGTGGCTCTATCTTGATAGAAGCTGGAAATGTTTCTGGCTCTGGCTTAATTGCCGCCAATGCAGTTGGTGTTACTGACTCTAGCTACAAAAATGAAGTTGGTGGTGCTGGTGGTCGCATAGCAGTTATTTCTTCTGCAACTATTTCTGAGGATTTAGATTTTGATGCTGGTACAGAACATCGTACTTCAGAACCAACAGCCTATATTCGCGGTAGCGCAGGTACAGTTTACCTAAAGGATTTTGATTCTGTTCATGGAACACTTGTTGTTGATGATGATTATGCAACATCAACAAAACGTGAAGGCGGAACAAAATTGAATAATGATAGCGATTGGACCTTTGATAGCATTCTATTGGGTGGTGCTGGAAGATTAGTTGTCGTAACAAATACTGCGCTTACTCTTGCAAATGGCTATGAAAGCATTTCAAGCTTGGATAATGCCACAGCAGCTACTATATTAGAATATTGCAATGGAGGAAGTATTGTTACTCCAGATGAGCCACAAACAATTGATGGAATCAATGTCTATGTAGCTAATGATGATGCAACTCTAGTTATTGAAAATAGCTTAATGCTTACAAATGGCGCAGTATTGGGTCGCGTTAATTATTCCACAAAAATAGGTTCTAATGTAGACCCTATGGATGTTCACACTTCAGCAAAAATTACAGTTAATGGAGATTTGACTATTTCTGCTGATTCCAAGGTTAGCGTATATGGAAGTGGTGTATTACAGGACAGTCATAATTTTTATAGTGGATACTCACAAAGCTGCCACGGCTCAATTTATGCTGGTAGCTTTACTAATAAATATGCTTATGGCTCTATTCTAAACCCAAGGACTCCTGGCTTCTCTCAAAGCAATAGCTATTACCAACCAGGTGGTGGAGCTCTTGAGTTAGTTGTTAATGGAATATTAACAGTAGATGGAGAGATAACTTCTAAGGGAGCAATTAGTAGTAATAATGGTGTCCGTGGAGCTCCAGGTTCAGTTGATGTTCGTTGCGAAAGCCTAGCAGGTACTGGTTTAATTGGTGCTGTACCTTCAGGAAATCATCAAATGGCGGGTGGCCGTGTAGCTGTTCGTTTAACAGGCGAGGAAGCAACCTTTGATAATTTTGAAGGAACCATTTCTGCCCGTTCAATCAATAATGAAAAATGCACCTCCGGTACTATTTATCTACAAGATGGAACACAGCTTGAGGGCCACGGAACAATTATCATTGATGGTGAGTCTAGCACAAGCTCTGCAAGAACAGCAATTCCTACTTCTGCACAAACTCCAATCCCTGCAAATGGAGCTTATGCAGACGAAGCAATTGCTTTGAAGAATTGTGATTTGGATGTATATTGCTATTCACCAGTAGTAATTAGCTGTGATTTAAAGCTAAATGATATGACAGTTGATTCTACATCAACAGTAGAATTGTATGGTAATATACTTACTGTAAGATCTCTATCTGTTGGAGGTGTGCCAATTCCTTCAGGCACATACAATGTGGATGCTGAGGTGCTTGGCTCTACCTTCACAGATGTGAGTGAGGCAGGAGGAGGGCAGGTTGTTGTTCTTGGCAGTGCCACAATGATTATCATCCGCTAAAACAAAAAGGGCGTCCTTCGGGGCGCCTTTTTTGTTTAGGTGAGAGGTTTTTGACAAGGATTGGCGCAGGAAATTGGCGCGCGGGGCGCGCAGGAACAAGATTTCAGGATTGTGCAGGATTTGCATGATTGTTTGAGGTGTGTGGTTGAGGAAGGCACTGCAGCCCTAAGCGACAGCGCCCTTAAACCATTACTCATCGCCTAGTGTCGCTCAATCGTCTCGCGTCTCGCGTCGCAACAAAGCACTACTGCAAGGACAATTATGTTTTACTGCACGAATTTGCACTCGTGTATCAATTAACACGAAATTGTCGCTTTTAAAGCGACCACACGTAGTAACTATTATGATATAATATCCATTAAAAGTGGTTTACATATTTTCTGCAAGCATTGCATAATTATGCTCTTTGCTCAATTTGCTGGATTAACAAACTTTATAATCGGCATTTTAATCCGATTATAAAGTTTGTTAATCTCAAAAGAATAATTTCGTTAAACCCAATTTTGTTATTGACAATAATTTCCGCAAAGAGTACTATAAGGGAAAGTTGAGAAAAAGGTGTTTAAAATTTTATATTTATACATTGCTAAATATTTTAAAGATGAAAACATATGCACACAGTAAATTAGGAGTGCCTCAAGAAAATTGGCAACTTCTTTCTGATCACAATAATGCCGTTGGTGAGTTGTGTAGTTCTTTCGCATCTACATTCATGTCGGGCGAATGGGGGCGGCTTTTGGGTCAGCTTCACGATTTCGGTAAAGCACGTTCTTCCTTTCAGGGATATTTAGCCCGTGCCAATGGTCTTGATGATGAAGGCTATGATAATGGTGCACATGATCATTCAGCAGCACGTGGCATGATGGCTACGCAGAAGTTAATAGTATTCAAGCATGATTCAGAGTTTGGCAACGCACCTTCTCATATGCTTTTCGATTTGGTTAAAATCGCAAAAAAAGATGAGGTTTCTGTGCCACGCAAATTTGCGGACTATAATCTCTCAGTGCCTGGAAAAACTGAACTTCCTGCAGGCGTTAAAGTTGAAATGAATTTGTAGAATCTACATTTGAGGCATGGGGCTAAAAGTCTCATGTCTCATGCCTTAATATAGTGCTTGCTTGATAAAGAATTTTTTCCGGAAATGAACTTATTGGGAATTAGAAAATGAATGACAATGCGAAGAAGAGGATAAAGAGAGATGAGTGATATGGAAAAATTGAAGCGGAAACCGAGCCTTTTTGCACGTATCGTGGTTCTCATAGAGGAGGCTCGGCAGAAGGTGGCGTCTGTTGCCAATATTGCACAAGTTTATACCAATTATGAAATTGGTCGCCAAATTGTAGAAGAAGAGCAGAATGGTAAGCGTCGGGCGGACTATGGAAAGCAAGTGCTAATTGAGTTGTCTGCTCGATTATCAAGTCGTTTTGGTCGTGGTTTTTCAGTTGATAACCTTCAAAATATGCGTTCTTTTTATCTCGTGTATTCCAAAAATGAAATTTACGAGACACCGTCTAGTAAATCTCTCGGCGAAATTTACGATACAGTGTCTCGCAAATTTACACTTAGTTGGTCTCATTATGTTTTGCTGATGCGCATATCCGATCCAGTTGAACGTGCATTTTACGAACGAGAGGCAACACATGGGAATTGGTCTTTTAGGCAACTTGAGCGCATGTATCGAACATCAACATTTGAGCGACTTCAGATTTCCAAGGATAAGGCGAAGGTTCGCTCTCTTATGGATCGGCCAGCACCTGATATTCATGTTGCGGGAGAAGCACTGAAGGATCCTGTTGTTACGGAATTTCTTGGAATTCCTGATAAATATGATGAGAGTGAGCTTGAAGAACGCATTTTCGCTCATCTTCAGGATTTTATGTTGGAGTTAGGCAAGGGGTTCACATTTTACGGTCGGCAAGTTAGATGTGTTATCGGAGATCATAGCTATTACGCTGATCTTGCGTTTTATAACCGTTTTACACGCTCGTTCTTCGTTATTGATCTCAAATTGAAAAAGGTCGGACACGACGAGTTAGGGCAGATGCAGACCTATATCAACTACTTTGATCGTAAGGTGAAACTACCTGATGAGAACCCTACCATTGGAATCCTACTTACATCGGAAAAGGTTGATCAAGCATTAGTGGAGATGTTTACACCGGATTCTGAGAAAAACCGCATCTTTGTGAAGCAGTACACAAGTGTCCTCCCATCTAAGACGGCACTCCAGCGCATTGTTATTGAGGAAAAGCGCAAGTTCGAAAAGGAAAGGATTTTAGCTCTCGCTAAAAGTAAAGGTGGTAAAGCGTGAGTATTGTTGCTATGAACCGAAATGCTTCAGATGTATCTTAAGTTTCTCGTCTCTCATTAAAGCATATAGGTGAACATGAATATGTATTTTCAAGATGAATCTTTAATTATGATTTCTGCGTTGCAGCATTATCTTTTCTGTCCGCGGCAGTGTGCACTTATACATGTGGAGGGCGTCTGGAGTGAAAATTATCTGACGGCGACAGGGCGTGTAATGCATGAGAGGGTTGATAGAAAAGGTGCTGAGACACGCCGGGATGTTCATCTTGCGGCTTCATTGCGTCTTGTTTCTCATCGTCTTGGTGTGACAGGTGTTGCGGTTTCGTTGGTAAATTTGCGTCAGGTAACAGCAAAAGATTTTAAAACTACAGAAAGAGGTGCGGTAGAAATGTCGGAGTCTGCTCGTAAGACTATATTGATGGCGTGGCAAAAGAAAAAACAGGAGCAAATAGTTCATCCGTTTTTAAATGAGAAAACATCTATTGGAATACTCCCTCATTTACAGGCATTACTTTTGGCTAGGTTTTTGAGGGGTGAGTTTAGCTGGTTATCTCCGTCATACCCGATTAACAAGTTTTATAATCACACTCCAAAATTAAAATCCCGATTATAAAGTTTGTTAATCGCAATGAAATAATTTCGTTAAACCCAATTTTGTTATTGACAATAATTTCCGCAAAGAGTACTATAAGGGAAAGTTGAGAAAATTATCTTGATGATTTAAGAAGGTAGCATTGATTATTAGGGTTTAAATGATTTAAATTTTATGAAAGCATCAAATAACAAAAATTGGTTATGTCGGTTGATTTTGGACATAAAAAAAGCCGGCGAACCGGCTTAAAAGGAAAACTCCTACGGCATATAGCCTTGTTGTGATAAGATGTTTTCTTGATTGGGAATTTAACCAAAAAAAATATTGTTTGTCAAGGAGAAAAATAAAATGGAAAGAATTCGTAAGACATTGGGTTTAGATTTAGGTTCAAATTCACTGGGTTGGGCAATTGTTGATTCTGACAAAGGAACAATTCTTGATAAAGGTGTAGTTGTCTTTGATGAGGGTATTAAGAGAGAAAAAGGGATTGATTCTTTGGAGACACCTGCGGCTGCTAGAAGAACGGCTAGAATGGGGCGTCGCTTAAAGATGCGCCGCAGATATAGAAAGTTTGCACTCTTAACGACACTCATAAATAATGATATGTGTCCTTTATCAATTGAAGCATTAGACAATTGGAAAAAGAAAGGAGTGTACCCATTAGAGGAATTTCAATTTAGAAAATGGTTGTCAAGCACACCAGAGAATAATCCGTATGCTGACAGAGCTAATGCAGCTTCTCAAAAAGTTGATAAATATACACTAGGAAGAGCATTATATCATCTTGTACAACGTAGAGGGTTTTTAAGCAATCGCAAGGACAAGATGAAAGAGGATGAGTCTGATAAGAATTTAGGTCAAGTTAAAGGTCAGATTAAAGAACTCTCTAATGAAATAGAATCTTTTGGTAAGGACGCAACCTTGGGCCAGTATTTATATGACTGTTTTAAGCAAGGACTAAAGATACGTGCTAGATATATTGGTCGAAAAGAGCACTATGAAAAAGAATTTGATAAAATAGTTGAAGTACAAGGTTTAGAGCCTGATTTGGTAGAAAAGTTGCGAAAAAATATTTTTTACCAGCGTCCGCTTCGCTCTCAAAAGAGATTAGTAGGTTTTTGTCCTTTGGAAACAAAAAATAGAAGATGTCAAATATTTCGTCCGGAGTTTGAAGAATTTAGAATGTTGTCTTTTATTAACAATCTGAGGGTTGTTGATGGAGATTCAAAGAGAAAACTTAGTGACGATGAGCGCACGAAGGCGATAAAAAAGTTTTATGTGGTTTCAAAATATTTTAAGGTGAAAGACCTAGAAAAAGCACTAGGCAGAAATATAAAACTAACTCTTAATAGCGAGAAATCAATTTCATCTAATTCAATTAGTCAACAGCTTAATAATTTGTTTGGAACAGAATTGGATGGCTTTAAGCAATGGCATTCTAACAATGGTAAATATGATTATATAACTGTTTTAGATGCTATTTCGTTTTTTGATGATGATGAGAAGCTTCGCTGTTTTTGTTTAGAGAAATTGGAACTAGATGAAGAGCGTGCAGAAAAATTGCTTAAAATAAATATACCTGAGGGATATGCAAAATATAGTTTAAAAGCAATCAATAAAATACTTCCATATTTACGAGATGGTTATGATTTGTATTTCTCACAGTTATTTGCTTATTTGCCATCAGCTATTGGCGAGGATGAATTTGTAAAAAATAAGGATAAAATTATTTCTTCTGTATTTAGTTTGCATGCCGATTATAAAGAGAATTGCGAAGCAAAGAAAAAGAATAAAAATGTGGTGGTGACACCATTTAGTACGCGTCTGTCAGACTATTTACAAAGAGATTTTAATGTTTCGGATAGCAAATTTGATGAAATTCCTATTGAAATTAAAATTTCGGATTACGAAGATAAGAGGGAATGTGGCATTTTGCCTGAAGTGAACTTAGGAATGATTCGAAACCCACTTGTCCAACGATCAATGACTATATTGCGTAGATTAGTCAATCAACTCCGCAAATCAGGAAAAATAGATGCAGATACTCATATCAATATTGAATTAGCAAGGTCTGTGAATGATAGAAATAGGCGTATGGCGTATGAGGAATGGCAATTAGATAAAGAAAAAGAGAGACTAGGATATGCCGAAAAAATTCGTTCAGCAGGACAAGAACCTACAGAAGAACTTATTCTTCGTTGGCAATTGGCAGAGGAACAAGATTGGAAATGTTTATATACTGGTAAACAAATTAGTCAGGCAGATGTTTTAAACAGTGGTTCAGAGTTTGATATAGAGCATACAATCCCTCGTTCAAAGTCAGGAGATAATTCACAGGTTAATAAGACATTATGCTTCAATAATTACAACCGATTTGTAAAGAAAGGGCAATTGCCGACAGAATGTCCAAATTACAATCAACCAGTAGAAAATTATAATGCTGTTATTTCTACGGCTATTAGACCATGGAAGAAAAAGGTTGATGATTTAGAGAAAAACTATGAATCTCAATTAGCTAAATCAAAGAGTGTTTCTTCTAGTAATCCTGAAGCTAAATCTGCAGCAAGACGTAAGGCGTTAAAGACAAAGCTTGAGTTAGATTATTGGAGAGAAAAAGTCCGCAGGTTTGAAATTACATCAGATGAGTTGGGTGATGGCTCTGGTTTTATGAAAAGGCAACTAGTTGATACAGGAATAATGACAAAGCATGCTGTTGAATTTCTTGGTTCAGTATATCATTCGCATGACGGTATACCTAATGTAAAACCAGTAAATGGTGTAGCAGTTGCTTTTGCCAGAAAAGAATGGGGAGTACAAAATACAGAAGAGGAGAAATCAAGAATAAATCACGTACATCATGCTATTGATGCGATGGTTATTGCTGAATTAAATACAAAGCGTTTCAATGCTATTTGCTCTATTTTAAAAGACGACTCATCTGTGCCTGTATTAGGACTAGAACGCGAGGTGAAACCACCTTTTGAAGATTTTGGTAATGTTGTGCACAGAGAAGCGTCAGAAATTCTTGTTCGTTATATATCTTATCATAAAGAGATAAAGCAAACTTATCGAAATAAGTGGGACCTTGCCTCTCCGATTAGAACAAAGGGTGGGGTAAAATTAACAGCAGTTCCAACTAATGGGAAAACGGTTCGAGCACAATTACACAATGAAACATTTTATGGAAAAATAAAATCACCAGAAACAGGGGAAATTTGTTGTGTTGTTCGTAAAGCAATTGACTCTATAGAAGAGAAGGATGTTGTTAAAATAGTTGATCCTGTTGTTCGTAAAAATATGCTTGAACAAATTGCTGAATATAAAAAAGAGAATACAGGTGTAAAGTGGAAGGAAATGGTGTCTAGTGGCTTTTGGATGAAGAAGCCGACAGTAGATAATAAAATCGGTGTTCCTATTAAGAAGGTTCGAGTTTATTCTAAGGTGTCGAATCCAAATAGCTTAAAGCCTCAGATATTTAGCTCTAATAAAGATTATAAAAATAGTTATTATGTAGAGTCCGCAAAAGGTTCTAATTATGTAATGAAAATATATGAAAATGATATTATAATTGATAATATTTTACGATGGGCACAAGATAAGCCAATAAATATTCCTGAATCATTTGGACAAGAAATAGGGCAAGTTTCGTCTGGGACTATGGTGATTGTCTACAATAATAAATCCGACTTAGAGAAATATGACAATGGCGAATTATCTAAACAATTGTTTGTTGTATATATGTTTTGTTATATGAATCCAGAAAAAACGATTAAGAGAATTTATTGTAAAAAATCAACAGAAGCAAGACCAGATAAGGTTTTGCCTGATGCTCTTAAGTTAAGTGATTTTAGCAAAATTAGAGATTTGGAAAGATTTTGGATGAGTCCAGATGATTTTCTTGCTCATACTTTGATAGAGGGAATTCATTTTAATTTAACGATTGATGGTAAAATAGAGTGGAAAAAAGAGAAATAAGATGCTAAAACGAACCCTGTGTTTTGAATCTGATGGAAATTTGTTTGTAAAAGACAAACAATTGTGCTTTGATAAAAGCAAAAAAGGTTTAGATGTCAAACAATCTGTACCAGTTGAAGACATAGGGTTTGTAATTCTTGAAGGCAGGCATATCAATATATCTACCTATGCATTAGATTTGTTGTCTGCGAATGGTGCTGTTGTAGTTGTGTGTGATGAGTTACATTTGCCAACAGGAATATATTTACCTATGGCTGGTCATACTGCGACCCAGAGGATAACGGAAGCACAACTTTCTACAACAAAAACGCAATGTGCTCAGTTGTGGAAGCAGACTGTTGTTGCGAAAATTCGTAATCAGGCAGAGTGTCTTAGGCGTGGAGATAAGGTTGGAGCAGAGGAATTAGTATCTATATCTAAATTTGTAACAGCAGATGATGTAGAGAATAGAGAAGGGCGGGCGGCAGCTATATATTTTAAATCATGGGGTATTGTTAGAAAAGATACTCGTGATATTGATGTGCCAATGCCTAATCCAGCATTAAATTATGGATATGCATTATTAAGGGCAGCAATGGCTCGGGCATTAGTTGGCTCGGGTATGCTATGTGTGAAAGGAATACATCATCATAATCAATATAATCCGTTGGCACTAGCGGATGATATTATGGAGCCGTATCGACCAATGATTGACGATATTGTTTTTACATATATACGTAGAGAATCTCGAAGGCTAGAAGATGGTGTTTTTAATAGAGAGTTTAAAATTGCTCTATTATCAGCCTTAGCATCTGATGTTAAGATTGGAGGAGTAGTGAGACCATTAGCATTAGCAATGACTTATACTTCTTCATCGTTAGCTGCATGTTTTGAACATAAGGAATCAAAAATTAAATATCCTGAATTTGTATAATGGGTGCTACATATTTTGCGTTAAATCGTTATAAAGCCATGTGGTTATTTGTTTGTTTTGATTTACCTGTTACAACTAAAGAACAGAGGCGAATTGCTGCACGATTTCGAAAGGATTTGCTTCAGGATGGTTTTTCAATGTTGCAGTTTTCTGTGTATATTCGCCCTTGTCCATCTCATGAATCATATAATGTTCATTTGAATCGAGTGAAAGCGTTAGTGCCACCAGAAGGATCTGTTTCTTTACTAAGAATAACAGACAAGCAGTTTGGGGAGATAGCGAACTTTTATGGTTCTAAAAGAAAGAAACCACCACCAGAGCCAATGCAACTTGAATTGTTTTAAGTATGAAGAAAACAAAGTAAATGCAGCCACTAATGATACTAGTGGTTGCATTTACTTTGTTTAGGGTGTTAATTTTTTAATCAACTTGCACCTTAATTTAAATTTTAGTGTGATAATTGTGTGTTAAATCTCTGTCGTAGAAGATGTTGAATCAACTACGGTGAAAGAGATTGAAAGAAAACATCAAATCACAACGAACATTTAGCGGAACATTGTGCCGCTTTGGTGAAAGAGATTGAAAGAAAACATCAAATCACAACCTAAATCAGCAAATTCTTTCATTGTTCCTTGGTGAAAGAGATTGAAAGAAAACATCAAATCACAACTTAGAGCCATACACAATAGTACACCCTATTGGTGAAAGAGATTGAAAGAAAACATCAAATCACAACAAGCTGGTGAGATTCCAGATAATCCTGCAGGTGAAAGAGATTGAAAGAAAACATCAAATCACAACCTGTTGGAATAGCACATGATTCGCTATACGGTGAAAGAGATTGAAAGAAAACATCAAATCACAACTCGGCGGGTTAGAATGGTTATGTAGCACTAGGTGAAAGAGATTGAAAGAAAACATCAAATCACAACTGTATTCAGATAGGAAATGCAATTTATTTGGTGAAAGAGATTGAAAGAAAACATCAAATCACAACAGTTGGCAGGTCTTGGTTGAAAAAAAATAGGTGAAAGAGATTGAAAGAAAACATCAAATCACAACATATTTGCTAATAGATGCAGACAACTGCAGGTGAAAGAGATTGAAAGAAAACATCAAATCACAACTACGAAGTCACTTACGAGATTATTGGCATGGTGAAAGAGATTGAAAGAAAACATCAAATCACAACCACAAAAAGACAATATCAACCTCGCATTGTGGTGAAAGAGATTGAAAGAAAACATCAAATCACAACAGTCAATAAATGACTGGCGTAATGTATTTGGGTGAAAGAGATTGAAAGAAAACATCAAATCACAACCATAAGAAGACCGCTAGAGCAGTGCCTACTGGTGAAAGAGATTGAAAGAAAACATCAAATCACAACCACAATATAATATAAATGATGTAGTTACTAGGTGAAAGAGATTGAAAGAAAACATCAAATCACAACTTGGATAATACTATCAAAGAGCAATTAGAAGGTGAAAGAGATTGAAAGAAAACATCAAATCACAACCTGAAGAGACAACCAAGCCCGAAAAGCTCGGTGAAAGAGATTGAAAGAAAACATCAAATCACAACTCAATATTCAACCTTTGATGTAAAAGCTAGGTGAAAGAGATTGAAAGAAAACATCAAATCACAACTATATCAAATGGCTAATTTTCACCGTCGTAGGTGAAAGAGATTGAAAGAAAACATCAAATCACAACAACAAGAAACTTATTCAATTTCAGAAGATAGGTGAAAGAGATTGAAAGAAAACATCAAATCACAACTAATATATAAAACTAACGAAACTAAATGGGTGAAAGAGATTGAAAGAAAACATCAAATCACAACTTACAGCAACGCCAACACGTTTAATATGTGGTGAAAGAGATTGAAAGAAAACATCAAATCACAACACTCTTGCAGTTCCCTTCACATAATCAATGGTGAAAGAGATTGAAAGAAAACATCAAATCACAACCTAGAGGGCTTACTATCGTGTTGATTTGTCGGTGAAAGAGATTGAAAGAAAACATCAAATCACAACTAAAAAAAACTGTTGACTTTGTTTTCCATGAGGTGAAAGAGATTGAAAGAAAACATCAAATCACAACTTGTAGGCACTTCGCTAATATTTATGCCGGGTGAAAGAGATTGAAAGAAAACATCAAATCACAACAAGCAAATAGTAGCATCTTTAGCTAAAGGGGGTGAAAGAGATTGAAAGAAAACATCAAATCACAACTAGTGAGGCGTGTACTGATTTGGTATGCCGGGTGAAAGAGATTGAAAGAAAACATCAAATCACAACCTGTTGTAATTACCATTGTGCTTATGTTTGGTGAAAGAGATTGAAAGAAAACATCAAATCACAACAGAGCAATCAGCAGACCGTGCGAGGGTAGGGTGAAAGAGATTGAAAGAAAACATCAAATCACAACATCGACCTTTGGTTAAAATGTTCTTTTATTGGTGAAAGAGATTGAAAGAAAACATCAAATCACAACAGAATGTGGAGCGAGGCTTTTGCTTTGGAAGGTGAAAGAGATTGAAAGAAAACATCAAATCACAACCGTCAGGCGTTTGGGCGTGCTTCTTAGTCAGGTGAAAGAGATTGAAAGAAAACATCAAATCACAACGTAGAAGATGCTCTATGCTCCGTTACAGAGGTGAAAGAGATTGAAAGAAAACATCAAATCACAACCAAAATGTGATTGCTGATGAAGATGATTAGGTGAAAGAGATTGAAAGAAAACATCAAATCACAACTGCAGCTCGCTGCGCGTTCCACAATGTAGGGTGAAAGAGATTGAAAGAAAACATCAAATCACAACTAGCACTTTATACATGTGAGTATGTAGAAGGTGAAAGAGATTGAAAGAAAACATCAAATCACAACCCCAAGCTCCTGCTTGCTCTTCGATGTCTTGGTGAAAGAGATTGAAAGAAAACATCAAATCACAACTATTCCTTGCCCTAAAGCATTATTTGGTTAGGTGAAAGAGATTGAAAGAAAACATCAAATCACAACACTGGGAAGCTGGAGGCGGTACAAATTACGGTGAAAGAGATTGAAAGAAAACATCAAATCACAACTCTCCGCCCCATTGCTAGCCCCCTTTATGGGGTGAAAGAGATTGAAAGAAAACATCAAATCACAACTAGTTCTTTCACCGAGTGCTCAACAACCAGGGTGAAAGAGATTGAAAGAAAACATCAAATCACAACACAAGGCATACTTTCGTAAGGAGCTTGTGGGGTGAAAGAGATTGAAAGAAAACATCAAATCACAACTATCAACCTCGCATTGTTTGGCGTGCATTTGGGTGAAAGAGATTGAAAGAAAACATCAAATCACAACCTTTTTCGCAATGCACGATTCCAACGATAAGGTGAAAGAGATTGAAAGAAAACATCAAATCACAACAAGAACTCTACACTACTCTTGACGCACAAAGGTGAAAGAGATTGAAAGAAAACATCAAATCACAACAACTATTAAACTAATAAGGGAAGAAACTCCGGTGAAAGAGGTTGAAAGAAAACATCAAATCATAACACTAATTCTGCTGGGTGTTGGTCTTCGATGGTGAAAGAGATTGAAAGAAAACATCAAATCACAACCGAAAGAAAGCCATTCACGCAGAATAAACGGGTGAAAGAGATTGAAAGAAAACATCAAATCACAACTGGATGAGCTTAATGCTCTCATTCGCATGAGGTGAAAGAGATTGAAAGAAAACATCAAATCACAACTTGGTTGTAGAAATCCCGCAAGGGTGTAATGGTGAAAGAGATTGAAAGAAAACATCAAATCACAACTTTTCTGGGTATTATTGCTGGTTGGCTAGGGTGAAAGAGATTGAAAGAAAACATCAAATCACAACTGAAATTGATTTGATGATAAATCCACTTGGGGTGAAAGAGATTGAAAGAAAACATCAAATCACAACCCACCAACTTCTTGAGGAGCACCTACTAGGGTGAAAGGGATTGAAAGAAAACATCTATTTGTGAATTTTATTTAGTTTTATGCTTTGTAGAAAATTACAATGAGATAAAACTCTCTCGAATGCTCTTTCTCATTCGAGAGAACAAATTCCTTATGTTCAATTGTCAAATATCAAATTTTTAGTGATATTATAAGATAACATTATTTATTTAGCAATATGAAATTTTGATAAAGCAAAAGTGCAAAATAAAATATGTCGCTAGCGATTGCTCCCCCCACAAACGCTAGCGACAATTAGTCCTCTCTGCGGGAGAAAAATTTATGTGCGTTGCACTCATTGCTTTCGCCTAACACGGAGTACGGAGGACAAGAGAGAATTTACTAGCAATTATTAACAACAACCCCAAAACACTCTCCGTGTCTCCTTTCTCAGGAAAATCACACTACGTGTGCTCTGTGTTTCGCCGAAGGCATAAGCGCCAGAGACAAATCACTCCATCCGTGTACGGATGGGTATGGAAATGCAAGAAAGTTCTTGATTTTCTCCAAAAAGTTGTATAATATAAAACTAAATGGAGGAAATAATGGTTGTTTCGTTTGATGATTTAGCAATTAAATATCAAAATTATACAGATATTAAAAATAAAATAAGACGCGAAGTTCGTGCTGGTCGTTTGATACAAATTACCCGTGGATTGTATGAAACAGATGAAAATGTTGATGGAAAGTATTTGGCAGGCTATATATTAGGTCCATCATATTTGTCTTTTGATTATGCCCTTTATGTTTATTCGCTTATTCCTGAAGCAGTATATAAAACTTATACGTCAGCAACATTTAATAAGCGAAAAGCAAAAAAATATCAAAACAAATTCGGTCTATTTACATATAATGATATTCCTGTTGCTGCTTATCCATTAGGTGTTTTGTTATGTGAGGAAAAAGGTTATTCATACCAAATAGCGACAGCGGAAAAAGCACTGTGTGATAAATTATACACACTTCCACCAGTTAGAAATTTGAAAGAGTTTAGGTCTCTATTATTTGATGATTTACGTATAGATGAAGCTGAATTTAAGAAGCTGGATTTGTCAGCAATAGAAACACTAGCTCCATTATACCATTCAAATAATTTAAAATTTTTAGTTAAATTTGTCAGGAGAATGAAATAATGCAGACGGTTTTACAGCAAATGCTTTCTCGGTATTTAACAAATACGACAGAGGGAAAGAAAAATGCACTTAAAGAAATATTGCAGGAAATAGTCCTATGTGGATTGTCGCGAGCTGGTTTTTTTAAAAAAGCCGCATTTTATGGAGGAACTGCATTACGAATTTTTTATGGTCTTGACCGTTTTTCTGAGGATTTGGATTTTTCCTTAATAGAACCAGATAATCAGTTTGAATTAAAGAGTTACTTTTCTGGTGTGAAAGCAGAGTTGTCCTCTTTAGGGCTTGAGTTTTCTATAGAAGAAAAAGAGAAAACTCAGGAGTCTGCAATAAAATCAGCTTTTTTAAAGGGAAATACAAAAGAGCATATTTTGCGTATTTATGGTTCCGATTTAAATATAAATTCAAATGAGGTTATTAAAATTAAATTTGAGATAGATACAAATCCTCCGCCATTTGCTACATTTGAAAATCGATATCGTTTGTTGCCTTCTCCTTATCAGGTTAAGCTTTATGATGCAGAATCATTGTTCGCAGGAAAGCTTCATGCGGTTATTTGTCGTTCGTGGAAAAATAGAGTAAAGGGTAGAGATCTTTATGATTATGTCTTTTATTTGGCAAATAATACATCTATTAACTTTACGCATTTGAAAGCAAGACTAGAAGAGTCAGGAGCAATAAATCCACAAGCAGAATTTGGTATAAATGAATTAAGGGGTCTATTGTTAGAACGCTTTGATTCAATAGATTTTGAACAGGCTAAAAAGGATGTGCTTCCATTTATTCCGGATAAATCAAAAATCGAAATTTGGAGTAAAGAGTTTTTTACTGATATTACAACAAATTTAATATAGCGAAAGAGAAGCAACACATGCGTGCTATTAAGCACACATAAATGAACATGAGGCGAAGCATAGCTTTCTACGTGTGCTCCGTGTTTCGCCGAAGGCATAAGCGCCAGCGACAAATCACTCCATCTGTGTTTATGGTTGGAAGATGGCTGGGTCAAGCGTGATGCCGCGTGCTGCCAAGTCTGTGAAGAAGGTTGGCACTGCACCTGTGGCACGGTAGTGGCCTATAACCTTGCCTTGTGCGGAAATTCCAGTCTGCTTGAATTCAAAAATGTCCTGCATCGTAATCTGATTGCCCTCAAGCCCTACTACCTCTGATATGCAGGTTACTTTACGCGAACCATCGCTTAAACGAGATTCATGTACAATAATATCTATCGCTGAGGCAATCTGCTCACGAATAGCACGAGAAGGCAACTCCATTCCCGACATCAATACCATCGTCTCTAAACGGGCAATTACATCACGTGGTGCATTCGCATGGACTGTCGTTAATGACCCGTCATGTCCAGTGTTCATAGCCTGAAGCATGTCCAATGCCTCTCCACCACGACACTCTCCCACAATAATGCGATCTGGACGCATACGCAAGGCATTGCGAACGAGGTCACGAATTGTGATTGCACCACGACCCTCTATATTTGGAGGACGCGCCTCAAGTCGTACTAAATGTGGCTGATTGAGCCTTAATTCTGCTGCATCCTCAATCGTGAGGATACGCTCCCCAATAGGCAAGTAGTTACTCAAAACATTTAGTAGCGTCGTCTTACCAGAACCTGTACCACCAGAAACAACAATGTTCTTGCGAACCTTTACGCAAACCTTGAGAAATTCTGCCATGTTCTCTGTCAGTGTGCCAAAGTTTATTAGGTCCCGATCAAAAAGCTGACGCTTCGAAAATTTTCGTATTGTTATACATGGCCCAATCAATGAAAGTGGATGAATTACACAATTTACACGAGAACCATCGGCTAGGCGGGCGTCAACATATGGTTGACTCTCGTCAACACGACGCCCAAGCGGTGCAACAATACGCTCTATTACGGACATAACACTCTGTGCATCCATAAATGTCTTCCCAGAAAGAACTAGCTTGCCGTTGCGTTCAACGAAAATTTTGTCCGGTCCATTAACCATAATTTCTGTTACTGTGTCATCAGCAAGTAAATCCTCCAGTGGACCTAATCCCAAAGCCTCATTCAAAATTTCTTGCTCTAGGCGTGCTGCATCAATCCCCTCTGGAAGTCTGCTCCTGACATCATTTATGATTGCCTGAAGAGTCTCTCTGGCACGCTGTCTAAGTTCATCTGTGTCAATTCGTGATACAGATAGACGCTTGATGTCTAATCGGTCAATTAGCTCAGCATGAATTTGTGCCTTAATTGAACGCATCATCTGCGTCAATGGGGAAGCAGCCGCTTCTTCATCATCGGATGTGGTTATATTTGCTTCGTAGGTTGGTTGAGAATTTGTGCAAACACTTGGCTCTGTAATTTTCTCTGGCTCATCAAATCCTTGAGCTGGCTCATTGACGGCGGAATTGGCTTGCTCGTCAATGGCTGTTGGGGCTTGATTTGTTGGGGTTAATGGAGCATCTTCTTCATCTGGTATATTTCCAATAACAATTGTATATGCACCTAGGGTTATTGGTGTTGAGGTAAATACCTCAGCTTTCCTGTCTACTGGTTCACCATTAACAAGAATTGCTGTTCCATCCCCTATATCTCTTATTAAATATTTGCCATCATTGATATTAAGAATTGCATGGCGTGGACAAACACCAGCCCCTTCCTTAAGAGGAATGCGACAATTCAAATCACTACCAAGTGTGTAAGTGCCATCGTGAAGCGTTAATTTAATTGGAGCGTCGCCATTCTTATAAAGGGTAAGAGTAGTCATAATATTTTGCCTAAGTGCTTAATTGTTAAATCAAATTATCTTTTTCTAATATTCTTTTGGCGAGCTTCATTTAATTCTTTGAGCTTTGATTCAACATGGTTAAAATCAACTCGTGGTAGCTCGCTTTCAAAATGCACATCAGAAGGGTTGCGTAGTGATAGGGCAAGTCTTCCCTTAATTTGTTGTGTAAATACAAGTAGCTCTGCCTCTCGTGGGGTAACGAGAAGGGTTACTGTGCTATATCCGGTTGAACGGCTTGAGTTTGACATTAGGGAGCGATGAGTCTCTGTGCCAGTCGCTAATACTGTAACATTTTGTAAAACAGTTAATGTCACTAGCTCAGCTTCCTCTGGGTTCCCATTTGCAGAAGGAAGAGCAAATGAGCCAAGAATATCTACACAATCGTTAGGACGAACCATGCCAGAAACAGCAGCTGCTCCAGATACTGGAATTGATACTGCTCTCATTCCTTTTTGAATGCTCTCGGAGAAGGTCTTCTGGCGAGGCTTGCCGCCCTCAATGTCAGACCAAAGAAGAGGACCATTTTTGGAAATTGAATTTGATATGCGTTTGCCAATAATTGAGTCAGCATCCTCTTTTTTTATGTTATCAGAGCGCATAGAAGATACTTCAATTTCCTTTACGCCAATATCCTCATAAGAAATAACCGTTCCTTGTGCGAGAGGTCGGGCTGCAGCAATAACAGCAATGCGTTCACCTCTTTTAAGAATTTTTGCTTTTAATTCTTCTATCTCTTTGTTCTTCATATCAATCCAGCCGCGACAAATTATTGCAGCCAGTATACCAATGCCGATAGAAATTATTAGGATAAATTTTAATTTCATATTGTCTCCGTAGATGCTTTATATTATTGCATGAGTGCTTTTTTGTAAAGTTCAACAGTTGCTTTTGCTACATTATCCCACGAATATTCCTTAGCACGTATTTTGCATTCAGCTATTAGGCTATTTCGTAGAGTGTTGTCAAGCATTGTGTTGATAATTGCTTGTGAGATGGCTTCTGGGTTAAGTGGGTCAAAGTAGCACGCAGCATCACCCGCAAGCTCTTTAAGTGCTGGAGCAGTAGAGGAGGCGATAGGAGTGCCAACAGCCATTGCCTCAAGCACGGTTAATCCGAAGCCTTCATATAGGCTAGGCATAACAAATGCTTTTACTGAGCTCAAGACAACAGGAAGATCCGCGTCAATAATCCCACCAATCCACTTAACATTTTCAGTAATACCCAGTGAGTCAATCAATTCAACTAGGTGCGAGGTTTTGTTGCAATTAAATCCAGCAAGCACGAGCTCAGCACCATTTAATAGAGGGAGAGCTTTTGCATATCCGCGTAATAAATTTGGGATATTTTTGTGTGGTTGGGTGCCACCGAGATACAAAATTGAGTTTCGTGAATAACCATAACCAGCTGCGACACGGTTAAGAATATCCTCGTTCTCCTCGCGCTGGAACTCTTCGCTAACACCATGAGGAATAGCTACGCATTTATCAGCAAATTGTGGAAATACAGCCTTGGCATCATTTAGTGTATTTTTTGAAACGGTCATTGCACGAGTGCAAGTTTTCAGGGCAGTACTCATTGATGCCATAAAAGCGATGCTTTCTTGAGGTGTTTTTTCTGCACGACATTTAATTGGGCTAAAGTCATGAATGGTGATAACAATAGGGCAGTCATAGCCTATAGTTGGGCACATTCTATGAGGAGTATGGTAGATATCTGGTTTTAGTTGCTCTGCAAGGCGTTTCATAGGCAACTGCCCATTGGGGTCATCTGGGGGTGCGATACAAGTTGTGAGCAACACATTTTCCATTTCAGGAAGATGGAAATTGCAATTTGGGTGGCGGACAATAGTTAACTTATCCCCAGATTCTTTAAATAGTTTAGCTAGGGCACAAGCGAGGGATGCGGTGTAACGGCTTATGCCAGAGAAACGAGGTGTTGCAGTGCGTGCGTCGAATAAGATATGCATAAATACCTAAATTTCTTTAAAAACATTGTGACAACGGGGCAAAATTTGTCGCCCATCTTTATTTGTATTGTAGCAAATTTTGATAAAAGTATGCAATATAATTTATCCCTTAGGGATAAAAAACATATTTAAGTTTTTACCCTCACAGATATACTCGCTTTGCTCCTTGTTTTCGCCTAACACGGAGTACGGAGGACAAAGGAGGGAAAGTGCAAGCAATAATATCCCCAGAATACTCTCCGTGTCTCCGAGTCTCTTTATTCTCCGCGTTTCGCCGAAGGCATTGGCGGTAGCTTGAAATCTGTCTTGTCGTCTAG
>CALDQE010000008.1 GCA_937911295.1 uncultured Verrucomicrobiota bacterium
TACATCCATCCCAAGAACGATTCCAGTAAGGAGTTGCGGGAGAACCACCAATAAAGATGTTGTTTAAGCTAGTTGTGTTGCTAGGTACAAATTCCATAATAAAACTGCTGTTTAAAGGAATCTCTGTACTTTCACTACCATTGATTATGACACTAGAAGAACCAATGCAATTAGTTGTTGAAAATGTAAAAATCTCATTAGAGAAAGCCACAGGATTAGCAGCAAGAGCAGGGATAGTGTCAATTAGAGTTGACCAAGGCATAAGGCTATTGCAATCTGCTACAACGATTATTTTATTATACAAGTTGGTGTTGACACCAGCAAACTCAAGTGGCGATGCATTGTTAAAGCATATTCTTCTAGTTTCTAAGCACGGTTGATTCCAAAGGCTTGAGGTTTCGTGTACGGAACTAAGTATGGTTGGTGAGTTTACGCTTTCCCAAGAAACTACTTTTGAAATATTTGTTACCAAAATGCTATCACAAACGGATGCATCAAACTGAATGATGTCAGCCTTACAAATAGAACATATCGTAACAAACAAAAACAATGCTTTAACTTTCATAATTAGTAATGTACCAAATTGCCACTAAGAAAGTAAATTACTATTTATTCTCAAAGATATTTGGCACCAGATTAATTTCCCTAAAATCCTGAAATGTAGTACCAAGCACAATGTTTGTTGAAATTTCAGTGTTGACATATTCAGAGATTGGTAATGCTAACAAGTACAGATTATTGCCCCAAACGATGCTGCTAAATGTGAATAAAATAAGAACGAGAAGATTCATGTTGTTTTGCTCCATAAGTAAATATGGTTCTTCCTGCAAAAGTACTTACCCACACTTTGCAGGAAGAGCCTTTTTACTTAAGCTGTTGGAGTTTAAGTTGTTATATAAAATTGCGAGTTGAAGCGTAGATTTATCCACAATAGTGAGAGTTAATTAAACCATGTATGACTGGTGTACCACCTTTGGTTCAAGGTAGGTATCGTTAGGTGTTGGATTAAAGTAAGAATTGAGCTATTCTATATCTTCTACAATATGTGAAATACAACCATCAAACGGGAAAACTCGTTTATAAAAGTCTACACTATATTTAGATTCATCAGTATTTATTGAAATCAACTTTTCTAATGCACATAAATGAATATCAAATAACAAATTATCAAAATCCTCATTAGCACCTGCCTCCATGGGCCAAGCAGCACTACGGGTTGAAAAGACAATAATCCTAAGAGCATCTACATCATCTATTGCAGATATTTTTCTGAAAACTTCTTTATCTTCTGGATTCGAGAGAACATTCATCGCTGTTTCATAACTACGACATTTAAGAGTGGTTGAATTATTATCTTTTATCAAAACAAATAATAATATAACCACCATTATTAGAATAGATGCAAGTGTTAAAATTATGTAGTTTTTCATTTTTTTACCTCTTTTACAATTAACCAACCATAATATCAAATTTATTTATTGCATCATTCCCACAGAACGTATACAGATTGATACCACCATTTTCCTCGATTGGGTCACGGTTAAGCCAACGCATAATAATAGGATGAAAGAATCGGCAACCATAATAATATAAGCTGGTTTCTGTGTCAAGGTATTTGGTTGAATAACGATGGCAGTGCCAAAAGACAAACTTGATGCGACACTTTGGGTGTTAGGTGGTGCATTTAATTTGTACAGTGACCTGAGAGTTAAGTGGTGAACACATATGAAAATCTGTATTAAACAGGGGCAAGTTTATAGAAAAAAATACTTGCGTTATCTGCGTTATCTAAATCTAACTACTGAATTTTGTGCCAACTATATAGAATCTATCATCAAATGCAGACATCAAAATATGCTCTAAGGGGAACTTCAAATTTTTCTATTGGATATATTTTAATCCACTTCTTAAGAAAATATTCCAACCAACCGTCTTCACCAGTGCCTACTGGGTACCAATCTCCACTTTTATACCACTCTGAAAACGCATAAATAAGAATATCATCTACCTTAGGTGAATCACCATACATGGTTGCAACAAATAAACCATCTCTAAAATCACAAGGCATAGAAAAAAGAAACTGAGATAGTAATTTTTCATAGTCACTCATATTGCAAATATAAGATAAAAACATTTGCTTGCAATTGTAACCGCTCCATATTTCTTCGTGTATGATTTTTGTTGCCAAATCATTTGTAAGGTGTCCTTTGATTGCAAGCAACTTAGACAAATGTAAATCAACATCATAATCACCCATAAATTCGCCACTAAGCCATGCTGTCAAAAGAGATTTTGCTTCTTGATCATCGCAATTTATGAAAATACATTCGTCTTCTAGCTTTAAAAAATCCAATCCCTCAATTATAACACAGTCACATTTACCACTCTTATCAACAGTAAGAGTCATATTATTTTTGTTTGCAACTTTTGAAAAAATTTCTAAATTATTTAACATAATACAAATCCTTTTTTATGGCCACGGATGAGCATGAATATATCCATTAGAATCAACTTGAATTTTAATTTTTGAAGTTTGTCTTCCTCCTTATGCACCAATAGTCTTGCCAACATCATATTCATACCCCTTACGAAATTAAAGATGTGGTTCATGTTACCCAATCGATTTAAATCATAATTACTTATGGTGTATTACTTCGACCGACATCCCCTTGATAAAGATTTTGGTTTGGATCAAATTCTAGATTAGTGTCATTTATTTTAGGATTAAAAACAACACTGCGAACATCAATTTTAAATCCGAAATCAAAATACCCCAATATTTTAGAATAATTAGCAGATACAATATTGCCTTCGTTATCGCATTTCACACGAGAACGAACAACCATATACTCGTCTTCCTCAAGAATCGGCATTTGTCGTAAGATAGCATTATTATATTCTGGTGAAGAGAAAACTATTGGAATTGATGTTATATATTCTGCTGTTAAATCTGCCTCGTACGTTGATTGAAAAAACTTATTGCCTGTTTTTTTTCTTATATATGCACCACCGTTTTCTGGAAACTCAATTCTTCCTACAACACAACCATTGGTTGGATAATTTTTTTCACCCACTGGAAAGTGAAAATAATTTTTTCGTAAAACTTTGTTGGTTTCTCCCATTTGTAGAGATCCTTCCTGCATATCTCTAACATAATAGAAATCCGCAACAGCTCCATTACCAAGAGGAGGCAACCAATCAAACCGTTGTAAATCAAAGCCAAAACGCCCATTCCAATAAGGAGCTTTCTTGTTTATCCCAAATGTACTATATCCATACATTAGTTGAGGATTTTTCTTTCTAAATAGCTTTATTTCCTTAAAAATTTCATCCCCAAAGCATTTTGTCGGTATTGGAATTGGAGTTGTTGCAGTTGTGAAATTTTCAAGTTCTATCTCTAAAGGTATAAAAGGATAACAATTATCGGATGTTACATCTAAATCAAACCAACCAGTGATACATCTAAATTTAATAACACCAATACCGTTTTTATCAGTTTTTGTTGTATAAATACTTAATTCATTAGACGGGTTACTTTCCCACGGATTAATGTTATTCATACTTGTAACAGAAATGCTTGCATTCTCGATGGGAATTGATTCTGTATCGACAACCTGTACTGTCAAAACAACAATAGTTCCAAAATAGAAATACATACAGACTATTGCGAACAATAAAACTACCCCAAAAATAGAAAAAAATTTAAATTTCAGTTTCATATCTAATTTCCTATTTTATATATATACATATATATGAACAATATACTGGAATACTATTATTCTTCTTGTATGATTGTTATTGTATACTCACCGAAATTTGGCATCCCTCTCATTAACCAAACATCATAGTTAACATAAAGATTAAAACAATCAGAAATAAAAATTAAAACTAAACAAATGATGGACAATAGAAAAAGAGTCTTTGATCCTTTAAATAAGAGAATATTAGTTATCCCTAAAATCATAGAAATTAAAGTAGGTATAAGATAACTATAAAAACTACCCCCATGATTACTTGGGTAACTCCACCAAATTTCAAATATCATATATACTAAAATTATAGACATTATTATTATAAATAACTTTTCGATTTTTTTTATAATATTCATTTTTTATTTCCTATTAAGGATGCCCCTCGCATGGTCCTCTAGCTCTCCCCAAGTTATATCACCTATACAAAACCCTTGCGGTATTAGGGTTATTCATCCATGATTAATATGTTGGGAAAAGAATATGGAGATGAAATTTCACCTCTTTTTTCTTCAACTTTGTATGTTCCCCATGAAGGCATACCTCGATCTGTCCAAACTTCATAAGGCACAAGGATATTAAAGTTATGCTCTATTACAGGAATTGTAAAAGTCAAGGAATAAACAATCCAAAACAATATGCAAATTTCTCGCTTACGTATCGAGTACACCACCTCAAACAAAGCTAGCACTCCAACACATGGTCTAAAATCAAAGAACATACCGTCCGTGTGATTGCACGGAAATCTAAGTATAATTTCACCTAAATGTAATAGCAAAACACCTAACAACTCATAAAAAATGATATTTGTTTTTGTGAATTTAATATTCATAATATATCACCCTTCATTTAGGAAATTTTATTGGCTCTACTTTTTTATCATTTTTCTTATTAGCCATATAATATTATAAACTAGAGTAAAACAAATAATAATTAGAGCAAAACCATCTAATATTTCTACCCTCAGAGTTTCTCCTTCAGTAACATATATTGCATGAGAGATTGATAAAATACCTGCTCCAATTAACAACAAAATAAATGTACATAAAAAACTGAATATTTTGTTGTCGGAATTAAAAATCTTCTTTCTATTCTTATTCCATCCCATAATTAATTGCTCCAAAGAGGGCGCTGTCGCGACCTCTTTTGTAAAAAACTGTATGCAATAAAATTGTTATTATAACCGACTAAAATAGGTAGATTATTACACCTTAATATTCTCCCAATTCTTTAAGTACTTCAAGTATTTCTATGGCACCCGCATGTCCCTGCTCAGCTGCCTTGCGATACCACTTCGCGGCTTCTGCGTAATCTTGAGGCACGCCTTGACCTTGGGTATAGAAAAAACCCAAATTGTATTGAGCTTGAGCATAACCCTGCTCAGCTGCCTTGCGAAACCACTTCACAGCTTCAGTGTAACTTTGTGGAACGCCTTGACCTTGTGCATAGCAAACTCCCAAATTACATTGAGCTTTAGCATGACCCTGCTCAGCTGCCTTGCGATACCACTTCACGGCTTCATTGTAACTTTGTGGAACGCCTTGACCTTTTCTATAGCAAACAGCCAAATCGGATTGAGCAAATGTAAAACCCTGCTCAGCTGCCTTGCGATACCACTTTGCTGCTTCAGTGTAATTTTGTGGCACGCCTTGACCTTTGGCATAGCAAACACCCAAATTGTATTGAGCTAGTGCATATCCCTGCTCAACTGCCTTGCGATACCACTTCACGGCTTCAGTGTAATCTTTTGGCACGCCTTGACCGTGGGCATAGGAAACACCCAAATTGTATTGAGCTTTATCATCACCCTGCTCAGCTGCCTTGCGATACCACCTCACGGCTTCTGCATAATCTTGTGGTACGCCTTCGCCATTGTAATAGCAACGACCCAAATTATATTGAGCAGCAGCAAAACCCTGCTCAGCTGCCTTGCGATACCACTTTACTGCTTCTGCGTAATTCTCTTGATTTGAAAATTCGAATGCTTTTTTAAATGCATCCTCAGCAGAAATTTTCTCAAATGCCTTTGGGAACTTATTTTTGATTTCCTGAACCTTTTCCTCATTAGAAAGAGAAGATGCTCCTATCTTTTCAAGCCGTTCAAGTCCAACTTTTAGCATTACAGGGTTCTCTGAATAAGAACTTTTTAGCCAAATTTCTGCTTCTTTAATACAATCAAATAATTCTGTAGCCTGTGCATTTAATAAAAACACTGATAGTGCTGCACCTATAATCAAGAGCTTTATTTTCATTTTTCTTCCTTTTAATTTGGTAAATATCAAATTAACATTGCTAATTATAGCATTCATCTCATCTCAGTACAATAACAGTTTTTAATGTAATTTGCAAAAATGCATCTCTTTTAATATGTTAAGCCGTGCAAAGGTGCTTTTACTTTTGCATACTACAAGAAAAAATAATGGGATTACCAACATTACTCAGAATCTCTGCTAATTTCAGCAACTTGAGTTTAGATGTAACTCTATCCAGCGAATGATAATATCGAGGACTAACTCGCGCTCCTCATATGTTAGAGGGCGATTTTGTGGGATATGATGCCATTTTTCTAGACACCCACGACAACAGGTAGCTGTTGCATGCTGTGCGACAAATACCGGATAGCCACGCATAGGTGTCTGCTTTCCGTCATTTATAGGATTTGCACAAAACAGCTTATTTTCAAGCCACTGCTCTGCTTTGCCTCTAAGCTCACCAGTGGCTAATTGACGGCGAGCGGTCTCTAAATCCTTACCAACAAGCTTAAATCGTGAACGAAATTTAGATTTGGCAAGCCGTTGCACAAGTACATTCCATGCTTCATCTGTCATTTTAATGACTGCCCTTTTTGCTGGAACTAGAAGAACGCTTTTTGGGAGTAGAGTCTGCTCCTAGGACATTTGGCTCGCCACCGAAAGGCTTATCATGCATTTTTTCAGATTTTGGTCTGCTTACTTTACGTTTTGATGGTGCCCTCTTTGCTTGAGGTTTTTTCTTCTTCGCAGTCTTTGGTAATGGTGTATAATCTGAAATAGCGAGCAAAATGCCAACCATAAGCATTGTGGCTATCAAAGAGCTTCCTCCGTGAGAAAGTAATGGCAAAGGAATACCTGTTAGAGGGATTGCTGTCGTTACCCCTCCGATATTTAATAATGATTGAATAGCAATGCAAGCAGTTAACCCTGTTGCGACAGTACGTTGATAGACACTCTCTTCATAGGTTTTACCTTGAGCATTCTCTGCCACCTTCATTCCTGCTGCTACAAAAGCGATATATAATAATACAACACATATACACCCGATAAAGCCTAACTCTTCACCCAACACAATATAAACAAAATCAGACTCAACAATCGGGACAACAGTCGGTGTGCCTGCACCAATACCACTCCCCAACAAACCACCAGAATACAATGCAACAAGCCCTTGTAGCTGCTGCCAGCCAAGCCCTGTTGCAACACTAAATGGATCCTGCCATGCTGCCATTCTTGCAGCACCTCTTGTGGTTAATGGCATTAGCAATCCTCCTAAAACTATTATTACAGCTAAACCACCAACCAAATACAAAATGCGTCGTGTCGCCCCATATAGCATCACAATTAACACAGCATTAAGCAATGCAAACATTCCCATATCCCCTTGCAAAATTAGAAGAGCCATTGCGGGAGACCACACAATTACAAGCGTCCAAATAATATTCAATGGGGGCAATGGTACTCCCAAAAACCCTCGCTTCAATAAAGCACTATGTCCAGCTAGTATTGTCGCAATAGAAACAACTAATAATGGCTTCACTATCTCTACTGGATTTATATTACCTGGCAAATATACTGCACCACGATATTTTCTACCAAAAATCATCACAAAGCATATTGACAATAATGCTAGCACCATAAAGAGAACCCAATATGGCTCAAGCCTTGATATTCGACCATGGCGTCCAATCAAATATGTTGCCAATAGAACAAATATTGATATAGGGTAGACTAATTGCGATATAGAAATACCTATATGAAGAGTACCAACTCTAAGCTGTAGCACCATTCCTATTCCGCAAAGAATCATAGCAACACTTACAACAGACAGATTACCATTGAAGCGTGAGTAATAAAGCACAGATGTAGTAATGGCTAAAAGTCCCACATACAGTAGTAAAGGGGCAAGCTCTATAAAACTAATTGTTGGAGAATTAGTTAGGCGGGTTGCTAAAACACTACAATACATTGAAAGAAAGATACTCAATGGCAAAACAAAGCAACGCAGAATCATTGGGCACCTCCTATCATATTATGAGCAGGAGCCTCTGGGTCAGAAGCATTTGCTGCCTGAAGGATTCCCACTGCCACTGGTAATGCAGCAGAAGACCCAAAGCCCGCATTTTCTACAATTACTGCTATGGCTAGATGCTGCTTCCCTGAATTATTAAAGCAAATAAACCAAGAATGATCATCACCACCTGGATTTTGTGCTGTTCCTGTTTTACCACACACATCAAGTCCAGTCAGATTTGCCCCCTTACCAGTTCCATTTGTTACAACATAGCGCATTGCCTTTCTTACTCTGGCAGCAACATTTTTGCTAAATCCCTCACTATAGACAGAAATTGGCATATTTTCCGCAATTCGTGGGGTCATAATATCGCCATTAGCATTTGCAAAGGCTGAAGCAAGCATTGCCATGTGGAAAGGAGTCATTGCAAGGCGACCCTGCCCTATAGAAAGCTGAGACAGCTCTCTACGCATCCCTTTTTCCAGAAATGGGATCTTACTTTCTCTTGTTGATATTCGCCCAGAATCACCTTCAAACAAGATATAGCGTTCCTTAAAACCTAAGCGTTGAATCAAATTATTAAATGCATCCACGCCAGATTCAACACCTACACGAGCAAAATATGTGTTAGAGGATTTTGCAAGTGCTGTATCTAAATCAAGAGAGCCGAAACCATGCCATTTTAAACCGCGTTTTTCATAAGTATAGTATTCGTGGTCACGAATGGGGCGTCTGGCTCCTGGAGCATAATAGCCTTCTGCTGGACAGGGTTGATTTTGCGAGACACCTTGCTCTAGCATCAATGCTGCGATTAGTGTTTTGAAGGTTGAGCCAGCGGGATACTGTCCATGCAGAGCACGATTTAGAAGAGGTGCAGACTTATCGATTAAGAGTTCACGAGTAAACTCATTGGGATTATATGATGGAGAGGAAAGCAGAACCTTTATGGCTCCAGTGTCGGGATCAATAGCAACAACAGCACCCTTGCGCCCATTCATCAATTCGTAAGCTCTTTGCTGTAGATCAACATCAATTGTAAGGACAAGATTTGTTCCAACATTACGAACATCCTTAAGAGCATTTTCCCCTGCTGCTTTAAGCTGAGATTCTTTATCGAGCGAATAGCCACTAAGGATATAATCAGCGGCATTTTCTAGCCCAGTCAATCCTTCTGTAGGATGGCGATAACCAACAATATGTGCTGTAATTGGCCCATAGGGATAGGTTCTAGTAATATACGAATTGGGCTGAGTCTTAGCAAGCACTCTCCCTTTACTATCAAGAATTTCACCTCTTATAAGCTTATGAGCGGCATTATCTGTTCTAGGATTATAGCGCTCCATAAATTGAACAAATTGGGGGCTAGTAAAACCAGAGAGCTGCCATGTTGTTTGATAAATCAAAATATAGCAAAAGCCTGTGGTAACAAGTAAAAGAAAAGGGATAAGGACGACACTAGAAAATTTCTTACCCTTAGGCTTCTTGGATTGTTCTTTTATACCACTATTAGAAACACACAATGCATAAATTGTCCCTAAGCAAAGGACATAGAACAACATTCGAAGCAGAGTAAGCACTGATTTTAGCAGCCCAGAATTTAGAGCATCAGAAATTGCATCTAGCATAACCAATGAGCCTCAATCAAATGCGAATAATTTGGTTTTTACGAGCATTTAGTCGCTCTGTTTGAAGTTTTTTTAGGCGTCTAGCACGAGCAAGCCTTTCAAGCATACCATATCGATGGTGCTCGGGGCGAGGCATATCGCCTTCCAGAGGAACAATATCGGTCACGATTGATATAGCATATTGTCCGAACCATGAATAATGACCAATATACGGCGTATTCTCCTCATCCACAATTTCACACAGACCAAGAGATTTTTCTGTACAGGCGATATTAACAAAGCCACATCTAAAGCCCGTCCCTCTGACCTTTGAGGTTGCTTCCTTAAAAGTCCAAAGGACCGTTTTATCACCTATATAATCGCCCTTCTCTAAAAGAACATCATGTTCAGAAACAAATTTTCGTCTTAGGCATGGGATACGCCAAGAGCGACGCTCCATATCAACACCAACGCGTTGCCTACTATTTTTAGCATATGCGGCAAAGACTATTTTATCCTTATGGGAGAGGGAGCAATTAAGCTGAACATAGCGTCCCGTCTCTGGCTCATAGATTACGATATAGGGTGCACCCAGCTTTGTTTTACGAACGCTCATATGCAAAGGATTTTTGAGTATGCCATCCTGCAATAGAAGGCGCTTTAAAGCGATACGGACTGCAAGCCACTCGCTTTTACGTTGGGCATGAGTAAACCCAGAGCATTCCTCAAGCTCTGCCTTTGAAAAGTAGCTCTTAACCTGCTCTGGGCTTAATTTGTCAAATGAGGAGAGATGCCACATTGTGGCACTGACATCAGAGAGCTCAGGCATTACTCGGCGAATGTCCTGAAATGTATCTATAGCCATAAGCTCTCCTCTCCCTGAATTGTCTACATTAAATGTAGACTATACCATTAAAGTGCTGCAACCAGCTCAGCAATCTGTACAGCATTCAATGCTGCACCTTTAAGCACCTGATCACCGGCAACGAAGATATCCAGACCACACTCATCATCGCGTGAGATATCCTGACGGATTCTGCCAACATAAACATTACCCTGACCGGAAGCATCAACTGGCATAGGATATACCTTAGCAGATGGATCATCCTTTAGAGTTACACCAGCAGCCTTAGCAAGCACCTCACGAGCCATTTCTGGAGTTACCTTTGTCTTAAACTCAAGATTCAATGACTCTGAATGTGCACGCATTACTGGAACACGAACACAGGTACAAGACACTTTGATAGAATCATCGTGAAGCATCTTACGAGTCTCATTAAGCATCTTAAGCTCTTCCTTTGTGTAACCATTATCAGTAAATACATCAATATGAGGAATTAGATTGAATGCAATACGATGAGCAAAAACATTTGGTGCGATTGGCTCGTCATTCAAAACCTGACGTGTCTGAACAAGCATTTCCTCCATACCCTTTGCACCTGCACCACTTGTTGCTTGATAGGTGCTTGCGACAAGGCGCTTCAAGCCAAATGCCTTATGTAAAGGAGCTACTGCAACTAGCATGATGATTGTTGAGCAGTTAGGATTTGCAATAACACCTTTATGGTTCTTAACATCCTCTGGATTTACCTCTGGAACCACTAGTGGAACATCATCATCCATGCGAAATGCACTTGAATTATCAATCATTATTGCACCTGCATCAACTACGCTTTGGCGAAACTCCTTAGAAATTGATCCACCTGCACTAAATAGAGCGATATCTACACCTTTAAAGGAATCATGAGTTAGCTCCTCAACAACAACATCCTCTCCACGAAACTTCATTTTCTTACCTGCTGAACGTGATGAAGCAAGCAGTTTAATCTTTGAGATTGGGAAATTACGTTCCTCTAGAACCTTTAGCATTTCCACACCAACTGCACCTGTGCAGCCAGCAACAGCAACAGAGAATTGACGACTCATTTTAATTTTTCTCTTTCTTAGTTTTTAACTTTTATGCGTAATTACGCAATGTTCATATTCTTAAATTTAATCCTCAATACCTAGACAGATAGGTGCAATCCCTGAGATTTTATTTTCTGCAAGTTCTTTGAGTGTGGCATCCATATTTGCCTTTGAGGTTTCATGTGTAATAATAATAACAGTAGCAAATCCATTACTACTATCAGAATCCTTTTGCATTGCAGCTGAGAAGCTAACAGAATTCTTAGCAAAGATGCTAGCAGTTGTAGCAAAAGAGCCTGGAGCATCCTTGATAGAAATGCGAACATAATAACGGCTCTTTACTGAACCCGGGTCCATTAGCTTATATTCACGCTTTGTTACTGGCATTGCTGTGGCACGGTGTGAGCCAGCAACAAGATTGCGAGCAACATCTGCAATATCACCAATTACGGTAGAAGCGGTTGGCATTCTTCCTGCACCACGACCATAGTAAAGTGTCTTATCATCAAGATCGCTCTTTATTAGGGCAGCATTAAACACACCAGAAACCGAAGCAAGCATACCATCTGCAGGAACAAGTGTTGGAGCAACACGTAGCTCTATCTCTTCCTCGTGCTTCTTGATAATAGCTAGAAGCTTAATTTTGTAGCCAAATTCAGCTGCATACTTAATATCCTCTGCATCAACCTTATTACGGATGCCCTCAACCGATAGCTGATGAACATCAGGCTGAATACCATAGGCAAGTGCAGCTAGAATTGCTCCCTTATGAAGTGTATCAAAGCCGTCTACATCAAGCGTTGGGTCTGCTTCAGCAAAGCCTAGCTCCTGAGCATTCTTTAGCACGACATCAAATGGTAAACCATCCTTTTCCATTGTTGTTAGGATGTAGTTGCAAGTGCCATTTAAAATACCATATATTGTCTCAATTTCATTTCCTACAAGACCATCGCGTAGAGAGCGAATTACAGGAATACCTCCGCCTACTGATGCACCATAGAAAATATCAACGCCCTTCTCTGCTGCAAGAGGGAATATCTCACTACCATATTCGGCTAGAAGCTTCTTATTTGCAGTAACAACAGGCTTACCTGCCTCAAGTGCCGCAATAACTAGCTTTTTAGCAATACCTGTACCACCAATCAGCTCAACGACAACATCAATTTCTGGATCGTTCACTACTGCAAATGCATCTGTAGAAAGAATAGTTGGATCAACAGCAACTCCACGGTCTGTTGTAATATCTAAATCCGCAATTTTACGTAGCTCTATATCAATACCTGTGCGCTCTGCCATTAGAGCACGGTTTTTTATAAGACCAGCTGCAACACCAGCACCAACTGTACCAAAGCCTAAAATACCGACACCAATTTTTTTCATAATTCTTATACCTAAATTTCTATGGGTTAAATTTGTTTTATATTATAATATAAAGCGTTTATTCTTAGCAAGCAAAAATGGCTAATCGTACAAATGGATACGACAAACTAAATGCCCCCCTTCTGCGTTAAGTGATGCATTTACTTTGTCAAATTTTAAAAAGAATGGTATGAATCTGGGGGAATTTATGGTAAAATGTTGCCTGAGTTAGTTTAAAACTGATACAGATTGAATCAATTTAATGAAAAAATACATTCTAAAACGACTTTTACAACTTATCCCTACCCTCCTAGGGGTCGCTCTAATCACATTTATTTTGTTTAATGTTGTTGGAGGATCCCCTGCGTTACTTGTTTTAGGGAAAAATGCTACAGCCGAAGCGATTGCTGAATATGACCACATACACGGCTATGACCGCCCTTTATTTATTCAATTCTTCAGTTTTCTAGGTGATTTAATTACGGGTGATTGGGGAGAGTCCATTGACTACCAGCAACCTGTGCTTGAGGTTTTAAAAAATGGTGTTTTGATTTCATTGTCGCTTACGCTGCCAATCCTTGTTATAGGAACTCTTGTAGCAATCGGGATAAGCTTAATCTGTGCTGCCTTTGCTGGCAAATGGCAAGATAAGGTTGCTCTTGCTGGCACAACAATGCTTATGAGTGTAAACTATGTAATTTGGGTGACAGCTGGACAATATTTCCTCGCATATAAACTAAAGCTATTCCCTATTTGGGGCTACGAAAATTGGACATACCTATGCTTACCTGTAATCATCGGTGTAATCAATGGGCTTGGTGGCGATGTCCGCTTTTATCGCACAGTAATTATGGATGAAATAAACAAGCCTCATGTCCGAACGGCTATTGCCAAAGGCTTACGCCCTACATATATCCTAATAAAACATGTTCTCCGCAATAGTCTTATCCCAATTACCACAAATATAAGCCTTTCCATTCCATTCCTTTTTACAGGTAGTATTCTTCTAGAAAGCTTCTACGGCATTCCAGGGCTTGGCGGCATTGGATTAAATGCAGTAAATTCTTCTGATATTGCTATGGTGCGAGCCGTTGTAATCATCGGAGCAATACTCTATCAGCTTTCAAACCTGATTTCAGATATAATTTATGCATGGCTTGACCCACGCGTTAGAATGGAGTAAAGAACGATGAAGGATACCCTTGTCTCTGTTATCGTCCCTATTTATAATGGGACTAAAACTCTTCAACGATGCGTTGAGTCTCTTAAAGCACAATCCTTAAAGGAATGTGAATTCATTTTTGTCGACGACGGCTCAACAGATGATACTGTAGAAAATTTCTACAAATTAACTTCAAAAGACAATAGGTTTGTTATTCTTCAAATGGGTAAACGTACAGACCCTTTCCAAGCCAGAAAACAGGGTATCCTTGCCGCTAATGGTAAATATATAATGTTTCTTGATGCAGACGACACCTTTATCCCAAAGGCATGCGAAAGGGCATATAAAACAATTTCACGGAAAAATGTTGATTTATTCCTCTTTGGCTCTAGACCCATTAAAACAGGAACAATTTCAAAACAAACCCTAAAAGGATACCGTCGTTATTTACGCTTTGAAAATAAAATTAAAGGGCTTTATCCCACAAAAGAGCTATGCCAAAAATTATTCTTCAATGAGACTAGCTTTGGATTTGCAAACTCGCTTGCTAAAAAGATTTTTAAGACCGATATATTAAAGCAGGTAATAGTCAAATTAGCACCAGAGCAATACTTAGGCTATGGGCAAGACCTCTATCAACTAATTGCAACAATGCCTAAAATCTCTTCCATATATGCAAACAACAAAATTGTTTTGCATAATTACTTTCTGGGAGACGGCGTTTCCCAATTAGGATACACGGCTATGCCAATCGAAAAATTCTCTCGCATTATCTCCTCTGCTAACACTTATTCCGCCATTCAAAGCTTTTTACAGTCAGCAGATTTAAGCGAGGGTCGCAAACAAATTGCGTTAAAGCATGCAAAAAAATCGCTTTTAACTAGTGCTCAAAGGCATCTTTGGTATCTAAATGATACTGATTTACCTCAAGGCTTTGTTATGCTAAAAAATGCTTGGGGAAGCAGCTATTTAGACAACATGCCTATTAATGACAATATTGCTAGAGTTAATGAATTTATACTTAACAATTCGTCCATTTGTGAGAACATAAAAACCGAAATTAAAAATTTCTTAATAGACCATTCAACTAATTTTAATTCTAAAAGCATCTCAACCACAGAGCAGCACCCTAAAGCATTAGCTCGACTTATCTCTCCACTAAAATGGGTGAATCGTTTTTTCCTTAAGCATTGCGAGGGTAACAAACAATGAAGCAAGCATTAGTCTCAATAATTATTCCTGTTTACAATGTTGAACAATATCTAAGAGAATGCTTAGATTCTGTAGTAAACCAAACACTTTCCGAGATTGAAATTATTTGTATAAATGATGGGTCTACAGATGCTTCTCCTGAAATTTTAAATGAATATGCGAGTAAGGACTCTCGTATAAAAATAATTTCCCAGCCAAATAGTGGCTTAAGTAAAGCACGTAATGCCGCATTAGAAATCGCAAGTGGTGAATATGTTACATTCTTAGATAGTGATGATTATTTTTCTCTAGATGCTCTAGAAAAGCTTTATGAGAAAGCCTCCTCCGAACAATTAGACCTACTTCTCTTCTGTGCACAAGCGTTCTGCGATAATAATATTTCTACTTCACAGGGATATGAGTACACATTATGTCCAGATATATTGACTAGGACCGTACTAGGAATTGAGTTTTTTGTCAACGCTATTGATTCAAACAATCACATAGGCACAGCCACACTAAAGCTTTACAAAACAGATTTTCTAAAGAAAAACAACTTTAAATTTATTGATGGCATTTTCCATGAGGATGAGCCATTCTACTACGAAACAATTCTTGAAGCACATAGAGTTTGCAAAATCCCTAATCAATTTTATTTTAGGCGTTACCGCAGTGATTCTATTATGACCACAAGAAAGAACTCGAAGCATATTTTGGGTAGGCTAATAGGAATAACCCGCATTCTGGAAATATCCAAAGCAAAAGCAATAACTGGAAAGGCGCTTTCAGCAACTATGTCGCACATTTCCGTAATTGCGACAAATCTATCAAGGGATTATTACACACTTGAGGATACAGAAAAGAAGAAATTGGCTTCTCTCCCCTATGAGCAATATCATTTTCTACAGCTTTTAGTTCATTTACCTAAAGGAGAAAGACTTTCAATCATTGAAAGCTCATTTTCATTTCGCCTTGGTTTATTTCTTACGGCACCATTTCGTTGGATAGCTGGTAAATTTTGTAAATAAATTTTGTCTATTCATTGACTAGAAGGATAAAGGCAACCTTCCACTTCTAGCCATTAAAAAATATTCTTAGCTTAAGAGCAGCAATCGCTAACCACCATTTTAATTTGCAGAAGCTACCTGTAAGCAGCAGCCCACGTGGATCTACAGGCTTGCCTTTATATTCAAGCTGAAAATGTAAGTGTTCGCCAGTTGACATACCTGTCTTCCCCATATAACCAAGAGGTGCACCCGCCTCAAGCTCATCTCCAAGACTTACGCGTATAGTATTGGGCTCAAAGTGGAAATAACGCGATACATAACCATTGCCATGGTCTATAGAAATATTATTGCCAGCAGCTCGTTCCTTATCAAAACCCAGAACATCCGTTTCACAATGCACCACCCTGCCACGAGCTATTGCGAGAATTGTTGCCTCCATACATTCTCCTGTCCAAAGACAACAATCTAACCCATTGTGAACCTTACGTTCACCAGTAACAGGATGTATACGTACTCCAAAAGCCGAGGTTTGAATTACATCCCCCGGCTCTAGGAATATCAAGTTATGCTTTAAAAAGTACCGTTGACGTCCCATTACTTGAGCATTAGGTCGCACACTAGCTTATTAAAGCGTGCTGGGTTGGTAATTGGTGTGCCCTCAGCAAGCTGAGCCTGACCATAGAGTAAGTCTGCCCAATCTTCAACTGATGCACTACCAGAATTTACGCTATCCAAAAGCTTCTTAATTAGTGGGCTTTCAGCATTGATTTCAAGAATGCGTTGTGATGGTGGCACTGTCTGATTGAAAGCACGCATTACTCGCTCCATATGAGCAGTATAGCCATACTCATCTGCAACAAAGCAACAGGCAGAATCTGTTAGACGATTTGAAAGACGCACCGCTTTAACTGTGTCCTTAAAGCGCTCAGCCAAGAAGTCTGTCAGAGGTTTAAATTGCTTGTCTGCCTCTGTAGGCTCCTTCTTTCCGTCCTTTGATTTGTCCTCTTCTTCTCCATCTAGATTGATTTCACCTCTATCAATTGCACGAAGCTTCTTCCCATCATATTCACGTAGACGCTCTGCAACAAACTCATCTACTGGGTCAACAAAGAATAGCACCTCATAACCATGTTTTTTGAAGTTTTCCAATAGCGGTGTATTCTTTGCAACCTCAAAGGAATCTGCTGTGAGATAATAAATTTCCTTTTGAGAAGCAGGCATACGCTCTGTATAGTCCTTTAATGTTACGAGCTTTGATGCATCATCAGAAAGTGTTGATGGGAACTGGACAAGCTCCTTTAGCTTATCATGATTTTCCCAATCTCCGTGTACGCCCTCTTTAATCATGCGACCAAATTCCTGATAGAATTTTGTATAATCATCTGGACGCTTATTCTTCATCTCCTCAATTGCTCCAATAAGCTTACCCACTATTACCTTACGAATACGACGAATAATTGCATCATCCTGAAGCATCTCGCGGGACACATTCAAAGGCAAATCTGAACTTTCAACAACACCCTTTACAAAAGAAAGATAGTGAGGCAAAAGCTCTTTTATATCATCTCCAATGAAAACATTTCGTGCATATAGCTGCAAGCCACACTTTGCTTGAGAGAAATACATATCAAATGGTGCAGATGAAGGGATAAACAATAGTGCACTAAACTCTGTTGCTCCTTCGGCAGAGAAATGCACTGTTGCTAGTGGAGCCTCATTATCATGAGCAATATGCTTATAGAACGCATCTGTATCCTCTTTCTTCACCTCATCCTTTGAGCGCTTCCAAATTGCCTTCATTGAGTTAAGTGTTTGAGGCTCCTTAACCTCAATCTCACCCTTCTCATCCTTCTCTGGTGCAGCACTTGGATCTGGGAATAAAACAATTGGATATGAAATATAATCTGAATAACGGCGAACTATCTCGCGAATACGCCACTCATCGGCATACTCCACCATATCATCACGAAGGAAAAGTGTAATTGAGGTTCCATATGCAGCATCCTCATCTCCCTCTGTAATTTCATATTCTCCATTACCATCCGAGGTCCAAACAACTGCCTTATCACCACGACGGCGAGTTACTAGCTGCACCTTATCTGCTACCATAAATGCTGCATAGAAGCCCACACCAAATTGTCCAATAAGCTCAGGAGCATTGGCCTTATCCTTCATTGCTTGTAGGAATTTCTTAGTACCGGAGGATGCAACAGTACCAATATTGCGCTCAACCTCATCAGCACTCATACCAATACCATTATCAGTAATTACAAGTGTCTTTGCTTCCTTATTGGCTAGCAAATTGATTTTATAACCATCCTCTGTCTCCAAGCTCTTATCTGTAAGAGCCTCAAAACGTGCTCGGTCAATTGCATCAGATGCATTTGAAATAAGTTCACGAAGGAATACTTCCTTCTTTGAATAAAGTGAGTTGATAACTAAATCAAGTAATTGACTAACTTCTGTTTTAAATGTTTTTTTCATAATAGTAATATTTTTTGTGTTATTTTGTTGATTAAAAATTAGTCTCTTCTTCCACCAATTAGACCGAAGCGAACCAAATAGTAAAGCAATTGTAATAAAGCAGCAACAGCACCTGCTACATAAGTCATAAATGCAGCATTTAACACCTTGCCAGCAGCATCAATTTCTGCCTGACTAGTAACTGCACCACAAACAGCAAGCTGCTTCTTTGCTCGTGCACTTGCATCCCATTCAACTGGAAGTGTCACTACTGAGAAAACAAATGCTGTTCCAAATAGAATAATGCCGCCCCACACGATTAGCTCCGCCATATCTGGTGCTATCAACCCGATACTTGCTAGAACAACACCGGCAATAGCTATAAGCAACCCAAAATTGCTACCAAATTGTGTTATTGGCACAAGTGCAGAACGAAGCTTCAATGGTGCATAGCCCTGAGCATGCTGCAATGCATGACCTGCCTCATGGCAAGCAACACCTACTGCTGAAAGGCTTGACTCTCCATAAACCTCTGGGGATAGCCGCAAAACCTTCTTGGTAGGATCGTAATGATCTGACAAAAATCCACTAACTTGCTCAATACGTACATCATTTACTCCAGCGCGACGAAGCATTCGCTCTGCTGCCTCTGCTCCTGTCAATCCAGTAGAGGTGCGAACCCTTGAATATTTCCCAAATGTAGATTTTACAGTCGCTGATGCCAAGCCGGAAAGAATCAACACAGGTATCATCACTATCAAATATAATGGATCAAAAAACATATTTCATTCCTCCTTTTTAATAACCTTTTATTTTACAATGTCATTAGGATTCTTTATACATAAGTATTGCAGCAAAAACTGTACCACCTATAAAAACGAAACAAAATCGGGACCTTTTGTCGCATATTGTGACATTTTTTTGTTTATATATGGCTATTTTTCAAAAATAAATGAATTATTGTAACTGCGAAGCCTCAATATCGCATTCGCATAATCCAAAAACTCCTCTGGTGTAAAGGTATCCTCCATTTGATTTAGCTTAACTCTGTGCGTAATAATATATCGATACCGATTTGACGCTTTTTCGTATTTCTCCTCAACTGTTCGAGAAACAACAACATTTTCGCAATTATCTCCAATTTCTAAATTATATGGCTCAGGTATTGCAAGTGGCTTAACCCCAATAGGAAGCAAGACCTCAACAATAAAGCTCTCTGAATACACAGAATTTCTTTGCATTGGATAATTTCGCATAAAAGCATCTGGATAAGGGATATTCATTTTTAAAAGTGGCATTGTGTATTGAAGCACCTGCCCACTAGCCTTACCATTCAATGTTGGTAGCTCCATACGCAGCTTGTATTCTTCTGTTGCAGGGATAGAGGCTATATCCACGTCTAAATCACCAATTGCATTAGCCGAGCGACCATACTGCCCAACCAATTGTGCATGATGTCGCTCCCTTAGCTCAGGAAGAAGCTCGGAAAACATGCTAACAAAAGGCTCTAAATTTTGCCCACTATAGCTAGTTTCGTTTGAGATTGTTGCCATCCCTTCCCTATCTATATCTACCACAAGATGGGTATGTGTTTCACCTTTCCATTGCTTCAAAGGGAAGGTGTCTGAATAGCTCTTTACAAACATTACCGCATCCCTATCGAATAAAGGCACACCGCAATACTTTGGTGTAAGGCTCATTTCTATAGCATATTGTGAACCTATGTTAGGATAATATTTCTTCCCATCTATTTCGACCTCAACCAGTACCAAATCAACATCGGTTAAAATACAAGTTGAAATAAGCTTCTCAGGAGAGTTGGCTCTCAATTTGCTGATTCCTAAAAGAAGTCGTGGCTCTAAGCCTAACTCTTTAAGCATAATATATTGAAGAAATGCGTAGTCAAAATCATTTGCATAGCCTACCTCAAGCACCTTATCTGGAGAAAGATAATCCTCCTTAGTTAAAGCACTAAAGCTTTGTCCCGCCCTACGAATATACTTGGCAGTATAATCACGAACAGCTGTTAATAAAGATAATGCTGTGGCAGAGTCTCCCTGCATCTCCTTTAATTCTTTTGCCTTTTCTTGTGCTTTACCAATAGCTTGCTCTCCATCTCGTGCCTTAATTATTTGAGCTAACTCATTACTCTGCATTGGTGGCTGGGTTCTAAATACATAGTTATCAAAAACCAGATGCTTTGCTGGTATGTTTTCTTCTGGACTTGGCAGACGATTTTTGGGAGCCAAAGTTGGAAAATTAGAATTTGCTTTGTCGTACGAGATTTTCTTTCCACCCTGAGTATTTAAAAATAAATCTAATTGGTAGCCCTTCTCTGGATTTTTCTCAATAAATGCCTTGATTGATTCAATATCAAATTCAATATGCCCTTCTATAATTGGATAAAACAATGCTAAATATAAACGCAGCCCAGAAAAACACTCCACTGGGATTCGTCGCTCGAGCTCATACTCAACAGCGTCACCAATCTCTGTGTTTGGGAAATTCAGGACTAACACTTTTTGTTGTGGATATGCAGGAAGAGATCCTGTTTTATCCATAAGGTTAGTTATGCAAGAATAAATTCGTTCACCCGAAGCTTTAATTGTAGCAGCATTAAGGATTGAAAGCTTTTCATATTTTGGGCAAAAATCAAATGTGACATCTGAGTGTAAGGCTTTTGCAGCTCTATCAAGTAGCTTTACTCGCTGCTTACGATTTATAACAACCTCACTTGTGGCAGAGTCTATGCTTACATGCATCGTTTGTAATTCAAAAACAGCTCCATCTGACTCTACACTTCGCATTCCATTTGAAGCCGACACTTGTACAGTATCACAAAATGAATTTTCCTTTGCCGCACTAATAGCATCTGCACCTAGTATTGGCATTATCTCTTTCTTAAAATCTTCGGTAAATATAGCCTGACGGCTCACCTCATATTCCTCAGGAGGAATCTCACGATTTGTTATTGCTGTGGCAAGGTCTAGCTGAAGCTTTGGAGCACCCTCAGTATCGGTGAGCAATTGAGTGTTATACTTGAAAACAAATGGTCCAGAAGCAACATCTATCTCTGATAACTGATCTGGGAATGCCCCTGTCCCCGCAAATTCCTTGGGAAGTTGAATAGTAATTTTCTCTTCATTACCACAGGTAGAATAAATCTTAAGCGGGAAGCGTCGAGTTAAAAGACTTGTGTCTGGCATAACCATATTGACAACACCAAAAACCTCACTAAATTGTGGTACATCCAGAGCTAATGGTGCCCCAGGAATGAGCTTGGGCAGAGGTGATGCCATATCATAAAATAGCTCAAGTCTTAATGGTTTTGACGTGTCGCTTGGGTCTTCTGGGGAAAGCTGATAATCTCTTAAAATCAGCTTTGGGTTGACCTTTGTTAAATTTTTCCTGAGGAAGTTCTGAATTGATTTTTTATTACTATCCACAAAAAATCCGCGATACATAGTATCATTTAGCCCCTTGAAGTCAATTGTGGTATGCCCATCGCATAATGCACTTGTACCATCCTTCCCAATTTCTAGCCTTGCAGAAGTATTGATTACAACCATATTTTTGCGATAATCAATAGACGGTGAAACCCTAAGCTTTTCTCCCTCCGGTGTTGCCACAAGATAACTCTTTTCACAAAGATACTCTGGGAAAAGCTCTAACGTGCTTTCATTAGTTGGATCCATGAGGATATACTCATCGACCCCTTTAAATTTAGCTGCTACAACTGCATGATTGAAAAAAGTAATCGGAATCTCTGAATCCAGCTTCTCTCCTACCATAATTAAAACTGGATATGAATCGAATCCTGCCAACCTTAACATCGTAACTAATAGAGCTGCCTTATCTCTACATACTCCATGCTTATTTTCAAATGTCATACTAACTGGATGTGGCTCATATCCGGGAGCTACCGTCTCTGTGGTAACTCCCATATAACGAATCTTTTGTGACACAAATGTAAATACTTTATACAAACGCTCTAGGCTATTCTCCTCTGTGCCAGCAATCAACTGCTGCACTTCTGCCTCCATCTCAGCGGTTATCGCATTAAGTGGCTCCTCGCACAATTCCCAATACCATTTAGAGATTTCCTCCCAATTCTTTGCTGTTGACACAATGCCGCGTCCTACACAGCTATACATCGCAGGCATATCTGGCTCAGGGAAGGCTTGCGGTACATCTGAGACCTGCCAACAATAATTTATGCGTCCATTTTCTATTTCCTTTGTAAAATCAACCTCTTTAATTGTATTACGAGTAGCGATAGCTTGAAGAGGCAATGATTCTGGACCAGATATTAGATACCGGTACCTTAAAATCGGATAGCTTGTTTCTAGAGAAAATATGTCTGCAAAAAAATTCGGAAAGCGTGCTTTATGAGTTCTTTTTATGACCTTAATGTGAATTATATCGCCAACCTCAAAATCTGGTATAATAATTAGAATTTGCCTGCTATTGGGGTCATAAATGTTGGAATTCATTTGTGAGTCATCCACTTTCTCACTTGTAACTTTTTCAGGATCAAAAGTAATAGCTCCTGCAGGTTTTATCAATTCAACAAGACCTATCTCAAAATTACTATAAGAAGAATCATACCAAAATGCTTGGGTACGCATCTCTTCAACTCCCGCATGAGTATTAGCTTTGATATAATATTCATTTGCTTCAATATATGTCCCATCCTCATTGTATTCAACAATCGTTGTATCTGCAAGAATTATTGAATCTGCATTGGGATACTTTTCTTGAGTAGCTGTGTTAAAAGCATCAGAAACATAATTAGTTCCTAGCTGTGCAATCCATTCCTCATTAGAAGGAAATGCAGAAAACAAATTTATTGAAAATAATGCACAACAAATCAAAATAAATCTTTTCTTCATAAATACAAATAAACCTTTTATTAAACCTGTGTGTAAACAATTGCAACCACAACACACTTTACTTGTGTTGTTCTCTAGCCCCCAGAAGCTATTCTATATTACCATCATTATTATCATACATGGCAACTGGTGCCCTGAAAAACATTAAAAGTATTATTGAATATATAATGCCTAGAATTGTCAAACAATATCCCAGAATATTCCATGCATCAACACCATAATATAGCACAACATTCTCCTCGGTTGGATATACAACCATAAAGCCAGGTGTGACAAAACATGGACCCGTGGCTCCTCTTGTCTTCCAATTTGGGAAATATGACATTGCCACAATATGTGGTTGGTTTAATGCTTCTGTAGAAAAATGGATTTCATATCGCCCACCTTTTTTTATTATTTTAGACGGGATTTCCTCAGAAATAACATTTATCCAATCACCAACTGGTGTTGGCTCCCCCTTCAATTCTTCTAACCGTTTTTGAGGCTCATTCAGAGTAGAGAACATTGCCCTATCATTGTCATCAATTAGTACAAATGGCTCATCTGTGGCGCCCCCAACGTACAACCACTCAAGAGCATCTAATTGGAAATTCTCGCTTGTATAAAATCCTAAAGGCTTATTCCATTTTCTGACCAACCCACTTGTCTCATCGCGGTGCTTAAAAAGCACCCACTTACCATCAAACACTTTCTCTGCATGCCACCTAGGGCTTACCACTAATGCATCGATTGTAGAATCTGAATGTGCTATAAATCTCCTTACACCCATTAGCTCTAAATGTGCTAATCCAAGCTCTGGATTAAAGCTTCTTGGCTTAACCAATAAAGGCCACCCAGCCGTTGTCTCAGACATTTCTCCCTGAACCACATATGCAGGAAGTGAACCTATTGCTGAATTTACAATTCCGCCCTCAATGATTGAGTGTCCGGTTAACGCAGGTAATGACTCAAAAAATCTTGTCGACCCAAGAGACTCGTTGTAAGGATGCAAATCATATGCAATTCGCCCACATGGCTCAACACTGCGAAGGTAATCTATTATTTCCTGACCAACCGACCCATTAAGAGAATTCTCATATCCAGAAAAATTATATTTAGCCCATGACGGAACTAAATTTAAATAAGACCACACTTCATTCTTATCATCCGCCTTGTCATTCCAAGCATACGCAAAGCATAATGCAAGCACCAACAATGTGCCTGAAATTGGAAGTCGGCGAAATACTATTGCTAGCAAACCCGCCATAAGAAACATTAGTGCAAAGGCAATAAATGGCCAAAGCCTGCAATTAACAAAAACCTCAGCTATTGACCTGCCAAAGCTAAATAATAACAAGGCAACACAAAACAATATTGCAAAACCGCCAAACCACGCCCAAAGCTCTATGCTGACTTTTTCCCTCGTAACTAATGCTACCACAAAACACAAAATTAGCGAAGGACAGAAGAAATAACGTATGATATTAGGTAGCTGCTTAAAAAAGTGTATCTCCCATTGAGAGCCAAAAGCGACAGACCACTCCCCTGTTGCCATCAATGGCACTAGCCACCATGCCACAAGCAATACACCTATCACCCCTTCTATCAACGGCACCCTATAGTTTGTTGTTTTTCTCTTGATACATATAAACAACAACATAAGCCATAGAACACCAACTACTAATGCAAATACAATGGATGTAAAGAAATGAGACAATGCCACCATCGCAATCAAAATCGGTGTCCTCAAACGCAAGCGATTGTCCACCGTATCTCGATAAAGATTAGCTGCAGCTGGCAACAACAAGCAGAAGCTCCAGCTATTAGCAACCATTCCTGCCAAGGTGCTATATGCATTTACCCCCCACATATTATGCGTATTGTCAAATAATAATGGCAACACAAAGCAGGTCGCCATTATTGGCAATGGACGTGGCATCCTTGCTATGCGACACGACATATAAACAGACAATGGCAAGAGAAGCATTCCAGCACAAACACCAAGATTGAAAACAACATTGTGTGGAAATAATTTGCTCAACATTGCTAAGCAATAGTAAGGCAAAGGGAAATAATAGTGGAACATTGGGAAGCCACACCACCAGCCGTCAGCCCAAGTTACAGGTAGCATTGTCTCCGCTATATGCCCTACCAAATAATGATGGGCTGGTAAATCTCCACCCATACAAGTATACCCTTTTAGGGCAAGCGGTAGCTGCAATGCAAAAAACAAGTATGTTGTAATACCTGCAACGATTAACCACTCTATTAGACTTAATAACCAAGCTGGTGCTTTCTTTATAAGATTTGCTCGCACAATACTAATGACAAGCAAAACCAACACCACCAACGCAAAACCAGCTAAAAATGTCTTATTCAATAGCTGAGGGAATTGCTTCAAATCAAGTGGTGCATTTATTCTTATCATTGATATTGAATACACTGGCGGTGAAACAAAGTTGTCTTCCGCATCACATAAGCGAACTATTACTGCATACGGAATATCACCTGACATATTTTCAATAGCTTTTGTAATCTTTGCAGTTACATCTGCCATCCCATTTTCATTTATATCTACACAAATGTCTGTGCTTTTTTCAGCTAAATTAACACCTTCTGGGAAATAAACACAAAACCTAATTTTTTTTGCTCCTAATGCAATAGCCTTTTCATAATCATATATTGCTGAAATTGCTAAAGCACTTACAGATTGACTTTCCTCTACACAAGCAGATGAAAGCATTAAACTGGCTGTACTAGCCTTAAGAATTTCCTTATGATTCTCAAACGCACAAGTAGCAATAAGTACCGATGAGAAGCTATGTCCATTTCTATCTTTATATCGTAACAATATAGGGTAGGCACAGCAATTGTAATTAGTAAAAACTATTGAGTTTTTTGCTAGCTCCATTGGTGGTATTGGCTCAACATCACTATTAGAAGGGCGAATAATTGAGGTTCCCCAACGGAGCGCTTCCTTATCCCCTAGCATAGACACTAACTCTACATCATTGGCGGATTCATCCCCTGTATTAGCAATATCTACAAAAAGGGAACAAGAATTATCTTCCCCAGATTTATCAAAAAATAGCCTACTTTCTAATGATATTGTAGCTTGACAAATAAAAGAAAACAATGCCACTAAGGCGATAAAAAGTAGCTTATGCATGCTTTAATAAATCCAATAATATTGGACGCAATGCTGCACCCCAAACCTTATAGCCCTCTTCTGTCGGATGACAATAGTCCCCAAAGAATTCTTGTGGCAGAGTCCCATCATCAGCTAAATATTTATCCCACAAATCTACATAAACTAAATTTTCTTGCTTTGCAGCATATTGTGCGAGATACTTATTAGCCTCTACAATTAAAAGCCTGCGCTCATGAGTGGGCTCATGCTCCCGAGGGAAAATTGCCATAAGGACGACCTTTATTTCCGGGAAACGCAACCGAAACTGAGCAATAACCTCAGCAACACCCTCAGCAATCTCTTGTGCTGTATTCCCTCGAGCTGCATCTGTCGTTGAGGTATTATTTGTCCCAGCATTTACCACTAGAACCTTAGGAGAAATCCCATCTATTTGATGCCCTTTTGTAATACGATACAGCATATTATGAGTTCGATCCCAACCATATCCTAAATTCATCACCCGCATCCCAGCAAAGGCTTCATCATAGGATGGATGATAGGTATGCACCCCATAATTTGGTAAACCTCCCCAAAAATGCGTAATTGAGTCACCAATTAAAACAACCTCAGGATTTATGGTAGACTTTTCTGCAAGCACTGCCTCACAACGCTTGTACCAGTCATAGCTATCTTCCTGTAGCTTCTGACAAGGGATAAGTGCTGTATTTATATCCTTCCGATGTAGATTTTCTGTCGTTGGTTCTAAATCTATTATCATAATCTACCTTGTAATTTCCGTAGCATTAAGCGATTCTAATGCATTAAAATTGTTGACCATTTACTTGTAGGCTTCTATCAAGAATTGTATCCTGAGAGATAAGCATTGTATCTGGATAGTCTAAAGAAAAATGCAATCCCCTGCTCTCCTTGCGTGATTTTGCAGAAAGAATAATAAGCATTGCTGCATCGGCAATATTTCTTAGCTCCAATGTATCTGCTGTAACAAAGTAATCAAAGTAATATTGGCGGATCTCTCGCCTAATATTCATAATACGGGTAAGTGCACGTTCTAAGCGTTTGTCTGTACGGACAATTCCAACATAGTCCCACATACACTTGCGAACCTCCTCCCAATTATGAGCAACCACAACTTGCTCATCACTTGGAACTGCATCACCAAACACCCAAGGCGGAATAGTAATATCTGATACATCTAGCTTCCTTGGATGAGCAACAATCCATTGTGCAGCCCTATATCCACAAACAATTGCCTCAAGCAAAGAATTGCTTGCCAAACGGTTTGCACCATGAAGGCCAGTGCTTGCCACCTCGCCAACAGCCATAAGCCCAGAGATGTTTGTGCAGCCATCCACTGTCGTCTTCACACCACCACAGCAATAATGTGCAGCTGGAACTACTGGAATTAAATCTGTTGCCATATCTACACCAAATTCTAAACATTTCGCATAAATATTAGGGAATCGCTTCTGTAAAAATTCCTTCCCCTTGTGGCGAATATCCAAATATACACACTCTAGCCCTCGTGTCTTCATCTCATTATCAATTGCACGAGCCACAATATCACGCGGAGCTAATGAGCCTCTTCTATCGTAATGCGACATAAAAGGCACCCCATCACCATCAACAAGCTCTGCACCCTCTCCACGCACAGCCTCACTTATCAAGAAGCTTTTAGCTGCCGGATGATATAGACATGTTGGATGAAACTGTATAAACTCCATATTTCGAATTTCTGCACCAGCTCTCCAAGCGATAGAAATACCCCCAGCAGTTGCCACATCCGGATTACTTGTATATAAATAAACCTTACCTGCACCACCAGTTGCCAAAACTGTATATGCCGCACGAACCGCAAAAATCTCACCACTTTTTGTATCTAACAAATATGCACCAACACAGGAGGTCTTACCCTCTACACTCTTTGTCACCAAATCAATTGCATGAGTATATTCTAGTATTTTAATATTTGGATCAGAATCTACAGCATTTAATAGTGTTGACTGAATGTGCTCTCCTGTAATATCACCGGCATGCAAGATTCGACGCATAGAATGCCCACCTTCACGCCCAAGATCCAATTCTGTAGAGCCTTCCTTTGCTGTAAATGGCATTCCCAAATCCTGAAGCTCCTTCATTCTCGCTGGGCCATCACTTACAATCGTACGAACGACCTCCTCATCACAAAGCCCAGCACCAGCATCTAAAGTGTCTGCCACATGCATCTCAAAGGTATCCTCTGCCAATGTAACACAAGCTATACCACCTTGAGCATAATTGGTGTTAGACTCCGAGCGATTTTTCTTTGTAACAACAAGTACTTCACCATGTGCAGAAAGATGACGTGCCACTGATAACCCTGCCAAACCACTGCCAATTACAAGAAAATCATAATCAAGGACCCTCATACTTTTCTCCTATTTTATTCCTAATTAAATAAAATCCTCTAAATCAAAATCTGTTGAAAGCTCTCCGCTCTCCTCTAGCTGATTTAAAATTTGCTCAGCCGGTGTTAGGCATTTTTTCGAATTATTACATTCCTTACAGCACGGAACAACATTACTACGCACGGATTTCCCTCCACGTGCTACAGGAATAACATGATCCATAGTAAGTGCTTCCTTGCCAACATGCTTACCGCAATAGTGGCAGACGCCCTTCTCTAGCTCACTCTTCCACCAAGAGCTTTTTCTTAACTCTCTGGCACGCTCTCGCTCTTTAGCCACATGCCGATCGTCTCTATCTATGTCAACCCAACTCGAATCCATAACTTTAGATAAAGTAACCTAATTAAATATATTTCTTAAACTCGCCTTTACTACCAACTTCTCTGACTAGTTTTTTTAACTCTGGTACTGCTGTCTTTGATGCAACAAGTGTTGCATCTGGTGTATGTACTACCACAACATCCTCCAGCCCCATAACGCCAACCAAATGATCTTCCTGACAATTTACCACAACATTGTCTTCACTATCAACAATGACGGCATCACCATAAACCCTATTCCCATCAGCATCCTCAGGGAAATGCTCGCCAGCTGAAATCCATGTCCCAACATCATCCCAACCAAAATTACCGACTGCTGAAACAATATTTTCTGCCTTTTCCATTATTGCATAATCCACGGAAATCTTTTCTAGTTTATTGTACTCAGCAAGCAAAACCTCATCAAATTTTTCTGTTGAAACATTTGGAAGAACTGCATCATACATTGACATTACTGATGGACAATATTTTTGAAGTGCATTCTTAAAGGTTTTCACAGTCCATATAAACATACCAGAATTCCAATAATGATGCCCAGATTCAATATAAATTTTTGCTCTTTCCAAATTAGGCTTCTCTACAAAGCAAGAGACCTTATGAAAGGTTGTGGCAGTATTTGTATCCAATTTACCATTAACATTGATATATCCAAAGCCTGTCGCTGGATATTGTGGTGTAATACCTATAACGCTTATCCTATCATTATTTTCAACAACACTTGCTGCATCTGCCAATGTCTTTCTAAATAAATCTGGATATTTCATTATGTGATCTGCTGTTAGCACTGCAAGGACTGCCTCATCACCACCACGTTTTTCAACCAATGCAGTCCCAAGAGCACATGCAGCTGCAGTATCACGCCCAAATGGCTCTCCAACTATATTCTCCTCTGGTAGCATTGGTAGCGCTTGAATAGTTTTATCCACTAAATCTGCAGATGTTACAACAAGGATATTTTCTAATGGGACTAATCCATTAAGTCTTTCAACCGCATGGCGAATCAATGGCTTCCCTCCAAAAATCGAAACAAATTGCTTTGGAAGAGAATTTCTACCTAAAGGCCAAAAGCGTTCACCCCTACCCCCTGCCATAATTACCGCAAAAATTGTTTTTTCTGTTTTCTCCATAAAAATCCTTTTAAGTGGAATGCAAAATATTACTTTTTTAGTAATAATTTTACCAAAAAAAGGCCTTTAGTTCAATATTCAATATAAAATCTAGGAGGTTTAATGGATGGAAAAACAAACAAAATGCAGCGCCCCTTGAGTTAGGTGCAACTGGGGCAAGCGGCAGCAATTTATTGGCTACTCCAGTCAATAAATTGCATCCTTAAACGGCTCACTATTTGCAAAAGCAAAAGCGATGTGCCACCTAGCTTAATAATCAGATATTACTCGTGTTTGCAATATAAGTAAGAAATTGACTACAGAATTCCCCTAAATCTGTAAATCTAGTCAATGCATATTTATCCATTGAGGTTGGTTGGGCATTAACTATTATAATCTCACCATCATTCTGATAGCTAAGCATTGGCAATGAAGCAACTGGATAAACCGTAAGGCTTGTACCCATAACAAGAACCATATCTGCATCTCTAAACTCTAAATGTGCCCGCTCTATGCCTTCACCTAAATTCTCTCCGTAAAAAACCACATCAGGGCGCAATATCCCCCCACAATTCGGGCAATGCGGCACTCCACTATCGCTAGCCTCTCCCCCTATTTTGGAATAGCTAAAGCCCTCGCCACACCTAGTACAAATAAACCTATCCAATGAACCATGAAGCTCAACAACTTTCTTATTCCCCGCCTTAAAATGCAATGAATCTATGTTTTGTGTAAAAAGTGTACGTAGTTTACCTATTCTCTCTAGCTCATAGCATAGCTTGTGAACCACACAAGGCTCTTTTGACAACATTGGATATAATTGCTCATTAGCGAATTGGTAAAACAATTCCCATCTTGTTGAAATAAAATCTATATCTAATAGCTCTTCCTTATTGTAGCCACGCCACGTATCACCATTCGCATAAAATCCATTTGCTCCTCTAAAATCAGGAATGCCAGATAATGTCGAAACCCCAGCACCTGTTAGAACAACTAATCGTTGTGACGAAAGCAGCCTTTCAAAATATTCTTCCATAATTTTACTGCTATTCCTTTTCATTATCCTCTGAAGCCCCTGTGGCTGGCTCCTCATTAGAATTTGCTGAGGGCTTTTCTGATTTTAATTCTTCAGAGGTTTTAGGAGCAATACGCTCTAGCAATGCATTTGTCGTCTGCTCACTCTCCAATGGCGTGCAAACAACATGTGGTCTAATCAAAATCACAAGCTCTGAACGCTGCTTTACTCTTTCTGTACTACGGAACAAGAATCCAATTAAAGGAATATGGCCCAAAACTGGGATTCGTGAAATCTGCTCGCTCTCTGTTTCTGTTATAAGTCCTCCAATACCAGCCAGCATTCCATCTTGTGTAATAAATGTGCCACTGATGCGTCTGGACTGAATTGTATCAACATTATATGTTTGTAACGAACTGGCATTTCCATAAGGGATTGAGCCTCCATTTTTCTTTACGGATGACTCCTCTTGCATTAGGCGAAGAACCACACTTCTATCTGCGTTGATATTTGGTGCAATGACAAGGGTTGTTCCGATTGGGGTCATTTGGATTTGAGGCTCCACAGTATAGCCAATAGTTGATGTCATCCCATCAATAGTCCCTGTTACAGGCTCCATAGTAACACCGGTTGTAATTGGTTTTTCTTCACCAATAAAAATACGAGATACTTCATTATTGGCAATAAGTAATGTTGGTGTAGCAATCAATTTTGCTTTTCCATCCTTCTCAAGGAGCTGGATTCGTGCACTAAATTTATCACTAATCAATGAATAAGAGAAAGAGTCGGTACGAGGTGTATTTGCTAAAGGATTAAAGCCTGGGAAGCCTGCCATTGATGAATATAGATTTCCATTAACTGTATTCTCTGAGTTTATTTCATATTCAAAGGTTGAATTAAACTCATCATCAAGTGTTACCTGAATAATCTTCATCTCCAACAATACACTTGGTGTAGCGACATCTAGCTTCTTAATCAAATCAGTTATTTCATCCATCACCTTTGGATCGCTTGTTCGAACAATGATAATATTGTTTTTACGGCTGATTGTAACAAAAATGCTTGGAGCTTGATTTCTAAACAAATCTAATTTTTTACGAAACTCTGCTTCATTACCGCGTGCAGACTCTAATTGTGATGCTGCCTCAGCTGAAATTCCTCCAAAGCTTTCTTTATTTGAAAAATCCTTAGAAATATTGCGATTATTATTATCTGATGAATTAAATGCACTTGCACTTGATCCATTGACAGAGACCGCACCTGGGTCAATTGTAAGAATGGAGCTTGAGCTAGATGAGTCAATCATCTCCAAACGCTCGAATCGGCGACTCAAATCATTTAGTTCATCATCAAGAATATCGCTCTCCCCTAGTGTCAGATAAACACGCTCTGGATACAAGCCATAAATTACAGAAGCAATTTCTACAACATTTGGATATAAAAGTGTAAAAGTCTTGGTTTGCTCTTCACGGAAGGTCTGAAGGCTTCCTTCATATTCTGGCATTGTCGTAATTCTTACAATACCATTTTTATCGTCTGTCCTATACCACAAATTATGGGCTCGACAAAGCTCCTCAACAACAACATTCACAGGAACATTACGAAGAAATACCGACACTGGTATTTCGCCTGCCTTTTGTGAAGCAGAAATATTTACACCCATTTGCTCAGATAGTAAACGCAAAAGGCTGCTAAGCTTATAGGCATTTGCTTCTACATGAGAAAACATATTTGTGGCTTCTGATGAATTTTGTTTCTTAACTAGCTTATAACTTGTCCCTATCCAAAGCTTTTCATCAAGTGAAGCTGCCTCTATCTGAACTCCTTCAGCAGTAACCGCTTTGATGTCAAGCTTAACTGGCACACCCGCATACTCATACTGAATAGATGTATTAGGGCGAACAAAATATTCTTTCCCATTTGGTGCTGCAACAACCGCAACCCCATTATCCTCATCATTGCATACTAATGCACAAAGCTTGAAGCTTTGAAGCTCTGAAAGCTGTGCCTTGATTTCATCAGCTAGCTTTTGAGACGCCACAGTAGGGTCATTAGCAAATATTACCCCAGCACACATAATAAGGTAAAAACCTACAAGTAATTTATTTCTATTCATATTTTATCCTTTACATTAAAGCCTAGTTCATCGCCCCCATTGTAAATAAAGCCATAAAGAAGGCTAAATATACAAACCCGACAATTGCACCAGTTATTAAAATCATCAGAGGCTCAACAACCACGCTCAACCGCTTTACCATAATACCTAAAAGTGTATCATGAAATTCTGCAACCTCATTAAAGGTTTCCGCCAAATCACCAGTTGACTCTGCCACAGCTGTCATACGAGAAAGCATTGGCATAAATTCTTTAGAATCTTTTAATGAAGCAGATAATGCCTCACCATTTACCACCCTATCCTTTGCCTCAATAACTCGTAAGCGAAGCTTCCGATTAACAAGCATATTTGCAGCCACCTGCAAGGAATCAACAAGTGTTACGCCACTTTCAATCAGTAAAGACATTGTTCTTGCAAAATTTGTTGTTGCAGAAAGCCGCAAAACCTTTCCCACAATGGGCAAGCGAAGCAAAAATGCATCAACAAAAATCCGCCCTTTTTCTGTCATTCGCAAAGCAATCCATAAACAGACAATAGCGAGCAATGTGCCAGCTATCGCCCCTGCATTTATATGAAGCCAGTCAGACACATCAACAAGAAGCTGTGTTATGGCAGGAAGCTCAACATTACCTTGCTGCAAAAATTGTGCCATCTTGGGAATAACCGAAGCTACTAGATAAATCGAAACACCAAATGCAAGTAGCAACGCCAAAATCGGGTATACCAACGCATTCAGAACAATCATACGCAGCTTGCGTCGTGCAGCAAGCTGGTCCGCAGCACGCCCAAACACTTGTGCTAGCTCACCTGTCCTTTCTCCGGCAACGGCAAGCTGTATTTGCTCATCAGAAAAAATCCCTTTCTCTGTGGCAAGGGCTTCAGAAACACTGAGTCCTTGGGAAATACGCTCCTTCACGTGCGACCATACTAACGCCGTGCGAGGGCTTTCTGCTTGTTCCTCAACAGTCTGGAGTGCGACAACAACTGGCACACCACTCTTAAGCATATAAGCAAGCTCACGCAGGCCCAACTCAATATCAAGAGAGCGCACTGGCTTCAACCAAGCAAGCGAGTACCATGGGGTATTAGCAGGGCTTGTTTCTGCCGCTTTATGGATTTCTTTGAGTTCAATAATCACATTACCCTCTAGGCGCAATTGCTCCGAAAGGGCTCCCAAAGAAGCTGCCTCCCGAGTTCCTGATTGCAATGCACCAGAGCGTGTTTTTATTTTATATGAATATTGACCCATAGACTTTCTCACCTAATTTTAAAAATCCATTTTACCTATTTAAATTATCCCCTATTATTTATTGCCTTCATAGCTTCAGCAACCGTTGTAACTCCAAGCCTAATCTTTTCAATGGCATCATCAATTAGTAGCTTCTGGTTTTGCTTCTCAAGCTCTTCAAGCAACTCACCTAGCGTTGCATCTGAAGCAATCTTTTCGGCTAAGCGCTCATTGGGAATCATAAATTCAAAAAGTCCAATTCGCCCAATATATCCCCGACCAGAACAAGCTAAACAGCCACAAGGCTTATAGGCAATTGTCCCAGCAAGCTCTGGACGCCCCAAGCCATTTGCCTCTTCTCTTGACATTTCATAGCTCTCAGCACATTCTGGACAAAGCTTACGAACAAGGCGCTGAGCTACTGACAAGCGAAGGGTTGCTGCTATTAAATGTGGTTCTAGCCCCATATCACGTAAACGCGTAACCGCACTTGCAGCATCATTTGTATGAAGCGTTGACAACACTAGATGCCCCGTAAGTGCTGCCTTAACTGCTGCATCTAATGACTCTGTATCACGAATTTCTCCTATCATCACGACATCTGGGTCATGGCGCAAGAGGCTACGTAATGCCTTAGCAAAATTTACCTTATCACTAGAATCTACCTCAACCTGAGATATACCCTCTGTCTCATACTCGATTGGATCCTCTACCGTAAGAATATTTAATGGCGAGCCTTGTAGCAATTCTTGGATTGCAGCATAAAGAGTTGTCGACTTACCAGAACCAGTAGGACCAGTGAGCAACACCAAACCATGAGGGCGAGCAAGTATCCTCTTTAGCTGTTTCAGCTGCTCCTCGAAAAGGCCTAAATCATCAAGTGACATTCTTGAGCTACCAGTTTCAAGGAGTCGCATTGTTATGCGTTCACCATAGCGAACAGGAAGAGTTGCCACGCGAACATCAAATGGTCTTAATTGATTGCGTTGAGAATTGGAAGAGACAGGTGGTGTCCATGTAAATGAACCATCCTGAGCTGCTCGTTTTTCTGCAATATCAAGCCCAGACAAGACCTTAATGCGGCTACATACTGCGGCTTGAATGCCTTGTGGCAGGGTCGCAAAATCCTCTAACACACCGTCTACACGGAAGCGAATACGTAGCCCAGCCCTTGCTGGCTCGATATGAATATCTGATGCTTTACGAAGTACTGCTGCCCGAATAAATGAATCAACTATTGCAACGGAATCCTCTGAGCTCTCTATTGCATTAGCGGTATCCATTGCACCACCACGCACATCACCATATACTCGCAGCAGAGCCTGACGAAGATCTGCTTGCTCAGCAGCAATTGGATAAACACTAAGCCCAAGCTGTGCTTCAATTGCAGCAATCGTCTGCTTGTCTGAGCAATCATACATTGCCACAACTAACTTATCAGCTAATTTGCATATTGGTAGAGCTAATCTACGCATCGCAATAGCGGGATTAAGCTTTAATGCCCACCGTGGGTCAATTTGCTGATTTTCTAAACTTAGCTTATTGGGTAAATTTGCTTTCATAATAAATCCATTCCAAATTAGCCATTGGCTACCCGAGCATTTAAAGTAACAGAATTGAGGGTCTCCAATGATATCTTACCAGATGAATAAAGTTGGTTAATAGAATCCTCAAATGTAATCATTCCATTTGCTCTGCCAGTTTGCATCATTGATGTTATTTGGCGAGACTTCCCTGTAGCTATTAAATTTGAGACTGCTGGTGTAACAAGTAATAGCTCATTGCAAACAACGCGTGATTTTCCTACAGCCTTTGCTGGTAGTAGTCGCTGTGCAAAGACACCTCGCAAAACAAGTGAAAGCTGCTGGCGTATACTATCTTGCTCTCCCTCTGGGAACACTGCCACAAAGCGCTCTATTGCACCAACTGTATCTGCAGAATGAAGTGTGGTAAAGACAAGATGACCAGTTTCAGCTGCTGTAATCGCTGTTCGCATTGTTTCTATTTCGCGCATTTCTCCGACAAATATGGTGTCGGGATCTTGGCGCAATGCCTCAACTAATGCTGTATTAAAGGTGCTTGTATCCCTACCGATTTGACGCTGCTGAACAAGACATTTTTTTGATTTATGCACATATTCAATTGGGTCCTCAATTGTAATGATATGTCCAGCACGGGTATCATTTATCATATTAAGTAATGTGGCAATTGTAGTACTTTTCCCTGAGCCTGTAGGTCCAGAAACAATTACTAAACCATCCTGAAGCTTACAAAAGCTCTCTAGCTGCTTGGGAAGCCCTAAGGCTTCAAGCGAATAAAACTCATCATCAAGCCTACGCAATGCTATACCTAACCCATTGCTCTGCTTGAAAATATTAAATCTATAGCGAGTTCCTCTTGGAGATGTCACAGCCCCATCTAATGCTTCTGTACCAGAAAGCTTTTTCTCTGCTTGACTGGAATCACATGCATACATCGTTGACAATAAGCTCAACGCGATGGCATACACCTGATCTGCTGAAATCAAAGAGACCTCGCGAGCTGGTTCTAAGACACCATTTACACGTAAATATGGGGCTTCTCCACTAGTTATATGTATATCTGAAGCCTGATAAGCCTCACAAAGATTAAATAATGCCAACAAATTTTCGTTCATAGCCATCAAATTCCACGTTCAATACTACAAGACTATTTGCATAGTCCAAAGCTTAGGTTTGTTATCAACAGGATTTCTTGTCATTGTTATTGATACAATTACAAATGGATAATTTTTATCGAATGCATCCTCCAAAAAATTAGTCAAAGACGAATATGCTGCCTCAATAGAAATATTCCATCTTTGCACACCTGAATAATCACGCAAAAGAAATTCATGCGGTGTATTTTCTCCGTTCAATTGATAATTCTCTCCATCTTCCTCAACACTCGCACCTGCATGAGAAATAGACACCTTATTGCTACCTAAAAGCTTAATATTATGAGTAGCTAAAAGACTTCTAAATGCACTTATTCTTGCACCGGAGTTTTTGCAAAATGCTTCTCCTTGACATGAGGCACTTCCGCATACTGTGCATACCTGTGCATCAGCAGACTTAGCAGCCACAGCAGGTGAAGAGCAATTATTCTTTAGCGCCTCTAGCTCTTTTTGGGTTGAAGCTAATTTACGGTTTGCTGCTGTCTGAGCCAGAGCTAACTCCTCCTCTGTTCCCATTTGAGCGATATGCTCATCATAAGCTGCATTCTGCTTATGAAGCTCTGCACCAAAAACAAATATATACAAACCAATAATTGCGATTGGTAATGCAAACAAGGAAAATATTTTATCTCGTTTCGTTATAGCTAACATTTATTATTCTCCCCTAACAGCATTATGTGCTTTTTGTTGTTTCATGTATGTTGAGACAGCCAATTGCTCATTATAAGAAAATACCACCCTAAACTCATTAGGTGAAAGCTCCCTTGTATTTTGAGAATCAAAAATCCACCCAATTTCATTTACCCCATTTTTAAGAAGCTTTTCATTGAGCAACATTTCTGCATCCTTATGAACACTAAATACAACAAGTGATACACAATCTGGACTGCCTTCAATAGACTTCACAAAGGCAAATTCACCACAAGATTTTGCAATAATCTTAAATAAAGAATTCCACGCTAAATGACGAGCTGCAAGCCTAGTTTTTACATCGCTGTTGCTTATTGAATTTTCTTTAAGCAGCTTTATCTCACGCTCTAGCTTTCGAATTGCGTTGTTTGTAGCATTGATTGCTGCCATAGGGGCCTCTAGCCTTGCTGCTTGATTTTGCTTGGATTTAATAATAATCCCACTATAAACCCAATAATGTAAACCACACAATACAATGGTTATAAGTGCAACACCTAATAATACACGCTTAAAGCTATCTGGTGAAAGCTCCTCAAGCCTTTGGATTATATTTTTAGAAAACGCATCCTTAATTATGATAATAGGATACCTCTTAGCAAGCAATGCTAATGATGTATCAGCTATTTCCTTGTGCCTTATCTCTGTTTCGGCAAGTGGCTCTAACTCAAGCTGTGCATTTGCAGCAAAGACAGCCTTCAAATTTACACCTAATGCCTTTGTAACCCGAAGTAATGAATTTAACTCTGTTTTTGAAAACTGAACTACAGCTAGCTCGTCCGTCAATGAGGTTTTAGCAAATGCCAAAATAGATTCCTCCGGTGACACCCCAGAAAATGGCTCAACCTCAAATGCCAAAACTTTTTTAAATTCATTATCTGTCAAACCCTGCTGCTGTGAGGAAGGGATTGTTACCGTCTGGCTAAAGCAATCTGAACATAAAAGAATCAAATCTACATTTTTTAATGTAGCAAACTCATTTGTCAGAACTGCTTCAAGCACCTTTGCTAAAGTATCTCCAACAGGGCGAGTAAGCTGCACTGCTCTACCCTCCTTAGAAAGGTATGCCCTAATCTCGGAATTAGCTAGCTCTAAAATTATTTGTTCGTTTTTCTTGCAAATGATTTTCATTGTATAACAAGTGTCGATGGAATTGTAAGCTTAATACGATTAGCCATATAAAGCGATTGGCCATATTCTAGTGGAGTAATATCCACAGTTTGATACCAAACCCGCCCCGATGGCTGGTGCTTTATCACTAATGGATGAGAACCAACAGGAACTCGTGAGAAATTGAATTGAATTAGATTGCTGCTTGGTGTTGTGGCAGGGTCCTGCTCTATAACTCTAACCTTTGCCTGATTATTATCTATACATGGCAAGTATAATCGTGCCACAAATGCGGCACCTCCAACTAGAGTATCTCCTGGAATTGCCGCACCAGAGGTTGACAAAAGCATAATCTCAACCGGAAGCTCTCCATAAGCATTAAACAAAACCGCTCCATCACGCTGCTCTGGAGAAATGGGTTCTACAAGGTCATCCTTTCGGGCATCTTCACCAAAATGAACAAATCCAGAAACCTCAACTCCGGCACTTACTACAGCATTTGAATTTACATCTAAGAGGCGTCCCATGAGCATTGCCTCATCTGGTGCTGACATTATATTACCCCATGCATCCAAAAATACAGCAGCATCATTAGCCTTTGCTGATGAGCCCTTAATATATGGGCCATTCCATCCAACACCAATTCGCACTAAAGAATCCATTGTGGAGTCAAATATAGCGGAATCGCTACTGCGCTGCTCTGCCACATTAGCACCTACATCGATTTGAGTAAAACTTGGAAGCGTTCCTTGAGAAAGCAGCTCAGTCGCAGCAAAAGCAGTACGCTGCTCATCATCCGTCGTTCCTTCCAATTGAACAGAAAGTGATAATGGCAAGCGCCCAATTGTCCCGACAAAAGACTTACTAGCCCCCGACTCAGAACCGACTACAGCTACTGCGATTTCGTCAAAGGCTTGCCTTGCTTGCTTATGCTTCTTTTCTTTCGCTGTATCAAGCATATTTACCATTGCTATATTTGTAACAATTGCTAGTATTACAAGGACAAGAACTAGCTCTATCAAAGTAAAACCTTTATTCTTCATAAACATCCTCCCTTGATATAAAAAGCACAATATCATCTCCACGTGCTTTAATACATGGACGATTTTCACTGTCTAGTCTCATTCCTGCCAATAAAAGCATACGATATTTTTCCACACTGCCATTAGGCTGAAAAAGCTCAGTAGAATATGCTGGATCTGGATTCAAATAGCAAGGTGTATCAAGAACACCATCTGGCCCAGCAGAAACAATACGAGCATATTTAAATCTTGTAGCTGAGTATTCATCTTCCTCTGAAGATGATTGAGACAATGCGATTATTGCGTCTGCAGGTGGAATCTGAATTACATAAGGGTTTCCCCATGGATCACCTAAAGCTAACTCGTTTGGAATACCATAAGAGCAAAATCCCCCACCTGTGCCTTCTGCATCTGAAAGCTCCTGTTCATAACCTTTTGGGAAAAATCTTCGTTCTTGAAAGGTCTTGTCTGAAGCAAAGCGCCTATCCCATGGATATGGGAAAAATTGTGATTGCTGGTTCATAATTGTCAATGCTTTAATATTGCGAATATATGGACCATTCCAGCCACGTTCTGCCTTTGCATTATAATTCGTAAATGCAAAAAAAGTTGCACAAGATACCAATTCCTCGCTAGATACATTATCATAGACATAGAAGCGTTCATTACCCAAAGAAGTGCAAGACATCACAACAATATTCGTACGATTAAGCAGATTATGTGGGCGAAGAAACACAGGTGTAAAACCAGCCAATCTCTCCATATCACTCAAATAAGCCTTCTCGCCTGCCGCTGAGCCAACAATTGCACCACGGATGGCTTGCATATCAGCTTGAGCTGCAGTTAGCATTGCTTTTTGGCGCTGCCCTTTATAGCTAGCAATACCGATAGAGGCCACAATTGCCACAAGAGCAACTACAGCCAATAATTCTATCAATGTGAATGCAGATTTTTTTGATTTTAGCGTTTTTTCGTCCATAGGTTTAATTCTTTATACATATTATATAAACTTAAACGATAAAACAACACAAAATTGTTCATTTTTAAGCAAATATATTATACAAACCTCTTTTCAAATGTAAATGGATGGAGCAACCTAGCCCTAGATTAGCCCGTCAAATGCCGAATTTTCAATAATCGGTAATCTCGCTGTCTAACGTCTAACGTCAATCAGGTCACGTCTATTGTCTAATTGTCATTGTCCAAGCAATCAACAAAATTACCCCCAAACCCCTCCCTATCTCCCAATCTCCCAGAAAACCACACTACGTGTGCTCCCAGAAGCGAAAGCAATATTTACGAGTTACTTTCGTTGCTGGGAGATTCGGAGGCTCGGAGAGTATTTTGGGGTTATTACTGCTTGCACTTTTTCTCCCTTGTCCTCCGTACTCCGTGTTAAGCGTAAGCAACGAGTGAAACGATTTAAACGCTCTCGCTATAGCCTTCGGCGAAACACAGATACGCACGAATTTGCACGGATGGGTGGGTTTACACAGATGAGTAATAATCGCTGACGCTCTAGCCTTCGACGAAACACGGAGGGAAAAGAGAACGGAGGGGTGCATCAAACTGAATGATGTCAGCCTTACAAATAGAACATACCGTAATAAACAAAAATAATACCTTAAACTTCACAATTAGCAATGTAGCAAATTGCACTAAAAAATTAAAATGGGAAATTGCATAATTAAATGAGTAGGAGCGATTTACCACCTACACAACGCTCTTCCGTGTACGCACTTCATGTCTAACAAAAAAGACGCCTATCTTTCGATAAGCGTCAGATGATTGATTAAATTTCAAAAAAATGATAACATAAATTAATTTTTGTTTCGTTTTTTATTGTTATATTCACACACTTGTGCTATTATACAAACGAAAACATTAAACACAATGTGTTATCGTTTGTTGGAGGCAGAACATTGGAACATAAAGAAATTATAAAAAACATAATTAGCCAAAGCGGTGGAATCGCAAAGCTGTCTGCTCTCACGTCTGCCGGTGTACCAAAAGAGAAAATATATAAGCTTTGTGCAGACGGCTTTCTTCAGCGTGTCCGCCAAAGCTATTATCAGCTTGCCGACGAGCTAATCCTCTCCGATGAGCAGGTAATCGCTTCTACCATTCCCGAAGCAATCATCAGTATGGAATCGGCTCTGTTCCGCTATGGCTACAGCGATTTTATGCCGAGGGTTTGGTCTGTTACCGTTCCAAGAAGTGCATCACGCAGGCTTAATACCTCCGTGCCGATGAAGGTCTATTACGTTAAAGACGATATTTATGACCTCGGCAAGACTACAATCACCGAGAACGGAGTTACCTTTGCCATTTACGACCGTGAGCGCACCATTTGCGATATGTTCAAGCATCGTGGCAAGGTGGATAACGAAATGTTCAGCAAGGCAGTAAACGCCTATGCAAACGATACAAACAAAAACCTCATCGCCCTTTCCGGTTACGCAAAGAAACTGAGGGTTTACAATAAAGTAATGGACATTATGGAGATACTGCTCAATAGCTGATATATCCATACGAACTACTAAGGCAAAATTGAGATTTAGGAATGTAAAAAGAGGTATTATTATGAACTTAAAAACATTATCTTCCGAAGGTAAAATTGCATATCTGATTAAACCTATCTTGAAAGTATTACAAGAGGCAGGAGGTCAATTAGAGCGTTCCGAAATCAAAGAACGTATCGCTGATATGGATGACCAAATCGCCGAATATTCTGTGCTTGAAAAGAAATCTAAACAAACAGGAAACACCTATAAGGAGTTTAATTTCAAGTTTAACTTTGCTATTAAAGATCTGTTCTTTAATGGCCTGTTGACATTTTCAGATTCTTCCCCTGTTACTCTAACCGAGAAGGGCTTATATCTTGATGTAGACAAGCTGGATGTTCAAAAAGAGATTATCGAACCCTCTAAGAAACATTGGGAAGAACTCAGTCAAAAGAATAAAAAGAACAAAGCCGTAGATGTTAGCGACAACGAGGAAGAAACCCAAGCAGAAGAAAAGATCAAAGATGATTTTAAGGAAAATTTGCTTGCCGCCATTGCTAAAATGTCCCCTAAAAAGTTTGAAGCTTTTTCAAGAGCTTTGTTAAACCGTATGGGCGTTGAATTTACCGAAAAAGGTGTTCAAATCAGTAATGATGGCGGTATCGATGGATATGGTTATCACATTGATGCCAACGATTTTAGAACAACAAGAGTTGTTATTCAGTGTAAGAGATACAACGTCGCTCCCGTATCCGAGCCTGAAATCAATCAGTTCTTGGGTGCAATGAATAAGTATCAAGCTGATTACGGCGTATTTATGACCAACGGCAGATTCACAAATGCGGCTAAAACTGCTGCAAGAGAAGGCTCACCAATCACCCTGATTGACGGCAACGAATTAGTGAGATTGGTTATAAGATATGAGCTGTACATAACACCAGTAAAGACTTATGTGTTAGATGAATTTTATAACACCGAAGAATAAAATAAGGAGCACTAAAATGGCTTACGAATCCAAATCATTTAAAGAGCATCACCTAACTCGCCTCCCTGTGTTGGAAAAACTTCTTTCATTGGGATGGGAGAGAGAACAGATTGTATGCCCTTCTCCTCAATCTGATGATACAGAGTGGAATGTGCCAAAAACGCCCTCCGAAGCAACCAATCGAGAAGATCTAGGAGATCGATATCGCTTAATTGAAATTCCATATACCGACGATAAAACTGCTGCAGAAGAAGTATCCCAATGTTATAGAGATTATTTTATGGATTTGGATGAATTGCAAAAGAAATTTGATAGTATGGATAATGATTTGTAATCCTATCTCAAACAAGCGAAAGGAGGTGCTACATAGATTTGAAAGTATTATTTTGGAATACTCACAGGAACGCAGATATTAACTCAACAATTTGTGAACTTGCCGATGAAAACAATGCTTCCATTGTTGTTTTGGCCGAATATGTTGCCAACATCGATGACCTGTTGAGTTCTTTACTATTGCAACACGGGATAAAAATGCAGAGATATGGTAGCTGTTGTGAGCGTATTACAATAATTGGATCAGTTAATAATGTTGAGGTAAGATTTGATAGCGATCATACAACAATACAGATTATTAACGGGAAAGATATATTGTGCTGTACCCATTTAAACAGTAAAATATACTCTGACCACGAAGCACAGCGAGAAATATTAATCGACCAATTGATGCGAGAAGTATGTGCTATCGAAAACGATTTGGGTTCAGAAAATACAATGATCGTTGGTGATTTTAATATTAACCCATATGATTCAAGTTGTATTGATGCTCGGTATTTTCATAGTCTACCAATATATGAAGAAACGAGGCGAAGAACAAGAACAGTTGCGGGCAATGAATACTCAATGTTTTATAACCCTATGTGGCGTTTTCTTGGAGATACAGAAGAACCGTATGGTACATATTATCATAACAACAGCGGATCAATAAATACTTACTGGAATCTTTATGATCAAGTGATTATCCGACCTGCTTTAAGAAAAAGATTTGTAGACGATAGCTTGAAAATAATTACCGAAACTCAGTCAAAATATTTATTGGATTCAAACGGGCATCCAGACAAAACTATTAGTGATCATTTGCCAATTATTTTTGAAATTCAGGAGGAAATTTCTTATGGAGAATAAACTTAATATTAGTGAGCGGTTAGATTTTAATGATATTGATTTAACAGCACCCGAAAAAGTGATTTCTGAAATATTAACACAGTTGTCCGAAGAAACAAAAGGAATTATCTGTGGTAACATTTCAGCTTATAGCGGTCATGTTATGTCCTATACCAAAGCGGGATTTTCTTCCTTAGCAATAGCTATTGGAAGTGCAGACAAGGAAGTTGATATCCAACGCGATTTGGGTAAAATAGGTCATGAAACTCATAAATTTGAATGTTATCTTTACACTCCCGAATATGATAAGTATAAGTATCGAGTATTCTTTGTAAAATACGATACATCAAACTATCCCGTCAACATTATTCTTGAGGAAAGTGTTGCAAGAAGCATTTCAACGGGTATTTCTGGATACGTTATACCTTGTGCTACCCGTGAAGAACTTGAAGAATTAATATATAAAATTTTTAATTCTAAAAAGCTGATTTCAGTTATGCAAGAACTTATTAGAATTAATCAATCTAAGAAAGCATCAAACGGCACTTCAAAAGATGAAATTGAAGAAACTGAGTAAGCTAATGTTAATTAAAACTCCCCCGATATTGCTTGTTTTAAGCGAGTCTCAAGCAATACCAGAGGGGAGTTTTCTTCGTTTTTGAAATAAATTTGAATGTAATTCTTATATTATGTAAAATGCATATAAAAAATTCTAGGCAAGCAATATTTCAGTGTTTACAACCTCCGTTACACGCTCTCTAATGTTATTTATCCTCTGCACCCACTTCATTTGGTCTGTTGCTTTTAGTTGTTCAGTGGCGCCTTCTTTTATGGCGAGGTCAGTGATGAGGCGGGCGAATAATTCCTGCGCTTGTTCTTCGAAGTCGGCGAGGTGTGAGCGGAGCTTGCCAGATGTGAGCTGGTTATAATACAAGACTTTGCGGTGGTGCTTTAGATAGTGCAAGCGGCGCTGCCCCCACACACCGATCGGTCGGGTATCTGTTTCGTCTACGGTTAGATTCGGCAAGCGGTAATCGCCCTGCATTGTATATGTTCCGCCGAGTTGTTCGAATAATGTTTTCATATTGCAAAACCTCCTTTGATGCTTTGATTGTACCAGAGGAGATTTATTTTTGCGAATATGCGATTTTGAAAATTGCAGACGGGTATTAGGGTACCCCTAACGAGTACTGTTTTACGAAAGCCAGAGTACAAACGGTCTGCTCGCTAAGGTGATACAGATATTTTCACCCAAACAAAAAAGAAGCACAGCGTATAGAGGACAAGGGAGAATTGTACAAGCAATAATAACCCCAGACCCCCTCCGTGCCTCCGTTCTCTTTATTCTCCGCGTTTCGCCGAAGGCGAGAGCACTAGCGACCATCAATTCTCTGCGTCCCTTCTTCGCACTTATTGCTTTCGCCTAACACGGACACACATAGTGTGATTTTCACGGAGGACAAGGGAGAATTGTGTACACTGATGTTATAGTAATACGTAATTAAAAATCGAAGACTAGTATAAAAATTTGGTTGGTTTTTTAAAAAATGGCATTCATGGGCAGACACTAAATAAGGAATAATTTATGCGTAAATCAGAAATTTATTTATACACTCCTCTTGCGAGAAGCTTGATTAGTGATAAAATTAGGAATGCCTTATCGCGAGGAGAGACAAAGAATTTTATTTAACCTTTACCATTGAGGGTGACATAGCCGACCGATGCTATCATATCGAAAGGTGTGAATTTATTTTTCCACTAAAGGTTGAGCAACAAAATCGTTTAATTCTTTTCTAGCTTCTCGCCAACGCGGGAATCGTTTGTCTAATTCACGTTCAAAAAGGAATGAGTGGTTGGGAATGGTTAAATGCACTAATTCATGCATAACAACATATTCAATACAACGAATCGGTACTCGAGCTAATGCAAGATTAAATCTTATGTGACACTTTTGAGAACTACATGAGCCCCACATATTGCGCATCTTTCTAACTTCAAATGAAATTTCTCTTTCCTCGCCTAATATTGATGCACAACGGGCGATAAGCTTAATCAAAACTTGTTTCAGTTCTGTTCGATACCATTCTAATATTCGCGTTTCGCGAGCAGTTCGTGATTCTAGCCCTCTCCCAGAAACAACTATATTCTTTCCTTCTTTATGAACCTTTGGTTCTTCTAAACTCTTCTTAATCAATAATCTATACCGCTTTCCAAAAAGATATACATTTTCACCACTCTCATATTCTCTATATGTTTCACGTGGCTGTGATTGTATTGCTACAATCTGCTTTCGTATCCATGTAACTTTAGAGATTAAAAAGCTTTGAATATCTGACTCTGTAATATCAATAGGGGCACTAACTAATATTCTTGCATCTGGTGGAAAAACATAGAGATGAGTGTGTTTTATGGGTTTACGCTCTACACGAACAACTAAATCTGTGTGAGGAATTAGAATTTCAGCATTAGACGCAGCAAATTCTTGCTTGCTTTCTCCATTTTTTATATTTTCCATTTTAATTCCATGTTTCCATTGCTTCTCCATCAAACTCAGCTTGGCGTTCCACAATCTTGTAAATTTCTTGTGGATTAAAATCTGTACCTTCTAATGCCCTTATTATGGCATTTTCAACCCTTTTTCGACGCACAGTATTAGTTCTAAACCCAGGCTTTACCGATTCATTTACGGCGTCATAAACTTTAAGAGTGATTTCAACATCACCACCAAGATTATCTAAGAGATTTTTCTTTGCATCGTTATCTATGCGAGGATCTCGATTTTCTTTTTCGGATTTAAGTTCTTCACATAACTTAACAATATTTTCAAGGAACTTTTTATACTCTATTTTTTCGTTTAAATAATCAGCCAAAAGTCTGTTAATTCTCTCAGAAAACTTTTTAAACTCCGCAGGATTGGTTTCACGTTTTCTAAAAACATATCTACGCACATTTGCTGCTAATGTTTCTGCTACGCCACGCTCTCCTCCTAATGCATCTGTTTCTGTTTCATCTGTTGTTTCAGGTATGCCATCATTATCTTTTTTAATTATGTCTAAGAATGAGAAATCATCTACATCACCAAGCTTTGTTGCGTGTGATGCCATAACATAATCATCCAAAAGAGCTCGCATTTCTGCATCAAATTGTTTTAAATCTGCAAAATCGCCACAACGCTTCATAATTGCATCCCGAATTTGATCAAAATCTTTTACCTCATTTTTAAGAGTTAAAGCTTGTTCTTCTGAGTACAATTTATGAATATCAACAGCAATAGCAGCAAATGCACGGACTACTGCATAACAAGCCTGATAAAAATCTTCACGCTTTTGTGCGTTTTTCTGCAGTTGCTCTGCATGTTCTTCTGCTGGTGTAGTAACTTGGTTATAACAAAACCAATCAAAATATTCATCAATTGACTTAGGTTGTTTAACTGGATCTGAAAGAGCTCTACACTTTTCAATTGCATCCTCTAATTCTTTTTTACCAGCTTCAATATCATTTGTTAACAATCCAGCAATATCTTCTTTGTCATACCCTGAAAATGCTCCATTGGTATAATCTTCAATTGCTCCCTGTATATTTTTGAACAACTGTTTATAATCAACAATATGTCCATAATCCTTATTGTCTCCATTCAACCTATTTACACGGCAAATTGCTTGAAACAGCGTATGATCTACCATTTTTTTATCCATATAAAGATAAGTGCATGGAGGAGCATCAAAACCAGTCAAAAGCTTATCAACAACAATTAAGAGCTTCATTGTTGCAGGATTGTTAATAAAGGAATCTTTTGCCCATTCTTCAAAATTTTCTGGTGTACGTTCTTTAAACATACGCTTTGCCATTTTATACTTGTATTCGGCTTCCGTTGCTACCTCACCAGTATATCCTTCAGACAAATCAGGAGCCTTACCATCATAGCTAGTAACAACTGCACAACACCCTTTTAATGGTGTTTCGTTGTTTTCGAACATTTCATAATATCGAAATGCTTGATAGACATTTTCGCAAACAAGCATTGCATTACCCCACCCGTTTTTAAGAGCAGGCTTTAATGTCATATCCTTAGAAATATCGGTTACAATACGTGCTATGCGTTCTTTTGAAGAAAACAAATTATGCATATTTGCCCAGCGAGATTTCAAATCCTCTTTTGCTCTAGGTGTGAGCGATTTGGTTGTCTCATCAAAAAGCATATCAAAAGTAACGTCCTCTTGAAGCTTTTGGTCAACATCACGTGCTTCATATCTTAAATCAAGGATTACACCATCCTGCACTGCTTCATCAAACTTATAGGTATGAATATATGGTCCAAAGTTAGCCGCTGAAGTAAGTCCTTTTTTATCTACACGAAGCAATGGAGTTCCCGTAAAACCTATTAACATTACATCATTGCCCATTATTTTCTTCATGGCTTTGTTTAGCTTGCCACCCTGTGTTCTATGGCATTCATCAACAAAGACGAAAATATTACCTTTAGGTTTGAAACCAGCTGGTAAATGTTCTGCTATTTGCTCCATATATTGAGATATGGTTAGTTTGCCGCGTAATTTCTTATCAATAGCAGAAAGCTTTTCTGACGAATTACTACGAGCTACACCAAACTTATGAACCAATGTTGTCACGAGCCAATCTGTACTTGAATTAAGTGTATTTATTAAATCTTCGCCACTTACTGCTTGATGAGGCTTTTCACCTGCCTCGCGGAAACCACTTGTAATTTGTTGATCAAGCTCATCTCTGTCTGTAATAATAACAACTCGAGCATCTTTTTGATTCTCTCTTATCCATTGTGCAAGCCAAACCATCATAAGAGATTTTCCAGAACCTTGAGTATGCCAAATAATACCACTCTTTTTTCTTAAAACACGTGGTTTTGTAGCATCCAAAGCAAAAATTTGATTTGGACGCATAACTTTTTTAACACCAGCATCAAACACAATTGAATCATGGACAAGACCAAGAAAGCGTTTTGGTTCAAACATTTGAAGAATTGAACGATCCATCATATTCTTCACATCTACAGGAGTAAACACACTAGGCGGACAAGGTTTACCACATGGCTCTTTCCACTTAAGCCAAAATTTGGGTGGTGTTAGGGTTGTTCCATATTTAATACCTTCGGACTCGCTACCAGAAACAAGTAGTTGTGCGGTGGAAAAGAAACCAGGAATCTCTCCATCTTGTTGGTTTCGCCAATTTTGGCGGACACCTTCTTCTATAGAAACCGTTGCTTTTTTAAGCTCTATTACTGCGAAAAGAATACCGTTAACATATAAGCAAACATCTGGGCGGCGATGAGCTACATCACCACCTGTTGCAGCCACCCTAACCTCTTCGGCGATGGAAAAAATATTATTTAGGGGATTTTTCCAATCTACAAGCCACACTTGTTTTTGAGGTTTTCCTGGCTCTGTAGCAACTGGAACAGGATATCGTAGCATATTATACACATCTTTATTTGCATTATATAGCGTTGTTCGTGATGTACAATGTGCAGTTTGCTTTAGTTTAGCAACGGTGCTAGATATTTGTGCTTTAGTTAATTTTTGTTTATTAGCTAAAAACTCTTCAAGCACAGCAACATTGATATTGCCATTATCTTGGTCCTTAAGATTTCCCCAATATCCATAACCAAGCTTTGTGCGCAACAGAGCTATTACTCGATTCTGAACCTCGCGTTCCATTTCTATTGTCATACAGACTCTCCTAACAAATTGATTTTAACATACTAAACGAATTTATTATCGATTATTGCATTACACTCAGCTATTTCGACTGGTGTCGTTCAAACACTACTAGAAGTTGCAGATTATTCTCTTCGTAATTCAAAAAGAGTATCCCATTCTTTACTTGTGAATTAAGACCTTGTTGTATTCACGACCATCTTGCCATCTTCGGCTAATGAAAATGACGATACAATTCCTTTATCTTTTAAAAACTCTAAAAATTTATCAAGTCCATACCATGAAGGAATTGATGGTCTGCATCTTAGTTCTCCTAGTTTATTATATGGTTCTGGCATGTTTTTAAGCAAATCTCGAACTTCATCTATACTACCATCAATATGTTGAATAATCTTACATTGTAAAGACTCTGGTTTCACTTTTGTAACTAGACTATAAAGTAATTTTTCATCAAATTGATTGTAGTTGCCTATATTTATCATAGAAGCTAATTCTATTTTCAAATCATGATTACTTAAAATTATATTTTTAAATGTATTGGATACTAATGGAATATTTTTCCTATGTAAAAATTCAGATTTTAAAATTTTTCCAACAACATTAGCATTAAGAAGATTTGAATCATAATCTGCACAGAAATCAAAAATGCAAATTGCTGCTAAAGCGATATGCGAGTCATTATCATGTTGACGAAGCATTTGATAAAGATTTTTTGAATAAGTAATTCGCTTCCCATCCAAAAGTATTTTCAATCGCTTAGGTGTAGCATTTTCCCCTGAATATTTTGATATACTTCCTTTGCTTAATCCAGACAAAAGTGCAGCAAGTGCTTCATCAGATAATTTTTCTTCCTCAGCAAGTATTTTTACAAAGGGTTCTAGTTTTTTCCATTCATATCTACATGAACCTTTTTTAGATAAAGAAGAATAGACTTCCTCATTTGCAACAAAACTCCAAAACAAAGACTTACTATTACCACTTCTATTCCACAAATCAAATGCATTCTCCCAAGAAGGAGTTATCCAATTAAATTTTACAACAACTTCAAGAGCATCCACTGATGTTATTTGCCTAGTATCTTTTATAGATTCTTTCTTCAACTGTTTATTTATAAAAGACTCTTTTTCTTCAGATGTAATATCCTCGTTATTGAGAACATAAAGAATTGTTTCTAGATCATCTTGTTGTTGAAGTTCAAAATGTAAATAAACATTATCTAAATAGGTTTTAAATTCAGCATCTATATACGACACAAGTTGACCAATATTGCATTGTCTAACAACAGAATAATTTTTAGTATAGAAATTTTCCACAGACTTTCCTGAAGCTTCAAGTATATCATGAATCATATTTTCATTTAATGTGTAAGCATTTTCACTAATTAGAACATCTAAAAAACCAATATCCTTAGCTTCTTGGCAATTTAGCTCTTTAAATTTAAGATTAAAATTCTTTACAAGAAAACAAAAATCCTCACTATTAACAATTCCATTTTCTTTTAAAACACGTGGGAATGAAGAAGTTTTCTCAATAAATTCTTTTACTTCTGTAGAAAGTTTTATTACATTATCTTGAGAAAGAGTCCATTCAATAAAAAGGCCAAGTTGTCTCTCAAGAAAATCCTGAGTCCAAATATTGTCAGCATTAGCATTTACTACTAGATTGTGAAAATATTTAGAATTAGCATCCATAATACAACTAAATAATCTAGCAATAGAATCTTTATTATTTAAATCTCTTATACACCCATCTATAAACTCATAATTCTGCTTTTTATCCTCAGAAACAAACTTCCAAAAGGCTCTCGCTTTTTCACTATGTGGATTAGACAGCAATGCACCACAAATTTTGTAATTCATAATGGATGGCGTTGCAAAATAATTCAAATCCAAACTTTCTACTAATGTATGAGCATTATTTAAATTTCTTTCCCAGTCACCATTTTCTCCCCTTGTAACATTTAATTCAAAAATGTAATCACTAAATGACTTAACGCCATCAACCTCGCGAAAAATTGATATGTTGTAGAAATAATTTTCATTTAGATATCCTTTTTTTAACATTAAGAAAATTAATTCGATATGTTTACCTTCTATATTTGTTTCAGAAGCGATATTTTTTAAATCTTCTTTTGTTAAAATATCTTCGGCAATCAATTCCTTTATTGTTTTGCGTTTTATAGTTTCATTTTCTAGTTGTAGGGTTTGAATCTCACGACTAATTTCATCTATACGGCCATTTCCTTTTGATTCTATCAATCTTACATGTTCTTCATACGTACATGATGGATCTGTAGATTTTTCAATATCAGACCAAAGAATCGAATTTCTTGAATAATTATTAGAAAAAATCTTGTTTTCACGAAGGAGGTTAAACCAATTTTGATTATGTATTATTGACGATGCATTTTGAGTTCTATTTTCTAAATACACAAATGGTTCTCCATCAGAAATTTTTTTCATCAATGTCACATAGTATAATTCTTGCAATTTTTTTATATCTAAAATTTTCTCATTTTTAATATTTTCTACTTCATTTTTGAGTTTTCTTATTTGTGTTTCCACATTTTCTTTTAACTTCATTTGCGCTTTTCTTTTTGCAGATAACAACTTATACATTAGGCCTTCACCTTCATGCATAGAAGCAAATTCTTTTGGGAAAAAATTCTTAAAAATTATAAGTGCTAGAAGTTCAATTTCAGATGTAATATCACCAATTTGTTCATAATATATTTGATATTCATTACAAATATTTTTCAACAATCGCATATCACAAAGATATGGAGACACTTCTTTTACAAAGCGACTTAATGATTTAGATTGTTTTTTATCACTAAAAAATTCTAACAATTCAACTCGTGAATTTGAAGCATTTATTCGAGGGATAATTGGTATTACTAAATCAAAAAATTTTACCTTGCTTCTTTCATCTACAAAAAGGTCTTCACGGAGTGCATAAATAAAACGAATAGGCTTTTTCTTTGAACTAATTTGGGAAGAATTATTAAGCAACAAATTCAACTCTCGCAATTTTGTAAAAATACGAAGATCATCAAACCTATCAATATCTTCAAAGACAACAGTCGAGTATTTTGTCTTAACAAAAAAATTTATAATCTTACTAACATTGCGATTTAAAATTGAAAACGATTTACTATCAGGCAATTCAATTCCCAACTCTCCAAGCCCAGCTCCATTTACATTTATCCTTTTAACATTTAGAGACTTAAAAAATAATAACAAGCAATACAAAGCATAACTTAACACTGCTATAAGTACTAAAAAAGACACCCAAAAAATAGTTATAGAGTGATTTGCAATAAATGAATAAGTTTTCAAGGGAACTTTTCTAAGAAAAAATTCTGCTTGATTAATACCTAATATTCCAATTAACAAAAATATTATTATTCCAATAATCTTATATATCCATAATCTAGATTCTTTTTTTACATAAAACAACTGCTGAAGAATACTTAATTCCAACTTATATTCAAATTTTTCAATATCTTTTTTTTCTTCTTGGCTATCTAAAAACAAAGCTAAAGACACCCAAAGAACATCTTTCTTATCTTTAAAATAAGTCCTTAAGAAAGAGCTCTTTCCGCTTCCATACTGACCCGTAACAGCAATATTTTTAATAGATTTGTCGTTAAAAAACGCATGGTTCATAGCGTTCGAATATGAAACTATTTCCTTTGCATCATCTGTCGGGGTCAATGACTGAAAACGAGGCTCTATTTTGGGAATTTCGTCCTTAAAAACCCATTTTGATAAAAAATTATCCCAAAATTTACTCATACCAACCTCGTTTTTCCGGTTAACAATTCTTGCATCATACTTTGTTTGATGCTTTCATATTTTGTCTTTTTCGTTTCTAATGCAGTAATCTCCGCATCCATATCAGACAACACATCCGCAATCGCCTTCTGCTCGGCTATCGTAGGCGGAACAGGAAATTCAAAACCCACTATGTCTTTTTGGTATAGATGAACTATCGTTGAACCCGCAACAAGTCGGTTAATAAAATCATCAAACCATTTAGATAAAAAGACCCATGCCATGTACAACTGTTCTATTTCTTTATCTCTTGTGCGAATAACAAAAACCCCGCTATTCAATGTTCCTTCACCTGGTATTTCATCCAAAAAAGCAACTTTACCTATAGTTCCATCCTTCGAAACAAGAACATCATTCTTCTGAATCTGAATATTCTTATCCTGTTCGTAACGACTCTTATCAACATAATAACATTGCGACCAGTTCACCTTACCATCTCTGAAATCCGAACCGGTAATCAAATAATATGGCCCGTTTTCAAGATACTCATCTGTTGTAAGTCCTTGCCAGCCTATTCGTGCCTTAATCAACGCACAATCCCCCAGCCGCTTCTCTATCCACTTACCGCCAAACCCCGGCAGGCGCTTTTTGCCGGTGAGCAGTTCTTGCATCGCACCTTGTTTGATTGCGCGTTTCTTCTCAATCAATGTCGTCATTGCCGCCAAAAGCTCATCAACATCCGACAGCGCCTCCGCTATCGCCTTCTGCTCATGGAGAGGAGGACGAACAACGTATGTCGAAAGAAAGCCAGCCCTTGAAACAGACGAAACTTTCGTACCTGTAATCAAAGAAAGCAACTGGTTGTGATAAGCAGGAGAATTGATATAGTAGCCGAGATATCGAGGAGCAAACATACCTTCACGTGGACGACAAGCAACAGTATGTAGTCCAGCAACCACCATTCGAGATTGCACCCCTTGCACCTCGACAGCTTTCCCAACAGCCTCGTCCTCTGCGGTATCTGCAAAAACTAAATCACCGTTTTTTAGCATATCCCTATTCGGCATCACACCCGACTTCAAATATGGTACAGAATCCCTCATAAAGTTCAAAACAGCTCCATACTTGATCAACACGTCTCCATAATGGATGTTTGCCACCGAACCTATAGAATCAGTCAAGCTCTCTCGCGCATACGTATTATTACGAATTAATGTGAAGCACTCTGAAAATTGCTTCACATCCCAGTCCTCCGGGATAGGACCGATTTCCGTCATCTTAAATTTTGTTGTTTTCATATAAATCAAACTCCAAATCCACAAAAGCGAGAAATGCTTTCAACAATAATATTTGACACTAGGTCAATTGAAATGTCACATCCTTTTTTTGGATTTTTGAGATTATTCTTCCCAACCATGACGATACCTTACTTCCTAATTTTGTTTTACCTGAAGGAGGTTCTTCAGATAATGCTTTTTTCAAAATATCTATATCTTCTTCTAATATTCCAATTTCTAATAGCGAACTACTTAACATACTCCAATTCCCTTTACTTACTATTAGAACATTTGTGTTCGAAGCCCCACTTCCTGTTGCCACTCGATTTCCATCACCAAAGATAAAATTATTAACAACAGATTGAATTACTGCTGGCTCTACACTTTTAGCCTGCTTATTAAATTGCTCTTCTGGGAATTTCTCACCAAGTTCTAAAATAAATTCAAGGATTCTATTCCGAATAATTTGTAACACATCAACAACTGAAGAAATAGGAATAACTCTATATGCCTCAATAAGATTATATCCTTTATAAAAATCTTGTTGATGTATTGATATCAAATTTGCAGGCCATCTAAGCGAAACTTGACTACTTGTTCCATCATTAACAAGTTTTTCTAAAGCACCGACTCCTTGATACAACGATATGGAGGATAATAATTCAGACTCCTCTTTAGATAAATTTATTGTCGGAATTGGTGCATTTTTTAATAAACTTCCACCAATTCCTGCAAATGTACCAATAGAATCAGCAAACAATTTTCTATATTCGGGGATACTTATATCCTTTTTATAGCCATTTAATTCATTAGAAACCCATGACTTAAAATCACTATTGCCTAAATTTGATGCTAAAACTTGACATTTTCGCAAAAGATTCACTAAACTTGTTGATCCATCAACTGATTCGTTACGAATTTCTTCTATCAAATTCATGTTTTCTCCTTATAAAATATTTTTTAATAGACATTTGCCTTATGATGTTATACATGTCCATTTACATCTATGATAATAATATAAAATGTGTGCTTTGTGTACTTTAGTTCCTTAATAAAACTATTAAATTTTGTATAAAGGTTCATTTATCAACATTTTAATATTATTCATTAAATAGTAACTAATCTTTGATATAGTGATATCTTTATTATTTTAATTTATTATTTCCAGTATTTTTCTTTATTTGGTACGCTTGATTTGGATGAGTTGGCATTTCTGGTATCGTATAAGCCAAAGGGCCATTTTCTCCCACCATATCCACGAGAATAGTTCTTAAATATGTTTCATTTCTATTAAGAAGACCTGCTATCTCAACAGATTTTAGAGGTTCCTCTTTACATAAATCTACAATTATACTTATCAAATCATTCCTTTTGGTGTGTCTTTTAAGTCTGGCAAGTGCCTGTACAATAGTAGGTCTAGCACGCAATTCTTCCAGTCTAGCTTGCAAGGTTTTGTCCGTTCCTTGCAAGGTTTTGTCCGTTCCTTGCAAGGTTTTGTCCGTTCCTTGCAAGGTTTCGTCGGTTTCTTGCAAGGTTTCGCCCAAAAAAGCACTTTCTAAAACGTAATATGTGGCATTCCCTTTGCCTTTAAGCTTTATTATATTAAAATTTCGTAATGCTTTAAGTTCTGCACTTGCTTGCAGTGTATCTTTTCCAGAGAACTGACGAAATACAGAATTATTTATAGCTCCTGTTTCTCGCAAAAATACAAGTGCTTTTTTCTGATCATCTGTCAGCTCATATTGCTCAAAACGGGTCAACCATTTTAAATCATCTTCACCAAGAAAATGGTGTAAAAGAAGACGAACAGTAAATTTATTAGATTCCCTATCAGATTCAAACGTTGGTATTGCTAGATGTGCTTTTTCCATCATACGCTTCATGCGAAGAATGCCAGACCCCTTCTGCTCAGCTAAATTAAGGTCATGGAAAACATCTGAAAGTATAGGATTTCTAACTTCACTACCTGTCTCCCCTAACTCATCCTCTGGCTTCAGAGAGTATCCTGCATTTATTATTTCTAATCGATTATCATATCGTATGATTTGTGTTGGACGGTTTACTTTGTATGAACGATGCATTAAAGCATTAACTATTGCTTCTCGTAGGGCTCCTGTTGGCAACCCAACCGTTTTTGCTTGAATATCATCTTCTGAAAGTAAAAAACCATTAGGAAGGTCTGCTCGAACTGCATCTATTGCACGATATAAAACTGAAATTAAAGACCCACGCATTTCTACAGAAGAAAACGACCGTTCAGGATCCTTAACCCACTCATTACCGGACACACGAATATAATCCACGCGAACAGCCGGAATTATCTGACGCTGCAATGCTTGCGTTCCAAACAATAAAACTCCGGCTAGATTTAGTCTATCCGGATGAGTCCGATCAACACACCCTATCGCTCTTAGTAATTCTGCGGTATCCATCATCAATTCCGCTGCTTCTGGGCGCACTTTTTCTCTTAATACTTTATAACGGCGAATTGATTCAGCATCAACATCTGCGATTGTTGTTCCCTCTATAGGTGCCTTATCTGGAGAATCTTCTCTTGAATAGAACTCATACAAATCATCCTCTGTGCACCGTTGATCAGAGCTACCTATCCGACGATAAATTCCTCTAGGCAATCCTTCGTTAGAAAAATACAATGGTTTCCTACTAGCTGGCAATTCAGGAACATATATTTTTAAGATATTTTTTCCATTGATTTTATCTACTTTTATCTCTGGTCGAACAGGAATATTGAACATACTTGCACATTGTGAGGCAATGTCTAATTGTGCCTTATCAGTATCCAATATCTCTTCAACAACATAAGTATTACCGTCAGAATTTGTATTTTCAGCAACGCCTAAAAGAATAACCCCACCACCAAGAGCTGGTTCGTTTGAAAAAGAACAAACAGTTTCCATTACTGAACGCGTTGAATCGTGCGATAACGATTTTGCTTCAACATTAACTGTTTCATCAATATCATTAAGCTTGTCAAAAAGCTCCTGTGCAGAGTAATTCTCTATTCTCATATTCGTTCTCCGTGTTGTCTTTAATCAAATTTTTATTCCCATCGCTGAAAGATGGTCAGCAACCTTTGCACTAAGTTCATCTACTTTTTTTTCTGCTTCTGGAAGGGTCTTTGCATAGCGGTTTGCAAGTGCTTGTACATTGGTAACTATCGATGCTTTTACACGGGATAGTTCCATCGCAAAACGACTAGACAGTGCAGAGATCCACTTGTCGTAAATCACATGTTTTTTAATGCTTTGCTCATCCAACTTCGCATAATAATCCAAAATTGCCGCAGTTAGCTTTTCGTTTGCCTCTTTAATTGATTTTTTAAGACTTTTAGACGCTTGCTCTAACTTCTTTCTATCTGCTTTAAGAGCTTCTTCGTCCAAATCTTCATCTAGTTCTTCTGAATCTAGTTTTTCATCTATTTCATCAATGTTTGCAAGAACCTCTTCTAACTCAATTTTTAGGTTTGCAATGCAATCCTTTTCTGTTTTAAAAGACGCATTGATAACTACATCAACTGGTAAAAGATCACATACATAGCTTTCCCATGTTGCGTTCTTTTTTGCAGGAGGAAGAATCTCTGCCTTCCATCCATCTCGAGAAATAAGGTAGCAATCATCTTGCAGAGTTTCTAACCAATAGTTCATAAGAATTTCATAGGTATCATATGGATCTACAAAATCCTTACAATTTTGTGCTTTATTTAGAATTTTATCAGACCATTCTACAATAAGCTTTTTAGGAGCATCTCCAATCTTAAAAATATTTGCACTTTCTGCAAGATATTTTAACCAGTTTGAATACATATTTGTGTATTTCTTTGATGCTTCTTTTGTCCATAAATCGGCTTCAAGATTTGAAGCAATTTCATCAATTGCTCCTTTAAGTGCCACATATCCACGTCGTAATGGTTTAAAAAGAGCCTTAGGATAAATAGCAGCATCTTCTTCAGGAATACCTCCTTTTAAATGAGCCACAATATCTTGATGTATTTCTTTATCAATTGGTGTAATATATCGAGGGATATTCAAATTAAAGTCATTTTTCTCTATCTCTGCAGAAATTTCTCTGTTAAACGCATCTAGTTCCTTCTGCTCTTCTTTTTTTAGTTCATAACTTGTAACTGTTCCATACGAAAACAAAAGAACTATAACCGAAACAAGCTGCGACACAAGAAACAAAACATATATATTTCTATATGCTCCAAAAGATTTCTTAATATTTTTAAATGCTAACTGTAACATTGTATCACCTAACCTAATAATATATATTCATATCCCTTTTTGATGTATGAAAATAGCACCTCACCCTCAGTTGTAAGCTTCACCCCTTTTGGCAAACGAATGAACAAAGCACTTCCTAAGTTCTTTTCCATTTGCTTGATTACTTGACTTACAGCTGGTTGTGAGATACACAATTTTTCTGCTGCTTGTGTAAAACTTCCAAGCATTGATACATAATAAAATATTCTATAATATTCTAAACTTATATTCATATCTTCCCTACTCACTATAAGTTTTTTATTTGTTTCTAGCGAAATGCTTCCATTATAACATAGCATTTCGCTAGAAACAAATAATATTATTGCTAATCCTATGTATATATTTTACACTTCTATTAATCTTAGTACTCATTTATAAATACTCTTACCTTCTCTACAGAACTGCCTCAATCGTTAATTCTGGATGTTTTGTTAAATCAATACAATCTGATCCCACCCGAATAATTGGTCTAGATAGATTCGCACGATTTATCATAACAACCTCACCTTTTTGTTTATTATTTAGCATAACATTCGCATTGATATAAGAATCGGATATTCCTTGTAAAAATGGTAGTAAATACTTCGGATCATACTTTTGATATCCTTCTTTCTCAAATGTCTCAATAACAACAAATGGACATATAGCTTGTCGATAAGTACGATTACATGTCATTGCATCATATACGTCAGCAATAGCTACAATCTTCGCAAATTCATCAATCTTATCTAACTTAAGCCCCATTGGATATCCTGTTCCATCACATCTCTCATGGTGTTGCAATACTGATAGTTTTATATGCTCATCCAAATCTTTATTCTTTACAACCTCATAACCACGTATTGCATGAGATTTAATAACATTAAACTCTTCTGCGCTTAACTTACCACTCTTAACGAGTAACTCTTCTGGTACCATAATCTTTCCTATATCATGTAGCTCTCCACATAATTTGAGTAATTTGATATCCTCTTCCTTGAAATGGCACCACTCTCCTATAACAGCACTAATCAAGCCTACATTAATACAATGAACATAGATCATATCATCATAATTACGTATGCATTGTAGCATCTGTAATATATGCATATTATTTCGTGCTTCTCTAGTAATATACTCCAAATCCTGTTGTAAAAGTGTTGTATTAATTGGAGTCTCTCGTTGTATGCTATTTCGTAATGTTGCTTTTAATCTTCTTGCTGATGTATTAAGTGTCTCACTAAATACCTTAAACTCTTTTGTCTCTTCTATTTTCTGATAGTAGGTAAACTCATTTAAATCTTCAACTTTCTCAGGAGCGACATATACATATGGGATGGAATAAAAATTAAATCTAGTAATAATTCTTTGAGTCACTTTTGTGTCCTTAGATACTAGAAGTATATTATCTACAGTATAAACATTTTCAGCAATCGTCATGCCCACTTTGAGTTGATCAATTTTACATTTTATCTTTTCCATATTAACTCCTTTTATTTAACTCCAATTAGACATAAATCTTTCTAATACCTACACTACCATCTTTTGCCATCACATTAGGTGCTAGATTTTTTCCTTTAGGATAAATTATAGTTAGAGGCTTATCTGCCAATTCTGCCAAATCCCAAACCACATCTGGCACATCTTCCACGTATGCAGCAAGCCTATCCACACTATCCACTAAAACAATTAGCGACTTACTATCCTCACGATTTTTTAACTTAAAAATTTTTTTTACTGCTTCTTCATTTGTGGCATCACAACCTATTCCCCACACTGTGTCAGTAGGATATAGGATAAGTCCACCTGCACGTAAAACTTCTACCATTTTTTTTATCTCGTTCATAATTATGAAAATAAAAAAATTTTACCTATCTTTACAAATTGATATTTTGCAACGGCAAAATTAAGCATTCTTCCGCTATAAACAAATAAAAAATATATATGCTTCACAAATGGATTATTAATAACCTAACAGAAAAAGAAGAATTATGTAAAAACGAACTATCACAAAAACTAAGAATTAGCCCAGCACTTTGTACTCTTTTAGTACAGAGAGGTATTACTACTATGGAAGAAGCCAATAATTTTTTCTTCCCAAAACTAAAAGAAATACATGATCCATTTCTGTTAAACGACATGGATAAGGCTGTAAAAAGATTAAATACAGCCCTAAGTAAAAGAGAAAAAATTCTAGTTTATGGTGATTATGATGTAGATGGGACTACTGCAGTGGCTCTAGTCTATAAATTTCTTCAACAATACACCTCAAATATAGATTTCTATATCCCTGATAGAAATGACGAGGGATATGGTGTATCATACAAAGGAATAGATTTTGCAGCAGACAACTCTTTTTCTTTAATCATCGTTTTAGACTGTGGTATTAAAGCCATAGAAAAAGTTAGTTATGCAAAAGAAAAAGGTATTGATATTATCATCTGCGACCACCATACTCCAGATGAAACCCTACCCGATGCTGTTGCAGTTTTAGACCCTAAACGCACAGACTCCACCTATCCATACGGGCATCTTTCTGGTTGTGGCGTAGGTTTTAAGTTAATGCAAGCCTTTGCTATAAACAACGAAATCCCTATGAAAGAATTATACTCACTACTAGACCTTTTGGCTGTGAGTATAGCATCTGATATTGTCCCTATCACAGGAGAAAATCGCATTCTTATGCAACATGGTCTCAAAACACTTAATAGCAACCCTAGTCTTGGCCTAAAGGCAATAATAGACGTGTGCGACTTAAAGGGCAAAGAAATCACCACTAGCGATATAGTTTTCAAGATAGGTCCTCGCATAAATGCTTCTGGAAGAATGAGTTCTGGCAAAGAAGCCGTTGAACTCCTTGTAGCCAAAGATTATGTTTCTGCCAAGGAAAAAAGTGATTTAATAGACAATTATAACAAGACAAGAAAAGACCTAGACAAACAAGCCACAGACGAAGCACATAGAGAAATTCTAAAATTAAAAACTTTAGGAGAAAAAAGTTCCATTGTGGTATATAACCAAGAATGGAACAAAGGTGTCATAGGAATAGTAGCATCTAGGCTTAGCGAACAATACTTTAAACCAGCCGTAGTCCTTACACTTTCCAATGGCATGGCAACAGGTTCTGCCCGCTCCATTGCTGGATTTGACCTTTATAAAGCAATAGATTCTTGCCGTGATTTATTAGAAAACTTCGGTGGACATATTTATGCTGCAGGTCTTACACTTAAACTTGAAAACGTAAAAGAGTTTAAAGAAAGATTTGAGGATTACGTGAGCAAAAACATAACAGAAGAACAGAAAATCCCTCAAATAGACATAGATACAGAACTATCATTAAGTGAAATAACAGATAGTTTCTTTGATAAATTGGGCAAATTTGCTCCATACGGTCCAGAAAATACCAAACCTATTTTCGTAACATACAATGTAATAGATGCAAATGGATGTAAACTTGTTGGTCAAGACCAGAAACATTTAAAATTAGACGTTTGTACAGCAGACAACAGAAATTTTAGATGTAGTGGCATTGCATTTAATGTTGAAAATCCACAAAAGTGTATTGAACACATAAAAAGCAAAAGACCATTTAATATCTGTTACACTCTAGAAGAAAACAATTTCAATGGCAAAAAAAGCATTCAACTAATGGTTAAAGACATTCAGTTAATATGACGCCATACCTACAAAAACTCAAGCAATATTGGGGTTACGATGAATTCAGACCTTCACAATTGGAAATCATTGAATCCATCGGTAGCGGGAAAGACACATTGGGACTTCTTCCCACAGGTGGAGGAAAGTCTATCACCTTCCAAGTCCCTGCTCTCTGCCAAGAAGGCAGATGTCTAGTCATCACCCCTCTTATTGCCTTAATGAAGGACCAGGTAGAAAATCTAAAGAAAAAAGAAATAAAAGCCATTGCTTTGCATTCAGGTTTAACATTTACCCAATATAAACAATGCTTAGACAACATCTGCTACAACAAAACTAATGACCCTAGAGCCAATTACAAATTTATTTATGTTTCACCAGAAAGGCTCTCTACCGATACATTCCTAGAGGCATTACCCTATATGAACATTAGTATGGTAGCAGTAGATGAAGCTCACTGCATTTCTCAATGGGGTTATGACTTTAGACCAGAATACAAACAAATAGCAGAGATTAGAGACATTCTGCCCAATGTTCCTTTTTTGGCACTAACTGCAACTGCCACACCAGAGGTAGCAAAAGACATTCAGTCTTCACTTCTTTTCAAAGAAGAAAATGTAAAACGCATTAGTTTCTACAGAAACAATTTAGCATACAAGGTTAAACTTGCAGAAAATAAAGACGAGGAACTAATAAGACTCCTTAATAAAACACCTGGAAGTGCTATTATATATGTTAGAAATCGTAAAAAGACTAAGGAAATTTCAGAATTCTTGAACAAAAACAATATTTCCTCAGACTTTTTTCACGCAGGACTTGACAATTCCATAAAAGACTTAAAACAAGATAGTTGGAAGAATAATAAGTTCAAAGTAATGGTAGCAACCAATGCCTTTGGTATGGGTATTGATAAACCAGACGTTAGAATTGTCATACACATAGACATTCCAGATAGCATAGAAGCATATTTTCAAGAAGCAGGACGTGCAGGGCGTGACAGAAATTATGCAGAATGTATTCTTCTTTACAACAAAAGAGATCTTTCTCTAATGAAAAAACGCCTTACAGATAGTTTTCCATCCAAGGAATTTATCTGCAATGTATATAACCAATTAGGAAATTATTTTCAGTTAGGAGTAAATTATGGAGAAGGCAATACTTTTGATTTTGATTTACAAGATTTTTGCAATAAATTTCATCTCCCAACATTGCCCACACAGGCAGCCATAAAAATCTTAGATTTAGACGGTTATATCGAATACAAAGATGAAAAGGAGTTAAACTCTAGAGTCATTGTAACCAAATCTAGGCGTCTGCTTTACGACACACACTTTTCAGAAGAAGAAGATGCTATTATGCAGTTTCTTTTGAGAAAATACACTGGAATTTTTGCCGACTATACCATAATAAGTGAGACTGAAATATCTCTTAATACCAACATTGACCAAAATAGAGTTTACGAAGTTTTAAGTTGGCTGAGAAAAACAGGAATCATAGATTATATTCCTAAAAAAAGTTCTCCCGCCATCAGATATAGACAAGACAGAATACCACCAGAAATACTCAGAATATCCACAGAGGTCTATGAACACCGTTTGATGAGATATAAAAGTAGAATGGAGAGTATGATAAATTATGTTAGTGATACCAATCACTGCAGAAGCAGACTCCTTTTGGATTATTTCGGTGAAAATGAAACATCAAACTGTGGTATTTGTGATTATTGCTTAAATAAAAATAGTTCTAATAGCATAAATGATAAAATTCTTTCCTTATTCAAAAAGGAAGGACCAAAAAGATTAAGTGACATAATAGTTACACTAAATGAAGAACCCAACAAAGTGATAGATTCCGTTAGGGTATTATTAGACAATAAAGAAATTAAAACAGCCGATAATATTACATTTGAGATAAGATGAACTTTAATTTAACCATACTAGGAACAGGTTCTGCAATTCCATCATTTGGCAGATTTTCTTCTTCACAAATACTCCAAACTCACAACAAGAGTTTCATGATAGACTGTGCAGATGGCACCCAATTCCAATTGAGAAAATATGAGGTCAAAACCAATAGAATGGGACACGTTTTCATCTCCCACCTACATGGCGACCACTGTTTCGGGCTTATTTCTGTAATATCAACATTGGGCATGTTACACCATACCAACGACATGTATATTCATGCTCACCCAGACCTAAAAAAAACACTTCAACCTCAGCTAGATTATTTCTGCAAAGACCTCACATTCAAGGTTTATTTTGAAGATTTCGACCCATTGAAAAACGAAGTCATATACGAAGACAGAAGCATAAAGGTAAGTACCATACCACTAGTTCATAGCATGCCTACATGTGGTTTCCTTTTCAAAGAAAAAGAAGGGCTTCCACATATAGATGGCGAACTAGTTAAGTTTTACAAGATAGGAGTAAAAGAAATTAAAGACATAAAAAACGGAGCAGATTTCATTGATGACAACGGCAGAGTTGTGCCAAACTCTCGCCTTATCACCCCTCCTACTCCTCCTAAATCATACGCATATTGTTCAGACACTGCATATACAGAACGCATCATTCCTATCATTGAAGGAGTGGATACTCTTTTCCACGAAGCCACCTTTGCCGAAGCCGAAAGACACCGTTGCAAAGCCACACTTCACAGCACTGCAAGTGATGCAGCACACATTGCCCAAATGGCAAATGTGAAGCAACTTATCATAGGTCATTATTCTGCCCGATATGCCGATCTAAACCCACTTTTAGACGAGGCTAAAGCCATATTTCCAAACACAAAACTATCTACAGACGGGAGTAAATTTAGTTGGTAAGATTTTTTAAGGTAATTTTACTCCCTAATTAGTAAAATTTAGACATAAAATTACCCTAAAACCGAGTTTTTTTACTAAATTTGCACGCAATAAATTTCTAATTTTTTAGACTATGTCATTTATTGCAGATAAAATCGTTATGGACGGCCTTACCTTCGACGACGTCCTTTTAATCCCAGCCTATTCAGAAGTTGTGCCACGTGACGTGGAATTAACCACACGTTTCTCACGCAACATCGAGTTAAAAACCCCTATCGTTTCTGCAGCTATGGATACAGTTACAGAAGCTAAGCTTGCTATTGCTATCGCTCGCGAAGGCGGTATCGGCGTTATTCACAAAAATATGCCTATCGCAGAACAAGCTCGCCAAGTACACACTGTTAAACGTGCAGAAAATGGTATGATATATGACCCAGTGAGCATTCTTTCTGGAAAAACAGTGGCAGACGCCCTAGCTCTTATGAAAGAATTTCATATCGGTGGTATTCCTGTAGTTGATGAAAATAACTACTCTATAACAGGCTTATAATAATATAATAACGAACCTTTTACCGGCACCTGCACTATAATGTGTGGGTGCCTGCTTTTTAAAATATAAAAATCGTGAAAAATAAATGTAAACAAATGCTATATCTCTTGACAAAAGCGTATAAATTGGTAGAATATTTATGTGTGATAAAAATCATGGATTTGTGAAGTTGAGAAAAACAATTGAACATTTTTGTGAAAAAACAACCAGTCACAGAGAAAGGAAGGGGATTATGAAAAAAATTATTTTCACCCTGTTGATAGCAATTGCGTGTAGCTTGTTATCATTTGCGGGCGGCGTATTTACCGACGTAAATGAAACAGATTGGTTCGCATCTGCTGTTGACACAGTTTATGAGCTGAAGTACATGAATGGTACAGGAGAAGGAGCATTCTCTCCGAAGGGTACTGTAACTGTAGGACAGGGCATTACCGTTGCAGCAAGAATTTTTGCTGAAGCAAAGGGCGAGGAGATTGCTGAAAAAGACGGCGAATGGTATCAGATGTACGTCGATTATGCAATCGAAAATAAGATTATAACAGACAAACAGTTTGATTCTTATACACGACCGGCACTTCGTCATGAGATAGCAACGCTTTATGCTTCAGCAGTCGATGCTGAAAAACTTAAAGCAATAAATGACGTTGACCTTATAGTTGACGTTCCAAAGGACGCACCTTATTATGAGGACTTGCGTATGCTTTATAATGCAGGTATCTTAGTTGGTAATGATGCAATGGGTAAATTTGTACCTAATTCAAATATCAGCAGAGCAGAATTTGCAACAATGACAAGCCGTATTGCAAAGGAAGAGCAGAGAGTTGAGAAGGTTTTCAGCAATGTCATGTCTGTTGGCGATTCTCATGAGCTTATATTTGCTGAAATGATGAGCAAATACAAGAATCGTATTGCAAATGCTTGGCTCTATGATAACAAGAACGATGAAACCAATGAGATTGGTAATTCCACTAAAATTATTCAGAAGGAAGCCGGAGAAACAAAGGTAGGAGCATATCGCGACTTTGATGCACTCAAGGACGGAAGACTCACACTTGAAATGTTCTTTGAAACTAAATCTTCCGGCAATGGTTTATCAATCGGTTTTGCGGATGAAAACGAGAAAACCTATGTAAAAATTACGACTAAAGATAATAAGATTGTCTTTGTAGGTGCAGAAGGTCAAGAGGGTGCAACACAGATTCCTGTCATGTTTGTGGGTAAATATATACTTCGCATGGATATTGACCTTGATAAGAATTTGGCTAGTGCAAATATTAACGGAACAGATATGGGCACTGTAAAGATTGATGAGAATATTTCACTCAGTCGTCTTTTTGTTACTATTGAAGAAGAAAACAAGGGCTACTGTATAATCAATCAAGTACATCTCAGACAAAACTTTGCTGTAGTAGAGAAGTTTATGTCTGTAGCTAATATGGGAGGTATAGCTCCTTATTCCATGGATA
>CALDQE010000009.1 GCA_937911295.1 uncultured Verrucomicrobiota bacterium
GAGTGGGCGAGTTGGAAAGTTTGACAGTTGGGGGTCTAGGGCGGCAAAGCCACCCACCCCCACCTCTGTGTCTCTGTGTCTCTGTGGGTGGGGATAGTCTCGCACTTCTAGCCACCACAAATTACAAACCCAAATGAGTAGTGCAATCTCATCCTAATTATGCAATTTTCCTCGTTGATTTTTTCGCAATTGTACATTGACATTTACTACCATATTTTGATACTCTTAATGCGTTTTGTAAATAAACCTTATATTTATAAAGCAAAACTTCATACTAAGCGGGGCATAGCGCAGACTGGTAGCGCGCTTGAATGGGGTTCAAGAGGTCTCGAGTTCAAATCTCGATGCCCCGACCATCTCGACTCGTGAGTAGACAATACTCACGGGATGTTTTTTTAACAATCTCCGAATAAAAATTCGGTACAATATGGAGAAGTGGTTAGAGTGTCTGACTTCCTATTGTTTGATGGTATAACAAAGAGATTTGGCAACCTTACGGCTGTCGATAATGTTACTGTAGGCGTTGAAAAGGGAGAATTTTTTTCTCTCTTAGGACCTAGTGGTTGCGGAAAAACCACATTATTACGCATGCTTGCTGGCTTTGAAAAGCCAGATACAGGCCGTATTTTTCTTGATGGCAAGGATATAACAGATTTACCTCCAAATAAGCGTAGAGTAAATACTGTTTTTCAAAATTATGCCCTATTCCCACATCTTAATGTTCGCGAAAATATTGCGTTTGGTCTAAAACTAGCTGGAAGACCTAAAAAAGAAATTGAGCGTGAGGTTGATGCTATGCTTGAGCTCATCCAAATGGGTGATCATGAGCTAAAACGTCCTTCCCAAATTTCTGGTGGACAAAAGCAACGCGTCGCAATTGCTCGTGCACTCGTAAACCACCCACAGGTGCTTTTGCTTGATGAGCCCCTTGCCGCTCTCGACCTAAAGCTACGCCAGCATATGCAAATTGAGCTTGATCTCATTCACGATGAGGTCGGCATCACTTTCCTATATGTTACACATGACCAGGGAGAAGCAATGTCCCTTAGCGATCGAATCGCAGTAATGAATAAGGGAAAAATTGAGCAAATCGATAACCCAGCAAAAATTTATGAGTCACCACGCTCATCTTTTGTTGCTGCATTTATTGGCGACACCAATTTCTTTGATGGTGTTGTCGCTCAAGCAATAGACAATGAATACTCCCGCCTAAAATTTACAGATTTTGAGCCTATCATCTGCTTTAATGATAAAAAAATTCGCAGAGGTAGCCCTGTTCACCTAAGTGTTCGTCCAGAAAAAATCCGTATCTCACACGAGTGTCCGGACAATCCTGACGGAAAGCTTAACATTTTTAGGGCTACAGCAGAGGATGTTGTTTACCAAGGCTCTCACACCAGATTCTGGGTTCGCATTGGCGAATATAGAATTTCCGTATTCCAACCTCATAGTCGATTCCTGCTTGACCAAAAACCAATCAAGTGGGGAGATAAGGTATGGCTTTCATGGCATGCCGACGATGGTTATATGCTAGAACAATACAAGGAGACTGATGAGGATCTTCTTATCCTTCCACCTGAGAATATCGGTGATATGGACGAAGAGCTAGAAGAGGTAGCTGAAGAAGACTCTGCCACAACAGAAGCAGAGAGCACTTCTACTATAGAGGAGAATACAGAAAATGCCGCAACAAAAGAAAACTAGCCCAAGCATTGTTGCCGACGCTTCCCCTAAAAAGCGGAATTTGTGGCAACGTATCTTGCATCACTTGAATGAGCTTATGGTAACAGCTCCTTCATTTCTTTGGATGGTTATTTTCTTTTTGATTCCAACCATTCTTATTTTTGCCCTATCATTCCGTTCTACTGCTCCTGGAGGAGGAATTGGAGAAAAATGGACGCTCTACACATGGCAAACTATTTCAAATCCAAGTTATCCAGAAATTGTTTGGAGAACAATATGGTTAAGTGTTTTAACTACTGCATTGTGCATCATAATTTCTGTGCCTTGTGCATTTGCTATTGCTAGAGCATCCAGAAAAATCCGCCATTTTCTGGTGGGTTTGATTATTCTCCCTTTCTGGACAAGCTTCCTTGTGCGTGTATTTGCGTGGAAAACACTTTTACACCCAGAGGGCGTCATCAGCAATATTTTCATTTCGTTAGGATTCATTCAACCAACCGAGCAGCTGCTATACAACTCTGGAGCTGTATTAGTTGTTATGATCTATACCTACCTCCCATTTGCTATTCTTCCACTATATGCTGCAGCTGAAAAATTTGATTTTAGTTTAATCGAAGCTGCATTAGATTTGGGTTCAACACCTCTCCGTGCATTTATTCAGATTTTTGTACCAGGAATTAAGGCAGGTATCTACTCTGCCACATTGATGGTGCTAATTCCTGCACTTGGTTCATATGTTGTTCCAGATATAGTTGGTGGAACTGATAGTGAGATGGTTGGCTCAAAGATATATCAGCGAGCTATCCCTGACAGGAATCTCCCTCATGCAAGTGCTCTTTCTGCTTTGCTATTTTTAGGTGTACTAGTGCCACCATTTATTGCATGGTGTTTTATTCGCAGACGCAATATCAACATCACAGAGACAGAGGCTGTTGAGGCAGCAATTACTGAAGAAAAAAAGCGTAGCATTAAATCTAAAGGAGGGATTCGGAAATGAAGCGAATGCAGAATCACTCAAAAGTAGTCCTTTGGGCTGTAATTATTTTCTTTTACCTACCAATCATTATTTTGATTGTAAATTCATTTAATGCAGACAAATATTGTGGCTCATGGGAGGGCTTTACTCTCCATTGGTATGAGGAATTATTCAAGGACAGAGAAATCTGGCATGCTATGGGTAACACCATTAAAATTGCATTTTCATCAACCCTTTCTGCTGTAATCTTAGGAACAACAGCTGCCTTGGCCATCAACAAGTGGAAGGGTATGATACAAAATGCTCACTATGGTCTTATCTATACCCACCTAGTCTTACCAGACATTTTGATGGGCATCAGCCTACTATTATTCTTTATTGCAATTGGCTTAAAGCAGTCCCTTTTCACTGTTTACTTAGCACACACAACCTTCTGTATTAGCTATGTGGCTATGGCGGTTTTGGGGCGTCTTCAAGATTTTGACAATAGCATATTGGAGGCAGCACAAGATTTAGGAGCAAATCCTTGGCAAACCTTTTGGAAGGTACAGTTCCCTAATCTTCTTCCTGGTATTGTTGCTGGTGGTCTACTCGCTTTCACACTATCTATTGATGATTTTGTGATTACCTTCTTTGTTGCAGGACCAGGAAGCGACACCTTACCAGTTAAGGTATATGGCATGATAAAGAGAAGCCCAAAGCTTCCAATCATCAATGCCTTGTCGACAATTCTAATTATGATTACAATCCTAGCTGTAGTAGCTAGCCGTATGCTGGGCCGCGAAGAAAAGGCGAAAGTTAGCTCACATTAGGTCTGGACATAACGAATAGTCCTAGTGGTGGCTAAACAATAAAAATTTATTTTAATCGTTGGGTTGGGGTTTAGGTCCCAACCCAACTTTGTTTTTTTTATGATTATTTTTATCTTTTTTAAAAAAAATTGTTGAAATTCAACGATTTTTCTCTTTTTTTTCTTTACTTTTGGTGTCACAAAGTGTTTAATAATGTCATCAAAAGTAGCAAAATGTCAGAGACAGGCATAAAAATGGAAGAAAAAAGTCAAGAAATCACAGAAATTCAGCCTATTTTGGGTAGGGCAGACCATCGCTTAGATCCTAAGCGTCGCTTCACCATACCCAGTGATTGGTATGAAAGAATGTGTAGACCTGCCCAGGTTTATGTTATGCCCTCTCTCTCGAGAGAGCGCTGCCTAGACGTATTTTGTCCTGCTGAATTTGACAAGCGCATGGAAGCATTTCGTAATAAAGCACTTTCTGACTCTGGTAATTCTAAATTCACAAGTAGAATCGGTGAGTTAATTAACTGCGTCACAGTTGACACACAAAATCGCATCCGTGTGAAGGACTCTCTTCTAGCATACATCGGTATTAAAGATGAGGTAGTTCTAATCGGCACAGGCTATCATTTTGAGGTTTGGTCATTGGCCAATAGACCTAAGCTTGATGGCTCTGAAGCAGATATTCTCGAAATGCTGGCTGCTGAGGCTCAACAGTTAGGCTTCTAACCCAGCAAAACCAAGAAAGGAGCAACGCGAAATGCACATTCCTGTATTGCTCAATGAAACAGTTGAAGGGTTACTTCCCTCCACTAATACTGTCTTCATTGATGGTACACTAGGTGGTGCAGGCCATTCTCGCGAGCTTCTAAATCGTGCAGGTAAAAATGCACGACTTCTTGGGCTTGATAGAGACCCAGCTGCAATCGAGCGCTGCACTGCCGCCCTTGCTGAATTTGGCAATCGCGTAAGCATAGTCCATACTCCTTTCTCTCAAATGGGAGAGGTTGCTCCTAAAGCAGGCTTTGAACAAGTCGATGGTATTATGCTTGATTTAGGTGTGTCGTCATTCCAATTAGACGAGCGAGAACGTGGGTTCAGCTTCATGGGTGATGCCCCCCTAGATATGCGTATGGACAATTCTTCTGGTATTACTGCCGCTGAATACATTGCTTCCTTTGATAACGATTGGAAGGCTCTTGCCTCTATCTTGTTTGAATATGGAGAAGAAAAACAAGCTGCTAAAATTGCAAAAGCAATCATAAATGCTCAAGCCTCTGCTCCTATTAAAACAACTCTACAGCTTGCCGACATTGTTGAAAAGGCTGTAGGAGGTAGAAAAGGTGCTCCCAGACACCCTGCCACAAAAACCTTCCAAGCTATTCGCATTGCAATAAATTCCGAATTGCAAGAAGTGAAAAAAGGAATTGAAGCTGCCATCTCGCTTCTAAAACCAGGTGGAAGACTTGCTGTAATTAGCTTTCATAGCATAGAGGATCGAATTGTAAAAAAAACACTCGCAGAACACGAAGGACGTTGGGAGTCTCTTCAACAAGGTGGTGCTAAATGGGTCGGCACCTTGCCTGCTATTAAGCGAGTTAATAAGCACCCTATTACTGCAAGCGAAGAAGAGCTAATCCGTAACCCACGAGCACGCTCTGCAAAGCTAAGAATCGTGGAAAGAATAGAGAATTTTAATTGATGTTTTTGATAACATAAGGAACCTAAAAAATGGCAAAAGCTAGAAGAAATAGAAACAAGAAAAACACCTCTAAGCACAATGTATTTGTCGCTTCCTCAAGTGTATTCCTCGTATTTATCCTCGTGATTGTCTTTTTTATCGCTGGAATTATGGTACGCAGAGAAAACTCTACCTTAGAAAGTAAAATAAAAGAGGCAGAGAATAACCATATTGAGCTTTTAAGTAACCTCCGTACCGAAGAGGCAAATCTTAACTCTAAAATAAATATCAAAGAAATCCAAAAGGCCCTCCGTAAACACGGTATCGCTATGGATCATGTCAATAAAAACAGAAAATATACTGTTCGCATGGACAGAAACAAATCTATAGCAGCAAGCGAATCTAGGTCAGTAGCATATAATTTTAAATAAATCTATGGTGCGGCCTCCGCACCATTTTTTTTCACTCTACTCCCACAAAAACATGCCACATTAGTAACATATGAGCAAAAAATCAAAAACACAAAAAAACTGGATAATTTTTATCCTCATATTTGGCATAGTATTATATGGGTTTATTATCGTAGACCTATTTAGAACCCAATTAGGCATCAACACTAAATCAGAGCGCTACTCCTTTATCCCTCGCGTCTACTCTAATACGGTCCCTTGCGTCAGAGGTAATATCCTAGATAGAAATTTAAATAACCCAACAATTCTTGCTCTTTCTAAACCTCAGTGGACTGTTTTTTTAGATCCATCAATGATTTCTACAAATACATCTGATGAGGTTCTCTTCGACACACTAAATAATTGGGGTGAACTACCTACAGAACGTATCAATATCGGTCTAAATAAAAATCGCAAAAGCAAGTATTACATTTTAGGAAAAACAACAAACCGTGATTTTGTAGATTTCCTGAAAACAAATTCCGTCACCAGACTTTGCATAGGATTTGAAAAATCTCAAATTCGCCAATATCCCCTTGGCGATTTTCTAAACCCTGTTCTAGGAATTGTCAACTCCCACGAGGAGGCTTTACTCGGCATTGAATATGAGTATGATGAATATCTTAGCGGTAAGCCTGGCTACATAATTGGCATCGCTGACGCTCGAAGAAAGGAGCTTCGCTCTTTTAGAAAAACAGAGATTAAACCAGAAAATGGCAATGATATCTACTTAACTATCAGCACCCAAATCCAAAAATTTGCTGAAGACGCCCTACTCGAAGCAATGGCGACAAATAATGCAAAGCGTGGATGGATTATTGTCCAACGCCCCTATACTGGAGAAATCCTTGCAATGGCTTCTGCCCCAACCTTTACTCGCGAAAATTATGGCGAAGAGAGCGAAGAGCTTCGCCGCAATTTTGCCACATGCTGGAACTACGAGCCGGGCTCCATCATGAAAGCAATGATTTTCTCTCTTGGACTTAATGAAAATCTCTATCAAACAAATAGCGTATTTGACACCACTCCGCGTCTGTACTTTGGTAGACCACTCCAAGACCATGTAGGTAATGAGGAAACCTATGCTAGCGCTTTAGCTAAGTCTAGCAATCGCGTCTCCTCTCAAATTGCTATGGCGACAACAAAAGAGCGCAGCTACCAATACATAAAAGCATTTGGGTTCGGAGAAAAAACTGGTGTTGTAAAAAAAGGAGAAGAAAAAGGAATTCTCCCTAATTATAAAAAATGGTCAAATCTCCAGCACATCCGTATTGCCATTGGGCAAGGTATTTCTGTCACTCCAATTCAAATGATTGGAATGTATAGCACCATTGCCAATGGTGGAGTTAGAATGCAGCCACAACTTATTCGAGAAATTCGTGCCCCAGATGGTACTGTTATATTCAAAAACAAACCTAAACCTATTGGCCGCGTGATAAGCGAAAAAACCGCTAAAACCATTTCTGAGCTACTTATTGGTGTAACAACCCAAGGAACTGGTCGCAGAGCAAAAATCCCTGGCTATACGGTTGCTGGCAAAACTGGTACCGCCCAAAAATCTATCCCAGGTGGCTATTCAACTACCGACTACACTGGCTCTTTTGTGGGATTTTTCCCTGCTGAAGACCCAGAAATCACTATTCTTGTTGGCTTTGATACTCCTCTCCCTAAATACCAGGGTGGAACTGTTGCTGCCCCAGTATTTTCGGCTCTTGGGAAGAAAATCTCTGATTATTTAAATATCCCAACAAATAATGATACTAGCCACAATGTATACAACTACATTGATATGAACAAATAATCTTCTATCGCACATATAATTATGACCAACACTAACGCACCACGTACAGAATGTGATTCTAGAAAGATAAATCCAGGCGACACCTTTGTAGCTATTTCTGGTGTGGCTCAGGATGGGAATATTTATGTCAATAAAGCTATTAGTGCTGGAGCAAAAGAAATAATTAGTGAAGCTCCAAGGCCAGAGTGGCTCCCAGAAAATATTAGCTGGACACAAGTGGAGGATGCACGAAAAGAGCTAGCCATTCGGGCATGCACTCAAGCAGGAAACCCCTCCGCTGAAATGAAGGTATTCGCAATTACAGGAACAAATGGCAAAACCTCTACAGCAAATTTACTTCGTTCTATACTTACCTATGCCGGTTATCCTTGTGGACTTTTAAGTACTATTGGCAATTCTCTTTACCCGCTTAAAACCAATGAATCTGGTGAAAAAATCTCCACCATTCAACCAGCATCTAACACAACACCAGGACCAATAGAGCTCCAAGACAGCCTTGCCATAATGAAAAATAATGGTTGTAAGGCTTGTGTTATGGAAATTTCCTCCCATGCACTAACACAAAAGCGCACTTATGGCACACGTCTTGAAGGGGTTGCATTCACAAATCTTACCCAAGATCATCTTGATTATCACTTAACAATGGAGAACTATTTCAGAGCAAAAGCTATGCTCTTTATTCCTCCTGTTGCCCCCGCCACAATAAATATTGATTGTGGCTTTGGTCGAAGGCTTTCTGAAGAAGTAAAGAAAGCAGGTGGCAACCTTATTACCTATGGTAACAGTGCTGATGCTGACTTACATTTTTCGGAGGTGAAGCTTACTGCTGAAAGCACAGTTTTTTCATTAAGCTTCAAGGGTGAAAAACATCTTGTTTCATTAAAGCTTTTAGGTCGACACAATATTCACAATGCTCTAGCGGCAATAGGCTTGGCATTAAGTGTCGGCATTGAGCTAAAAACCTCTATAGAAGCCATCGAGCAAGAGAAACCTATACGGGGGCGACTTGAACATGTAAAATTACCTCACTCCCCTGCAAATTTCTATGTTGACTATGCACACACACCTGATGCCATTGAAAATGTGTTGCGTACATTAAGAGAAATTGCAAAAGGAAGGTTATTCATTGTATTTGGTGCGGGAGGAGACAGAGACCGAACCAAACGCCCTCTTATGGCAAAAGCTGCCTTTAACAATTCAGACTATTTAATTATTACATCAGACAATCCGCGTAGTGAGGCTCCAGAGGCTATTATAGAAGATATACTTCAAGGGATACCAAACGATGAAGAGCGACCAACAGATGCTCCAAGTGTTGAGGTCTGCATTGATCGTCGTGATGCCATTAGACGTGCTGTCAAAGTGGCTAATCAGCCTGGTGACATTGTGCTAATAGCTGGTAAAGGCCACGAGGACTACCAAATATTTGCCGACCGAACGGAGCATTTTGACGACATTGAAGAGCTAAAAGCCGCTATTTATTGTGACGATAGACGCTAGACAATCAGACAGTGAAAGCTAATTGTCGTTAGTCGCGTTGCTTGTTGCTTTCGCCTAACACGGACACACATAGTGTGATTTTTACGGAGGACAAGGGAGAATTGTGCAAG
>CALDQE010000010.1 GCA_937911295.1 uncultured Verrucomicrobiota bacterium
AGCATTTGTCTGATTAAGTCATTCGTGTATGCACATTCGTGCAGTAAAACAGGATTAACAGATTTTGCAGGATTAACAGGATAACTTGTGTGTGAGCTAAAAGTGCAAGGTTCTTCTCTCCCGCAGAGACGCAGAGACACAGAGAATTGTGCAAGCAATCAACAACAATCACACCAATCCCCTCTCCGTGTCTCCGGAAAGACACACTACGTGTGCTCCAAGTAGCGAAAGCAAGAGCGTCAGCACGAAAGCGAACTGTTGTTATTAGCTGATGCAACCAAGCTTGCAGAGCTGATCACACAAGCCGCAGCCTATACATGCTGTTGCATTTATTAGTGGACGCCCATTGGCATTGACCTCAATTGCTGGACAACCACAACGCAAGCATAGCTTGCAGTTCACACAGCGCTCTTCATCTATAACTCGTGGAGCACCCATTGGCTTCTTTACATGAAGAGGACATGGTGCACGAGAAATAATTAGAGATGGCTCATCTGCCTCAAGCTCTTCCTTTATCACTGCAATTGTCTCTGCTTGATTATATGGGTTACATACACGAATGCGCTCCATACCACATGCACGAGCTATCGCCTCGATTGACGCAGATTTGGTTGGTTCACCCATAAGCGTTGTGCCAGTACCAGGATGCTCCTGGTGACCGGTCATCGCTGTAATGCGGTTGTCTACAACAATAAGTGTGCTATTGCCCTTATTGTATACAACATCTAATAAGCCTGTGATACCAGAATGGAAGAAGGTCGAATCTCCTACAATACCAACCACCTTCTTCTGCTCGCCAGCTTTTTGCATGCCATGTGCAATTGTAAAACCTGCTCCCATACATAAAATTGTGTCTGTGCGGTTCAATGGAGGAAATACGCCCAAGCTGTAGCATCCAATATCACCACTAACAATTACATCAAACTTTGTTAACGCTAAAAATAGCCCACGATGTGGACAACCAGCACAAAGCATTGGTGGACGTGATGGCAAATCATTTGCTTCATCAACAACATTAGAGAGTGGTGGCAGTGTCTGCTCAGGATATAGCTGCTGCTTGATTGCATAAAGCTTTGCAGGGGTTAGCTCACCACAGCGAGGAACTAGTCCCTTACCCTCACAAGCGATTCCTAATGACTTAATGTGCTCCTCTAGAATTGGATCACCCTCCTCTATCACTACAAGACGCTCTACCTTTGCAGCAAAGCTCTTAAATAGCTCATCTGGGAAAGGCCAACCAAAACCAATCTTCAAAATGCTTGCTTCTGGAAATAGCTCAATACAATGGGCTGCTGTAACACCATGTGAAACGATACCAAGTGCAGTGCCATTCTCAATTACCTGATTCATTGATGAGGTGCAGGCCTCTGCTGCTTGAGCAACCATGCGCTCCTCTACCTTTACGCGAAGCTTGCGCCCCCAAATTGGCAGTGGCACAAATTGCTGGACATTACTCTTAAAGGCTGTCACATTGCGTTCGCGTGGTTCGTGCTCCTCTACAAGAGAACGAGAATGGCTCACACAGGTTGTTGTACGCAAAATTACAGGACAACCATATTTTTCAGAAAGCTCAAAACCCTTAATTACAAAGTCACGTGCCTCCTCAGCATTTGCTGGCTCTAGTACAGGCACCTTTGCAAGGCGGGCATAGTGGCGTGTATCCTGCTCTGTCTGGGAGGAATCCTGACCAGGATCGTCTGCTACAACAACCACCATGCCGCCAACTACACCAATGTAGGAAAGTGTCATCAATGGATCTGCTGCAACATTTAAGCCAACAAGCTTCATTGTAACAATTGTACGTGCTCCGGCAATTGCTGCACCAGCAGCTGCTTCTAAAGCAACCTTCTCGTTTGGTGACCACTCACAATAGACACCAAATTTGGAATATTGGACAAGATTTTCCAATATCTCAGTTGATGGTGTGCCAGGATAACCAAAAGCGGCAGTTACGCCACCCTCAAAGGCACCACGAGCAATAGCCTCATTTCCAGAATAAAGTTTTCTCATAAGTAATTTTAGTAAATTATTTTGCTAGTGAAGCTACAGCACGCTTAAAGGCGTCGCGTGAATTGATAATAGTTGAGTCCTCAACACAGAAAGCTAGGCGAATATAGCCTGGCAAGCCAAAGCCACGGCCTGGCACAGCTAAAACATGCTCTTGAAGCAATGCTTCAACAAATATGCGTTCATCCTCTACAGGTGACTTTGCAAAGAAATAGAAGGCTCCCTTTGGCATCATAAATTCAACACCAGCATTTCTTAGAACATCTGCCATTAAATCACGACGCTTACGATAAATTTCAATATCCACCTGACTATCTAATGCAGTCTGAAGCACCTTTTGTGCTATGGCAGGTGCATTAACAAATCCAAGAATGCGATTTGTTAAAATTAAAGCAGCCATTAGCTTATCGCTTCCCTCTAGTGCTGGATTTACTGCAACATAGCCGATACGCTCACCCGCAAGAGAAAGTGTTTTAGAGAATGAGCCAATTACAACGGCAGCTGGATAGACTGAAAATACCGAAGGAATTTCCACTCCATCAAAATTCAAAGCACGATATGGCTCATCTGATACGAGATAAATTGCACGACCATTCTTTTCGGAATGCTTTGCCAGTACCTCGCCCAAGGCAGCAAGCTCCTCACGAGAATAAATCTGACCTGTTGGGTTATTAGGTGAATTAACAATCACAGCACGTGTTTTTGGAGTAATTGCTGCATCAATTGCTTCAACATCAAGATTGAAGTTAGGAAGCTTTGTTGGTACAGGAACAAGCTTTCCACCAAAGTTACCGGCATAAAAGCCATACTCAACAAAATATGGGCTTGGGCAGATCACCTCATCACCCTCTGAGAGCACAGCACGGAATAGAACATTGATTGCACCGGCAGCACCACATGTAACAACGATATTTGATGCTGGTACTGCCGTTGCCTGCTCCTCAGATACCTTCTTTGCAAGAGCTTCTCTTGTGGCAGGGTAACCCGCATTTGGCATATAACCAATAGCAAATGGCTCATCTGCATGCTCAGCAATTTCCTTTAATGCAGCCTTAACTGCTGCTGGAGGTGGGACATCTGGATTGCCCAAGCTAAAGTCGTATACATTCTCTGCACCGAACTTCTTGCGTAGCTCAATACCTGCCTCAAACATCTTGCGAATCATAGATGAGTTTGCCAAAAATCCATCAACCTCTTTAGTTACTAGCTCTTTCATAAAGACTCCGTTCCCTTTCTAAAACTATATTTACAAATTACATTCTCAAAATTATGCCTGCTCGTAAAATACGCGCTTAGCTTTACCCATCTCTACGCGTGGCAAAGTACCAGGCTTATGGATATCGCCCTTTGGAGAGAAGCCCAAATCCTCCTTGAGCTGCTTTTCTACCATGTAGCCAGTTACACCTTCCTCTGCCTCAACATCAACACGCAATGACTTAATACCATTATTGTCAATGATTGTCATTGTGTAATTTGGAAGTACACCAGGAATCTTTAGTAGTGACTGCTCCACCTGAGATGGGAAGAAGTTAACGCCAGAAATAATTAGCATATCATCTAAACGCCCAGAAATCTTCTCAAGGCGAAGATGTGTACGCCCGCAGGAGCAGGTATCACGAGAAATAATGCGACTCAAATCGCCAGTTCTGAAGCGGATTACAGGAAGTGCCTCACGATTTAGTGCAGTAATTACAACCTCGCCCAACTCGCCATCTTTTAGCACCTCGCAGGTTTCTGGGTCAATAATTTCTACAATGTACTGATCCTCCCACACATGGATACCATCATGTGCGCAGCAATCCATACCAAGAGTGCCGATACCACCAGTTTCTGTCATTCCATAAATATCATAAGCATCAATCCCCAAGCCTTTCACAATCTTATCGCGCATAGCAACAGAAAATGCCTCAGCGCCAAAGATACCAATCTTCAAGTCTGGAAGAGTTTGATTTGTCTCCTCCATCACCTCCATAATTCGAACAGCATAGGAAACCACACCTGTAATTACACGTGATTTAAAATCCTTTGCAAGCTTAATTTGGCGTGCTGTATTACCGGGGCCACAAGGGACAATAAACATACCAGCAGCACGAGCACCATGGTAGCAACCAAAGCCACCATTAAACAAACCAAAGCCAGGAGTAATTTGGCAAACATCACCAGCCTCTGCACCAGCCATTACATAGCAGCGAGCCATACATTCAGCCCACTGGTTCAAGTCCTTCAGAGTATATGGCATTACGACAGGTGTACCAGTTGAGCCGCTGGACATATGCATTTCAGCGATTTGTTTTTTATCAACGCAGCACATACCCATTGGGTATTGTTCACGAAAATCCTTTTTGCTCATAAAAGGGAGCTTATGGAGATCTTCTAACCCATTAAAGGAATCAGGGTTCACACCTGCCTCATCAAACTTTGCTTTAAAATAACCATTATTTGCATAGCAGTAGCGAACAATATTTTTTACAGCTACATTTTGATGGGCCACGATTTCAGAGCGTGGCATTGTTTCAGCCTTTTCATTATAAAATTTCATTTTTAGTCCTTTAATTTTTACTTAAAAATCTTTTCCGCAATTAAATGCCATTAGGTTTGCTTCAACAGTAGTTGGTTTGACAGAGGCTTCAATTGCGCCACGCCAGCATTCCATTGGCAGAGGCAAAGCATTTGAAAGCATACCAATTAAGATTGTATTCGCCAGGCGGACATTCCCTAATTCCATTGCCTTTGTTACACAATCGCAATACTTAAGCTTTGGGAAAAGCTTATTTAGGCGTTCTTCGACATTTGTAGGATATTTTGCATTACCGCAGGAGACCGTTACAGGGATAACTGCTTGTTTAGCGACAACGGCAAGCCCGTCTGGCTTCAAATAATGAGCACAACGAATTGCCTCAATATGCTCGAGCGAGGCGAGCACATCGGCACTTCCTTCGAGAATAAGAGGGCTATGCACTTTTTCGCCGAACTTAATTTGAGCCATTACACTGCCACCACGCTGAGCCATACCATGGGTCTCTTTAGCTGTAACCTCATAGCCAGCTAATTCAGCTGCTTTACTAATAATTTTTGCGGCAAGAAGTATTCCTTGCCCACCGACACCACATAAAAGAATATTGTATATCATAATTTTGATAGAATAACATTAAAAAAAACACGAATATGTTACTACAAATAGAAACAAAATGCAAGTCTTTTATACAAGATTTTCACTGGGTTGAAAAGACAAAGTAAATGCAACAATCTTGTGTGTTAGGTGTCGCGTTTACTTCTATCAAAATAATGCAATTTTCCCACCAAAATCAATTGCCTGAGGTGCTTGACTTTTTCCCTGATGTTGGTAAAATTATTGCTTGATTGTTAACCCATACATTCTACCAAGGAAATTACCAATGAAATATCAATTTATGCGTTACCCAGGTGGGCTTTGCAAAGCAGTTACTTTTAGCTATGATGATGGTGCACCAGCTGATGCTCGCCTATGCGAAACACTAAACCGCTATGGATTAAAATGCACCTTTAACCTTGTCGCCTCTTCCGTAAAATCTGAGTGGGGACTTACAAAGGATTTTATACGCAACGAAATTCTTGGGAAAGGACATGAGGTAGCAACCCATGGCGAATTCCATCGCGGTCTCGATGTCGCAAGAAGTATCGAAGGTATACAAGATACACTTAATTGCAGATTATCACTCGAAAAGGAGTTTGACATCATTATTCGTGGAATGGCATTCCCAGACCGCACTGTAAATAAAAATCGCGTCCCTATTGCATACGAACGCATCAAAAACTTCCTTCAAGAGCTTGATATTGCATACGCACGCACTACTGATGGCGATAATGATAGATTTGAATTGCCCGAAGATTTTCACAATTGGGTGCCAACAGCTCACCATAAAAACCCAAAGCTAATGGAATATATTGATCAATTTTTAAATATGGATGTAAATGGGCTATATATTTCGCAGCGTACCCCTCGCCTATTCTATTTGTGGGGCCATGCATTTGAATTTGAAAACAACAAAAACTGGGATTTACTCGAAACCATTTGCGAAAAGCTAAGTGGAAATCCGGAAATCTACTATGCCACAAATATTGAGCTATATGACTATATTACAGCATATCGTTCTCTCATTTATAGTGCCGATGGGAATACTATATACAACCCAACACTAAAAACACTTTGGTTTGTTAGAGATGGAATACTTTGCAAGCTAGAGAGTGGAGAAACAAAAAAATTCTAACACTATAGACCAATATGTGGTGAAGCAACCTCTCATTGCTCAAAAATTGGTAGAAGTAAAGCGGCTAGAAGCCGCTTCTACATACTTGTTTGCACATTCACACATTGTAAATTAGATATTGCAGTGCTCCACAAGGTGGAGCACACACATTACAATCCACATAACAACAGCCGTATATAGGCTAACTATTATTTTACAGCTTATTTTTTATCAGGAAGCAATAAGCCAAAGACAGCCATCGACTTACTTTGGTTATTTACAACTCCCTCATCCATAGCGATTGAGAAGTGAGTATCAACAAACTGGTACATAATCGCACTTGTCTTTGATGGGCGTGGGTACATTGTTTCTGCAACATTGTACCCATGTGCATTCATATATGGTCCTTCTACCTGCTGCCCCTTAACAGGTACACCAAATGGGCTATAGCGGCTATTGTGTAAAGGAGCATGAACTGTACGCTCGCCCAACCCAACAACCCATGAGATACACATTGGGTTTGCTCCTAGTGTATTGTCGCAAGTGCGAACAAGCCAATCATAATACATATCGTCTTTTGTTAAATGCCACATTGCCACAATAGGCAAGCACCAATTTTGATATGCACCTGTACCCCATGAGATTGGAGCAAAGGAGTGACGAATGAATTTATATGGCATACGGCTTGAGCCATCAAGATACATATCTGCTTCCTTTTTGATTGAAGCAATAGCTTGAGTCTTATAAACTGGGTCTGCATATTTATCAGGAATTATTGCATAGCTATATGCAGCCCATGACAAATCCCACATTCCATCAACCTGAAGCTGAACATTCTCGCGGAAGCCCCAAGGTACATTTGCCTTAAACACCTCATGATAAGCCTTATCCTTGGTTGTGTGGTAAAGCTCTGCTGCTGCATAAGCCAAGCAGGTTGTATATTGCTGAGCATAATCAGAGGATTTCTTGAGACCAGTAGGAGGATTTGCCTTACCCCACTCAAAAGCTTTCTTTGCACGTGCAAGATATGCATCTGCACTAAGCTTTGGCTGTAGAGCTGCCTGCTCCTTTGTTAGATATGTTGGCTGCTCTTTAATCTTACAGGTCTTTAGGATACGTGCTGTACGAGCCATAACTGCTGCATAATTTAATGCAGCTCGAGCTGATTTTGCCCACGCGAAATCACCTTTTGGATCAAGCTCTACTGTTTCGATAAAATTAGGATCACCATTAGACTCTGTTCCTTCATATACTGAGCCATCCTTTTCATCGTACAAGCCATTCCATACACGAATTGCCCATAGAGCTTCATCAACAATATCTGGAATACCATTTGCCTTTTCTGGTATATTTAGTTGTCCGTCATAGAATTTCTGTGGAGCCACCTCATATACCATCAAAAGAGCCTGAGCCACATCAAGATGTGAACGTGGGTTATAGTCACCTGCATCATGATGACCACCATAGGTGTGAATAACAGTTGGTAGCTTATCTGGTGTAATTACAGCAAGAGCATTAACCTCTTCTGCTGTAATAGGGCGATTATAAACGCGAAACTCATCAAAATAAGTTCCCTTTACATTCTTGCCAGAAATTGTGGTGAGGTAGAAACGGTCGTCACCTCTGTAATTAACCTTCATCTCTCCCCTAAACTCACCATCCCAATAGATCTTAGCTGTTGTATTCTTTTCTCCCTCAGCCTGTGGCTCAATGGAAATTACAAAATGATGCCACTTTTTGTCAGGGATTCTACCAAAGCCAATTTTTCCGTCCATTCTAACAATACCCCATCCAGCATGTAGGTTAAAGGATTGGCTATCTGGACCACCCAAGGTAATTATATTGTTGTTCCATTGATTTCCCTCAGAAACGGAATCATCACGGCACATCCAAATTGACATTGTAAGGCCCTTCTCTACCTCCCACTTCAAGGTTCCTTCAAAGCCATTATTTTCACCTTCAGCTGCTGCATAAACACAGCCAGACCCTGCCACAGCTCCGTTTTCAATATAATCACCAGCTCCTTTAGGATAAAGCTTTAGGTAATCATTCTCAACAGAAACAACTGGCTCATCAAAATTGATGTATGCAACCAATGCTGGATCATTCTTAATAGCAACTGTTGCTGCTGGGGGTTGTGGTTTTACAGGACTATAAATGATTGTTGATTCAAACTTACCCATATCGCGTTTTGTGAATGGGTTTGTTGTTGGAACAACACCCTTAACATGGCAAGCAATGCGCTCCCAATCTGAATATGGGGCTGTTAGTTCCTGTCCACAGCGCTGTGAGAATACACCATATGATTGGATATCAAATGGCTTTTTGTATACATTCTCATTGATTTCAAAAGGAAGGCTTCTACCTACACCATCAATGTAAATATAGTAATTACCAGGCTTCTTAAATTCAGTGAAATCTAACTCATAAACATTGCTACCAGCATGATTGATTCTCAAATCAATATCATCACCACGGAGAATAAACTTTGCCTTTCCAGTGTAAACAGTCTTTCCTGATTTTGCATCGCAAATCATAAATTCTGGTGCTTCATCAAATCCTAATGAATTTAGAGGGAGAGGTTTATCTTCTTCTTCCTCTACAGGCTCTGCTTCTACCTCAACAACTGCTGGTGGGTCAATCAAGCGATCTGGAACCTCAGGATAAATTACTTCTAGTGATGTATCAATCACATCCTCATCAGATTCTTCACCTACTGCCTTCTTAACAACCTCAGGATAAGAGCCAAGCCATCTTCCCAAATAAGCAACCTTGATTCTTTCTGGAAGATATCCAATCTGATTTACTTGAATTGCATCAGAGAATGAAGACAAATCATTGAGCTTATACTTTAACTGTGCTGTACGATTTCCTGAGCAGACTGCCTCAGCCACTGAAACATCAAGCACATCGCCATCCTTGATGGTAATTGGTAGCTTAACAAAAATGTCATGCATTACATAGCCCTTGAATGGCCAGCCTGTAGGCTGATAAATATCAAGTCTTGTGCGGCGACCCAATGCCTCTGGTTCAACCTTTTTCCCGTTATAGGTAAAGGTATAATTAGAAAGTTTGTTTCCACCAGGAGAGGAATATGCTGCACCAAATTCAAGTAGCACAATTCCATTACCCACGCTACGCATACCGCGTAAGCCAAGCATTTGTGCTGCCCCAGCATCCTCACCAAGCTTTGGATAAACAAAGCCTTTGTCAGGTGTATATACAAAGGTGTGAGCTGTGTGTGCAGCTGTCACCATTGTTCCTCCCTCACCCTGAGCAACTACTGTATAAGTCTTTCCAGGAACCATTGGTTCTGGCAAGGTTAGCTCAACTACTGAACGCAAGAAGAACCTAATACTTGCACCTCCTGGTGCACTGAATCCCTCAGGAACAGCAAATTCTCTCTCACAATCTTCTATTTTCTTTACATCCACAGGCTGAACAAATTTCTTATATGCATAATTAGGATCATCTTTAGAAATTATCCTATATGATTTCTTTGAAAAAGCAGCACCTGTTTGTGAGCATCCGATAACAACCTGTATCTTTGTATCTGAAACAGCACCAGCATCACGGACACCATACATTTTCATTACCATTGGCTTTGTGTCAACCATTGTGTAGCTAACAACATTGTCTTGTCCCCAACAAAACGAGAATGCTGTGCACAAAAAAGCACTAACGAAATATAATGTTTTTTTCATTTTAACACCTATCCTTAATTTGGTTTAGTAATTCATCCAAAACGCTTTTGGGCTTCCTCAAGCACAGCAGCACTGCGTGAGCAACCCATACGAGTAGCACCAGCCTCATACATTTCAATTAGCTGATCTAGTGTACGAATACCACCTGCTGCCTTCACCTGTATCTCTGGCTTTGTGTTTTCACGCATTAAGCGAACATCTGCAACTGTTGCTCCACCAGTGCCAAAACCAGTAGATGTCTTAACAAAATCAACCCCTACCTCAGAGCAAATTTGACACAAATGCTTTTTTTCATCATCTGTGAGAAAGCAATTTTCAAAAATAACCTTTACTATTGCACCACTTGCATGGGAAACATGGGTAACAGCAGCAATATCGGTCTTAACATAACCCCAATCACCATCCTTAACCTTAGCAACATTTACAACCATATCAAGCTCATCTGCCCCATCAACAATCGCAGCCTTTGCCTCTGCAACCTTTGCTGCGGTTGAATGAGTGCCATGAGGAAAGCCGATAACTGTACAGGTCTTAACCTCTGTTCCTTTTAACAGCTTTGCACACTCTGCCACAAAAAATGGACAAATACATACACTGGCACATTTATTTGCCTTTGCAAACTCACATGCCTCTACAAAAACGTCACGTGTAGCGGTATTAGAAAGAACAGTGTGATCTATCATTCTAGCAATTTCTTTGACTGTCATTAGCTATCTCCTTAAATTTAATGCCGTTATTTTCTTTACGGACTTAATTATAACCTATCTATTAAGCCTTTGCAAGAGCTGACTTTACAGCGACACCAGAAATCTTTCCTAGCTTACCCGTAAGCGAGCCAATTTCATCTGTTGTTGTATCAACAACAAGAGTTATCACTGCACAGCCTCTTTCCCGATATGGGATACCCATGCGTCCAACAATTATAGATGAATATTCTGACAATACATCATTTACTTGAGAGACATTATCGTCGCTCTTATCTATTATAATTCCGACAAAGCCAAGTCGCTTATTTGTTTCTGTCATACCACACCTATCCCAATACACTTATTTTGCCTTTGGTGCTTCTGGTTGGGCAATAGCACCCATAAATAGAACATTAGATGTCTCCTGCTCACGGATTACAAATGCAAATGGTCTATTTACAACAAATGGCTTTGACTGAGGAGGAAGCATTGCACGCATTAGCATAATGGCTGTTGCTGCGGCAGCTTCTGTCCCCTTTTCATCTACACGAATTGAAACATTCTGTATAACATCTGAAATTACAAGTGGTGTAGGTGAAAGCTTAGAAAAATCTGCCTGTGAAGAAAATGCTTTTTTCACACCAAGTTGTGCAAGCGTTTTTGTAAGATTTAGCTCTGTGTTGATTTCAAATTTAGGAAGAACAACATCATAATATTCTTCAACATATTGAGGTAAATTCTTGTGGACAGTTTGATTCAAATATGCTTTTAATGCAGTGGAATTGGATATATCCTGCTTTGGAAGCAAAACCACCATCTCTGTCTTTGTAGGCATAGAATTGCCAGGAATCTCTATTGGCTCGTATGGGAGAACAAGAGCTGAATAGTTTTCCGTTTCAAAGCCAGAATAGAATCCTGAATCCTTCATATAAATGGCTTTTACTGGCTCAAGTGGCTTTGTAAAGAAATCACCCTCTTTTGATTTATCAGCGTCAAATTGATTTTGCCAATTTGCATAGAAATAAAGTGTGTTAATAAGGATTGCCTGTGTACTTGGTTCCAACTCCTTGATAAACTCAGGAATTAGCCCACGCGTCATTTTATCAACAAAGGTATTTATTTCAACTCTGCCAGTATCGTCCATTGGTATACGCTTTGTTTGGAAGCAAAGAGCATCTCTTCGTGCAGAGTCCTCATTTAGCGTAAAGTCATTTGAAAGCCAAAGAGAATTTGACATAAGAAGCATATTTGGCTCAGTGCGGTTTTGCCACTCAGCATTCCTAAAGGTAGCAAATAGGCCAAATTTTCCACATATATTTTGTAGCTCACTAACGTCAAATGAAGCAGAAACTGCATTAAGTAGTTCTCCTCTGGTTTCACCACAGGCTGCAATTTCTCCTAAGCTTGAGCATGCAACATAAAGGCTCAAAGGTGAAGCGGCAAAGTCAACATTTTCATCTGCATCTAGGGATACATCAGCGAATGATGCAGGGAATGGAATTGTTGGAGCTTCTGGTGGTACAACAGGTACTTCACTATTCATTTCTGGTGCTGTAGCTGAAGCATACTCTGCCACATTTGATGCTTCTTCAACACTATTGCATCCGGAAACCAACCCAATGGTCAATGCAACAAATCCTAGTATAAAGTTTCTATTCATAAAATTCATTCCCCTTTCTTTCGTTATAATAAACAAGGTTGAAATGTGCAATTAAATGAAATTTTTTTGCCACATTTCAACCCTTGTTAACTTTGGTAGCTTTGAATATTCATCTCTGGCCTACCCAAACCAGACCAGTTACCGATTAAATGTAGCCGTTTTTCTTATACCAATCGTAAGCTAGCTTCAAGCCCTCATCCAAGCCAACCTTTGGCTCATAATCAAGCTCACGCTTTGCCTTTGAAATATCAAAGCCACGATTCTGACGATACCAATCAACACGGCGTGGAAACAAAGGTGGATCGCTCTTTAGGAAGAGAATCTTCCATAGGCCTGCCACGATAAAGGATAGCCAATACATTGGATAGAAAGGTAGGCAAATCATCTTGCACTTGAAGCCAGGATTCTCTGCTGCATAAATATCAGCAATCTTCTGAACAATGTCTTTAATGTAGAAATACTCATTATCAGCAATAATGTAGGTCTGCCCCTTTGATGCAGGATGGCTCATAGCCAATGTAAATGCATCACAGAAGTTCTCTACATATACTGGATGATAGAAAGCCTTACCCTTACCGAAGAATGGGAACCATCCCTTCTTTACCTGCTTATAAATCATTAGGAAGCGAGCTGGATCGCCTGGCCCATAAAGAGCTGTTGGACGCAAAATTGTTACATCAAAATCAGGATTTGTCTTTAGAAACTCAGCAATAACCTTCTCACCCTCATGCTTTGTATACTGATAGTAGTCCTCAGGCTTAATTGGAGACTCTTCGCTACCTGGGCGAGGAGGATTCTCTGACAATGAAGCGATATCACCATGAACACCCTGTGTTGAGCAATAGATTAGCTTCTTTACGCCCTCTTCCTTACAAATATCAAGCAATGTCTTCATTGCATGGATATTTGTGTCATCATAGACCTGCTTTGAAACATTGATCTTACGGAATGCTGCAGCAAGATGATAAACTGCATCACAACCAGAAACTGCCTTACGAAGCACCTCTGCATCTGTAACTGAGCCAATGATTACCTCTGCACCTAGCTCCTTAAGCTCGTTAAGCATTATACCCTCTTGATTATCAAGAACAATTGTCTGATGTCCTTCCTTAAGAACATGCTTTACTAGATGGCTTCCTGTGAAGCCTGTACCACCTGTAACTAGAATTTTCATATATTCTTCTCCTTAAATAAGCTATTAAAATTATTTCTTTTCTTCCATTCGAACAATAACTGGAGTTCCCCACAATGCTGTAAAGCCAATGCAACGACAGCATGCCTCAAGGAAAGCTGAAACAGCCTTGCACTTTAAAGCTCGGTGTACGACCATTGGTAGGAAAAACTGACCGAATTTGCCAGTTTGAACAAAGCCAGCAGCTGCAAAACCTTCTTTAACCTGCTTGTGTTTGAAGAGAGTCCATGTTCTAGTATTCTTTTCATACTTTTTCTTTGCATTAAACAAAGCTGGAGCAATTGCGTTTAGACTCTGTGAGGTTGGGTAATCTGTGATTACCACGCCACGAGACACACGGCACATCTCTTTAATTAGCTGAGGCCAAGCATCGCAATGTGTTAGCATACGCACTGCCACCACCACGTCAAAGCTTTTATCTGGGTAAGGCAGCTCAATCACATTACCAACCTCAAAGCCGCACTTTCCTTCATCTACCAAAGGCTTAATGCGATGCAAACAGCTTCGTGCACTACCAATAACATGCATCTTATAACCAGCTGCTGCAAGAGGATAAGCCAGCTGGCCATGTCCACCTCCAACGTCAAGAATCGTTGCTCCTGGTTTTGCTGCTTTACTTAAAAGCTTAAGAACCCCCTTCTCCTGCATTTTCAGCATCCACGCTCCAGTTGCACCTTTGAACCTCGTAGCATAATCATCATTTGAGGTTTCGATATCAGCTGTCTCAGGGAAATGAGAAAAGGTATCCTTTTCTAAATCCAAATCTGTTTTAATTTCTTCATTCATGCCAAAAATTATACCTTATAATATATAGAAAAATCAATATTTATTATTTTTGGGGCATATCTATTTTTAGCATATCTGCTTCTAAATATGAAAGTAAGTGCTGGTGCAATTCGTAGATAGGTTGGGGACAGAGCCCCACCCCTACGATAATATTTATTGTTTCTTTGCCCTTGAGGGTGGCGAAATCGCCTGCACTAACATTTTATTGCGACGATAGCCACGGACCATAGCACAAAAAAAGCACCCTCTTGCGAGTGTGCTTTTTTTTGTTTCAATTAGGCTTTACTTAATGTTCTTTATCTCATCCCAAGTTTTTGTATACAACTCAAGAGCATCGCCTAAATCTCCAATCACCTCACCCTTGACAATATCCTCCTCGCGAGGGAAAATTGTTGGATTATTCTTTACCTCATCTGGAAGAAATTCAGAAGCAGCTTTGTTTGGACACCAATATGTGGTATATTCCATATTACGAGCAGCTATTTGTCCATCATGTAGGAAATTAATGAACTTGTATGCAAGCTCCTTCTGCTGTGAATCCTTTAAGATAACCATCTCATCACATGACAAAGAAAATCCCTCTTTTGGAAGAACAAAAACAATATTCTCATCCTCTAGCTGTAGCTGACCAATATCCCCACTATAGCCGTGTACAAGATAGAACTCTCCACTTGCAAGACCTACTTTATATTGCTCATTCTCAAACTTTGCAATATTGCGCTTCCACTCAACGACTACATCACGTGCCTCAGCTAACTGTGCTGGATCCGTTGTGTTTACACTATAACCTTTATACTTAAGAGCTGCACCAATTGTCTCACGCATATCTGCAAGAAGTGTCATACGCCCCTTTAGTTCTGGACGTGAAGCAAACACATTCCAAGATGGCTCAACCTCTCCCTGAACCTTTGATTTGTCATAAGCAAATCCAGTATAGGTTACCATATATGGCACACCATATGTCATATTTGCATCAATTGCACAAGAAAGATAATTTGGGTCAATATTTTTTAGATTAGGAAGCTTAGACTTATCAATCGGCTCCAATGCACCTGCATCAGACATAATTTTCACCATATAACTAGATGGGAAAACAATATCATAGCCAGAAGCCCCGTGCTGAAGCTTTGCCCACATTGCCTCATTTGAATCGAAGATACCAATAGCGACCTGACAGTTATTTGCTGCCTCAAACTCGCGGACAATGTCCATATCAATATATTCATTCCAAGTATAGATGTTTAGCACAGGCTTGCTCTCGCCACAGCCAGACATTACCAAACCTAACATAGCACACAGTGTAAGTACAATATTTTTCATCATGTTGTATCTACCCTTTGGGTTATTTAACCCATTTTATGAATGCACTCCTTTTTTTGGCATCCACATTTTGTTAAGCTCCGGAAAACGCCGGATCGATAAGCGCTTTATTCCCAATCAGGACAAGCAAAGAGGCACTATTTTAACACAGAGGCAATTGCAGTTTCAATACGTTTCTCTTGTTCTACAAACTTTTCTGATTTCCATTCAGAATAGTTCCAATCACGCATTGTTTGTGTTAACTCATGGAAGAAACGACGAGCAACATCACGATCTGTAAAATTCATCTCTGACTTAACTATTTTTGAAAGCATATCAAAGATATAACGCTGACGCTCTGCTGGGCAAGATGCATCAACCACATGAAATGAATCCTGCTGCAAGTACACTGAATCAATCAGCTCGCTCTTTAAATAATCGATAAAATCTTCTATTGCTGTACCCTCTTCACCGACAACCTTCATCATTTGAGAGACATCATTACCATGACGCAATGCAGCACGAATTTCAGCCACCTTCTCTGTATCACAAACACTTGTGTATTTGCTCCATGAATCTAGTGGGTCAATTGCAGGATAACGGCGAGCATCTGAGCGAGCACGTGACAAACCGTGGAATGCACCTACCACCTTAATTGTTGCCTGTGTTACTGGCTCATCAAAATTACCACCTGCTGGAGAAACCGCACCACCAATTGTTACAGAACCAATACGCCCATCACGCAATTTTACGCGACCTGCACGCTCATAAAAGGAAGCAACAACAGATTCCAAATATGCAGGGAAAGCTTCCTCACCAGGAATTTCTTCCAGACGCCCAGACATCTCGCGAAGAGCCTGAGCCCAGCGAGAGGTTGAGTCAGCAAGCAACAACACATGCAAGCCCATTTGACGATAATATGCCGCCAATGTTGCTGCTGTATATACAGAAGCCTCACGAGCAGCAACTGGCATTGAGGAGGTGTTACAAATGATAATAGTGCGATCCATCAAGCTACGTCCCGTACGAGGGTCATTTAGCTCAGGAAATTCACGAAGCATTTCCACTACCTCACCAGCACGCTCACCACAAGCTGCATAGATTACAATATCAACTTGAGCAAAACGGCTTGTTGTCTGTTGAAGAACTGTCTTACCGGCACCAAAAGGACCTGGTATGCAATAGGTACCACCTAATGCCACTGGGAAGAATGTATCAATTGTGCGTGTCTGAGTTACCATTGTCTCCTCAGGACGTAAACGCTCTGCAAAGCAACTGATTGGTACTTTAACTGGCCAACGCTGCATCAATGAAACTGATACCTCATTCCCAGCATCATCTGATAGCTTAGCAACGACATCTTCAACCTTATACTTTCCTGCAGAAGCAATGCTTGTAACCTTATAGCGCCCTTTCAAACCAAATGGCACCATAATGTCATGCTTAAAAATTCCCTCTGGCACGGAGCCAACTGGATCACCAGCAAAAACTAAATCACCTGTCTTTACCGATGGAGTAAAATCCCACTCCACATCACGAGGAAGTGCATCAATATATTTTCCACGCTGAAGGAAGAAGCCACATTCCTCTGCCAGCTTCGGCAGTGGGTTTTGAAGACCATCAAACACCTGAGTTAGAAGACCAGGACCTAGCTCAACAGAAAGTAGCTCTCCTGTAAATTCCACCCTGTCTCCACACTTAATTCCGGAGGTATCCTCATAAACCTGCATATCGCAGCGACGCCCTTTGATACGAACAATCTCGCTCATTAGTGTCAAGCCATCAACGATTGCATACCCTACCTCATTAAGAGCAACAGCATCCTCAAACTCAACAGTAATTAGATTACCATTAACACCAGTTACTTTTCCTAATGTACTCATATCGCACCTATATCTTTAAAATTGATTATATTTTTCCATTGGCCACTGCCGCTAATCGTGCAGCACCCTTTTCTGCATCGCTTTGGCTATTGCGAATATTACAAATTCTTAATTGAATAGCATAAGCAAAAATTGCTTCTAAAGAAAATTCATCAAAGCCAGCAAGCTCAGCTGCTTTATCCCAAAGAATCTGATCTAGGACCTTTTGACGCAAAGCAGGATTCTTCTCCTGAAATGCACTCGCCACACCATTTTCTATGGCGACATCAAAGCCATCATGTGAGCGTAGCCACTTGCTTGCTTCTACTCCATCAAGCTTAGCTGCTCGAGCTCTTGCTATAGCATTACGAAGCTGAGTTTCTGCTGCACGTAATTCCTTAATAAAGGTATTATTTATTGGCTGATCATCCTCAGAAAGCAATGCCTCAAGCTTCTTGAAATCTTCATTACTCAATTGCTCTCGGCATAGCTCAACAAAAGCATCCATAGTCATAGGTGCTTGTTTATCTATGCCAAGCATTGGCAATGTGGAAACTAAATATGGATAACTCATTACTTTTCTGAAATTAGTTTAACTAAGGCTGGACGAAGCAACTGGGAAAGCTTTTCCATAATTGCATCACTAGTAAAATCATGCTCTACTCTGCCATCATCTAGCATAACACAAATACCGGCAGAAATATCCTTATCTGCACGAACCTTCACTCCACCAGACTCACCAGCTGCCTTAACATATTTTGCTTGAACATACTGAGTAAGCTTTTCTGCTTCTGCTGGGGAGACAACTAATTCTATCGCAGCATCCTCTGTTAGGTAATTGCCAACCAACTTATCAACTAACCCAGTTAGATAATCTGCTGTTAAAGTATTCTCTACATCTGCCTTAAGAGAACGCTCAAAGGTTTGCTGAATAGCCTGCTCCAATCCTAAAATAATATCACGAGAAGCTTGTTTAACTGATTGTTGAGAACGAAATTCTGTTGCGACTGCCTCTTGCTTCGCCCTTTCTTCAACAATAGCAGCCTGTTTTTCTGCTGCTGCAATAATCTCTGCAGCCTTTGCTTCTGCTGCTGCAATAATTTCAGCGGCTTTTGCCTCTGCTTTATTAACTCCATCTGCTTGAATTTTATCAAGCAAGGCTTGTAATTCTGAAACCATATCTTTTCTCCTAATACTTGGATACTATATATCCAATAAATATACGTAGTATATTCTCTCACAAAAACGGAAAAAAGTCAAATTCAGTAATAAAAAAAAACACACCACTCTATGCTATAGCAAAAAGTGGCGTGTTGTCTTTATTTCAAACTGAAATATCTTTTATTCTGCTGAAGGTGCAGCTACCAATGCTGCTAGCTGCCATGGCTGAACCTTAAAGGTTGCAGTACCATCTGCCTCAAGCTTTACCTTCTTACCGGAAACAACTAGTGACAAATTCTCTGTCCCTGCAGGGAATCGAACTGTAATTGTCTTCTCTGTGTCGCCGGTGTGGATAAGTGCAAAATATGTGCCCTTACCATCTGTTGCAATCTTGCGTAGAACAACCTCATTATCCTCACAAGCATCAGCAACAACCTCAGATGGAAGTGCTGGAAGTGCTAAGAAATTCTGATTGAACTCACGTACTGGCACTGGGAAACCACGTGTAAATGTTGAACCAATCAAATAACCAATGTTGTATGGATTACCATTTGCCATTGCGTAGATCTCTGACTGCATACAAGCACGTCCTGCACGCTCAGAGTCATGGATTGCATATCCGCAAAGATTTTCCTTCAAAAACTCGCCCTTTTCATTCTTCTTTGGCTCGTAATTCTCATCACGAACAAACTTTACGAGATTATTTTCATTCAAGCCATAGTGACGAATCAATGTCTGACCACCATCAGCATTTCTGAACATTTCAAAGCAGTATGGATCAAGTACAGAGAATACGCGATGGAATGTCATAGAAATCCAAACGTTTGACAAATCATGATAGCTCTCTGGGTCAGCACCTGGGCAAGCATGCTGCCATTCCCAATGACCCCAGGTCCATGCTGGACTCTTCAAGCCATTCAAGAACCAATGCTCATCTACGATAGCCTTATTCTTGATGTCTGTTACAGAATCAGCAGGATTTGTGTTGTTGAATGGAGCTGCAGCAAGAATAGCCTTCCAATATTCAGGATCATCAGTGACAACAGCCTTCTGATTTATCATGCCACTACCAGGCTCTGTTGTATCACCATCGAAAATTACGATTGGGCTCTTTACACCATTCTCTGCCATATAATCGCGCATGCCTGCACCGAATTCAGCACGTTTTCTGCCCCACCACTTGATGTAGCGGTTGTACAAATCCTTGTCCTTACGTAGGTCATCACGTGTGACAGCAACACCGTTATTTTCTTCCTTAGCAAAACGCTCACGTGTTGCATCTGCAAAACCTACTGCCATCTGTGCTGGGCGAGGACGAATCCAAACACCTAGCATATTATCCTTCTGCTCTGTATACTTAAGAATTGTTCCGTCAATAATCTTTTTGAATTCTGCATAGGTTGCTGGATCAGTAATATCAACACGAAGCTTCTCTGACCACCAGATGTGTGTGTAGCAGTTCTTCATCTCTGGCTTGATATCTATATTTAGAGGTTCTGCCTTTAGTTGGCGACCTAGTGAAGGAACTCCATCAATATCCATATAGTTTGCACCTGCATACTCATAGTATGGAAGGATGTTTAAATCAAACTCAGCAGCCTCTTTTACGATTGCATCCCAATAATCGCGATGCACGCTATCCCACATAAATAGACCAACCGCACTTGGATTCCAATGCTGAACATGACCAAACTCAAAAAGATCCTTTGTATATGTATCCATACCTAGCATTTTTAGCTGGCGGAATTTGTGTCTAAAGAAGCCAGTTGGAGTGTAGTTACGTTCAACTGCTCCATCTGACATTTCCTCACGCCAAAATAGGTGACGCTGTGGTAATCCCTCAGGAAGAACAAGCTTCGCATACTTCTCTTCCTCATTTGGCATCTCATATAGATAAATCTTGCTTAGTGCAACACCAGCTGTATTTGGATCGTTCTTGCGACCATACTGAGCAATTACTAAATCAAAACCATCGTTATTCTTTGTTACATTGTTAGGACCAAAATTCTTATCCTCCTTGTAGTTTGCTGTCTCATCCATTATGGACATATATGCAACCCACTGCTCAATTTTTCCGGACTGTGGAATATTAAGTGATTCAATATTGTGGTTTACATATGCAGCCCCCCAGCAATCGCCACCATTCTTACCTGTGTAGAATGAACGCTTTGACTCCATAGCACCATTACGTACTAGGTAGTTACGTGGCAAATCATCAGGATACTCAATTACAAGAACATAAGATCCGTGAGCCTTAAGGTTCTTGCCTTTACCTACTCTATACTTAATCATAGAGCCTTCATCATCTTGAACCTGAAGCACACGATGAGGAACGCCTAAAACTGCCTCGATCTTAGAAGCATCCTTTGGATAAACCTCTAAATCATGAGTTTCCTGTGTACAATCAATCATGTCAACAAGAGTCACCTCACCAAATGGTGCAATATTAGCAATTTGTTCGCCCAAACCAGTGATCTTTGAGGTTTCACTAATCTCATATACTTCAGGAGCAGCAGGCTTTTCATCTATTTGCTCTGAGGTTGTAGCTGGGGTACTGGATTTATCACAACCAGCAATGAATATCATCAATGCCAGTGTAAACATTACACTTATTTTGTATCTCATTAATTTCTCCTTAGA
>CALDQE010000011.1 GCA_937911295.1 uncultured Verrucomicrobiota bacterium
ATATGGCTAATAATCCTATCTATATAGACCATATTTATTTTGACAAAGATTTATGGTAGTTTTACAAAAACTACAAATTATTTGTTAAAAAAAGTGGCATATAAGCTGGGTGCATTTAACCAACATAGTGTAACTTAAATGCATCAATTTTCCCATCAACATTCAAATCAACCTCAAGAAATGGGAACCGCCCCTCGCATAGTGCTGGAGCAATAATAACAGGGAATGGTGATTTGAAGGATGGGAAATATCCGGTGTGCTCATGTCCACTTATAGATAATACAACATTTTTGCATGCTGAAATAATCTCATCTGCATTGTCGTAGTTATACTCACATTTGATAGTCAATGGGGAGTAAAGGGGGACATGCTGAACAAGTATAGTACGCTTGTCGCTCCCTAGTGCTTTTATTCTTTCAATATCTTCTGCTGAACGAAATGCGTTGTAGCCAGCGGTTTGCTTATCGTCTGGGAATGGTAGAAATCTAAAGCCTTTTACATCCATATATAGAGGAGGACGCTCTATAGTCTGATAGAAAATATTTGGCTCTGGATCGTGGTTACCAGGAATAATTATTTTAGGGCAGTGTGTTTTATCGAGGGTATTGGCGATATCGGCAAGAAGCTCATAATCATTTGGGTTATTTATTAAATCACCACAACCTAAAAGAATATCTGGTTTGATTTCAGTGTTGACCTTTTCAATAACTGCTGTTAGTAATTCGTTTGCTCTTTCACCAACGCGATCTGGGCACCCCTCTTGCTTGGTTTTCATATAATGTAAATCTGTTATAATAACTATTTTCATATATTCCCTCAATAAAGTTGATTGATAAATTGTTTTGCCACAAACTAAAAATTACACACAAGTAAGTATGCTGTGACAGAGAAAGTATTGCTTAGATGGTGCTGTAGAAAGTCCAGAATGCTACAACATTGTTGGTGCTAAAATAAACCATTAAGCAGAAAAAATCAAGGAGAAAATATAAAATTGACACTTCTGCGAAATGGTAATTAGCTTTCAACGTTTATCGTCACAACAAAGCACTGCCGTGCGGTGTCTCCTGTTTCACACACCGACCCATGCTATCAAATACTCGAATCCGTATCTAAATAGCCAAGATTTACACGTTTGAACTTGACTGTAATATACTTATTTGTGTATATTTTTTCTTAAATAATTAGATGTCGGTTTTCTTAAGGTAAATTTTTATAAAATTTAAATTTAATAATAAACAAATAAAGGGAAATTATGAAATTAGGAATGATAAAAAATGAGTGTGATGCTCAAGGGTTTGAATATGTAAAGAATAAGGGACTTGAGTTTATCGAGCTATGCTGTAATTATACTCCAGATGCTCAAAAATTTATCGATAGAAAAGATGAACTGAAAGGGCTGATTGCTGCTACTGGGATTCCTATTTTATCAGTAGGACGCTGGAATGGAGAAGGCGGGCCATTAGATGAGAAGGGTGAGATCAAAGCAGATTTGTTTGCAGAAGCAAAGAAGATTATCGAAACCTGCTCAGAGATTGGTTGCCCAGTTTATAATTGTGGATGCAATTTTGTTGAGGGTTTAAGCCTATTTCGCAATTATGACTCGGCAATTAAGTATTTTGGCGAGCTTATAGAGTTTGCAAAGCCATTAAATGTGAAGATAGCAACTTATAACTGCCATTGGAATAGCTTTACCGACAATATGAAGGCATGGGAAGTCATTCATGGTGAGTTAGCAGATTTAGGCATTAAGTTTGATGCATCGCATTCTATAAATGGAGGAAGAGACTACTATGAGGAAATAGCAAAGTGGGGCCATCGTTTTTATCATGTTCATGTTAAAGGTTCATTAAATGTAAATGGTAAATATGTTGATGATCCACCTGCTGGTTTAGATATGATCAATTGGAGAGCTGTTTTAGGTCTATTATATGCAGCAAGGTATGATGGCACACTTTCAATTGAGCCTCATTCAAATATTTGGCAAGGAGAGCAAGGGGAGCGCGGACTTGAGTCAACTATCCGGTATATGAAGTCTCTCATTGTTTAAACGGTCGGTTTATTAGAGAAATATTTATCCAGCTTCGGTATTTGATAGTCGACGTTGTGGAAAAGCATTGCAAAGGTATGGTCTTGTATGATGCGACCATACCTTTTCTTGTTTGATATATTTTTGTCAAAACATTGCCTGATTATTATACATCAATGCTTGCAGAGGTGATTGGGTAACACTAGAGCCATATCCTTCGCCACATGGGGAAACTCTGTGCGTTAGAAATATTACGAGAGATTTTCTAATAAGCTGGTAGCTGAAATGACCCAAGTAGGGGCCAAGTAGCAGTTTGTTTACAAATAAAGCTATGTGCTTAAAATAGCTATAAGCACACACATTAACCTATAAATTTGTATACAATTGCAGAAATTGAGTCTTATACAAATGAAAAACTCAGTTGAACACGTGTTTTAATGAGTTGCTTTTCAGTGCTTTTTATTGTAATATATGTTCAAGAATTTAAACAAAAATTTTAAAAGGATATTTATAGTTATGGAAAAGAGAATTATCACAGCATTGGATGTACCAGGTGCAAAGGAAGCTTATGAAGCAGTTAAGGCTATTGGTGCAGGTGTAGATTATTATAAGGTTGGTTTAGAATTATTTATTGCAGATGGTCCAGCAGTTTTAAAGATGCTTAAGGAAGAGGGCAAGAAAATCTTCTTGGATTTGAAGCTCCATGATATCCCACGTACAGTTGAACGTGCTGTTTCTTCTTGCTTAAAGTATGATGTGGATATGCTTACAATTCACTCAACAGGAGCTTCTGCGATGATTCAGGGTGCAGCTAAGGCTATAAAAGAGGCAAATAGCAACACAACAATTTTGGCTGTTACTGTGCTAACAAGCCTCGACCAGTCAGATATGACAGATATTGGTGTAACACGCATAGTTAGTGACCAGGTAGAGGCTCTAGGTAAGCTAGCCGTAGCCAATGGTGCTGGTGGCTTAGTTTGTTCACCAAAAGAGGTAAAGGTTCTACGTACAGTACTTGGTCCAAATCCAGTGCTTGTAACACCAGGTGTTCGCCCAGCAGGTGGAGATGTGGGAGATCAGAAGCGTGTAGCAACTCCAGGTCAGGCTATTCTAGATGGATCTTCATATCTAGTTGTTGGTCGTCCAATTATGGAAGCAGCAGATAAATATGCTGCAGCTATGGCAATCAATGATGAAGTTAATGCTGCATTGGCTTCTTTATAATTTTATTTAGTTTTTAGGAGAGATTCGTATGAGTAAGACCCCAGTTAAGAAGAAAGCAAAGAAGGCACCTAATGTGTCTTTAAATATGGCAAAGGCTGGTCAACGTGTTCAGATAAAAATGCCAACAGATGTATCTAGTACTTCTGGTCAAACTCATTCGCATACTGCAGGTGGTGGACTGGGTAGGGGGCTAGACTCCTTAATTTCCCGTGAGACAACAAAGTCTGTTGGTTCAGTGGCAAAGCCTAATGTAAAGACAGAGGGTGTTGCTGCTGCACCAATGCCTGTTGCACCATCTCCTAAAGCAGTTGCTGAAGCAAATGGAAAGAATGTTATTACAGTCCCTATAGATAAGGTTAAGCCAAGCCCTTGGCAGCCTCGCCATGTTTTTGATGATGATGCTTTGTCTGAGCTTGCTGATTCAATTAAAAAGCATGGTATTATTCAGCCACTAGTTTGCCGTAAGGTTGGCGAAGAATATGAGCTGATAGGTGGTGAGCGCCGCCTTAGAGCTTCAGGAATTGCTGGCTTAACAGAGGTTCAGGTAATTCTTTTAGATGTAAAGGATCGCAATGCTGCTGAGCTCGCATTAGTTGAAAATTTACAGCGTGAAGAGCTAAATATCATAGAAGAGGCAGAGGGTTATCGTTTGCTTGCAGAGAGCTTTGAAATGACACAAGATGACATTGCGGAGCGAGTCGGTAAGCCAAGAGCTACGGTAGCAAATGCTATGCGTTTATTGGATTTGCCTGATGAAGTAAAGCAAAATTTAGGTGCTGGTTTAATATCAACTGGTCATGCTAAGGTTCTTCTTGGAGTAAAGGATAAGAATGAAATGCTTCGTTTGGCTTCTGGCTGTATTACAGAGGGTTGGACTGTTCGTTTACTTGAGAAGAAGGTCTCTCGATTAAAGCAGCAGCCATTAGAGCGAATTCCTCCAACATCAGATATTCCAGAGGATTATCTTTCTATGCTTATAGGAAAGCTGCATCAGAGGTTAGGGACAAGTGTAAGACTTTCTCCATCGGTGAAATATTCAAATGGCAAGCGTGGTAAGGGTCGCATTGAAATTGATTTTTATGACAACGAGGAGCTTTCAAGATTGCTTGAAATATTCGGTGTTGATGTAAATGAGATTTAAGTTATAGCTTTGGTTCAACCATACGATATAACCTATTGTTTTTTACCTCATAGTGTGGCTAAGCCACCTAGCGTGTCTGAAGCGTGGGCTATCGCTTGCATGTATTGATAGATATGGTACTAACGTTAAGGTTGTTTGTTTGATTTGCGGAGGGCTTTCATTCCTTCGCAAATGGAGGCAAGCTCTGGGCTTATCCATTTGTCTGGATAGCCCTTGCATTGCTCTGGCTTGACAGGATGTATAAGACAGCCCTTTTCAGTTAAAAGACAGCAATCATTCCCGTTGTTGTCCTTCAAAATAAGGCTTAGTCGGTCAGGAGCAACTGTCGTATATTGATCTATAAATGCTTCCTCTGATATTCTCAAATAATCTGAAATGCGCGTTATATCTTCATCTGTTAAACGCACAAAACCATCAATGCGGCAGCATCTGCCACACATTTTGCATTCAAATTTTGTTAAATCAATATTCTCAGAATAATTCATTCTTATTTTCTTAGACACTCAAAATAAATTGTTCTAGCAAATCAGCATTTTCATCAAGACTTGCTAATCTTAGACTCTCCTTTGATGTGTGAATGCCATCTCCATCAATACCAATAACGGCAATTGGTGCAGAAAGCTTTGCGAAATGGCGAGCATCAGTTGCACCATTCATTCGTATAAGTGTGATATTCTTCTCTGGATACATGTCCTGCATTGCCTTCTTCAAAGCAACAACCATTGGGTCATTTTCGTCAGCAAAGAAAGGAGTACAGATAGAAGAAATTATTACCTCAAGACCTGTGATCTCTTCTATTTTTTTGATAATTTCTTCGCAATCTGTAGCATTTATATAACGGATATTGATGTGCATTTGTGCAGAGTCTGGAATCTGATTGTGCACAGCACCACCAGATAAAATGGTTGGAGCCATAGTGTCAACCCATTGATTGTTTGCAGAAGACTTTGGCCAAGCATCACGTAGTTTTATATAACCATCGATAAGCATATCAATTGGATTTTTGAAGTCCCATGGAGTAGAGGAGTGACCTCCCTTACTATTTGCTACTAGTGTGCAATCTATAATTCCCTTTTGAGCAATAGCAATTGAATATGGATTACCATCAGCGACAATAATCATTTTCTTTGCTGTGTATCCATGGCGTACCATATATTCAGTAGTCAAACCACCATCTTCTTCATCTGTAGAGAATATGACACCTACACTTGCTTTCCCTTTAACACGCAATAGTAGGTCGGCGAGGACAACAGCATTTCCTTGACAATCTCCAGTGCCACGGGCAAACATAATGCCATTTTCAATTCTTGGAATAAATTGCTCATCATTAGCAGGAACAACATCTAGGTGTGCATTTAAGAGAAAATCTGGAGCCTTTGTCTGCTCAGTTGAAGCATAAAGAATATGTCTTCCAGATGCGTCCTCAATAGTGCAAAAGAGACCATTGCTGACTAGAAAATTGTGCATCACATCGACGGCTAGATTTACTGCTGGCAAATTATCGGTTACTGCTTTACATGCAATTAGTTTTTTCAATAGTTCAACTTTGTCCATAAATGTTCCTTAAAGTTAGCGATTATTTATAAATTCTTTTAGATTTGAGCGGCGACCAAATTTTACAGTTTGCTTATTACATAGAATTGCTAAAATTTGGTCGGTGATAGGTTGAGCTGTGTCAATGTTCTTGTCATATCGCTCTGCATATTGACCAGCACGAAGTGCTTGGTCAGAAGGTGGCAATGTATCTGAGCCAGCTAGAATAGTGAAGCCTCGCTTTCTAGCACTGCGCATAACTATTGGTTCAGCCCAAAATGTAGGACGAAGAGCAGAATCTCCAATCAAAAGCTGCTCAGGTGAATATTCCTTAAGTAAATCCTTAACTAGCTTCTCACGTTTGAATAACCATTTACCAACACCCCATGCAAGAATTGGTTTGCCATTTGCAGCAATAATTTGATTTAAAGCATCGCGGATGGGTGTGCCATCAGGGATTGATGCTTGTGTGCCGTATGCAAGTACCTCAACCTTTTCCTTGCAGGCGATTTGCCGACCAGCAATAACGATAATATCAGGTAGGGAAGGGGTTTTGATTATAAATGAATGTGGATCAGATTCAATCACGGTTGAGTTAGCAGGTAAGCATTCACCATTTTTTAGCTTTGAAAAGTAATTTACTCCCTCGCGTTCTACTAAGAGCATTGCTCCCATATTTGATTTTGAGCGAATAACATTATCTCTAAATGCTTGAAATAAAATATCCGTAGCATAATTATCATAAATGTGTATATGTGTATCAATCAATATTGCCATTTTATGAGTATCCTATAAAATTATTTTTTTAGTGATTTAATTAGCTGAGGGCTGCAAGTGTTCCTGCATGAAAGAAAAATTGACCCCAGCCGATTGTGAAAAGAAAGTCTCCAAATAATGCGTGTTCAATAGCTGCTAATATGAGCGAACCAGTAGCACGATAGGTCGATAAAAACATTAGACCACCAACAAATGTAAAAGCTAACGCATAGATATTCCCAAAAGGAATGTGTGCACACGCAAATGCCAATGCTCCAATAATTACTTGTAGGTGCTTGGGAAAACAAGCTGAATAACGATGATTATAAAATGCACGATAAATTATGCCTTGAGGATATACAGATATGAGCGGATAGCAAAACATCACTACACACCAAAACCGAGGGTTGCCTTTGGGAAAGCTCAATAAGGCTTCTGGCTTGATGATGAGTAATAATCCAGTGAGAACAGCTGCACCAATCAGAAAACGTACTGCAATCTGTATATAGGGCTTGGGATGTGCTTTAAAGGAAGGGACAAAGGTTAATGCAGCTCGATCAAAGCTTTTGTCCTTCAGTAATAAAAAAAGAATTATTATAAAAATAACTAGTAATACAGGAATGATGGGCAGAGATAAAGCCTGCCCAATCATTCTTTGAGAAGCAATAGGAAGCAAACGTAAAAATACAGGAATGCCGAGATATAATAAAATAAACTCAGCTAATAAATGCATTTTATTGTTGCACCCTTTGTTCATAATTATAATTCGTTTGCCTAAATATCTAGTTAGGACTTATTTTTCTGCATTTTCCTCTTTGGATTCTCCTCCAAAGAGTCCATCAACAAAGCCACCTACAGCACCAGCAGCGTCACCAATCGCTCCACCAACAGCATCAGCAGCGTCACCAACGACTCCTACAGAACCTACAGCTAAATCCTTAACTGCAACAATTACGCCTTTGCCGATAGATGTAATAATGTCTCCAGTTGCTTCTAGAGCAGTAACACCACCACTTTTTGCACCGATATCATTTAACTCAATACATGGTAATGGAATTGGAAGTGCTGCACCACCTAAAGTAGATGATGCAATCTTAACCTTGCCACCGTTAAACTTGAAGTGTTTAATAATAACCTTCTTCTCTGACTTTTCTTTTTTCTCTTCCGTTTCTTTTTTCTTATCTGTTGCAAAGCGTTCCATTAGCTTGCCAATGTTTGAGTTAAGTCCCTTAAGCTCATAAGTAACAACTGGGCTATCAATAGTGATATCATTTATAACCATTGTGTCGGAGAACAATGAAGAAAACTGAAAATCAAGGTTAAACGTTGAAAGATTGAATATTTCATTTTTATATCCCTCAGGTGCTCCAACAATAAAGCCTTTTAGGTAGACCTTGCCACGAAATGGGCGTATGGCAACACTTTCAACCTTTACATCGGTCCCAAGAATGCTTGGAGCGATATTGTTGATTGTGCTTTTTACAGTGAAGCCCAAGCAGAATTCAATAAAGAAGAATAGTGCTATAATTACAGCTACAATGATTGAGATAATTTTTGTTTTCTTATTTAATTTTTTCATATTTAACCTTTGGGTTGGACAATTTAAGAGTTATTTGAAGACATATTTACATGAATCTAACTTTACCACAAAATTACACAATGCTTAAGTATTTTAGATAAGCTCTGCTAACAATTTTTACAAATGGGTAGAGGCGAGCCTAGTGATTACGCATGCGTTTTAGCTTATTTGCTACAAGAAGCTTTTGTGTAGGTGAGAAAAGATCGCAAAATAGAATTCCCTTTAGATGGTCTGTTTCGTGCTGAACAGCACGAGCAAGAAATCCGTAAGCACGAACTTTTTTGCGTTCACCATTAAGGTCAGTATATTCAACAGCAATAGATTTTGCTCTTGTTACATCCATATACAAATCAGGAAGACTCAAGCAACCTTCCTTACTGCGAGAAGTACCAAGCGGCTCAGACACCTCTGGATTTATTAAAATCATAGGCATTTCAATGCTTTTATTTTTTTCATAATCCTCAGGATCTTGGCAATCCTCTGGTACATCAATCACGCAAATGGCTTCAGTTCTGCCAATCTGTTGAGCTGCAAGACCCACACCCTTTGCCTCATACATTATACGTACCATATCGGCAGCAAGGTTTTTAATTTCGGGGGTTATCTCTTTAATTGGTTCTGCCTTTTGACGTAGAACCTCATCTCCATAAATCGTTATTTTATAATCCATAGCAATTATTAACCTCTTAATTTAAATTATGGCACAGGAATCTCATCAAGAATTTTTGCGACAATATCGGCAGAGGAAATTCCTTCAGCTTCTGCTTCGTATGTAACGATTATTCTGTGACGCAATACATCTGCAGCGATATCCTTAACATCCTGAGGTGTTGTGTAGGCTCTGCCATTAAGCATTGCATTTGCACGAGCCGCAAGGTTGAGGAAGAGTGTTGCACGTGGAGAAGCTCCAAGAGTAATGAATTTCTCTAACTCACCTAATTTGTATTTTTGAGGCTCACGAGTTGCGAAAACAATATCAAGAATGTAATCGCAGACCTTTTCATCGCAATGAATTAAATCAAGAGCATTCCTTAGCTCTACAATTATGTCGCTAGAAAGAACATTGGTTGCTTCTGGCTTATTGAGAGCAGTAAAACGAGACATAATTTTTTTCTCATCTTCTTTGGAAGGCAAATCTACGATACACTTAAACATAAAGCGGTCTGTTTGTGCTTCTGGCAGTGGGTAAGTACCTTCTTGCTCAATAGGGTTTTGGGTTGCCATAACCATAAATGGTGTTGGCAGATTGTAGGTCTCATTTCCGAGAGTAATTTTTCTCTCCTGCATTGCTTCTAAAAGGGCGGATTGTACTTTAGCTGGGGCGCGGTTAATTTCATCCGCCAATAAAAGATTTGTGAAGACAGGGCCTTTCTTTGGGGTAAATGAGCCATCTTTAGGGTTGTAAACCATTGTACCAATAACATCTGCTGGAAGTAGGTCTGGAGTAAATGATATGCGTTTAAATTGCATATCAATTGCTTTTGCGAGTGTTTGCACAATTGTTGTTTTAGCGATACCTGGCACGCCTTCAAGAAGAACATGTCCTTCGCAAATTAAAGCGGTCAATAAACGATTTAGAAGTTTTTCCTGACCAACAATAACCTTGCTGATTTCATAGCGAAGTAGGTCTAGTGCTTTGCTATGCTTGTCAATTAAATCACTAATATTGGAAAAGTCTGACATAAAACAAATCTCCTTTAAAAATTATTATATAATTTTATCATAAAAGCTGTTATGAGTAAATAAAATGTTATTTGAGATATGTGTGCATAATAACAAATAATCGGACATGGTAAGTTGTCTGATCATCTAATTGCCTCGGAAGACTCAAGGAGGCAAAGCTCATTCCGCTAGTGTTTTTTTCGGTGTCACGTCTCTGCGTCCATTTGGCGACACGTGCATCACATTCGTGGGCTAGAAAAGTATGGAGAAGCGACTTCCAGTCGCTTTGCGTGCACCAGCACGCTTCAAA
>CALDQE010000012.1 GCA_937911295.1 uncultured Verrucomicrobiota bacterium
TTCTTTTCTTGAATCTGCATTCATTATTTCATATTGAGATTCAGAAGTCAAGCACAAAAATAATTTTTTTACATTTTTTTATAGCTTTAATTCAAATGATTTTCTAGGTGAAAGAAATTCTAAAATTACGTTTGATTGTACGCTGAATTATGCCCTATAAACATAGTACATTTATAGATTATGTTTGATAGGAGTAAAATAATAGTGCTAAACGTAAAAATCACGACCGAATTCTTTGCGATATGCTGTGGCTGTTTTGCCTGAAAGAATATGAAATTTTCTGCTGAAATAATAATGGTCTTCAAATCCAAGAGTAGCAGAAATTTCTTTTATGGATAAATCTGTTTCAATAAGTAAACTACAGCTTCTTTGTAAAAAGTATTGGTCTCGATAATTTCTAAATGTAGTTGAATTGTATGCTTTGCTCCAGATTCGTCTTAAAGTAGATTTGGAAACATTTAATGTCTTCGCTAATTCATCCAGATGAATATCTTGAGCCAAGTGGGTTTCTAGATAGTCACAAATTTTTCTAATTTGTAGCTTTACTTCCTCTTCAATAGATGGATGTGTAAAGCTTGCTGTAATTAATCCCCAACAAAGAAGGTCTATAGTTATTCCCATTCCTGGTCGAGGCTCCTGGTTTAACATAATTTCAATAAGCTTTTCAAAGCAACTATTAAATCGTGATGATCTATAAAAATTTCTACAAGGACTTATATTAGGAAAGAATACATTTGCATTTGTTAAAGCCTCCATATATTTTGAGGGATAAATCAAATATAGTTCCTCCCATGTTTCTCCTTCATTAGGTCCATAGTTCATTTTTTCATTTGGCCATTGCAAAAGCACACATGGAGCATGAATCTCCTTTTTTACTCCATTTTCATAATAAAACCCTTTACCATTTAATATAAAAGAGAAGTTACATGTGCCAAATTCATATTTAACAATGTCCTTTTTATGTCTTAAATAACCAATTGATTCTACTTCTGGTAGTAAAGGGAAACGACGTTGTAGAGGAGCACAATGTTTAAAAATATCAATTTCTTTAGCTTTTTCTGTTTTCATCTATTTTTCCTACATTATTGGTTGTTCCCCATAACTTATTGCTTACTATAGATTCAGATATATTTGAATGTTGGATTAGTTGTGGAGCGTTTGTCCATTTTTTTGGAAGCTTAATCTATTTTAATTATTACGAAATAAGTATAATATAATAGTCAAAATAATTCAATTGAGAGTTTTACTGTTGAATTGTTAATAAGCATAAAATAAAACTAAAATACAAATTGGAGGAAAAATTGTGCAAAAGGTTGGTTTAATAGGCTGTGGCAATATTAGTGGCATCTATATGGAAAATATTGCAAAATTCACGGATCAGTTAAAGCTAGTGGCATGTGCAGATATTAGACCAGAGGCAGCAGAAGCATGTGCTAAGACTAATGGTGTAAAGGCTGTGAGTGTGGATGAGTTATTAGCTGACCCAGAAATTGATATTGTATTGAATTTAACAACTCCTCAATCTCATGTAGAAATAAATACACGTGCACTTGAGGCTGGCAAGCATGTTTATTGTGAGAAACCATTTGGTCTAGATCGCGAAAGTGCAAAAGCAGTTATTGAATTGGCAGCTAAAAAGGGCTTGCGTGTTGGCTGTGCACCAGACACCTTCTTGGGTGGTGGTCATCAGCAATGCCGTTCTTTAGTGGATTCTGGAATGATTGGTAAAATTGTTTCTGGTACAGCCTTTATGCTATGCCATGGTCATGAAGCTTGGCATCCAGCACCAGCATTTTATTATTTGAAGGGTGGTGGACCTCTATTTGATATGGGTCCATACTATATTACGGCATTAGTTAATATGCTTGGCCCAGTAAAGCGTGTTGTAGCAATGGCAAACCGTTCTACGGATTTGCGTCAAGGTCTTAAGGTAAATGCAGGAAAAACCTTCCCTGTTGAAATAGATACTCATATTACTGCAAATCTTGAATTTGAACAGGGGGCAATTGTTACATTGATAACAAGTTTTGATATTTGGAAAAACTCGGGCTATGGTGACATTGAGCTTCATGGCACAGACGGAAGCCTACATGAGCCAGATCCAAATTGCTTTAATGGAGATATTCGTTTCTTCCAAGCAGGCGTAGCCGCAGATTGGACAAAGGGAGATGTATTCTTTGGCTATACTGAAAATTCACGTTGCCTAGGCTTGGCAGATATGGCTGCTGGAATAGAGGAGGGACGCCCTCATCGTGCATCTGGTGAATTAGCATATCACGTGCTCGATGTTATGTGTTCAATTATTGATGCAGCAAGAGAAGGTAATGCGGTAACAATAGAAAGTACATGTGCTCGACCTGCTGCATTGGCTGAAGGCTTAAAGTTTGGCGAACTATAATTTTATTAAATAGGAGAAAATCTAATGAAGCGTTGTTTAATTTTTCGTGGTGGCTGGGATGGACATGATCCAATTCCTACTTCTGATTTAGTTGCTGAGCGCCTCCGTGCAAATGGAGTTGAGGTAGATATTTTTGATAATCAGGAATGTCTTTTAGATCCAGAGCTAGGAAAGAAATATGATTTGATTGTTCCTGTATGGACAATGGGAGATATTTCTAGGGAAGCTGAGGGTGCTTTATTAAAGGCTATCCGTGAGGATGGTGTAGGCTGTGGTGGTTGGCATGGAGGAATGGGAGATGCATTCCGTAATCACACAAACTATCAATTTATGGTAGGAGGCCAATGGGTTGACCATCCTGGTGGTGTGATTGACTATACAGTTAACATTGTTGATAAGGAGAATCCAATAGTTGCTGGTATTGAGGATTTTCCAATGCATAGTGAGCAATATTATATGCATGTAGATCCAAGTAACCATGTGCTAGCAACTACTACATTTAATGGTGACCATGCTCCATGGATTGATGGTACAGTGATGCCAGTTGCTTGGACAAGAATGTATGGCAAAGGAAAGATTTTTTATTCTTCCTTGGGTCATGTCTTTGTTGATTTTCAAAATTCCCCACAAATAGTAGAAATTTTGATTCGAGGACTGATGTGGGCAATAAGGTAGCTTAGGAAAAATAGAGTTATAAGCTAAAATTCCGCAGGAGACTGCGGAATTTTTTTTGTTTTAGGTTACTGATTTATTAAGAATTATCTTCTTCCACGATGAGGTGGTTTTTTGTTGTGTTTAGGTTTTGGCTGTGGGCGAGGTCTTGGTTGAGGTCTGTGTTGTGGACGTACATGATGTTTAGGCTTAGGGCTTGGAGCATGATGTACAACCACATGATGATCATCATGATCATTTGCAGAATCAATAGCAGCACCAAAAAGTCCGCCGATTGCAGCAGAAACAGGAGCAGTGATGAGAGCATCGTTACCATTGTCAGCCGCAGCAATACCAACGATAGCTCCAAAGATTGAACCAACGATTGCACCAGTATTATCACGTGCGTATGTTGTTGCAGGTGCTGCTAGAATTGTAATTGCACAGATTGTTGCGATTAATGTTGTCTTCTTCATAGCTTGTCCTTTCCTTTAATTGTGAATGCCTTTTCTTTTCTTGAATCTGCATTCATTATTTCATATTGAGATTCAGAAGTCAAGCACTTTTTTAAAAAATTATTCTATTGACTTTTCCCCAAAAATTTAGTACTTTATTGACTTCATTTGAACTAAAAGGTTTTACCCACTTAATTAAGTCAGGAATAATTACAATGAAACAACTTTATCAGCCATCTAAAATTAAGCGCGCCCGCAAGGTGGGTTTCCGCGCACGCATGGCAACAGCTGATGGTCGCAAGGTATTGCGTCGCCGCCGTCAGAAGGGCCGCGTAAATCTAGTACAGGCATAATTATGCCTCAATTGCCACTCAATAATTTGTGTGCCGGGATCTGCAATGCGGAGCAACTGCCTTCGCATTGCAGTTTGCGTTTTCGTAAGTCAAGCCATCTTCGAAAGCATGAGGATTTTCAACACATCTTTGAGAATGGTAAGCAGTCCTTCGGGAAGCTTGTTACGCTATGGGTAAATAAACAACCTGGTGCTAATCATAGAGTCGGTGTTGTCGCTACTAAACGCACCTTTCATGATGCTGTTGACCGCAATAGAGCAAAGCGCCTTATGCGTGAAGCTTTTAGGTTACTTCAACCTGTGCTGGATTCTGTTAAACCCTGGGATATCGTTATTATTGCAAAACGCTCTATTCTAGAAAAAAAACAGCAGGAGGTTCAAGCAGAGCTTTTGAATCTTCTTAAAAGACAGCATATCATTAAGGACAGAAATGTAAATGAAATGGCTTGCAATTAAACTAATAAAACTATACAAAGCTTTTATTTCACCTCTATTAGGTGCTAATTGCAGATTTTATCCTACATGTTCTATCTATGGAATTGAAGCTCTACAACAATATGGATTTATCAAGGGGACTTGGTTAATCATCCGCAGATTGCTGCGTTGTCGCCCTTTCGGCCCACATGGTTATGACCCTGTCCCACTAAAATGGCCAGGCTTCTTTGGAAAAATCCCAAAGCCTGGTGAAACAACAAACTTAGCTTGCAATAAGAAAGCAGAAGAAAATGAATAAAAAAGAAAAGATAATTGTTTTAATTTTATCTATAGCTTTGGTCTGGTCGTTCTATAGCGTTCATCAGCAAAATAAAAAGGCACGTGCTGAATATGAACAATATTTAAAGGATCATCCTGAATATGTTGAGCAGCTTTCTGCCGAACAGCAGGCTACTACAGTAGAACAAGCACCTGCTGCAATTGCTTCAAATGATGAAGCAGTAGCTGAGGCTGCTGCACAAGAGGTCGCTCTTCAGGCACCAGAGAAACCAATGCTCCCCAAAGTGCCTCTTACTGTAACTGGTGTTAACGGTGTTAGCTATGTGTTCTCCTCCAAAGGTGGCTCTGTTGAAAGTGTCGTTCTCAGCAACTATAAAAAGGAAAAAGATTCAGAAGAACCAGTAGTTCTAGATTTTTCAGAAAAGCCAGCAATGCTCGTAGAAATGGGCGATGGCTATAAGGTTGAGTATGATGATTATAAATTAGAGCAGGTTGAGGCTAATAAAGTTGTTGCAACATCTCTAAATACTAATGGTATACGAATTGTTAAGACCTATACTATTCCTGAGAAGGGTTATAATTTAGGTGTTGTTGTTCGCTTTGAAAATCCATTAGACACAGCATTTGTTAAGCCAGAGTATTTTGTTTCATTGGGTGCAATGAAGCTTGTAGGGGAGAATTCAACCGCAATAACAGATATTGCTCTTGATTGTCGTGCTAGCCAGCCAGGTAAGGATGATTTTGATGTTAATGTTTGTGGCGTTAGTGAAATGGCAGAGCTATTCGGTGGCAGTGGAGGTGGCTGCTCAGCAGCAAAGGTTCCTGCTGTTGCTCCATTGTGGGCACAAACAACAAGTCAGCTTGATGTTGATTGGGTAACTGTTCGCGATCGCTTCTTTGTTCAGTTTGTTTCACCAATAACAGAGAAGGGTGTTGGTGCAAGAATGTTTGCTACTCGTCAGCAGACCCCTAATGGAGTTTTTGTTCCAGATTCTGCATCTGCAGCAATTCTTTTCCCATCTGCATCTATTCCTGCAAATGGCTATGTTGAACAAAGCTTCTCCTACTATGTTGGCCCTCGCAAGATGTCAGAAATCCGCCATCTAGGTAAGGATGCTATTGATATTATGAGCTTTGGTACATGGGAATTTTTCTGTGTATGGTTGCTTGATTTCTTGAATTTTATTGCAAGAGTTATTCCTTTTGGCTATGGTATAGCAATTATTGTTTTAACAATCATTGTTCGTCTTATCCTATACCCAATCAATCGTAAGAGTGCTGCTGGTATGCGTAAGATGCAAGAAATTCAGCCACTTATTAAGGAAATAAATGAGAAATATAAGGACGATCCACAGCAGCGTCAGCAGGAAACAATGCGCGTATATGGTGAGCATAAGATAAACCCATTATCAAGCTGCTTGCCAATGCTAATTCAGCTTCCTATCTTTGTTGCTCTATTTACAATTTTGCGTTCCTCAGTTGAGCTACGTTTTGAAAGCTTCCTTTGGATTCCAGACTTGTCTTCTCCAGAGAATTTGTTCCGTGATACATTAGGCTTTGGTGTAAATATTCTTCCAATATTGATGGCAGTAACAATGGGCTTGCAGACCTCATTAACTCCATCAGCTGGTGACCCAGCACAGCGTAAGATGATGACAGTAATGATGCCTGTGATGATGCTAGTAATGTTCTATACATTGCCATCTGCATTGACTTTGTACTGGACAGTATCTCAGGTGCTAGCAATTATTGGAATGCTTTGGTACAACAAGCGCCATCCTACAGTAAAGGCTCAAGATGGAGTAGAAGTAATTGCTCCTCCACGTGAGACCCGCCAGATGCGTCGCAAAAAGAAGAGTCTCTAGGAAAAACAAATGCAACACCCAGATAAAATGCAATGGGTTGTTTAGATAAAGTAAATGCAACACCTAGCATACAAGGGGTTGCATTTATTTTTTACCAAAGATGAAATTGAGGCACCGATGTCATGCGGCAGTTCCCCTTTGCTTTCGCTTAACACAGAAATTTGTGCTAGCAATCATTCCAAAAACCCAGAACCCCTCCGTGTCTCCGAGCCTCTTAATCCTCCGTGTTTCGCCGAAGGCTCAAGCGAGAGCGTTTAAATCGTTTCACTCGTTGCTTTCGCTCAACACGGAGTACGGAGGACAAAGGAGGGCTATGCTAATCGTTTCACTCGTTGCTTCCGTTTAACACGGAGTAAGGAGGACAATGGAGAATTGCACAAACAATCATTCCAAAAACCCAGAACCCCTCCGTGTCTCCGAGCCTCTTTATCCTCCGTGTTTCGCCGAAGGCCACAGCGCCAGCGACAATCAATCCTCTCTGTGTTCCTACGGCGGGAGAAAACAGTGGTTACACTCAATACAGGCAATTCACTTATAAAAAATGTGGTTTTGCATGGAACTATTGTATTAAAAATCTTGTTATGCTAAAATAACAAAAAAATCTAAGGAGGTTTATATATGAGCACAATGCATGATGAACCAAAAACGATTATCTGTAAAAATTGTGGAGCAAAAATAGACCCGAGCCTAAAGTTTTGCCAAGAGTGCGGGAGTAAAACACCTAAGTTTATTGCATTAGAGAAAGCCGAGGCAGAGCGCATAGCCCGTGAGAAAGTACAGAAAGTGTTAGAAGAATGGAATATGGTACGCATACCAGATAATACAACCCACAAAGGCTTGTACTTTGGTAAATATCAAGTTACTCAAGCACAATGGCAATCAATAATGGGTAACAATCCTTCGTATTTTACAGGCAATTCATCTCGTCCAGTAGAGTGTGTTTCATGGTATGATTGTCAAGAGTTTATTGAGAAGCTTAACGCTCGAGCAGAAGTAAAGCAAGCAGGCTTAACCTTCTTCCTACCAACAGAGGAGCAATGGGAGTATGCTTGCCGTGCAGGAGGCACAGGTAAGTATGGCTTACTTGCAGATGGGCGAGATGGCTCCCTTGATGAGATGGGCTGGTATAAATATAATTCAGGAGACGAAACGCATTCAGTAGGTCAGAAGAAGCCAAATGCATGGGGGTTATACGATATGCATGGCAATGTGTGGGAGTGGACAGTCTCGGAGGACTACATCAACGGCCGCATCTGCCGTGGCGGTGGCTGGTTCAATAGCGCTGAGGTTTGTGAGGCTGACAGCTGGATTAGCGGCTACCCTGGCGACAGGGACTACGCTTTCGGCTTCCGCCTCGCTGCCTCTAGGACAGGAAAATAATCTGTGCTAAATTAAAAGAGGAGGCGCAGCAAGCGGTGCAATAAAATGCACCGCAAGCAAGCCTCCGAAAATGTTTTGATGCTAACATGAGCCTTTTTAAAATTACTCCATGCTCATGAATGAAAAAACCTTACGTGTACACGGATGGTGTTCTAATGTGGATGCAATGGTAACACGTATATTCACTAATATTCACGAATATTTTTGCATTCTATAATGTAATCTATATTTGTGTTTTACTCATCCGTGTGTCATTAGTCATCTATGATTGGTCTTTGTACTGGAAACCAACTGTCCATAAAAGAATACAAAATATCAGGGTTGAAGATCTAGAACATACCTATCGTCGTCATGTTCCACTTGATTCTTTGACAATTCTTGAAGCTTCAACAAATTCCGCATTTATTAAGCATACCTTGGGTGCTATAGGCTATCGTGCAGAAGTAGCCAAATCAGATGCAATAGATGGAATTGAAAGCAAACGCAAAATCTGTGATATCACTGATGCTGCAAACCTTGCTTTAGCATATATGCATGGCTTAATTCAAGAATTCGTTTGGATTCCTGAAGATGAATACTCTGAATACAGAGAAATTTTCTACGCCTATCGCGATTGTTCAAAAGATGTTGTTCGCACAGCTAATAAAATCTGGTCTTTTTGTAATAAAATTGGATTTCGTATTACAATAGTCGGTGGTCATACAACTGCTAAAGAAGTACGTCAAAAGCTTGAAGAGCAAAATATACAAGTACGTCAAAGACAACGCATAAATATGATTATTGATGATTATGAAAGATATATGCAACGACGAGAAGAATTACGTGTGTTGATGATGGAATATGTCGTTTCTAACGATTCAATGATGCGATTGATGCAATTACCTGGCGTCAATTATATAACTAGTTTTGCTATATTAGCGATTATTGGAGACATAAATCGATTCCCTAGTGCAGCAAAACTTTCAGCTTATGGTGGTCTCGCACCTATGATAAATACGAGTGGTGAAGAGGAACGTAAAGCAAGAGAACGTGGAGGACCAGGTAAACCATTGGACAATTGCGGAAATCGAGACCTAAAGTGGTTGTTAATAGAAAGTGCTCAAACAATAATGAGAAGTTGCAAAGGAAATTCTCTAGGTCAATATGGATGGCGCCTTTTCTTTAGAAAAAACATAATGAATAAAGTTGTATGTGCAGTAGCTAGAAAATTACTCACATATATTTGGCATGTTCTTCGTAATGATCCAACGCCAAATAGAGAAGCTGAAAAGCAATTAAGGAATAAAATGATGCGATTTGGCTCTAAACTAGGAAAAGAACGTTTGATTAAAATGGGGTATTCTAGTAGGACAGAATTTACTGAAAAGTATGTATCTAAAATTTATTCACACTTACCACCTAATCAAATGAGTACGGTAATAGTGAATAACCTTTCTTAGAGTTACTACACTAAAAAAGGAAATATATTTTTTTATAAAGTCATTAGCTTGTTGCGATGAGCTGATAAAAAAACGAATGATTTCTATTAAAATATAGCCTGTTGCGTATTTCTAGAATTTTCAATTTTCCTTCAAAAATAACACCAACAAATTTTACAATTTACCATAAAACGCAGAAAATATATCTGCGGTAGAGTTTTTTGTCTAAAAATCAAATTTGCCTCTTTTTTTGCTTGACAGGAATACATACTTGTGCATTTGTGGAAATTTGTGTTCACGCCGAAGGCTAGAGCGCCAGCGTTTAAATCGTTTCACTCGTTGCTTTTGCTTAACACGGAGTACAGAGGACAATGGAGAAAAAGTGCAAGCAATTATTCCAGTACCCCAAGCATCCCTCCGTGTCTCCGAGCCTCTTTATCCTCCGTGTTTCGCCGAAGGCTAGAGCGCCAGCGTTTAAATCGTTTCACTCGTTGCTTTCGCCTACCACGGAGTACGGAGGTAAGGAGGAAGAGTGCAAGCAACAATAACCCCACAACACTCTCCGAGCCTCCAAATCTCCCAGTATGAGCCGCATGCAGCAGGTCACAGGACAACAGGTCATAGGACAAAGTAAATGCAATACCAAACTCAAAAGGGGGTTGCATTTAGTTTGTCTTCCCACCCAAACAAAACAAAATCCTACCCGTTGAAAAAAAGCATTGACTTCTAGGTAAAGAATTTATTAAAATTCATGTCAGTTTTTGAGAAGCGGGCGTAATTCAATGGTAGAATAGGAGCTTCCCAAGCTTCGTACGGGGGTCCGATTCCCCTCGCCCGCTCCATTTTAAGGGACCACGCAAGCTGCGTGGTTTTTTAGTTTCGCACCATTGGGATCGTTGGCTCTGGATAATGCTAATACGAGATTGCTGTACCGTGGCTGGAATGATGTTCCAATACTCTGAAAAATTTTGTGCTCACAGTTTACGCTATTATACTCATTATCTGCCACTTTATGGGAAAAAGTATGTATTGTGCCGACAGATGAAAAACTAATTGCTTCGAAATAATTTTTTTAAAAATTATGTAGACAACTTTTTCATAAAATTGATATAATCGCAATAAAAATAATAAAACTTCTTTGTACCCAATTTTTAATATGAAAACATATAAATTTATCGTTACCGGTGGTGCTGGATTGATTGGCTCCAATATTGCTTCTCTACTTAATGCTAGAGGTGAAACAGATATTCTTATTGTTGATCACCTAAATCATCCTGAAAAACAGAAAAATCTAGACAAACTTCAGTTCGCTGAATATATGGATAGAGATGCATTTCGTGCGGCTTTTAAAGCCAACGAAATTGGTCCAGCTGCTGGTGTTTTCCATTTAGGTGCTTGTAGTTCGACAACTGAAACAAATCAGGCATATCTCGATGACAATAATACAGGCTACACAATTGATTTATGTAAATGGTGCTTAGAAAATGGTGCTCGCTTTGTTTATGCATCAAGTGCTGCCACATATGGAGAAGGCGAATTTGGTTATAGCGATTCTGATGAAATAACTCCAAAGCTACAACCTCTTAATCTCTATGGATGGTCAAAGCAAAAATTTGATCTTTGGGCTATGGAACATGGTGTGCTAGATAAAATCGCAGGATTAAAATATTTCAATGTGTTTGGTCCTGGTGAAAACCATAAGGGAGATATGCGCTCTGTTGTTAATAAAGCTTATAAGCAAATCGGTGAAACAGGGAAGATTTCTTTGTTTAAGTCCCATCGTGAGGGTTATGAGGATGGAGGACAGGATCGCGATTTCGTCTATGTTAAGGATGCAGCGAGAGTAACTGTATGGCTATATGATCATCCTGAGGTTGGTGGCATTTTTAACTGTGGTACTGGTCATGCCCGTACATGGGTAGACCTTGCTAAAGCAATCTTCCTTGGAATGCGCAAAGAGCCAAACATAGAATTTGTTGATATGCCAATGCATCTACGTGATAAATATCAATATCATACAGAGGCAGAAATGCAAAAACTACGTGCTGCTGGGTGCGATGTTGAATTTCATACGCTTGAGGATGCAGTAGTCGATTATATTAGAAATTATCTTGATAAGGAATAACTCTTATGGAGTGGGAGGGAATACCGGCGTCAGATGTCTTTAGACGTGATGCACATATCCATTTGCAGGAGTATAGCCGTCATCAGTTAGAGCATGCAATACAACGAGCTAATGCAGTTGGTATTGTTCGCTTTGATTGCTGCGGTACTGAGCCAGCAGACTGGAATCGTGTCTCGTCATTGGCGTCTTCTTTCCCTAATCAGGTGTTCCCTAATTTTGGCATTCATCCTTGGGTGGCAGAGAAAAGATCTAATGATTTAGAAACAAGCTTTGCTTTTCTTTGTCAAATGCTAGAAAAAATTCCATTTGCTGGTGTAGGCGAAATAGGGCTTGATATAAAAGCAGAGAATTGTGACTATCAAAACTATGTTTTTACACAACAGCTTGAGCTCGCAAAAAAGTATAAGCGACCAGTTGCTGTTCATTGTGTAGGTATGGTAAATGAGCTATATGAGGCATTAAGACCATTTGCTGGCTGCTTCCCAGAGCTTTTGCTGCATTCTCCATCGATGTCTTATGAGATGGCAGAAAAATTTTTGAAGCTTGGTGCGGTATTTTCATTTAATGTTTTTGTTTTGAATGAGGATTATGTGCGAATGCGTGAACTTGCAGCAAGGCTCCCACCCGAGTCAATACTCTTTGAAACAGATTCTCCTCGGAGAATTGTTTCAGGATATGGAGTGCCAGAGCTGAATGGGCTAATTGGTCCAGAACTATTGCCGGCGGTGCATAAGGAGGTGCTGGCGATTCGGCGACGTTATGCTTCACGCGGAACTTTGTCATAAAAGAGCCAGTTAACAAAAAAAATTTAATTTAGGTAATTTTAATGCATCTTGGCAGAGTAATAGTCGGAGTTAGTGGAGGAGTTGATTCTTCTGTGGCTGCATTGCTATTGAAGGAGGCTGGCTACGAGGTTATAGGTGTTACTATGAATATTAGTCAGAAGGGCAAATATCGTAGTGATATAAATAATTCCTGCTTTAGTATAGGTGGCGAGGAATGCATCAGGGCTGCAAAGCAAGCTTGTGATTCAATTGGTATTGAGCATTATGCTTTTGATTGTTCAGAAGAATTTGAACAGAAAATTTTAGCATATTTTTCTGATGAATATTTAGCTGGGCGCACTCCTAATCCATGTGTGCATTGCAATCGTCATATTAAATTTGGTTTGTTACCAGAAATGGTGAAATCAAGTGGAGTAGAGTTTGATTTCTATGCTACCGGACATTATGCCCGAAAGGATGTTCTAGCGGGAAAACCCCGGTTATTGCGTGCAAAGGATTTGAAAAAAGATCAGTCGTACTTTTTGTATAATATAAAGAAGGAGCAGCTTGCTCAGCATTTATTCCCTCTAGGTGATTATACAAAGTCTGAAATAAGAGAGTTAGCCGAGCGCTTTGGATTGGCATCAGCAAATAAGCCAGATAGCCAAGATTTTTATCGGGGAGAGCGTAAGGATTTGCTTAATGTAAAGCCAAGAAAAGGGAAGCTTGTTTTAGCTTGTGGCAGGGTGGTAGGAGAGCATTCTGGTTTTTGGAATTTTACTGTAGGGCAGCGTAAGGGGCTTGGTGTTGCGTACCATGAGTCTTTGTATGTGTTGGCGATTGATGCTGATAAAAATGAGGTAATTGTTGGAACACATGCGGAGGGGATGCAGCATAGCTTTGAGTGTAGTAGAGCTAATTGGTTATCTATCCCAGACCCAATGGAGCCAATTAAATGTGGTGTAAAGCTTCGTTCTTCTTCAAATATTATAGAAGGAGCAATAGTTGAACCTATAGGAGAAAATCGTGTGCGAGTTTGCTTGTCTGGTGAAGGAGCACATGGAGTTGCACCAGGTCAGTCAGCTGTTTTTTATGATGGAGATGTGCTTTTAGGTGGTGCAACAATAGAGTCCTCTAAAAATTAACTCGTAGAGCACCTGCTTTTTATATTAGCAACACGCATTTCTGGGAAAAGAGCAGGTTTTTGAGAAATAATTTTGGTGCTTGCACATAAATTTTAAAAGTTGTACAATGGTCACATAACTTGAGTCGCTCGTCTGCAATTTTGGTTTTACTTATTGAAGGAGGTATTCACATGGTACCACAATGGATTATAGAAAAAAAGCGTGATGGCGGTCAGATTTCCGAGGCTGATATTCGCGAACTAATAGATTTGTATTCTAAAGGAGAAATTCCAGATTACCAAATGTCCGCCCTTCTAATGGCGATATATTTTAAAGGGATGACCTTTGATGAAGTAACCGCGCTTACTGATGCAATGATGCGCTCTGGTGATGTACTTGACTTTTCGTCCTATGGTGCTTTGACAGTTGATAAACATTCAACGGGTGGTGTCGGAGATAAGCTTTCTATACCACTTGCCCCATTGGTTGCTGCTGTTGGTGTTGTCGTTCCAATGATTTCTGGTCGAGGCCTAGGTATTACAGGTGGAACACTTGATAAGCTAGAGTCAATACCTGGCTACAATACACAGCTCTCAACAGAACAGTTTTCAGAAGTACTTGCAAAGGTGGGATGCTCAATTATCGGGCAAACAGCTCGTCTTGCACCTGCAGACAAAAAGCTTTATGCTTTGCGCGATGTTACAGGCACAGTTCCTTCAATACCTTTAATCTCTGCAAGTATTATGTCAAAGAAGCTCGCAGAGGGTGCAGCAGGGCTTGTACTTGATGTTAAATGTGGTCGTGGTGCATTTATGAAAAATAAGGAGAACGCACGCGTCCTTGCAAAAACAATGCAAGCGATTGGTCGAGGGATGGGGCGTAGGGTAGTTGCCTTGTTAACAAATATGGATTCACCACTAGGAGAAAAAATAGGTAACACCCTTGAAATAGAGGAGTCAATCGATGTGCTTAAAGGTAAAGGGCCAGATGATATTCGCGAGCTTACTCTTGCACTTGCAGTAGAAATGGTGCTGCTTGCTGGCTTGGCAGATACGCCAGAAGCTGCTCGTGAAAAGCTAGAAAATGCATTGGCGTCTGGTGCCGCATTGACTAAATTTAAGGAGATGGTGCTAGCACAAGGTGGAGATGCTCGCATTATAGATAATTATTCGCTTATGCCTCAGGCTCCGATAAAGCTTGATGTGCTCGCTCCAACGGGAGGCTATGTTGAAACAATAGATGCCGATGCTATTGGAAGAATGGTGCTTCTTCTTGGTGGAGGACGTCGCCAAGTAACAGATTCAATCAATTATGGTGTAGGTATTAGCAATTTAATTAAATTGGGGACAGAGGTAAAGCCAGGGGATAGATTGATGACTATTCATGCGGCTTCAGAGCCAGAGGCAAAAGCACTAGTTAGCTCTGCGATTGAAGCGGTAATGCTGTCTGATTCGCCAGTGGAGAATCGGATGCTGATTTATGAGCGTATATAGGTTGTTTTTGCTTTGTTGTTTGACACAATGATTATTTAGCATCTGCCTTTATAGAGAGATTTAAAAAGTATAAAATCGAGTATGGGTAAAATAATAATTCGCGGTGCTCGTGAGCATAATCTGAAAAATATATCTGTCGAGCTTCCACAAAATGCGGTAACCGTTATTACTGGCGTTTCGGGTTCTGGTAAATCAACCCTCGCATTTGATACAATTTTTGCTGAGGGTCGTCGCCGTTATTTAGAAAGTCTTCCTGCGGCTGTTCGTCAATATATTGATACACTATCTAGACCACAGGTGGATTCTGTTGAGGGGTTAGCCCCAGCAATAGCAATTGAACAAAATTCTGTAATGCCAACAGCAAGAGCAACCCTTGCAACAATTACTGAGTTGTCAGATTATTTCGAAGTGCTTTTCGCAAAGCTTGGTGAGGTACATTGCCCTCAGTGTGGTCAATTACTGCGTAGTACAAGCCCAGAGCAGGTGGTAGAGGAGCTTCTTGATAAGCCGATTGGTGCAAGATTAACAATTCTTGCTCCTTTGTTAAAGAATGGGAAAAAGGAGGCTGCTGTTGAAGCCCTCCGATATGCAGGGCTGTTAGGCTTTGTCCGAGTCAGAATAAATGGTGAGCTGTGTGAGCTAGATGATGCGATGAATTTGCCAGAGGGCTTATTGAGCATAGATGCAGTGGTAGATCGCATTGTTGTACGAGAAGATGTGCGGCACCGCATTACTGATTCTGTTGAATTAGCAATGCGAATAGGTAAAGGAACGATGCGTTGCATCTGTGCAGAGAAGTCTGGTCCATCTATTGAGCTTTGTTTTTCCGAGCATAATAAATGCTTTAATTGTGATTATCCTGCTTTTGATTTATTTACTGCAAAAAGCTTTTCCAGTAATAGTGCTGCTGGAGCTTGTCCACAATGCCATGGTATCGGTAAATGTGCTTTGGAAGGAAAAAAACAAGTGCCTCTGACTGCTCGGCGTAATGATTCTTCTGCTTTAGTTGAATGCTCTAAATGTGGTGGAAGTAGATTCTCTGCGACTGTGCTTGCATGTACTCTGCCACATCCTTCTGGTGCAAAAAATATTGCCCAGGTTTATTCTATGCATATTGATGAATTAAAGCCGTGGCTTGATGGGCTATCCCTAACTAAGGAGCAGGCTGGGCTTGTTGCCCCTGTGCTTGAAGGGATATATTCACGCATTGATTTATTATGCAAACTCCGCGTTGGCTATTTGGCTCTTTCAAGAGAGGGGCGGACACTTTCCAGAGGTGAGCTACAAAGGATTCGCCTTGCATCGCACTTGGGGGGTAATTTAACAGGTGTTCTATATGTGTTGGATGAGCCAACCATTGGATTACATTCGTCAGATACAAAGCTATTGGCAGAGCTATTACTCCAACTTAAGAATCAGGGGAATACGGTTGTAGTGGTTGAGCATGACCCAATCATTATCCGTGCAGCCGATTATGTTGTTGATTTAGGTCCAGGTGCTGGGGTAGAAGGTGGTGAGGTACTCGCAGTAGGTACTCCTAAGCAGATAGAGCAAAACCCTGCATCGCTTACCGGTGCATTTTTGTCTGGCCGTGAGAAGCCTTTTATTCCTCAGAAGGTAAGGCAAAATTTTGGGTCAATTAGGGTCGTTGGTGCGCAAAAGTATTGCTTGCCAAAGCTTAATGCAGAATTTTCTCTAGGAAAATTTACTGTCGTTACCGGTCGCTCGGGCGTGGGTAAATCTACTCTTGTAAATGAGGTTTTGTGTGAGAACATTGCCACATATTTGTCAAATCGTCATTCGTTACCCAATGGCTTCATTGATTGTGAGCACATTGATGGTTTAGAACAAATAGATAAACTTATCGCAATTGATGCAACCCCATTTGGGCGTTCAGACCGCAGTAATCTTTTGACATATATGGGTGTGTTTGGTGTTGTGCGTGATTTATTTGCATCGACACCTGCGGCACGTGCAAGGGGCTACTCAGCCACGCGTTTTAGTTTTAATGTTAAGGGTGGTCGCTGTGAGGTTTGTAAAGGAACTGGCGTTAAGGAGCTAGAGATGAGCTTTTTGCCAGATGTTACAATTACTTGTGAGCAATGTGGTGGAACTCGGTATAATAGGGAAACCCTTGAGGTTCATTATGCAGGGCGTTCAATAGCCCAGATTTTAGATTTGACGGTTGCAGAAGCATTAGAGGTGTTTGATGCTATCCCACAGCTACGCACAAAGCTTGAGGTGCTTAATGAGGTTGGTTTGGGCTATTTAAAGCTTGGTCAAGCAGGGGCAACTCTTTCAGGTGGTGAAGCACAGCGTTTAAAGCTTGCAACAGAATTGTCGCGACCGGCGGATAGGCGAACATTGTATGTTTTGGATGAACCGACGATTGGGCTTCATTTTGCCGATGTAAGGCGTCTTGTGGAGTGTTTCACAAAGTTACGCGATAAGGGACACACGATTGTCGTTATTGAGCATAATGAAGATGTTATTGCTGCAGCTGATTGTGTAATAGAAATTGATAATCAATAGTTTGGTGTGTCGCTCAGCAAAGCAAAGCTCAAACATCGCCTAGCCTTTCCAGAACACTTTAATGCGAAAATAATGTTGTCTAGTAAATGTAGTTATTGAATTGCATTAAAAGAATATGGTAGAATATAGAAAAAATATCCTAGAGGACAATAATTCAGTTATTTAGAAAGGATTTTGTATGTCCCATTTTTATCCAGATGTTCATTTTGACAGAATTAGAGAAGCACATAAGCGCATAAAGAGAGAAGATCTTTATGGTGAAAGAATTAAGCTTAATCTTGAGGTCGCTGTTACACCAGAGCCAATCCCTTATGCAAAACGCTTGGAGCTTGAATATAAGCCAATTAAGCAGGGCGATGTTTGGGGTAATAAATTTGATTGTGCTTGGTTCCATATGACAGGTGAAGTTCCTGCATCCTGGAAGGGCAAGACAGTTGCACTTCAGATTGAAACAAATGGCGAATCCCTTCTTTTTGATGAAACAGGATGCCCAATTTATGCATTTACAGATGCGGCAACCTTTGATACAGATTATCGCAAGGATCGCCTAATCCTCTTTGATGAGTGCCAAGGAGGAGAGAAAATCGATTATTGGTTAGATGCTGCTGCTAACTCCTTGTTTGGCCTTGCTCGTCAGGCAAACCCACATCGTGAAGAGTGTGCTCCAGGGGATTTACACGGCAAACACACTTCTTCTGTAATTCGTATTGATATTGCTCAATTTGATAAGGTTGTTCATGAGTTGTTTGTTGATTTAGAAATCATAATTGATTTGGTAGGGGCTTTGCCAGCAGAGAATCCTCGTAAGCTACAGGTGATTCGAATTGCTAGCCGTGCACTAGATCTTCTACCACAGGAGCGTGGTGGCCCTGCAGCAGTGCGTGAAGCTCTTAAGCCAATTTTTGAGCTAGGCGCTGATCCTGCAACTCTTGATGTTACAGCAATTGGTCATGCTCACATTGATACTGCATGGCTATGGCCAGTGCGCGAGACTATCCGCAAGACTGGTCGTACCTTTGCTTCTCAGATTCACAATATTGAGAAATATCCAGGCTTTAAGTTTGGTGCTTCTCAGCCTCAGCTATATGCTTTCACAAAGGAGCATTATCCTGCACTTTATGAGAAGATTAAAAAGGCTGTTGCTAATGGAGATTGGGAGCTTCAGGGCGGTATGTGGGTTGAAGCAGACTGCAATATCCCTAACGGTGAGTCACTTGTACGCCAGATGCTCGTAGGTAAGCATTTCTATATGGATGAATTTGGTCAGGATGTTAAGAACCTTTGGATTCCTGACGTATTTGGCTACTCTGGAAATCTTCCTCAGATTATGAAGAAGGCTGGCGTGGATTACTTCTTAACACAGAAGCTTTCTTGGAACCGCTATAATCGCTTCCCACACAATTCCTTTATGTGGCGTGGTATTGATGGCAGTGAGGTGTTTACTCACTTCCCTCCAGAGGATAACTACAATTCACCAATGCTTCCTAGCCAGCTAAAGAAGCATGAGAAGAATAACCAAGAAGCAGGTCTTATCAATGAAGCAATATGCTTGTATGGTATTGGTGATGGCGGTGGTGGCCCATCCTACACTTATATTGACCGAGTTTCTCGTGTTGAGAATCTAAATGGTTGCCCACGCGTACACTTTGGCTTTGCTCAAACAACTCTTGAGAAGCTTGCTTCATATAAGGATGAGTTGGATACATGGGAGGGTGAGCTATACTTTGAATTCCATCGTGGTACATTTACAACTCAAGCAGATGTAAAGCTATGGAATCGCCGCTGCGAGGAAGCCCTACGCTTAGCTGAAATGATGGCGTCTATTGGTGGTATCGAAAATTACCCATCAGAGCAATTTAAGGCTCTATGGAAGCGCTTCCTCATCAATCACTTCCATGATATTATCCCTGGCTCCTCAATTCATCGCGTTTATGCAGAGGCAATTCCAGAAATGAAGCGCATTGTTGCTGAGTGCTATGATATTGTTAATGCTGTGGCTAAGCGTCTATTCAAGGAAAATAAGGAAGCTGCAACATTGTTTAACCCATCATCAACAGAGTTTACTGGTATGGTTACATTGCCAGGTGAATTTACAAGTGCGTCGGTTAATGGGGAAGCATTAGTTGTTCAGTGCGAGGCAGGTGAATGCCTTGCAAAGGTAACGGTCCCTGCTCAAAGCTTTGTTGTGCTAGAGCTTGGTAAGTCTGCTCCTGCTACTGTAGAGTCAATGCCAATCGATTCTGGTATCACAATTCTGGAGAATGATTTGGTTTCCTATCGCTTTAATAATAAACTACAGCTGATTAGTGCTTATGATAAGGAGCTAAAGCGTGAGTTTATTGCTCCAAATGCTTGTGGTAATAGGCTTGCTCTCTATGATGATCATCCTCATACCTATGATGCTTGGGATATCGATGAGTATGCAGTAAAAATGCAAACTCATGAGCCAGAAATTGAGTCTCTTGAGAAACTAACTGGTCCTGCTCGTACTGGTATTATGGCTGTAATGAAATTAGGTGATGCAAGCTCTTTTGTTCAGCATATTTGGTTGGAGAAGGATAGCAAACGCTTAGATTTTGTCAACGATGTAAATTGGAATGAAAATCATAAGTTGGCACGTGTCGAGTTCCCTGTTGCTGTACATGCATTAGAGGCTCGTTACGAGGTTCAGTATGGCACAATTGGTCGTGCAACACATAATAATACCAAGTGGCAGTACGCTCAGTTTGAGTGCCTAGGTCATCGCTTTGTGGATTACTCAGATCTTGATGCTGGTGTTGCATTGCTGACAGACAGTAAGTATGGTTACTGTGTGAAGAACGATGTTATGTCTATCTCTTTGCTTCGTTCACCAACAGAGCCTGATCCTATCGCAGACAGAGGAATGCATCATTTTGTTTATAGCTTCCTACCTCATGCAGGAAATTTAACAATGGCGGAGTGTCCAGTAATCGCTCAAGCTGCAATTATCAACCAAGGTGTTGCTATGCTTGAAGGCGTAGAGGGCAAGGCGTTGCTACCAGTTAAGGTGGAGGGTCGCTTTGTTGACTTGTCTGTTGTTAAGAAGGCAGAGAAGGAGAATTGCTTTGTAATTCGTATTGCTGAAACATCTGGTCACAATACTGTTGCTAAGCTATCGTCTGAAATCTATCCAAATGCCCGCTTTGTTGAGTGTGATATTTGCGAATGGAAAGCATTTAGTGGCGAGCTAGCAAATGGTGCAGAGGTTGCCCTTAAGCCATTTGAGTTCAAGACCTTTAAGATGTTTATCTAATTTAGGCGAATAAGAAATTTTTATGGGAGCAGGTTTAGTTTTATAAGCCTGCTCTTTTTGGTAAAATGCAAGCATACTATTTTAAATCACTCCCATCTACAAATGATAAGGCTATGGAGTTGGCACATCAGCTGACAACTCCAGAGTTTTCTTATGTTGTTGCTGAGGAGCAGACGAATGGGCGCGGCCGTAATGGTAATAGCTGGTGCTCTTCGGCTGGGGGTGGTCTTTATATGAGTATGCTTCTGCGCCCACAGCTTCCTGCCGAGCTTTTACCACAGCTTACTCTTGTGGCTGGTGTGGCAGTGTGTGATGTGCTGAAGTCTTTTTTCCATAGTGAGAATACAGCAGAGGTCGGTATAAAATGGCCAAATGATATTCTAGTAAACGGACGCAAGGTGGCGGGTATACTCTGTGAGGCAGAGCTTTCTGGGGAGCATGCTGCAATAGTTGTCGGTATTGGGATAAATATTTCATTTACTCAAGAGCAATTGCCAGTACGCGTGCTTTATCCAGCCACATCATTATTGTTGGAGCTTGGTGATAGTGCAGTATTGCCAAGTCCAGTAGGTCTTGCAGAAGGTGTGGCAGTAGCTCTAAAAGAGCAATTTGAGCAATTCTATTTGTCGCATCAAGTATTTGATGTGTGGTCGCGCTATGATATTCTTGCAGGCAAATGCATTACTATTTCAACACCAGATCGTGGCATAGTCGCAGGTATTGCCTCTGGTATTACACCTTCTGGTGAGCTTAAGCTAATAGATGAGCAAACAGGCTTTCTTTCAGTCATTACCGCTGGAAGTATAATAGAAGCTTGAGCAAAGCTCTTCTGTGTATGTGTTTATCCGTGTAGTGAAGAATAAAATTTAATTTTATTACCCCCAAAAGGCAGTTCCATAAAAGATTGTCTATTTTATGAAATTTACAATGGAGGTTATGAATTAACTCCTAACTGCAAAATCATCCGAACAAAGTTTGAGAATGGTTTGCCAGTTATCCCTCAAGAAAATCAGCCTAATAATAATTAACTTGATTATGACAGCTGTACATAAAAAATTTATGATATCTACCTAGCATTAAGCTATGGTGTACCAGCTTTCTCCCATACATATTTTATAGTATGCAGCTGTAAATGTAACATTGTGCGATTAAACTCATCCTTTCTCATAGAAAACTTTATGGTTTAACAAAAAACCTTACTTTTAGAAAAGTTATGCTATATTAAACTCTCTCGCACGATTAATGCACCCAAAGCGGTTCACTTACTTTTGCAAATTACAATTAGTCTATTAACTCATTTAAAAGGGGGTGTGGTCAAAATTTGTAGGTAAAACCTAAAATTTAAACTGCTAATTTGTAA
>CALDQE010000013.1 GCA_937911295.1 uncultured Verrucomicrobiota bacterium
GCGTGTCAACGCAGGAAGGGTCGCGTGTCAACGCGATGCGGAGTCTAATCGTCTAGTTGTCTCATGTCCGTTCAACGTCTAGCGTCTCACGTCTTCGGTTGTCTCACGTCTATCGTCGTTCAACCGTCTCGCGTCTCGCGTCGTTCAACCGTCTCGCGTCTCACGTCGCTCAATCGTCTAGCGTCTCGCGTCGCACAACCGTCTCTGCGTCTCTGCGTCTCTGCGGGAGAGGAGAACCTCCGCACTTCTAGCCATCACATCCGTGTACTTGCCGCAGGCATAAGCACCTGCGACCCATCACTCATTCGTGCCAGCCGTGTACAGGAAAGCAAAAGGCGTGCATTGATTTAACGCACGCCTTTGTGGAAAGCTCGCCAACTGCTATCATTCGTTGGCGAGATGTTTTTATGGCAGCTTTATCTAATAATGATATTTAATCCTGTTGGAGCACGACCTGTGACATAACCCATATAAAGTCCATCTTCCTTGGTGGACAAATATATGTTATGAATGTCCGGGTTGCTCTCTGCACGAGGAACAAAATTATCAACTGTTGGTGCAGCACCGGAATCAAAGGTTGCTTCACTCCAATCAAGTAGCTTGATTTCACTACCACGGATTGGTGAGATGCTAGGATCTGTGTCAACATCAACATAGACAGGTCCTGAAAGCTTTAGTACTGATTCTGGTGCAAGCTTAACACATCCAACAAGATCATTTGATGAAGCAACCTCAGCACGAATTGCTGAGTTTGCTTCAAATGTTAGCTTACCACCTATTGTTAGAGTACCACCCTTGTTCCACTCTCCACCGAATAATGCAGCGCCACTCTTTATAGTAGTTCCTTCCTCTGTGGAGATATTACCTGTACCACCAAGACCTGAACCAGAATTTACTGTGTTTGCACGTGATACTAAACTAGAGTTTACAAGAAGGTTACCTTTCTCTGATACACTAATCCTGCCTGTGAAGTCTGTATTCTCAGCTTCAAGAGCAAGATAACCACCAAAATTGTTACCAGAGAATATCCATGTCCTATCTCGATGACCAAGCTTTAGAGAGCCACGAAGACGTGCAGCAACAACATGATTTGTGCTTTCAAAATAGGTTGCTGTATCCCAATTTTGTCCAAGCTCATAGCGGATTGGATTCATAAAGATAATTGTTCCATCTGCAAACTCAGAGCGATGTCCGAACATAAAACGTGATGGATATGCATAAAATGAATCGTAAGTCTTTCCATCAACATCAACAGCACCTGTATTTGTCATCTTAATTGCTACAGCATTACTTGTTGTGTTGGTGAGGTTCATTGTTGGATCAGCATTCCAGCAAACAGTACGATCTCCACCAAAGCCTGTAAAGCCCCATCTGAAAGAATCTGCTTCTGTTTGGAATATACGAGGTTCTGATGAACCATCTAACATTGGAGTATAATCACTATTTAAACCTAGTGTTGTTGAGCTATTCTTTTGATTAATGTATAACTCTCTACTTGGTGGAAGGCCAGCTGCAGTTTGTGGATAGAAGCAACCACCTTTTAAATGAATATATGATTTAATAGATGGGTCATACAAAGAAGTTTCTCCTGTAACAATAAATGCACCTACACCTCTCTTAACACCTATCGCAAATTCACCATTTGATGAATGTCTACGAAGAACAACATTTGATACAACCAAATCTGCTTCAAAATATGATTGATCATAATCTCGGATACTCCATTCAAAAGTTGCCTGAGGGAAAACAAATGGAGCACCATAAAAATGTATTTTACGTCCTGGCCACCCATTCTCCACAAATATATTTGTCATTCGTGGGAACACTAATGGTTTACCAGTCAAATTTTCAATAGATGATGGATCACCTGAAAAATATAGCTTACTTATATTTGTCATTGCATTAGAACTTGCCAATGATAATCGTGCACCTTCTGCATTCAACTGTCCCATAAAGTCTTGAGAATTACCACCCAAGACTGTATTACCACGTCCATTGATGCGGAATGTTGTGTTTGACACTCCCTCTGGCAGCATGAGGTCTCCGTTTAAATATAGCCATGCATCATTTTCACCATTAGAAGTAATTAAAATGGACTGATTATCGTTTCTGGAGAAAAGAATTGGATTACTTATCACATTAGTACCATAAGTCGAATGAGTAATAGGCTTCTCACCACTCATTATTAACACACCTGTACCACTCAAATCATATCCACAGCTATGGTATCCACCGAAATAGTTTTGATTTATAGTAGTACTTGTATCTGCTGTAAAACTCAATGATGGCATTACTGTATCTTCATTGATGATAGGGTTAGACTCTGCAGGCATAGTAAAGTATAGAGTCTTTTCTGCTTCTGGTAGTCCTACATCATAAACATATGCATTGGGATCAGAGACATTCTCAGATAAGCCAGACCAAACATTATTCCCATTAACAGAGAATTCATCAATACCGCTCACCATATCTACGAATGAACTTTCCCCTATATCGTTGTATGCAATAACACGGTAGTACTGAGGCGATGATGATGGGAAATTATCAAGTAAGAAGCCTGAAACTGTCGCAGTGTCAGTTGTTACATCAACATCAAATGATTTCGATCTTTCAGGATTTGTAAAATCACCCGTAGAAGATGCTTGAATTACAATTTTGTTAACTTTGTTAGCAACACCTAAACGGATAAATGAGATAGAAATCTCTGGATAAATATGACTATAGTTGAGACTTGTCCTGAACGCAGGAGCTGGGCTGTATGTTGATTGTGAGGTTGGTATAGAAATATTTTCATTAGAATTATTATTAACCGAAACAACACGAGCATAATAGACAACACCTGGTGTAAGGTTAGAGAAAACAACCTCCTCAGCACCAACACCATTCAACGCTAGGCGTTTTGTCTCAACAATACTATTGAAATCTTCATCGCTTGCTAGCTGTACATCTGCGGTCAAAGAAGAAGCACCAAGACCAACATCTAGACATGTTGCGGAGAAGGTTAGCTCTGTGTAGGTTATTTCCTCTATACCAATTCTAAACACAGGAGAATTATTTGATCCTTCTGATTCAAACATTTCTAACATTCCAACAGTTAAAAAGGTCTCAGGCATCTGAGCGGCATAGGTTGCTGCGATTGTTTCTGCGGAGAGAATGGATTTTGACAAGCGAGCTTCATCCATAATTCCTTTAAATTCCTGTCCGCCCCACTGGTTGCGACCAAGCCACATTTCTGTAGGATTTGTTTTATCACTAAAATCACTAGCACTTTGACTAAGAATTAATTTACCATTTAGATAAATTTTAGCTCCTGAAGAACCAGGCATAAATGAAATAACAATATGATTCCATACACCAACATCTCCAAGATAATCTTCTTGAGAATTAATCTTAAAATCGTGATCCTTAACTCCTGGTGTAGTAATTACAAAACTATCTCTATGTTTAGATCTAATGGAAATAAATTTTTCTTTACCAAAGAATGCTCGTCCATATTGTGTATCATTATAACCACCATAATTAACCCAGCTCTGGAAGGTAAAGCCATTTACTAGTTCTGCATTTGAAAGATTTGTTCCACACGAAACTCCCTCATTAGATGCACCTGAGAATGAAACAGCAGAGCCTGAAATACCATCTACTACGGAAAGGCCTGCAGTTCCAGTACCATCGTTATTGCCAGCAGCATGATCTACTGGGTTTGTGCTTTCCATGTGCCAAACACTAACAAAATCACTCCATGGGTCATCTGGGCAAAGTGTTTTACCAGTTACATCAGAACCATAGCACATGACAAATTCTGTACCTTGTTCCACTGATGGTAATATTACCCAAGCATAAGATGTTCCTGTAGTATCCCAAGTATCAATTTCAAATGGGAGAGCATTTCCGTTTAGATCAATAAAACAAATATCTTCACCTGTTTCAGGGTAATTTATGTCTGAATAACTAAACCCGTCAATAATTGCAGGTGAAATTTTTACTAGCACAGGCAGATTAGCTACTGCTGTTTCTCCTTCATAGCCAGAAACAGTAAATTTTACACCAAACTTGTGAGAACCCATGATAGGTTGTGGCAATGAAGACTCAGCAGCTAGTGTTAGCGATAGCATAATAGAGAATAAAGCTATCATTGATTTCAAGAATTTTGTTTTCATAGAATTATCCTAATTTGTTTAATTACAAAATATTACGCATTTATAATAACATTTACCCCCCCCCCCCTGTCAAATCAATCCGAGCCCGCCATCCGGAGCTCTTCAGCGGCGCGAAAAAACGAATTCAACCTCGTGCCGCACGGACGGTTTATCGATGACCCCCGTCAATCAAATTTTGCCCTAATTAAAAAATGATAAATCAATACAAAGTAACACCTTATATGAATAACCATATATGTAGTGAAAATGAACATAATGCTATCACTAAACCAGTAATTCTGTGGCTTATATTAACCGTATTTTGCGAGTGTGCACATTCGTGCAGTAAAGCAGAATTACAGTATTTGCATGATTGTCAGGATTGCTTGTGTGGGGGCGAAAATTGCGAGGCTCTTTGATAAGAGGGTGTTGAGGACAGAGCCTCAACACAACGATAATATATTCATTTTTTCCACTGAGTGTGGCGAAGCCGCCCGGCGTTTCGGGGGGCGAGGGGTGGCGCACTAGCCTGCGACAGCAAAGCAGTGTGCCGTCTAGCTTGCGGCTTTGGTGCGGCAGCACTCGCTTGCCGTACACGGGAACTAGCGTTCAAGAGTTAAAACATAATCGGCCTCTGCCACAACATCGTGATTATGCTCAATCATAATCACCGTGTGTCCATGCTCAACAAGCTTATGCACCACCTTTATTAAATTCAAGACGTCTGCCATATGTAACCCCACCGTAGGCTCATCAAGCACATAAAGTGTTGACTGCTCTCGCTGTCCTAACTTCGGTGTACAACGTGCCAACTCTGCCACAAGCTTAATGCGCTGTGCCTCACCTCCACTCAAGGTGCTGCTCTGCTGGCCCAGCGACAAATATCCAAGCCCGACCTCCTTTAACAAAGTTAGCGAATAATGAAGCTTTGGATGATTGCCAAAGAAATCCAGTGCTGTATCTACATCCATCGCCAACACTTCTGCTATTGTTTTTCCACAATAACGCACTGCGAGTGTTTCTTCATTAAATCTGCTTCCCCCACATACAGGGCACTGGCTCACCACATCTGGCAAAAATGACATCTCAGATCGAACAACACCCTGTCCTCCGCACTCTGAGCAGCGGCCTCCCTCTATATTAAAAGAGAAGCGAGAGGCATCATACCCTCTAATCGCTGCATCTGGACTGCTTGCAAATAACTCGCGAATCTCTGTCCAAAAACCAACATAGGTTGCCGGACACGACCGAGGTGTTCTGCCAATTGGAGATTGGTCTACCTCAAGAACTCGCTTAAAATTCTCTGCTCCTAAAATCTTTTTGCAGCCCACCAGCTTTGGCTTACCTCCACCAGTTATTGGAGCAAGCGAAGAATAAAGCACATCTCGAACAAGTGTTGACTTTCCTGAACCAGAAACGCCTGTCACAACTGATAAGCGCTCAATAGGAAATTCAAAATCACGATTCTTTAAATTATGCATCGTGACGCCTTGAAGCACAAGCTTTTTGGCAGAAGCACAATCGCGATAGCTCCCATTGATTGGATGCTGCAACGGATTTTTTAAGCAATTTGCTGTAATGGATTTTTTGTTTTTCAATAGCTGCTTTAGAGGTCCCTCTGCTACAAGAGTGCCACCCTTTACACCGGCACCTGGACCTAAATCAAGGATATAGTCGGCAGCGCGCATTACCTGCTCATCATGCTCAACAACTATAACTGTGTTACCTCTATCGCACAGGCCACGAATTGTTTTCAAGAGCTTTGCAGTATCAGAGTCGTGTAGCCCAATTGTCGGCTCATCAAGAATATAACACACACCTGCCAGCTCCGAGCCAAGCTGAGCTGCAAGACGGATTCTCTGCCCCTCTCCGCCACTCAAGGTTGGCACAGCTCGATTTAGACTTAAATAGCCCAAACCGACACTATCAAGAAAGCCCAGTCTTGATAACACATCTGAAATAATTGTTGCGGCTAGTGCTTGCTCACGCTTGGTTAGCTTAATTGTCTTAAAGAATTTAATTGCTTCTGCAATAGACAAAGAGCAAAGCTCATCAATATTCTTTCCATGGAAATAATACGATAGCGCCTCTGGAGAAAGCCTTGCACCATTACATGCTGGGCACACACCCGCAGTGGCATCAACAGCTGCCTCTGCCTCAATTGTGGCAAAGTCAACATTGCGGGTGTCCTCATGCTCTGACTTTTTAGGAAGCACAACCTTATTTAATCCATAGCCCTGACATTTTGGGCACCAACCGTGCTTTGAGTTAAATGAGAAGAGCTTTGGTGAAGGCTCCTCAAAGCTCAAGCCACAATTTGGGCATGCTCGCTCAGTTGAAAGCGCATACTCATTTGCTCGCTGCTTCCCTACTTCAAGAATACGCAAGCTTCCCTTACCAGAGGCGATTGTATGCTTTACCATTTCGAGAATCTCACGCTCTCCAAGCTTTTGTATATCTAACTCACCATAGAAATCTATATCAACATCATGCTCAGAATAGCGATCTGGGAGTTTCCATTTCTCTGTACTCTGCCACTTTCCATCAACACGCAGCTCCTTCACACCCTGATCAAACGCCCATTTTGCAAGCTCTTTATATTGTCCCTTACGACCTGCAACAAGGCGAGCAAGCAAGCGAATAGGTAATGCTCCCTTCTTACCGTGCGTTTGCTTGATTGAGGAAGTGATTTCCTCTGCTGTTTGCTTTGTGATTAAGGTGCCACAGCTTGGACAATGCTGTTCTCCACAAGAGAGGTATAGAATACGAAAATCACTTTGTAGCTCACTTACTGTTGCCACCGTACTACGCCAACCGCCTCGACTAATGCGCTGTTCTATAGCAACCGTTGGTGGCAATGCACTCACCAGCTGAACCTCTGGCTTTGCCTGAGGCTGTACAAATTGTCGGGCATAAGCATTGAGGCATTCAAGATAACGTCGCTGCCCTAATGCAAAAAGAATATCAAAGGCAAGAGTTGATTTACCAGATCCAGAAACACCTGTGATTACAGTAAATTTATTTAATGGAAGTGAAACATCTACACCCTTGAGATTATGCTCATGAGCACCTTGAACACAAATCGATTCTGGTGGAACAACAATTGCATCTGGCTCTGGAGCAAGCTCAACAGCTGACTCTGCCACAAGTCGCCTGCTTCGCTCAAGCTCTTCACTTAGTGCACGCCCCGTTTGACTCTCCTTTACAGCCATTATATCCTCATGCGTGCCTTCTGCAATAACTCTGCCACCTGCTTCACCACCACCGGGCCCGAGATCTATAATCCAATCCGCCTCATTTATAACCATAAGATTATGCTCGATTATAACAACGGAGTTTCCGCATGCTACCAGCTTACGCAAAACACCCAGCAAAACCTCTATATCCTGGAAATGAAGTCCTGTCGTTGGCTCATCTAAAATAAATAATGCTGAACCAACCGCTTTTTGCTTTTTGTTTTTGCTACTATTATACTCTGCAAGAAATGCCGCTAGCTTCAGCCTCTGCGTTTCGCCTCCACTTAGTGTTGGCAATGGCTGACCAACAGTTAAATAACCAAGCCCTACGTCAAGCAATGGTTGCAATGCTTTTACAACACGTGGTTGAGCCTGCAATTCAACTGCGGCCTCAGCAATGGTTAACTCTAAAATATCAGCAATTGATTTTTTACCACTATGACATGGAACTTTGATTTCAAGAATTTCAGGGATATAACGTGAGCCATTACATGCCTCGCATTTTAGATAGACATCACTTAGGAATTGCAGCTCCACGAGCTCATGCCCAGTCCCCTCGCAGACTGGGCATCGTCCTCGCCCAGCATTGTAGCTAAAATCTCCTGCTGTGAAGCCATGCTCTTGAGCTTCTGGCTGAGAAGCAAAATATTTGCGCAACTCATCAAATGCTCCTATATATCCAACAGGTGTAGAGCGAGCTGTTTTTCCAATCGGTGCCTGGTCAACCACAACCACCTGACCAAAGCCTTCCATACCAGAGATAGCCTTATACTCTCCACAATACTCTGTGTGCTCGCCTAAGGCTCGTCGTGCAGCATTAGAAAGTACATCATTTATCAATGTTGATTTTCCAGAACCCGAAACACCAGTAACAACAACAAACTTATTTGTTGGTATTTTTACTGTTACATTCTTTAGATTGTGCTCAGCCGCCCCCTCAATAACTATTGGCCTAGATTTTTCTTTCTTTGTTGCTACATAATTATTAAAAGAAACTGGTGCGGAAAGATACTTTCCAGAAAGAGCACTCTCACTGCACAATAGCTCAGCAACTGTTCCATTAAAGACCACATTGCCACCAGCAGCACCAGCACCTGGGCCAAGCTCAATTACGCAATCCGCTGCCAAAATCACCTCTGGATCATGCTCTACCACTAGCACTGTATTACCAGCATCACGGAGCCGTTTTAATAAAGAAACAAGACGTGCCACATCTGTGGTATGCAAACCAATACTTGGCTCATCAAGAATAAAGAGCGTATTAACAAGTGTTGCACCGAGGGCTGTAGTTAGATTTATTCGCTGAAGCTCTCCTCCACTTAGTGTACGAGATTGTCTATCAAGCGTAAGATAGCCTAAACCTGCATCAATCACATATCTTAAGCGGGGCAATAGCTCCTCAAGCAATGGCTTTATCTCTGGTTCATTACATTGTTCACCAAATCTTAAAATAAATTCATAGACCTCGCTTATTGGAAGAAGCATTAGCTCATGAATATTATATTTTTGTGTATTTGTAACTAGATACCAATTTAGAGCTGATGGCTTTAGGCGGGAGCCATTACATGCTGTGCATGTGGTATACTCACGATAACGCGAAAGCATCACACGGACATGCATCTTGTAGGAGCGAGACTCCATCCACTGGAAGAAATCATTAACACCCCACCAATGCTTTTCGTCGTGAGGCTCTTCTCCTTCAATCACCCAACGCTTTTGCTCCTCAGACAATTCCTTCCAAGGCGTATTTATTGGGAAATGCTTTTTCTTAGCAATCTTTACAAGAAACTCCTGTACTTCAATAAAAGAGCTTGTCTGAAATGGCTTGATGCATCCTTCTGCAATCGAAAGATTCTCATCTGGAATTACAAGCTTCATCGAAATGCCAATCGTACGCCCAAAGCCGCGACACGTTGGGCAAGCCCCAATAGGCGAATTGAAGGAGAACATATTTGCGGTTGGTTGTTCAAAGCCTTCTCTACAATCAACACACTCAAAAAGCGTGGTAAAACACTCCTCGGTTTCTGATGATGGGAAATGCACACTACAACGCCCTTTGCCATGAGAAAGTGCTGCCTCAAGAGCCTCCGCCATTCGAAGCTGCTTGTCCTTTTTAATTACAATACGGTCCTGACGCACCCTGACATGATGCTTACCAATTTCTTCTGCAAAAGCATAACCTTGCTTCTCAAATGCGGCAATAGCTTCACCTACTGCGATATTTTTCGGAAGCTGTACTTCAAAAAAGATTTCCGCCCGCTCCCCTTCATGGTGTTCTAAAAGCTGCTTACATATTTCTGTCGGATTTGTTGATTTAACTTCTTTCCCACAGCACGGACAAAATAAGCGAGCCGTCTTTGCAAATAGCAGCTTGAGGTGATCATTTACCTCTGTCATTGTACCGACAGTTGAGCGCGAGGTTTTGACAGAATTTGCTTGTCTAATTGCAATTGCTGGAGGGATAGCATCTAGTGCTTCTACCTTTGGCGGATCCATGCGCTCGAGAAATTGGCGCGCATAAGGAGAAAAGGTTTCTACATAGCGTCGCTGCCCCTCTGCATAGATAGTATCGAATGCAAGTGAGGATTTACCAGAGCCAGAGACACCGGTAACAACGATAAATTGATTAAGTGGTAGCTCAAGATCAAACCCTTTAAGGTTATTTTGTGAGGCTCCATGAATAAAAATTGACGAAAGCTTTTTCATAACAAATTTTCTCTTCTTAAAATTCTGGCATTTTTTGATGCAGAGCTAACGTACTGTACCCCATTGAGGACTATGATGCTAATTATCTCGCTCAGCAAGCTCAGCCCACCGCTCTACCATTTTTTCCAGCTCCTGCTCAAGCTCTGCCATTTGTTGCGTCTTCTGTACTGCGATTGCAGGCTGTGTCGCGTATAACTCCGGATTATCAAGCTCAGCCTTTAAAGCAGCAAGAGCTGATTCCATTTCTTCAATCTTTTCTGGCAAAGCAGCCAGCTCACGCTTCTCCATATATCCAAGCCTGTTGGATTTTTTCTTCTCTGGTTCGACTTTTACTCGCCCAACCTCTTGCTTCTCAAGCTCCTGCTTTGCTTCAACCTTACGTTGGCGAAGCCAATCCTCGTAGCCACCAGGAAACATTCCCACAGAACCATCACCTTCAAGCACGAAAGATGATGTAACCACATTATCCAAAAAGGTTCTATCGTGGCTTACTAAAATAAGTGTTCCACCATAATTCAGAAGCTGCTCTTCAAGAAGCTCCAAAGTCTCAATATCCAAATCATTTGTCGGCTCATCCATAATAAGCAAATTGCCTGGATTCAAAAAGAGCTTTGCTAAAATTAAACGAGCACGCTCTCCTCCAGACAATGCCTTGACTGGACACTTGGCTCGCTCAGGCGTAAAAAGAAAATCCTGCAAGTAGCTGAAAACATGGCGGCTTACACCATTTACAACCACCTGATCCTTCCCTTCTGCCAGGTTGCTAATCACTGTCCCTTCCATATCAAGAGATGCATGTAATTGGTCGAACATTGCGAGCTCAACCCGGCTTCCAAGTTCAATTTCACCAGAGGTTGGTGTTAATTGCCCAGCCAAAAGCTTTAGCAATGTTGTTTTACCTGTCCCATTTTTCCCAATTACACCAATTCGCTCGCCACGCAAAATATTGCCAGAAAAGCCTTTTACTATTGGCTTAGCATTAGGATATGCAAAAGATAAATCCTTTATCTTAACCACCTGCATACCAGAGCTAGAAGCAGCACCAATCTGAAGCTTACTAACGCCCGCTTGTTGACGACGCAATCTAAATTCCTCGCGAAGCTTCCGAAGAGCCTCTACACGACCCTCATTTCGCGTTGTTCTTGCCTTTACACCTCTACGAATCCAAGCCTCTTCTTTTTCAAGTTTTTTCCCTTTACGGGTCCAATACACCTCTTCATCTGCAAGTAGCTCTGCTTTACGCCTTAAAAAGGTCCTATAATCACAATCCCATCCAGCTAGACTACCTCTATCTAGGTCTAAAATTCGGCGGGCAGTCTTTTGAAGAAAGGCTCTATCATGGGTAACAAATAAACAGGCACAACGTAGCTTGGAAAGCACCCCTTCAAGGAATATAATTGATTCAATGTCTAAATGATTTGTGGGCTCATCTAGAAGAAGCAGCTGAGGGTCTGTGGCTAATGCTGCTGCAAGCCGAACACGGCGCCTCATACCACCGGAGAGGCTATTAAATTGGGTGGTCCCATCTAACCCTAGGAGGGTTACATATCGTGCTGCAAGAGGAGTAACCACACCATCTACCTTTGGTAGATCTTTTGTAACAATATCCATTACAGTTCCAGGTGTATCGCCAGGAACATCCTGAGAGAGATATGCTGTACGCAAATTTGCCGAACGAATAATTTCTCCTGAATCTGGCTCTATAATGCCAGCCGCAAGCTTGAGCAGGGTTGATTTTCCTTCTCCATTCCTTCCTGTAATACAGGTACGCTCACCCTCTTCAACAGAGAAGGTTACGCCCTCTAAAATTGAAGGCCCGCCAAAACCGATATAAACATCACGAAAAGTAATTAAAGCCATATGAAAAACAATTAAGTTTTATAAAAAAATTATTGGTAACTAATGTAGAATAATTTATCAAAAAAAATGTAATTCTTCAATTTAGAATTTTTGCCCTTAAGGGTGATGAAGTCGCCCAGTGCTTCTGAGGCGGCAAGCTCTCGTCTGCCGTACAAACCATCTAACGTCTATCTGTCATAACATTGTGTCTATTTATATAAAACACCTATTTCACTATACATTTATTATTTTTTATAGTAAAATAAACTCAAATGTTTTGAACAAAAGGAATACTATGCGAATATTATGTATCGGAGATATCGTCGGTTCTCCAGGAAGAAGAATTTTTAAAACAAAAGTTAAAGAGCTCAAGGATTCAGGTGCAGTCCACGCTGTAATCGCTAATGCAGAAAATGCTGCCGCGGGTAAAGGTATTACCGAGGCTATCGCTGAAGAACTATTTGTCGCTGGAGCTGACCTATTAACCCTAGGCGACCACACTTGGGATCAAAAGACCTCATACGCACTAATTGATAAGGATAAACGTATCGTGCGCCCTGCCAATATGCCAGAAGGTTGTCTTGGTAAAGGCTGGGCAACCATCCAAACCTCTATTGGTTCAATTACTGTTATCAGCTTGATGGGGCGTACCTTTATGAATCCAGCAGATTGCCCCTTCAAAAAAGCAGATGAATTGATAGATAAAATCATTCCGAAAGGCAGTGCTATACTTGTAGACTTCCACGCTGAGGCTACATCTGAAAAAATTTGTATGGGATGGCACCTCGATGGCAAAGTCGCTGCTGTCTTCGGCACTCACACTCATGTCCAAACCTCAGACGCAAAAATTCTACCCAAAGGCACTGGGTATATCACCGACCTTGGAATGACTGGACCTATCAATTCTGTAATTGGTAGAGAAATCGCTCCAGTAGAAAAACGCTTCTTAACTGGTATGCCTTCCTTCTTCTCTGTTGCAGAAGGTCCTGCCGTGCTAGAGGGCTGCATCTTTGATATTGACCGTGCCTCTGGTAAAACAACATCCATTAAAGCAATCCGCCTTTACGAGGACTAACCACAAGTCCTCTTGGAGCTAGTAACAAATATGTCAGAGAAAAAACCAGAAACCGTACTAGAGCTTACACGACGAATCAAGACACTACTCGAAGGTGCTATCGTTAATGTTTGGGTTGAGGGCGAGGTTTCAAACCTTACCCTTCACTCCTCTGGCCACGCATACTTTACTCTTAAGGATGCTGGAGCCCAAATTAGTTGCACATTATTTGGTTATTCTCGTAGCACATACGCAAACACTATCCCACTGAAAAATGGACTGAAGCTTCGTGCCCGTGGCAGCGTGTCTGTCTATGAGCCCCGTGGCTCATATCAACTCAATATTCGCTCTATTGAGCAAACTGGTGAAGGCGATTTAATGCTGAAGTTTCTTGAACTAAAAAATAAACTTCAAGCTGAAGGCTTATTTGACCAATCTCACAAACGCCCAATCCCAGCCTTCACCACTTATATTGGTATTGTTACCTCATCTACTGGTTCCGTTATTCGAGATATGCTTAATGTCACCAGACGCCGCTTCCCTAATATGCACATTCTCCTAGCTCCCGCAAAAGTACAAGGAGATGATGCCGCAGAGGAAATAGTTGAAGGTATTGAACTCCTGAATTCTTTACCTAACCCTCCTAACGTAATTATTGTTGGTAGAGGCGGCGGTAGCATGGAGGATCTATGGTGCTTTAATGAAGAAATTGTTGCACGTGCTGTATATAATTCAAAAATCCCAGTTATATCTGCTGTCGGTCACGAAACTGACTTTACTATCTGTGATTTTGCTGCCGACTTACGCGTCCCCACCCCATCGGCCGCTGCAGAAATGGTCTGCGGTCAAATGGAGGATTTACTCAATACTCTTTACTCCAATAATCAGCGCATTCATAATGCCTTGAATAACCGCCTCACACTTCTTAAAACTAGGCTCAAGGCTGCCGCAGAGAGCAAGCTATTCACACACCCAGAATTTATTATTCACCAGCATCAACAACATATCGATATGCTCTCACAGCAAATGCTTTCCTCTATGCATAATCGTATCAACGAAATCAAGCTACGCCTGAATTCTTCTATCCCATCTATGCTCCACGGTGCCACAACTGCTATGCACAAGGTTAAGCAATCGCTTGAAATGACAAGCCTCGCACTAAACCGCTCGGCTGAAAATAAAATTGTTGAAAACAAACATATCCTAGAAAATCTAGCTATCCGTCTTGAAAGCACAAACCCTAAGGCTGTGCTGGCCCGTGGCTATGGTATTGTAACCAACCCCGCAACTGGCAAAACTATTCGCTCTATCAAAAATCTTTCTGATGGCACTATTGTCAAAACAGAGCTTGCCGATGGCTCTTTCCAATCTATTGTTAATAATGACAATTCTAATTCCAAAAGCTATAGGGCAAAAGCTAAAACAACAAAGCAAAAAGACCAAAGCTGCTCAGCCGAGCAATTGATGCTAGATTTCTAATATCACCATTTTAAATATAGGAGTATTTCTAATGGAAGCAAAAACAAAAAAACGAATTAAAAAGATAGCTATATCCATCGCAATCCTATCTTTTTTACTGATTATTCTTCCATACTGGCTACTACCTATTATTGTTAACAATGTGGCAAAGTCTGCAATGACAAATGCTGGATTAAACAATCCTCAAATAAACACACAACACGTCACTCTCTTTTCCACCAAAATTTCAAATATTAGCTTTGAGTCTAATGGTATAAAGTTTCTTTGCCCCTCCCTAGAAGCTAGCTACTCACCCATCACTCTCCTCAAAAAAGAAATAAAAACTCTAAATGTGGCAGAGTCAACCGCTGACCTGCAGAAGGTTCTTCCTCCAGAGGCAAAGGCAAAACTTATTTCTTCTATCGTTTCTCTTCGCATTAATGTTACAAATAATGTATCACATTATACAGGCAACATTAACGGGAGATTGCTTGGTGGTGACTATTCTACATCATTAAGCTTTGATATCAAAAATGGCAACCTAATTGTCGATGGGGAAATACACCCTAAGCTAAAGGATGATTTTCCTACTCCAAGCTTTTTACTTAATCTAAAAGCAGACAGCTGTTACTCTGGCTCTCCTTCTGGCTCTGGAGAAATTATTATTCCAGACACTAATTTAAAGCTATCCTCTAGCCTAGCTGTTAAAGATAATATTGTCAATATATCAACCACACTTAATAGCATTGTTTCTAAATCAGACCCATATATGGAACGCCTTTTTGCTCATCTAGACAAACAGCAGCATTTTGATTCGTTTTATGGCGAAGTCTTTTCTAAATTCAATGTTAAATTCTCTACAAAAACTCAACTCCCTGCTTGGGATTTTGTCTTTAGAATAAGTGACTTAAATTCAGCATTGGCATTGGAAAATAATAAGGAACTCAAAATCAATAAAGCCTTTGCCTCAATACATCTTAGTGGCCTTGGTGAAAAATGGGTTTTACATTCCATACCAATTTTTATTAAGGATATTTATATCGATCAGCTAAAGCTTTCCAATGGTAATTTCAAAATACTTGCTGATGAGGAGCAGCTCCTACTATCTGAAGGAAATATTGAAGCCTTTGGCGGAAAGCTTAGTGTTTATGCTCTATATCTCAATTATAATAGACTAAATGCTGGCTTCACTATCTTTGTTGATGACATACAGCTCACCGAGATTATTTCCGCATTACCAAGCCTTTCTGGTTCTGGCACTGGCACCTTGCATGGAAAGCTTCCTGTTTCTATCTACAATGGGAAAAAGCTTAAGCTGCATAATGCCTATCTATTTTCAAAGCCAGGCGTTGTTGGTAAACTTAAATTATCCGATACTACCCTTCTTAATGAAGCATTAATCAATAGCGGCATTCCTTCACAAACATGTGACAATCTAAGCCTTGCTTTATCAGATTTGGATTATTCTGTAATTCGTCTTGAGCTCATCGATAACCCTAATCTCGAGCAATCCCTTCAGCTGCAGATTGAAGGAAAATCTGTACATGAAAAAGGAGACATACCAGTCGCCCTCAATGTTCGCATACATGGCAGCATTGAAAGTCTTTTAAATATCGGATTAAAAAGCAAAGGGATACTTAAATAATACAAGCAAATAATTTTTAACAAATGGAAGTGATGGTATAAAATGAAAGCAAAAATATTTTTAAAATATACTAGTTATGTATTTGTAGGAATATTAACAGCTGTGCTAATTGTAAAGTTACGTGCTATTTTCTTTCTCCCACAAACAGAACTTCCTATCATTGTTTACAATGAGATTAGGCAAATACCTACCGCCTCAAATGAAATTTCGCAGAATCTTTTTCATACCCAAATCTCTGATTTATCTGTCAATGGATTTGAGCCTATACCTCCCGCTAAACTCGTACGCTATAAAGCATGGGGGCTTTCTTTCCCTACTTCCCCTGTAATGCTTGTGTTTGATACCATTGAGAGTAACACCATTAACTATGTCGCCACAACTCTGATGGATTATCAATTTAAAGCGACTATTTGTATTCCGGAGGAATCTCTTCAGGCATTAGCTGATGGTTCTGATAATACCATTTGCACAAAGGAAAATCTACTTAACCTTATGGAATCAGAGCAATTTTCATTAGGGCTATATATCTCTTCTTTACCTAATGACAAAAAAGAGCTAAAGAAAAAAGCAAAAAATTCTTTGGCTCTATTTAAAGAGCTTTTTGACACCACTCCTAAGGTTATAATTATTCCAGAAGGAACTGACAAAGAAAAGAGCAAAGCGATTTGCCGAGTCTATAAATCAAAGCTTGGTATTTGCAAGGATAATTCTATTGTTAATTCAATAAGTAGCAAAACTAGATTATCACAGCTTACTCATCAACGTATTATTGGTGGCAGGACATTATTCTCAATTAAAGCAATCCGCCATCCAGGTGCAATATCACAAGGAGAAATTTTTATTTCGCAGCCCTCTGGCGAAAGATTTAAAGCTTGTGTAAGTGTATTTGATAAAAATTTTGTTCGCCTTATAGGTGAAAAATACGACGCTCTTCCTCTAGAGCCAGTACTGCTAGGCGAATTACCAAATACTGTTGAATACCCTATCTCCATTTTTATTACAGACGAGACAGGCATTTTCCTCTATAAAAGCGAGACCTTTAATCGTTACACAATTGAACGGGGAGAAGCCGTTCCTCTTGAAATTGATGTTTCAGACGAGCTAGAAGAAGCACTTTCTGAAATTGACATTCCTCTAGATGTTGAATAATCCTTAATCATTTTAGATTATTCTTTTTTAAATGAATACGGCACACTATTTTGAAACAACAAAACCAGTGTGCCGTTTAACTTAAGTTTCTAGGGTGAGAACACTCACTCGCACACCCACCCCTTCTATAGCTTTTACTTGAGTTATTCGCTCTAACCTATGCTTTCTTAAAAGCATTTACGCCTTGAGCATCAAGTCTCTTTATATGACCAGAAAGACGATTTAGAAAATCTTCATAATTTTTCTGTTCTTTATTAGTCCAAAGAACTTCAGACAATGCACAAGCTCTTGGATATGTCATATATTCAACAAGAGAGAATGTTCCAATATACTCAGTCCAAACCTGACCCTGTCCACCAAGAACATGAGCTAAATCCTCTTCAGACAAATCTGGATGAGCAATATCAAATGAATATACGCGATCAAGGGTTGTATATCCACCAATTGCCAAAGGCTCCTTGTATGTCTCTCCCTCTGGAACTTGGTAGTAATCAAAATAGAAGTGATTTGAATTGGAGACTACAACATCGTGACCAGCACGAGTTGCTGCAAGCAAATCCTCTGCTCCTCTCCATCCACGCCAGCTCATCACTGCAGATGTTTTTTCCAAACCACCTTCTAAAATTTCATCCCAACCAATCAATCTACGCCCATTAGCACGGAAATGTGCATTGATCTGCCGAGTAAACCATGCCTGAAGCTCTTCCTCTGTCTTTAAACCACGCTCAGCCATAAGCTCTTGAATTCTATCACTTTCAAACCACTCATAGCGAGGTGCTTCATCACCACCAATATGGAAGAATTTTGATGGGAACAAATCAAATAATTCAGTCCAAACATCCTTACAGAATTGTACTGTACTTTCTTCCATATTCAAAATCTCTTGAGCAATATGCCAGTGGCAGCGAACCTTAAGATTTTGATTAAAGCCATTTCCTAATTCTGGATAACATGCAATAGCAGCACTCATATGACCTGGCATATCAATTTCAGGCATAACTGTGATTGCACGTTCTGCTGCAAAGGCGACCACTTCGCGAATTTGCTCTTGTGTATAGAATCCTCCGTGTGGAATGTTATCATATTTACGAGGACGATCTCTATGCTCATGACCAATTATAGTTTTTTCGCGCCATGCACCAAATTCCGTAAGGCGAGGATATTTTTTAATTTCAATTCTCCAGCCTTGGTCATCAGTAATATGCCAATGGAACATATTAAATTTGTGCTGAGCAGCAAGCTCGATAAAGCGTTTAACCTCATCAATAGTGAAGAAATGTCTAACTGTATCAAAATGCAAACCACGCCACCTATAGGAAGGTGCATCATTGATAACAACACCAGGAACAATCCATTCTACATTCTGTTGACTTGGGGAATATATTTCTGGTGGAAGGATTTGGCGAAGAGTTTGGATTGCACGGATAGCTCCAACATAATTTTGTGCTTCAATAACAATTTTTCCATCATTTGTAGAAAGAGAATAAGCTTCATTTGTAAAATTAGCTTCATCATACACTGGAGCAGATGTTGTTTTGATTACAATATTACCTGATTCACCTTCAGTAATTGGGAATTCAAAACCAGTTGCTGGTCTGAGGTATTTTTGTAAAAGAGTAGCTGCTTTATCTGCAGAGTCTCCTGAATATGATATAGAAAAATCCTTAGTGATAACAAATTGTGAACCAGTTTCGGTTATAGAAGAAGGTTGAGGAATAATTTTAATTGAGCTCATAATAATCCTTATAAATGATTTAAGACATATTAAGATTTATATGTTCTTATTTTATCAATTGTAAGAATGCATGTCTATAACAAATTTAGGTGGGGACATTGAGGACATAGGGGACATTGGCGACAGGAGAGCAAGATTTTCTAGCGGTGACGTTTAGGACAATCATCTAACGTCTTTATAGAAAAAGAGCTTTCACGCTAACGCGAGCGTG
>CALDQE010000014.1 GCA_937911295.1 uncultured Verrucomicrobiota bacterium
AGGCTATAGCGGCAGCATTGAAATCGTTTCACTCGTTGCTTTCGCTTAACACGGAGTACGGAGGACAATGGAGAATTGTGCAAGCAATTAAAACAATAACCCCTGCAACCCCTCCGAATCTCCAAATCTCCGAATCTCCCAGTATCGCCGAAGGCATTGGCGGTAGCATTGAAATCGTTTCACTTATTGCTTACGCTTAACACAGAGACGAGCATTTTGCTAAAGAAGCACCGAAGGTAAAAAAATGCTCCGCCTCGCTAATGCGAAGTGGAGCATTTTTACAAATAAAGCTTAATATTAAGCTTACTCAGCTGCGTTTTCAACAACGCTAACTACACGGCCATCCTTCTCGAACTTTACTGTTCCAGCAACAACTGTGAATAGTGTGTCATCACGACCACGCTCTACATTCTTACCAGGATGGAACTTTGTTCCACGCTGACGAACTAGAACCTCACCAGCCTTAACTGTCTGACCACCAAAACGCTTAACACCAAGTCTCTGGCCTGGGCTGTTACGTCCGTTAATACCTGTCTTTTTACGTGCCATTTTGAAACTCCGTTTCTTTTATAAATGATTAAGCAATTGACTTAACCGTAGCACGTGTCATTTCCTGACGGTGACCAACCTTGCGATGATAGCCCTTGCGGCGCTTCTTCTTAAAGTTAACAACCTTCTTTCCACGATAGTGCTCGACTACGTTAAGAACTACAACAGCACCATCAACAAATGGTGTGCCTACCTTCAACTGGGCGCCATCAGAAACAGCCATTACTGTCTTGATTTCAACGTCCTGACCAGCCTCTTCCTTGAGGCGTTCAATTTCTATTGTCTGACCAACTTCAACGCGATATTGCTTTCCGCCGGTTTCTATTACTGCATATGCTTCCATGAGGGTCTTCCTCTACTTTCAAGTGGTTAAAGAGCAAATAATTTAACAAATTTTGTGGTGTATTGTCAACACCTAATTTTATTAAAATTATATTTTATGCCCCATACTTTAATGTAAACACCCGCTTTGGCAGGTCCTTACTACTCCTATTATAGATACTTCTTAATTTTTTCGACTACAGCCTCCGGTGTAAAGCCAAGCTTTTGCTCCAAAACCTTGTATGGAGCAGAAGCACCAAAGTGATCTATTGTGATTGCTAATCCGTCAATACCAATATATCTCTCCCAACCAAAGGATGCACCAGCCTCAATAGCGATGCGCTTTGTACAAGCCTTTGGTAGTACTGATTCTTGATATTCAGGGGATTGCTTTTCAAATAGCTCCCATGATGGCATATTGACTACACGTATACTCTTGCCTACTTCCTTGAGCTGCTCTATAGCCTTCAGGGCTAACTGGACTTCGGAACCAGTTGCAATAATAATTGCATCAGGCTGCTCACCTGGCTTTGTATCACAAAGCGTGTAAGCACCCTTTTCGAGCATTTCTGGAGCTGGATAGATGGAGCGATCTAGTGGCTCAAGATTTTGGCGAGTAACAAGGATTGCAGTTGGTCCGGTTGTGTTGCGGAGTGCAGCAATCCATGCTTGTGCTGTCTCTGTAGGGTCAGCTGGGCGGATTACCACGGTATTAGGCATTGCCCTGAGGGAAGACAATTGCTCAATTGGCTCGTGGGTCGCACCATCCTCACCTACATAGAATGAGTCGTGTGAAAAGAGATAAATTGCTGGTAGCTTTGAAATAGCTGCTACGCGCATTGCTGGGCGAACATAATCAGCGAACACAAAGAAGGTTGCGCTAAAGGCATAGAAGCCACCATAGGCGAGGATTCCATTTTGAATGGCTGCCATGGCTAGCTCACGCACACCGAAATGTATGTTGCGTCCAGAAAAATCATTTGCTGAAATTGCGTTTGCATTATCAATCCAAGTTTTATTGCTTGGGGCAAGGTCAGCAGATCCACCAATTAGGTTAGGAATTGCTGCAGCGAGAGCTTGAATTGCTTTACCGGAGGCAGCACGAGTTGCAACTGCCTTATCATAGGTCGGTAGAGCAATCTGCTCTGGGATAGAATAGTTGCCATTTAGGGCATCAATCAGTTGACGCTGCTCAGTTGTAAATGTTAATGAAGCTACAGTACGTTCCCATGCCTTTGCTTTACGTGTGCAAGCCAGATTCTTGCTACGGGTAAGTGCATAAACCTCCTCTGGCACCCAGAAATCCTGCTCTGGCAAACCAAGCGACTTCTTTGTCAAAGCAAGCTCCTCTGCACCTAGAGGTTCTCCATGAACCTTTGCTGTACCGGCTCTATTAGGACTGCCCTTTCCTATTGTGGTCTTACAAATAATCAATACTGGCTTATCTGTGGACTTCTTTGCACGCTTAATTGCTGCATCAATCTTTGCATGGTCGTGACCATCCACCTCAAGAGTACGCCAACCATAAGCCTTAAAGCGTGCTGCTGTATCGTCAGTAAAGGTGCAGCTTGTATTGCCCTCAATTGAGATATTATTGCTATCATAGAAGGCAATAAGCTTATTAAGCTTTAGATTGCCAGCCATGGAGGCAGCCTCGTGGCTTATGCCCTCCATCATATCGCCATCACCCATAAATACATAGGTGTAGCTATCAATAATTGTCTGCTCTGCACTATTCAAGCGAGCAGCAGCCATGCGCTCTGCAATTGCAATACCTACAGCATTTGCGAAGCCCTGCCCCAAAGGACCAGTGGTTACCTCTACCCCATCCGTCTCGCCACGCTCTGGGTGACCTGGTGTAACTGAACCATATTGACGAAAACTCTTCAAATCATCAAGTGTTACTTTATATCCAAACAAATGTAGAAGGCTATAAAGCATTGCTGAACCATGACCTCCAGAGAGAACAAAGCGGTCACGATTAACCCACTTTGATGCCTTTGGTGTAATATTAAGATGCTTTAGCCACAACACTGCTGCGACATCTGCCATACCCAAAGGTAACCCCGGATGACCAGAATTTGCCTTTTGTATTGCATCTATGGATAAGCCTCTTATCACATTAGACAATAATGTTAAATTTTCTATACTTGCTTTTGCCATTTTATTTTCTCCTACTTTTTGGCGAAACAAAAAATTACTTAATTTTATAGCCAGCTTGTTGACGACGCTGGCGACGCTTCTTCATAGCGGACATAGAGGTCTCGCCTGTTGGCACTGGCTTACGGCTTGCCAGCTTCTTTGCAGCACCAGACTTTGCCTTTGAAGTAGCCTCATCTGCGGTCTTTCCTCCACTACGAGCTCTAAATTGGATGTAAACAATAACACCCTCAAGACCAAATTTCTCGCGAACACAATTTACGAGATATGATTTATAGCTGGCTGGCACGCGTTTTGGGTCATTCACAAAAACACGGATACCGATTGGGTTTTTGCCGACCTGAACGCAGTAATACATACGCATACGCTTACCATCCTTTGATGGTGGAGGTGTGCGGTTGTATGCCTCCTCCATAACTCGGTTAAGAAGCCCGGTTGGGAGTGTTGCCAAGCTTTGAGATGCAACATAATCAATTGCACCAATAACGCTATTTACATTAAAGCCAGATTTTGCTGACATAAACACAACTGGGCAGTATGACATAAATGGTAGACCCTGCCACAAGGTTTGAGAATATTCCTTCTCCTTAACAGTGGATAGGTCCCATTTATTCACAACAACCACACAGCCTTTACCCTGCTCTACAATTTCACTTGCAAGCTGTTTATCAAGTAAACCCACGCCGCGTTCAACATCAATCATAAGCACCACAATATCGGCACGCTCAATGCTCTCCTGCATACGATAGCGGCTATAACGCTCCACGGCGGTATCCACGCGAGCTTCGCGGCGTGATCCAGCTGTATCGATTAGGGTATAGCGTCTGCCCTCAACAGAGAAAGGCACATCGATGCTATCGCGGGTTGTTCCAGGAATATCAGACACAAGCACGCGCTCCGCATGAAGCAATTTATTTACGAAAGAGGATTTGCCAGCATTGGGTCGGCCCACAATTGCAACGCAAAGGCCATTATCTTTTTTTGCCTCTTCCTCTGAGACAACTGGGAAATCCTTTGTAAGCTTATCCATAAGCTTTGCAAAGCCGCGGCCATGCAGAGCAGAAATAGGATAAACAGGGAAACCAAGCTGAGCAAAATCTGCATCCCCAACATCAAATTCTTCTGTATCAGCTTTATTTGCTGCAACATAAACAGTAATACCAGAGCGATAGAGAATGCCAGCAACCTCTTTATCCATAGGTGTGATACCCTGCTGGATATCGACAACAAAGACAGCAATTTTTGCGTCTTTAAGAGCAGCTTCTGCTTGGACACGAATACCGGCATCAATTTTATCGTGAATTGTTTCATTATCGATATTCATGATACCGCCAGTATCGATGAGGGTAAAGCGTTTATTTTGCCATGACACCTCGCGCATAAGTCTATCGCGAGTAACACCGGCCTCGCAATGCACAATAGCAATGCGTTTACCTGCAATGCGATTAAACACAGCAGATTTACCCACATTAGGGCGACCTACGATTGCTACTACTGGTAGCTCCTTCAGTTGATTTTCTTCATTCATGATTTTTTTGCGAGAGGTGTTATTTAGGTTAGTGTGGATTGAAGGCAAAGCCAACCGCCTATTAAATTAAGGCTATAGCTTTACGGAGGCGTGCAACAACGCGCTCTTTACCAACAAGAACCAGCATTTCAAATAGGCCAGGTCCTTCTGTGATGCCAGACACTGCCACGCGGATTGGATGAACCACTGGGCCCATGCCCCCGAGCTCTTCACTCTTCTGGCGTACAATTGCCTCAGTGGTCTCCTCTGTAAATTCCTCGAGAGCCTCAAAGCGAGCAGCCATTTCCTCAAGAAGCTCTGGCACACCTGGTTGCTTAAGGCGTTTTGCAACTGCTGCCTCATCAAATGGATAATCCTCTGTAAAGAAGTAGATACAGTTAGCTGGAAGCTCTGTATAGACCTTTGTACGAGGCTGGACTGGACCTATTACAGCATCGAGGCTTGCGTTTAGAGGTTGTTCTGGCAAACCTGCTGCCTTTAGACGTGCAACAAGCTCAGCCTTAAACTGCTCCTTTGGCTGTTTTGCAATATACTCGCCATTCATCCAGCGAAGCTTCTTCATATCAAATCGGGAAGGACTTGACTTGCAGCGTTCAAGAGAGAATGCTTCAATCATCTCCTCGCGGGTCATTACCTCGCGATCATCACCAGGAGCCCAGCCGAGTAGAAGCAAGAAATTGAACAATGTTTCTGGGAGATAGCCCTGCTCACGGAATTCACCAACGAATGCGGCACCATCGCGTTTTGAATATGGCTTACCCATATTGTTAACAATCATAGGTAGATGAGCATACTGAGGTGGTGTATAGCCTAGTGCCTTAAATAGCTCTATATGCTTGAATGTATTTTCCACATGGTCATCACCGCGGATAACAAGGGTGATATTCTGTAGCATATCATCAACCACATTTGCCAAATGGAATACTGGGGAGCCATCAGAGCGAACAATAACAAAATCCTGAGTATCCTCTGCCTTTTTCTTCATACGACCCTTTACAAGGTCCTCAAACTCAAGGCGACCCTCTTTTGGCATACGGAAGACGATACAACCTGCCTTAGGTCCCTCAGTCTCTTTATAAGCATAGCCCTCAGCGAGGAGCTTTTCTGCTGCCTCTAGGTGCTTTTGAACATTGTGTGTCTGATAGACCACAGGCTCATCATAATCAAGACCAAGCCACTCCATGCACTCAAGAAGTGTCTGGATAGCCTCTGGAGTTGAACGCTCAAGGTCTGTATCCTCAACGCGTAGAAGGAATTTTCCTCCTACATGGCGAGCATATAGCCAGTTAAAAATTGCTGCTCTTATATTACCAATATGCACCTTACCTGTTGGGGATGGTGCGAAACGAACGCGTACCTGTTCCATAAAAAATCTCTTATTATTATAAAGTTTACATTTTGCCACTAAAAATCAAATGTTTAATTATACAAAATGACGTATTTTTTTTCAATAGAAATCACACAACGGCACATCTAAAAATGAAGATTGAAGATTGAAGAATGAAGAATGAAGAATGAAGAATGAAGAATGAAGAATTCATGTAGAGTTGAGTGGTTTTTTCTCCATTCTCGCGTCTAATCGTCTTTTGGTCTAACGTCCTTGTCTCACGTCTAATCTCGTCCGCTGCGTCCTCCGCGTCCCCTCTGCGCCTCTGTGGGAAACCTTTTCCTTTTTCCCGCAGAGACGCAGAGACACAGAGAATTGTGCTAGCAATCATTACAATCACCACAGAACCCCTCCGTGTCTCCGCTCTCCAGAAAACCACACTACGTGTGCTCCGTGTTTCGCCGAAGGCCCAAGTGAGAGCGACCACTTCTCACCCGCTTACGTGACGCCAGTGGTCAAGAAGAAAATCAGTATCCTGCCTTATATCTTCTCTCATGCCTTTTTTAAAGTAATACTTCTTCTCCGACTCTGCAGTCTTCGCAGAAGACATAAACTTACTTCAAAAATGTCATCACGAGATTAACCATCAACTCCTTTTCTGCTGGTTTGGAGCAGGCAATCATAACTGTGAGAGCTACGAGAGTATGGTCTGCGATACGCTTGGAGCCGTCCTTGCGAAGAAGCAGTTTATTACGCTTTAAAAAATACAAAAAGAGTCCAGCAGCGATGCGCTTATTGCCATCTGAAAAGCCGTGATTTTTCGTAACGAGATACAAGAGATTCGCTGCCTTCTCCTGTGCAGACGGATAGAGGTCTTGACCTCCAAACGATTGATATACCGCTCCAAGCGCAGACTTAAAAGATCCATCCTTCTCATTGCCGAACAATGGTGAATTCGCCGCAAATTTCATTCCATCAATAAATTTACGACAATCTTCATATGTAAGCTCTACTGAACGACCTCTTACCTTCGGCTTATCAATACTCTGATGATCATAGCCATCTAACAAATCAAGTGCCATGGAATAGGTTTTTACTACATCAAGCACCTGCTCTGCGTCTAGACTTCCAGAAACTCGTTTCATCACCTCCACAGTCTGTCCAAGCTGACGAAGACGATTTTGGTTAATGGCAGCTCCCTTGAGCAAATATTCCTTTAGAACACTCGTTGCCCAACGTCTAAACTCTACGCCTCGCTGCGACTTTACGCGATAACCAACAGAAATAACAACATCAAGGTTATAACAATCAATTTGTTGAACACGGGTTTTACCGAGAATTGCACCATGAGGAGTGACCATTGCAAATTTTGCAATAGTCACTTTCGGGTCAATTTCTCCATCTGAAATCGCATTTTTGACATGCCTAAAAATGACGGATTTATCCTTGTCGAACAACTCTGCCATTTGAAGCAATGATAACCATACCGTATCAACATCTACGGAAACTGGCAGTGTAACCTTGCCATCCTTTGACTCAAACAAAACTATCTCATTCTTTTTCATATATTTTCCTTCTTACAAATACTTTCGCACTGTATTTCTCGCGACTTTGAGTGCCTGTGCGGTCTTGCTCATATTCTGTCCGTACTTGTCAAACACTTTACGTACATGTGCACGAATAGCAATATCAAGCTCGTCAGACATATCTCCACCTGCAATTGCCGTTACTGGATCAACGAGACCTGAATTCATCTCTTTATGCTCATTTACAAGTGCTGTGAAATCATTTTCCCCGAGCACTGTCGCCCGTTCAAGAAGATTTAGAAGTTCACGCACATTGCCAGGGTAGTCATAGTTGGAGAGAGCTGCAATCTGTTCCTCCGCAAGATGCTTCTTATTATGCTGTAGCCACCAGCCGTCCGCAATATAATAAATATCCTCCTTGTGCTCCCTGAGAGATGGAATGCGCATCTGAACAACATTGAGCCTTTGGTAAAGATCACCACGAAACTTACCCTCGCGAACAAGAACAGGAAGATTCCTATTAGTTGCTGTGATAAGCCTTACATCGACCTCTATTTCCTCATTACCACCCAGACGCATAAAACGTCCTTCTTCAAGCACGCGCAAAAGTATTCCCTGAGCATCAAGAGGAAGCTCACCAATCTCATCAAGAAAAAGTGTTCCTCCGTTCGCGAGTTCAAAAAGTCCTGCCTGATTTTTGTCTGCACCCGTGAATGCACCCTTCTCGTGTCCAAAGAATCTATTCTCTAGAAGATTTGGTGTCACGCTCGCACAATTAAATGCATAAAAAGGTTCATTTCTCCGCTCCGACTTATTGTGTATCTGCAAGGCAACAGTCTCCTTGCCGGTTCCACTCTCTCCGAGAATCAAAACCCTGGCGTCAGGAAAACCAGCAACTCTATTAATACGTTCCCGCAGGGCACTCATCGCCGTACTTTTCCCCGTTATTTCACGCCCGCGAAACTTAATATATTGTTCTACCATACGCTTCAAATCTGACGGCCATGACTCCTCCTTAACATTATGTGCAAGACACACCACCGCCTTTTCATATGCTTTCTCATCCTGATAATTCCTATACGCATACATAGCTGCCTCTATAAGCTTATGATATGCCTTCACAAGACCACCAACACTCTTTGATTCACTTATATACGGCTTTAAATCTGAGACATCTATTTTAAATGTCTGAGCCACTGCGTCGATAAGGTCGAGATTGAACACTCTCTCATCAATCAATCCAGAAAGTTTACCCCGTAGTTCCTCTTCCATAGGAAACGCGCTTATACGTAAAACATTAACACCTCTTTTTTTAAGACGCTTGAGTGCACTTTCAAGAAGCTCAGGATCCCCTCCCAGTGGCACACCAATTATGATAACCTTTTTGTAACATTTATCAAGCTCATTAAGATATTCTGCTAGTCTACGTTTACTAACACCGCGAACAGCTGTCGCTCCTTTTAGCGTGCGAAGCGTTGCTGCTGCTGCAACCGAATATTCTTTCCATCCCCATCCTGTTAAAATCAATGTATTTTGCATATCAAGACAACCTTCCTTTCTTATTTCATTATTCTCGGCTATTGTAGCATAATTGACCATTAAGTTCAATTATTGAACTATATATTTTTTTATGCTTATTAGGCCCCAAATCCGACGCAACCTACGTCGTTAAGATAATTAAACTAAAACTTGAACGTAAATAAAATTATGAATTTCTATTTAGATTGCGGAACATCACCTAATACCCAATCTGGTAAGTTATCCATCTCTTCAAGGAACGGCATCACGTTTTCTCTTGAGCACAAATATCTGTTACAATAGTCTATCTGTACTTTTTGGTTGAATAGTCTATACTATTGGGTCACCACAAAAGTCGCGACGCCCACAGTTGCGGCAGAAATCATCACGCCAGTCAGGACCAGGAACCTTCGCATCTTTGTTTGTTTCCCGCAGAGACGCAGAGACGCAGAGGTGGGTTGGGGATTCGTTTAGATTGTGGCTATTGATCACCCGCACTATACCGTCTTTCATCAAAGCCATGCCAAAGTTCACGACCAAACCGATTTTCAATCCTGAGAGAACAAGATATGTCCGCAGTTGCTTGGCAAAAACCGGATTCATCGCTCCAGTAGATTTCAACTCAACGACAACTTCCCCATCCACAAGCAAATCAAGACGAAATGCATCTTCAAAAGCCACGTCCTCATACGTAAAGCCTACTACCTTCTGACATTCAACGACATGCCCGCGCCTCTTCAGTTCTATCGCCAGTATCCGCTCATAAACCGACTCCAGCATCCCTGGGCCAAACATCTTGTGAATCTTCATCGCAGAATCAATTATATCGCCTGTTATCCGCCTCACATCATCCTCATTCACATCCAACTCCTCTCTGCGCCTCTGCGCCTCTGCGGGAAAATCACATCCCCCCGACCTCTGCGCCTCTGCGTCTCTGCGGGAAATAACTACAAATACTTCTTCACGGCATTGCGGCTCACGTCGAGTGCTTCGGCAGCGCAATGGTTTCGGGATTCAGTTTCAACCACTTGCCGTCGTTCCAGTATTTCACGCCAGAAGAATGCCATTTCAAAAGACCATCTCTTGTCATTAAATAAGCATCGACATGCCCTTCATCGCTGTCACTATATTCTCCGATAAACAGGATAGGCTTCGATTCGGTTTCGCTGAGCATAGACTCATAGAGATACCAATAGTCTTTTGCGTATGGATCATAGCCATCATTGCCAACGTTAGCCCAGCCCATAAGAACCTTTATGTCTGCATTGAACAACATGAGCTTGGAAAATTCCTGATAGCCGCCTCCCGGTCCGAGACTATTTTCATGTTCAAAGGCAATTCGTATGTGCTTGAGCCAGGTCCCATGTACACAACTGGACTCGAATGGCAGAATCCCTTCGGGAATCCTGTCCTCTTCCTTGTAAAGAATATGATCCAATGTGTAATATTCTCGCCAATGTTTCAATCCCTGTTCTTCGGCAACTCTATCCACAACCTTTGAGATGAATTCCGTAAAGTCGGAATTGCTTTTAAATGCTTCGGAGTATCCGATGGAACAGCCTTCATCCTTGACCAGCTGAACTTCTTTAACCAGTTTAGCAATGCGTTTAAGAAACTCCGTCTCCGCTGCATAATCATTGTTCATTCTTAAACCTTTCTCAGTTTAATAGGGATTAGCACGTTGTTCTTGCCACCACAAGTTGGATACTTCATGTTAGAGGTTCGGTACCATCGGCGAATGACACTAAACCCCCTTCCGCAGAATGTGCCAGCCAAGATGCCCACTCCTTGGCAGACAATTCCTTTACGGCATTATCGCGAAGGACTATGTTTACCACCACGTTCGGGATTCTTGGAACATGAACAAGACACCAATGTCCGAATGTCATGGTAAGTTCGTCCACAGAACTTGCATGTAAAATCCCCTGATATATCCCCGTCAAAGGCTTCATGATATCGACCATTAGGATTCTTAGAACAAGAACATGAAAGTAAAACCCTTAGTTCCGAATACTTTTGCCCACAGTGGACACAATAGAACGGACCTTCTTTGTCACCTTCAAACAAGGCGTGCTTACCACGACCATCTGGATGTTTAGAACACGAGCACGACAACAATGTTCGTGCGTCCGTATACTTCTGACCACAGTACTTGCAGTATTCGCTCATAGTTATTTCTCCTTTACTTGTTGTTGTTTACTGGAACGCGATAGGACAGAAGCGTGGCGAACGCCGCCGCGACTTTTGCCAGGCTATCGCAAAGCTTTTTCGAGAACTCAGCGCTCACAAGTTCGTCGTGATCCTTGAACGGAACCGCAGCGTTCCACCAGATGTCCCCGCTCCCGACATTGTCTCCGGGGTTACATCCACTATTGCCCTTGACATCAAACCCAGACCAGGCCTCGCAAATTGCAGCCAGAGCTTTTGAGAGAACTCGTTGGATATCAGTTGCGGTGAAGTCTATGCCCTTGAATTTCTCCTCCGGCCAATTTCCCCAGAATGTACCATTCACATTCAAATAAAATGATTTTCCGTCATGAGAAATATAGAATGTCGGCTCAGTCAAGAAATCGCCGTCGGCATCTTTAAATGTCTTTTGGTTGATCCAAAGCTCACACCGAAGATTCTTCTTTACTTGCGTCTGCCAGGAAGACAAATACACGCTGTCCGTCAGGACCCCTTCCCAGCCATGAGCCCCATCGTCTGTCCACACGTCATATAGTCTGAATGTCTGCCCTCGCAGAGCTTTAAGATACTCAGACGGACTGAATTCCTCAATGACAGAGACATCAGAAGGCTCGCTCTTTACATTCGTGACAGCGGAAAGCCGGAGTAATTTTTTGACCGTATCACCAACGATTTCATTTGCACCAATAATTCGCGTCTTAATCTTGTTTAAGACACGAGAGATTTTCAGTGTGCGAGCTTCTAGAAACGTATCTTTTCTACAGAAACGGAATAGCATCTGCTCCCAAGGCTCGTCAAACTCCTCCATCGCCGCAAGCTTTGCTATTTCGTCTTCTGAAATGTCCTTGCCCTGCAACTGCATCGTCTGAGCAAAACGATCATCCCATTTGTCAAAGTCCGGGAACCGCTCAAGTGCCGAATATACCTGAGGGTACTGTATTTGAAGGCAGACAAGGGCAAACGTAACATCTTTCCACGCCTTGAAATCGGCCTCATCCTCTTTTGTCTGAGTCCGGAGTATGAGCAGCCAAATAAGTGAAAGCGTGTTGATGAGCCTTTTCAACGAACGGGGGTTTGTTCCGACAGATGCAAGCGCGTATGCCGTCAACGAATCGCAGAGAGTTTTGTCTGCCTTCTCCTCGTTGTCAAGATATCCAATCGCCACAAGCGAACCAATGAGAAAGTCATCAATCTGATATGACCCCACCGGCATCTGAAATGGCAGCTGGATGATCTTGTCGAAGAACGACCGGAACTCGCGCTCGTTCTCAGGCGTCATCGCACCGAACTTCGGTTTCAACCCCTTCACCACCACACCATAGTCGATGGCAAGAACGAAGATGCAGTTCTCAAGGTCAAAGATGTTCTTGAGAAGCTCCAGAATCTGAACCGCGACTGGCGGATCGATGCGGTCGAGGTCATCGATAAAGAAAAGAAAACCGCGCTTCCCCTCGTTGTTGTCAATCGCATTCTTGACCAGTCGCGCAAGTTCATCCTTGAGGTCTTCCACGCTTGATTTGTCTAGCGCCGTTTCCCCGGCACTCAATTCCTTTACTATTCGCTCGGCGTCGACGCCACTGTACTTCTTGAATATATCCGAGAACACGCCGCCGCCAATGCGAGCAATCTTGCGGAAGAGCGACTTCCTCTCTTCTTCGGTCGTCTTAGCATCTTCGGCGACCTGCCCGATTATCCCATGAAGAATGTTTCTGATGGCCTCCTCCGCATTGGACATCAGCGCATACTGCCAAGTATTGATCCAAACTCCAAGGTACGGCGCGCCCTCCTTATCGACAAGGCTGGCTTCCAACGCATTCATGAGTGAAGTCTTGCCACTGCCCCATTCGCCTTGCAAGGCAATCGTAAGCGGGGATTGCGCATTCGCGATGAATTCTGTCAATGCACCGGCGTATGCCTTCATGTTGAGGCGGTCTTCATCCGCCTTCGCTGGTTGGTCAATCACATTCGATGTCATTTGTTTATCCTCCATGTCTCTTTTGTTTCGGTTCTGGTTGAGAAGGAAAGAGCGTAATCTCCCCCGGTTTCAGAATGAGGCCCGCGAAAGCCTTGTAAGAAATCACGAAAGAAGATGCGCCCAGATGGACGCACCCACCGAATCGCGGCTCTTACAGTTGAAATTCGCGGTTTCACTCGAGCCAACAATGCGATGAACGCAAAGCTGTTTTTAACAATATTATAGCAAATTTCCCCGTCGCATAACAGAGCAATCTGCGCATATCGCATTTTTTCGCCTCCTCCCGTGAAAACTCTCATGCCAAACATGTAGCAAAATTTGTGCCAATGCAAAATATGCCACAAAGACGGCGATTTTTCGCTCAAAATCTGAACACTGGTAAAAATCAGAGCGGACTTCAATTAACTCAGCAAAGCAAAAAACACTCCGGCGCAGGCGAAGGCATCGTCAAGGGCGTCGTGGCTGTTGGTGCCGTCGATGTCGAGCGCTTCAATCAGGTTTGCAAGCGAGTAACTATCCAATCCCGGGCGCAGATGACGGGCGAGCGCGACGGTGTCGCATGTCTCGATTCCATCTGGCGCGAAGCAAAGGTCGAACTTCTCGCACTCCTGATTGAGCATCCGCATGTCGAACTTGTTGTTGTGCGCCACGAGGAGTGCATCGCTTCCCAGAAACTCAAAGAACTGGCGCATCGCCTCTTCTGGCACAAGGCCATGCTCCGAGAGGAAATCCAGCGACAGCCCATGCACCCCTTCCGCCCACGGATTCATCTCACATGTGGGGCAGATGTACAGCGAGAGCGTGTGCGCCCGCACACCGTCCACATACTCAACTGCGGCTATCTGGCAGATTTCGTCCCACCGCGAGCAGCCGGTCGTCTCCGTGTCGAAAATGACCACTCGTCCACCTGTCGCATACTGGCGAAACTTTTCCAAGTTGGTTTCGTTAATTCTCATGCAGACCTTAAAGCATCATTCGTGCCAATAGAAAAACTGGCTGAAAACACATCGTCTTCAGCCCATTCACTGTTCAGATTTTTATCAGCTGTTCAAAAATTAATCTCCCGCAGAGAAACTCAGGTTTTATGATTTTTGTTCAAAATAGAGTTTATATTTACAATTAGTTCTCCTTGCTCCAACACTACTCTGTCTCCTCCAATTTTCTCACAGACGAGTTTACCTTCATATTCATCGAAATATGTACCGACCCAATATACACCGACCTGCCTACCTTCCTCACCATTCTTCGGATTGGTTTTTACCGCAAAATACTCTCCGCACCAGTCTTTGGGATTAAATGAATCCTTCTGCTGGAACGGCTCTATGATATAACCCTGACAGCTTAGATTAGGGAATACTTGTTGCTTAAGATATAAGGGCAAGGCCCTTGCAGCATAAAGAGATGCATTTACTTCTTCTTCACCGTGTTCACAATCTTCTTTTTTACCGTTAAATATCTGCTCAAAAGCTTTTTCGAAAGCTTTTTGGAAAGAGTCATCAGAAGCCTTTTCGAAAGCATTACAAAATGGCATCCATGATTCATCATCTTGCTTATTCAAAGATTCAAAAACCGGTGCGCCCCAACCATTTTCATTATCAAAGGCTATGCAAAATCCAGGATGAAAGTCTTTTGTTAGTAACCATCCGGCCCAGCCCCAAATCTTTTTACCTTTACACATTTTGTTTTTATCTTCTACGTCCTTTGACACATCTTGCGCTTCAAAATAAATGCCAATGGACTCAGCAGGCGTATTAGCAACACGATATTTCTTTATTTTTATATTTCGTCCTAAGACCTCTACTTCATCTCCTTTAGAAAGATAATTCTCTAAAGCAGAGTAACATTCCTGTATTTCTCTAAAATTCTCTGGATCATACGTGTATTCCGCAATTTGTTCATCTTCTTGTTGCGACGGACAAACCATTTCACAATAAGCCAACAGTCCCCTAACATCTTCGTTAAGGTCACCAACTAACTTTGACCTACACAAAGCATCTTTAAACTCCCGCCATGTATGATAAGTCCCATTATTTTTACATGCCTTAAACGCATCTTGATCTTCCTTATTATAAAGCTCTTGATCCTGAAGTTCATAATTTGTAATATAACCAAGATACTTTGCAAAATCAGCAGGATCCGAGACACAATTCTTATTGAGATTCTTAAGTCGCTCGCTATACTGTGCAAAATGTTGACTTCTATCGCCAATCTTTACCTCAATAAAGTACCGTTCGCCGCTATCCTTTTTTGTTAGGACAAAATCGGGACGATCATTTTCGAATAAGACTTCTCGCTCAATACGAAAGTCAGTTGCATTAAGCTTTCCCACTCCAAAAATAAAATTCAAAAAGAATTGCATAAAACCTGAATTACTTCGGCAAAGCGCATACACCATATCCGAAAGATCGTTCTCTTTATACATCCGTCGAGATAATTCTCTAAAAAACTTCTCTATGCTTGTGGCTTCCTTGTTCATATTCATATCTCCTTTTCTTTTAAATTATTCCTTGTTTGGGTTATTGAATGTCTTAAAACTTTTCTCTGCGCCTCTGCGTCTCTGCGGAAAAATCATATCACACATCCCCGAACTCTGCGTCTCTGCGGGGAAAAATTCACAACTCCCCCATCGCCCTTAATCGTTGCTCAAACATATAATCATTAAAATCCATATCATACGAATAAGTGCAACCTATACGAACTATAATATTCTTTCATTTCTTTCTAATGCGATTATATCAAAAATCCACATTATTATCCACAGATAATCGTAGTTCCAATCCCCATGGAGCGGTTTTTTGCCATCGCCGGTCAGAATCCAATTCGCACAGAGGTGCTCTTTTTCAACGAAGTCTCCTTTTCGAGTCCACCAAGACGCATCGCATTCGTTACTGCACCGCCAAGGTAGTAGAGCAACTGCCGGACCGTGCGAAAGTCGCCGGGAGCGAGATTCGATATTGCGGCAAGACGCTTTGCTTCGGCCTCACCAAGACTCGTATTGAACATTCGTTCAAAGAAGATGCGCTTGCCCTCCTCTTCCAGATAGTCGAACTGGAGCTTGAACGTGAAGCGGCGCATTATCGCAGCGTCGAGGTTGTTCATAAAATTCGTCGCGGCAACCATAACGCCCTTGAAGTTCTCCATCCTGTGCAGGAGTTCGTTCACCTGCGTCACCTCCCAGCTGCGTTGCGCGCCGGAGCGGTCCTGGACGATTCCGTCAATTTCGTCGAGGAACAGAATCGCGTTGTCCGCCTCAGCTTCGTCAAACGCCCGCTTGATGTTCTTTTCCGTCTCGCCCACCCAACAGGACAGCAAGTCGCTCCCCATCTTGACAACCACGTGGCTATTCAGGGTCTTCCCAAGATGCTTCACGAACTCGGTCTTGCCGGTTCCGGGAGGTCCCCACAGGAGAATGTTCATGCGAGGACGGTCCGGATCACTCCCGTCCTCCTTACTGTTTCTGAAATTCCGTACGGCCTCCACAATCCTATCGAGCGTGATATCACCTTTGATGTTCAATCCGTCTAGAGAGTAGTCCTTCGTCGGCATAAGCGCGTCGTCTTTCGTCTTCGCCCCCATGAGTTCGCAATGGGGTTTCATGAGAGATTCGACGAGCGAGGCTACTTTGTCCTTGCGTGGACGCATCCGCTTGACGTTCTCCAGAACCATCGCAATGCCGCCCGCGCTCGTCTGGTACTTCTGTGCAAACTGTTCGGCGAGTTCCGCGGAAACGAGCCGTTCAAGCCGAAACTTCTTCACGCTGTTGCGCCAGATGGCCAAGCGCTGGCGCGTCCCGAGCTTGTCGAAACGGATCGAGTAGTCGAAGCGCCGCCGGACAGAATCGTCCAACGCCCTTGCTGGGGCATTCGATATCCATATCGTCGGCAGTTTCGTTTCGTCGAGGATCGAGTTGATCACGCCTTTTTCGGAGCCCGACGCCCCCATGCCGCCGAACATCGCCGCGAAGAAGTCCATGCTCGTGCGCAGAAGCTGGTCGGACTCGTCCACTAGTACCATGCTTCGTTCGCGTGGCACCTGATCGTTGCAAATCCGGATGCCGGCCATCCGGCTCTGCGGCGAGTTACACTCGCCGTCCCGATCACCCTGCCGTATCTCGTAGAGGTCGAGGCCGAGCTCCTTTGCGAGCGTCTTCGCAAAGCTCGTTTTACCCGTCCCCGGCTCGCCGTAGAAAAGAACGTTCACGCCGCGCTTACCTGATTTCGCGGACGATATCATCTTGCGCAGAATGCCGCCATGCTCCTCCGCGAGCTTTCCGTAGTAGTCCCACGGCAGGGTGTCTTCAGTAGAGGTTTTCTTGTAGAACTGCCCCTCAAGCATCTCACCGTCCCCGTTTTCGAGGTAGTCCCTGAACGTACTCCTGCGCTCGAAGTCGCCGTCGCTGTCAAGGACTTCGTAGCGTCTCAGTTTCCCGCTCGCCGCCAGCGCGTTCGTCACCGCGCTGCACGGACGGTCTATGGCCATCGCTATGAACATGGCCCGGTCGTTGCGGCCGTTCGTGTTTTCAACGGGGAAGTCGTCAAAGCACGTCATGGCGCGGACCACGGCGTAGATGAGGGTTTCCCGTTCAACTTCATCGAGCTTCAAAACGCGGCAGATTTCATCCATGCGCGTCTCGATGGGGTCTTTTCGCCGGCAAGTGCGCGACTTGTGCATTTCCAGAACATCACACCATTCTTCAAGCATTTCTCGGCAGCGTGCGCGGCTCGACTTGTCCTTGTTCCAGAGTTCGCGAATCAGGTCATCCGTCGAGCATCTCCTCAACGAGAAATCGACGATTCTCCCTTCATCATTCGCTTTGTCGTGCACACGCTCTACATCGACAGAATCGCACTTGACCAAGGTCTCGAGTGGAAAATATTTCTTGAGGAAGACTTTTGCCTCATTCTCGGTAGTGTTGTTGCTGTTGGCGAATATATCGAAGAAGTCGCTGTCGTCGACATCGCGCTTCCAATTACGCATGAAGTTCTTGAAAAGTCGCAGCTCCTGTTTGAAAAGCCAACCATCGCTCATGTTGTTCTTGAATCTTTGCATCTGGGTTTTCTCCTATTTCTGTTCCACCGTCAATCTATAGCAACATCCGTGCCAAAACAAAAACGGGCAGAAAACGCATTGTCTTCAGCCCGTTCACTGTTCAAATTTTTACCGACTGTTCAGATTTTAACCTCCCGCAGAGACGCAGAGGCGCAGAGTGTTGTCTGTCCCGTATCTCTGTGTCTCTGTGCCTCTGTGGGTAATTCTTTCCCGCAGAGACGCAGAGGCGCAGAGTGTTGTGCCAACAATCATTCCAAAACCCCAGAATACTCTCCGTGTCTCCGTTCTTTTAATCCTCCGCGTTTCGCCGAAGGCATTGGCGGTAGCTTGAAATCTGTCTTGTCGTCTAGCGTCTAACGTCAACCAGGTCACGTCTATTGTCTCTAGTCTCATGTCAAGGGTTGCGTGTCAACGCAAGGGGGGCGTCTCTCGTCTCAAGTCTCTCGTCGGAGGGCGTCTTAATGTCTGACCGTCTAACGTCAAATGTCTCAATGTCTGAGTGTCTCTCGTCACCGTTGTCTTATCGTCTAATTGTCCTTGTGCTAGCCAACAAAAATTCCCTAAAAAAAACAATCTCCTAAACTCCGAATCTCCCAGATAGCGCCGCAGGCAACAGGTCACAGGAGAACGTAAATGCAACACCTAACACAAACGGGCGTTGCATAAAGTTTGTCTTTTCACCCCTTTTTTTATTTATTTTTTTTGGCTTTTGTATTATCATTATATGCAAATACGTAAAGGTGATTTTATGAATGGTAAATTGATAACATTTGAGGGTGGTGAAGGTGCAGGAAAAACCACTCAAGCAAAAGAACTTACAAAATGGCTCCAAGAGTCAGTTGGAGTTAAGGTTATAACAACAAGAGAGCCAGGGGGAACTCCTACTGGCGAGGTGATTCGTCAGCTATTGCAGCATGATTTATCTGGCGAACCTCTTTGCGATGCAACCGAAGCATTGCTTTTTTGTGCTAGCCGTGCCCAGCTTTGTAAAAATGTGCTAGCTCCTGCTCTCAATGAGGGTACATGGGTTGTTTTGGACCGATTTACCGATTCCACGCTTGCATATCAAGGTTATGGTCGCGGGTTTAATGTTGAACAATTGAGAAATATCAACGACTTTGCAACGGGAGAGGTTAAACCAGATTTGACTATCCTAATTGATATTTCACTAGAGGTGGGATTCTCACGCATTTCTAAGAGAGGGGACGGCACAAAAGATCGTATTGAGCAGGCTCCACTTGAATTTCATAGACGCTTACATGATGGCTATCTAGAAATGGCTGCACGAGAGCCAGAGCGATTTGTTATAGTAGATGGCTCACAGACTCCAGAGAAGGTGCAAGAAGATATTCGAAATATTGTTCGCACTCGATTTGGTATTGAGGTTTAGCCTATGCAATTAACTGATGCATTTGAAATAGTTCGTCGAGCATACGAAAAAAATCGGCTCCCACATGCCTATTTAGTATTAGGCAATCCCCGTGAAGAGGGGAAGGAGTTCTCGGATATGGTTGCTCAGCTCTTGCTTTGTGAGAATCGCGAGATGGCTCCCTGCGGATATTGCAATGCTTGTGGGCAAGTTAAAAGTCATACCCATATTGATTTTATTCATATTGAGCCAGAATCAAAAAGTCGGAAGATTGTTGTTGATAGAATTCGAGATGAATTGATACAATGGGCTGTCCAGTCCTCCTATTTAGGTGGGTGGAAAATAGCAACAATAAGCTTTGCTGATTGTATGAATCAGGAGGCATCTAATGCATTTTTGAAAACATTAGAGGAGCCCCCTCAAAAAACTGTTTTTCTTTTGGTTACTAATAACCCAGGTATGCTTTTGCCAACAATTGTGTCGCGATGCCAAACAATTGATTTAAATACGGGGCGAAAAGCGGTCCCTGATATGTGGCGAAATAGAGTTGGCGAGATAATGGCTCAGCATTCAACAGCCTCTGAGCTACGTGCATTTGCTACTGCTTCTCGATTCGTTGCTTTGTTTGATGAGATTAAGGCAATAGCAGAAGAGCAGGCTTCTGCTGAAAAAAAGAATACTACAGATTTTAATGTTTCAAAAGAACAGCTTGAGGGGTGGATTGGTGCTCGAGCAAAGGAAATGCGCACTTTCGTATATTTGGCTTTGAAGGATTGGTATAGAGATTTATTGCTTGTGTCAAGTGCTGGTGAAAATCAACCATTGTTTTATGAAGAATATCGTTCTGTTTTGGAATCGAAGGGGGCTATGTTAACGCCTGAGACTGTAATTCAGTGCTTAAGCCAAATTGATGAATTGATAGTATATTTGGATGAACGCCATATTCGACAAGATTTGGCACTAAATTATTGGTTTGGCAGGTTACGTTAATTACGCACTAAATGATATGAATTTTTACCGTGTTGAGATAATTTGATATAATTGAGATGATGCATATATGAAATTTAAAGAATATCGACTCAAAAAGGGCAAATTAACCCTTAATATGGAAGCTGCTGAAAATGAGGCAGTGAAGGAATTTGTTTGTTCAGGCGGTTTTAGAAATTTACCACTAGAGACTAAGCTTCAGTTGAAAAATCCAAGAAGTGCAGTATGGAAAATAGATGTGCCAGGTGTTGGACGCTGTATATTAAAGCAATTTTGTGTAGTACATGGAAGAGGAGCATGGCGAAAGTTTGAGAGTAGGTTAAAGCTTCGCTTTGTTCATAGGGGCTTACGAACAATGCGGATTGCATTGAAGCTAGCAGATGCTGGTGTCCCAACCTTTATTCCTTATGCCTTTTGGACTGATTTTGATGGGGAAATTTCAAACTTCCTTCTTTACCGGTTTGTTGAGGGGGAAATTATTGGCGATTATTGGATGGGTGAATTGTCTAAAATTGCACCACCAATTTACAAAGATAGCCCGCTTTCTCAAGAAGCGATAGATAGCTTTATGTGGAATGCAGGGCAGCTTGTTCGTCGGATGCATGAGGCAGGTGTACTTCATTCTGATTTGCATCCAAAGAACTTTGTTTCACCTTCTGCAAAAGAAGGGGCAGGACCATTGTCTCTCATTGATTTAGATTCTGCTTTTTACCCTAATGCACTAAGCTCACGTGCTAAATTTGTTGAACGCATTTGTTCTATACGAAAATTAGCAAAATGTTTTGTAGATGAGGATAATACTTCATTGAAGACCTTTGTCAAAGCATATTCTTTTGGCGATTTAGAGCTAGAGAAAGCGGTTATAGATGCATTACGGTTTTGGCGACCAAAGAAGAAATGGAAGGGTAAGCTAGATTTTCTTAAGGCTAAGCTATGCTGTCGACAACCGATTAAGCTAGAATGTCGAGCAAAACGAAGCTATGATTTAGTTTTTAGTATTGGTCAGGATTGTAAATGCTCTCAAAGCTTGCGTGCAGCGGGGCTTCAACATTATTCGTATCCTTTTGATTGGCTTGCAGGTGCTTCATTATTAGATCGAGCAAAAATTCTCGCTACTGATTTTAGGGATTGGTTTAATGAAAAAGATTTGATTGATATAGGTGTTGCAGATAATTCGCGTTTTGCTGTTGAGCATCGCATTGCCCGCCATTCGCAAACTGGACTTGAGTTTAGACATGATTTTTCATGCGAGAAAACAATAGCAGAGGATTATGCGAGTGTAAATAAAAAATATTTACGCAGAATTACGCGCTTAATCAGTGCAATAGAAAAGGCTAATAGGGTTTTGGTGGTTTATACAATAGGGTTTAGAGGCGAGCCAGTATCACTAGAACAGCTTGTAGAGGCAAGAACGCTTTTAGCCAATCGGTTTGGTGAAAAGATTGAGCTTTTGGGCATTTTTGATGATTTTCCAAACCAAAGGTATATGCCAATGGAGGTGTATTCCGAGGATAGGAAGGCGATTCGGTGGTCTTTGCCATGTATGGTAAAACATAAAAATCAGGAATACGAGATAAGTGGTGCAACAATAGTTAAATATTTGTCTGCACTAGTCTCTTGTCCAAGTCCTCATACAGCACGAGAGCGTCGCCAGTTTCGTCAAACAGAAAAATTAAATTTGTATAAAAAATATAAGGCAACAACTTTTATTGGCATGGTTCGTAACAGAATGTTGTTCCGCAAATATCGGAGCCTTAAAAAGAAGCTTATAAGAAAAGGTATTATTTCGTAAATAGGATTTGTGATTTATGAGCATAGAAGAAAATGAAAAGAGGCTAATAGGACTTAAAAAGACAAGTGGCTATGAAGGTAAGGAGTTAGTGATTTGTTTGGATAATGCTTCAAAAGTAAAGCTTGTTTTAGATTTTGAATTTTGGAGCAATAAATCACAAGCGAAAAAAAGAAGCTATAATAATTGGTACTATATTTTTTGCCGCATAGAGCGAATTTTAGCACACAATACATATTCAACTATAGAAGAGGCAACTGAGCAGCTTGCAATTTTATTATTTGCAGACCACAAGGCAGATGGGGTAAGAATAATACAACACGAGGTTGATGGAGCTTCTAGTGAGCAGAGTTTTGTGTTTCTTAGGAGTGCTGTGAAGCTAGGGCCTACACCCAAAACAGGGCATCAGTTATGTGTATTTTTAGTTAGATGCTATGGTAATTTCATTAAAGCTCTTGCAAGACCTTTTCATTGGTTGCTTCCAAATAAGCGTTGGACTATGCCAGAGAGTAGTTCAGCAAAGAGGCTTGCACAAACAGAGTCAGAGATTCCGCGAGTTATTTGGCAGACTAATTTTACCAATAAATGCTCATTCCCAGTTTGGGTTAATTATATCCGCAATAGGCGTCTTTCTAATGATTTTGAGCATCGTTACGTTAGCACCGAGGATAGGGAGAAATATGTTATAGAGCATGCAACACCTCGTGTGTATGAGGTATATAAGAAATTGGCAGATGGTGCTGCTCAGGCAGATTTATGGCGAGTTATTACTCTATATGAGGAGGGGGGCATCTATATGGATATAGATGCTACACTTGTGCGTCCATTGTCAAAAATCATAGAGAATAAGGAATATGTTTTCTTGTGGGATAAGAAGCGCTTTTCTAATTATTTCTTAGCAACAAAGCCGAAGAATCCAATTTTTGCCCAATTTATTGAAGAGATAGTTAATAGGGTAGAGAATTTTGATAAGGAAAGAGATAAAACCGTTTTTTATGTGACAGGTCCAGGTGCTCTTGAAAGTGTTTTGGACACAATACCGAATATAGAATATACACCATATCAAGCTATAGCAGGGCAAGGTCTTTTTACGGATGAGAAGTATCAATATATAGATAGACCAAACACAAAATGGACGCACAACAAGAATTTTATTAAGTAGAGGGCAACAAAAATTGTTTTTTATGGTTTTTCTTCAAAAAAAATGGGATAATCATGATAGAAACGGTAAAAAAACAATTTTTTTTAAAAAAAATTTATTTTTTCTAATAAATTTCATTTGAGAAACGAATATAAGATGAAGGGGGCATAGCTCCAGTAAAATTTTAATAAACAAGTAAGTCAGGATATATTATGTACGACGAGAATGATCCATCAATTTATGAAACAAATTCTGGGCATGACAAGGCCTATGAAGAAATGATGAAGCTTTTTGAGAACGAAGGCTTCTTTAAGCGCATGAAGCGAGCCATAAATGGCTTGGGGATGCCTAAGGATTCTGGAGAATATAAATTTGCAAAGCTTCAGATGCAGCGTCTAACTGGTCCTTTTTTGGCATTCTTTATACCAGTGCTTATTGTTATTGCTCTACTTATGATAGAGACAAAGATAGAGGATAAGCCAAAAGTAACAGCTGTTCAAATCTTGGAAATGGAAGAGGTTGAGATTGAGGAAGAGCCACCTCCACCACCGGAAGAGGTTGAGTTTGAGCCAGTTGATACTGATTTTGATGGTCCTGTCTCTGATTTTACAACACCAGATGTATCAACAGTTGTATCAGATGCACCTTATTCACCAAAGCCAGCAGAGGCAAATACTGTTTCAATGATTCAGAGCCCAATTGTAATTAAAGGTATTGTGGGGTCTCGTTCTCCTGGTCAACGTGGTAGTGCCCTAGGACGTTTTGGTGGTTCAGCTGCAGGTGAGGCAACAGTAATGCGTGCATTACGTTGGCTAAAGATGAAGCAGAATTCAGATGGTTCTTGGGGTGATCGTAACCCAACAGCAATGACTGGCTTGGCTATTTTGACATATCTTGCACATGGTGAAACACCTTCTTTAGAGTGTGAAGAGTTTGGTGAGACTGTTCAAAAGGGTATTAAGTGGCTTACGGATAATGTAAAAGATAGTGGAATGTTCAATCAGTTGGATGGAAACTATTATTCTCAATTGATTGGTGCATACGCATTGTCCGAAGCATATGCTATGACACGAGTTCCTGCTGTTAAGGATGCCGCTGAGAAATCAATTCGTTGTATTATCAATGGTCAGCAGTCAGGAGGCGGCTTTGACTATAAGCTCGCTAAGAATTCAACACGTAATGACTTGTCTTATTCAGGTTGGGCAACTCAGGCAATCAAGGCTGCTCATTTGGCTGGCTTGGATATTAAAGATGAAGCTGGTGTAGATTTATTGCATAATGCATATGAAAAGTGTAAAGATGGTATTCGTTCAAATGCTATCAATGGTTCAGGAGAGAGGGGCTTTAGTTATGTTTCTCCAGGTTCAACACACGTAGGTTTGACAGGTGTTGGAGTTCTTTGCTTACAGCTTCTCGGTGATGGTAATAGCTCAGAAGTAAAGAATGCTCTAGAATTCCTAGATGATTGTACATTCTCATTTGAGGATTGGGGCAATCAGCCATATCCAAAAGGAGATAATCCTAGCCCAATTTATTACTGGTATTACATAACTCAGGCTAAGTTCCATACAGGTGGTGATCGCTGGAAGAAGTGGAATGCAACCTTCCAAAAGGAGTTGATTACTCGCCAGAATGTAATCAAAGATGCTATTGCAGATCCAAAAGGAGATATGCGCGATGTAGGTTATTGGCAGAGCCCATCAGAGGGAGAATCTTATCGCGGAGGTGGCGGTGCCGCTTTGTGGAAGGATATTATGGATACTTGCCTATGCACACTTCAGCTTGAGGTATATTATCGTTACCTTCCTTCCTTCCAAACTCCAACTGTATCAGATAGTGAGGTTGTAGAAGAAGATGAAGATGAGATTACAATTGCCTTCTAGTAACTAATTAAGGTAATAAATAAAACTTTAACAAAAAGGGCTGTCACAAAACATTAGGTTTTGCAACAGCCCTTTTTTTATGCTTTTTTCAAAATACATGACAAATTAAATCTCGCTGTGCCTCGCATAGTGCTTTGCACTCATCAGCATTGCATATATAATCTTGCCAGGGATTCCAATACTTCTAATTCGTACGTTAATAGAATTAGTGCCAAATTACTGAATTTGGGTTTGACGCTCGGGCTTTGTCGTTTCTATACTAGGCTTGGAGCGAGAAAGTTCTTTTTCTAATGCCTTCAACTCGCTAATCAATTCTGATTTGTTTTCTCCATTATAAATCAGTAATTCACGTTCAATTTTCTTTGTTTGTACCTTGTATATGAATTGATTCCGCTTCGATTTAGAAATGGATTTTTTTAGAAGCAAAAGCTGATCCTTTATAAGCTTTCCCCTTGTACTCTCAGAGGTCTCAGGGTTGTAGTAAAGCATTTCCAGCAGATGTATAATCCGGTCTGTTAAAAATCTAGTTTCAGGAACATTTTCTTGACTACGAATATCAACTAATTTTTTTTGAAATTCAATGACTGTAGTCACAACATCTGGGTCATTGGGCCACAATAATAGCATTCTTTCTGATAAATCATATATGCTTTCATTTGTGATTTTTATTTGATTTTTGTGAGGCTTTCTTGTTGTGTCGGTAGAGCCATTAGCCGCAACATTATTCCCTGATTTATTGATGCCCTTTGGTCGCTGAGCTCGCCATGTGCGTTTTCCCCTAGGATTCCTTTCCCCAAAACCAATAGGCTGCGGCTTTCCATCTAGTGTTTTTAATAATGCAATGCTATATTCGCTATTGTCTGGATATTGATTTGATAAATATAAAAGAATTTCCTCTGGTGAATGCATTCTGCCATCAATGATATATCCGCCATCACCATTATCTGAAGCACCAACTAGTAATTGAGCATAAAGAAATAGATATGTTGGGTCATTGGGCTTACTTTTCAATAGTTGCTCTATTATTTTAAATGCTTGCGCTCTTTCATCACTATCAGTTGACTCGGAAAGTGAAATTAGTGCATTTACTACTTCCTTAAGAATTATTTCTTCATTTGAGTTAGAATATAGCTCAACAATTTTTGACCATTGTATTCTTGCCTCAGCTATTTTGCCTTGTAAAGCATAGGCAGTGGCAAGCTTGTTTAGTAATGCTGGTGTTTCCTCTGTGTTCAACTCAAGCAGTCGAAGATATGCTTTTTCTGCTTCGTCATACCTACCTACCTTTATCGCAGCAGCCGCAAGAATCAAGTTTGCATCCTTTAGCTTTTGAGGTGAAAGATTTTCCTCAGAGACGATTTTTTGATAATAGGGAAGGAGGGCTGAAAGGAAATCTGTATTTTCTTCATTGGGTGGACGTTTAGAAATATGTTTAAAAATGTCTGATATTGTAGAATCTGCTAAAATTAAATATTTTTCAGCTCTAGATAATGCCGCAGTCGTTTTATAATAGCTTCTTATACCTGTGATAGCAAAGGCTGAGGCTAGCGATACTATGATAAAAGTCAGTATAGCAATTGCAGGCTTTCTCTTAATCCATAGCTTGAGTCTTTTTATAAGATTATGAGATTGTGCCTTTACCGGTTCCATATTCAGATAGCGTTGAAGGTCATCAGCGAAATCGTTCATAGTAGCATAACGATTTTCAGCATTAAAGCTAATGCTCTTATTGATGATAGCTGCTAAATCGGAGTCTTTACATTTTAGTTGAGGAAGTGGTGTATGGGAAATAGCTTTAATTAATTCCTTTCGAGATTCTGCTTCAATTACAGGCTTTTTTGTTATCAACTCATATAGTGTAATGCCTAATGCGTACTGATCATTAACAAAGCTATTTACCCCCTTTGTAATACGTTCTGGAGACATATAACGTAAGGTGCCGCTTCTTTCCTCAATTTTTTCGGTTGCTTTAGAAGAGTCGGATTCATGGGCGTGAGTGTCCATAAAATATGCCAACCCAAAATCACCAATATGCACTTCATTATTTATATCAATGAGAATATTGGTTGGTTTTATGTCTCGATGGAGTATCCCACAGCTATGGGCATAGGCTATGGCTCTAGCAAGCTTTAGCCCTATTAGTGCGATTTGCCTAATGTCAGTAAAGCTGCGTTTATTTAGGGGCTTGCCATTAATCATTTCCATTACATAATAGCAGCAGTGTGGACTTGAGCCAGCATGTAGCACCTTTACGATGTTTGGGTGGTGTAGCTTTGCAATAATTTTTGCTTCAGCCTCAAAGCTTTTTCTATGCGCTTCATCTGTTATTAGGCGGGTTGAAAGAATTTTTATTGCAACTTTCCTGTTGAGAGAGGTTTGGTAGCCTTCATATACTGTACCCATTCCACCAGAACCGATTTTTTTTATGATTGTAAAATCATCAGTCGGTAGTTGAGGGATAACATCGTCAAGGGACGAAATCTTGCGAGCAGAATCTGATGCCACATTATTTAAGTCAACAATAAGAGGAAGTAATTCCTTAAGCTCAGGCTGTAGGGCTTCTGGGGCATTTTTTATAAATTCGTCAATACATAAGGCTGGATTTGATGAGTGAAAAGCCAAAAAATCTTCAACGATATCCTCTAATGAGACGTTTTTGGTTGCTTCGTTTGTATTAATCCCATTGCTATTCATAAACTATACTGCCTATATGACTGATTACGATTATTTAATGTCAAAATCTGTGATTTCTAAAAGCTGTTGCTGAAGTTTTTGCAATGCTCTAACATATCGGATACTAGCTGCTTTTTCAGTAATATTTAAAACCTCGGCACATTCTGCATTAGACATCTCATCAAAATGCCTTAGTTCAATAATTTGGCGATCGTTGTCAGTTAGAGCGGCAAGAGCCTTTTTTACAGCGGCATATCTATCGAGTCTATCAATGTTGGTAAGAGGTCCTGTAATTGTTGCTGCAAATTTATCAAAAGGAGAGCAATATACTTCATTGTCATTTGGTTCATCATCTATTGGATGAATGTCGATTTCCTTAAAAGCATCTCGTTTTTGTGATTTTAGATGTTCTCTTTCAGTGTTTGTGATTGTTTGAAAGAGTAGCATTCGCAATTTAAAATAAAGAGGGACTTCTGGATTCCCTTTAAAGAAATCCTCTTTTGAGCATGCAGCAGCAAATGTGTCTTGGACAATATCCTCTGGAGACATCCGCTTAAGTAGGATGGGCTTTAGGTTGCGGGCAGCTAATTCAAGTAGGTGGTGCCGATATTGTTCAAGCTCTTGTTTGTAAGTATATTTCATAATTAAAAGGATTTATGTGGCATTTATATTTTGCTTAATATTAACATTTCTACGGATTTTTATCAAGTAATGCTTGTTTCTAAGCAAATAGTCTTTGTAAGTAATGCTGTGTATGAAAAGTGTGTTAAAGCTATTTTTTTTATCAAATAAAAAGACCTTGGCAATGACTTGCCAAGGTCATAATCCCTAAATCTCCCGTTAAATTCTATTACTCAGCAGCGTCTTCTGCTTTTTCTGGAGATGGAGAAGGAGTTTCGCCACCGTTCTTTCGAGCATTTTTACGTGCTTCACGGCGTTTTTTCCATTCCTCACGTTTTTGCTTTCTCTCTTCAGGAGTGAGTTGCTTATCTTTTTCTCCATCACGACGCTGCTTACGCCATTGCTCTGGTTTTTTATCGGCAAATTTTTTCTTGCAATCATCGCAGAATATAGGCTTGCGATGCTCGCCGTGCTTTTTCTTTAAGTCTTTTCTTTCTGCCTTACGAGCTTCTAATTCCGCTTTTCTTTCTTCGCGTGCTTTTTTTCGTAGGGCCTTACACTCATCGCAATGCTTAAATTTTTCTGGTTTATCGCAGCTTTCTTTAGCGACAGGCTTATCGCAAGCCTCAGTAGTAGGCTTTGCCTCGTCACCAGCAAATACCTGAGCTGCCATTATTGTGGCAATAACAAATGATAAAATATTCTTATTCATATAATTTTCCCTTTATTTAGTATGATAATGCTTTTAAAGTGTAAATATTGCACCTTCTAATCTATAAGAACGTAAAAGACCAAAAAAATCTACAAAAAAAATTGGTGTCTTTTCACCTATTATAGATTTCTGTTTTATTGTTGTTGTTATTCATGTTTTTTATTTGTATAATATCTTGAGTTAGAGGTAAAAATAGTTTATGCTATCAATGCTTCAGAGAGGCATAAACAGAACGAGGAGATATGAGCTTAGTTTCTATCATAGTGCCAGTGTATAATGGCGAAAAATATTTGCGTGCTATGCTTGATAGCATTATTGCACAAAGCAATCCCGCATGGGAATGCATTTGTGTTAATGACTCATCTACAGATGGCTCGCTTGCTATTCTTGAAGAATATTCATCTCGAGATCCCCGTATCAAATGCATCACTAAACCTAATGGCGGCACTGGCGATTCTCGTAATTTAGGCTTAGACTCTGCTACAGGAGATTTTATTATGTTTGCAGATCAGGATGATTTACTTCACCCTGATGCAATGAAGCTTGCACTTGCCGCACAATTGAAGACAGGTGCAGACGTTGTCCAATTTAATCGTTGTGCTTTTACAGATATACTAAAGTGGAAAACCATAAATGAAAATGATGCTATTAAAAAGGTTTCGCCAATCTGTGAGCCACTAAAATCATACCTTGTCACTGGGAAGCTTGTCATATATGTGTGGCAGTATCTTTACAAGAAAGAAGCTTTAGAAAATATACGCTTCCCAAAATTGACGGGAGGTGAGGATAGTCCATTTGTTTTCGATTTAGCAAATCGCACAAGTAATTGGGTGTTGCTTCCTGTAGCTCTTTATGGGTTTCGAGAAAATTTGTCGTCAGTTTCTCGTTCAATACCTATATGGTACATAGAAAATGGATTTAAGGCATGCGAGCTAATATATCTGCATGGAAGGCAATATCAATGTGATATTGAGCTATTGACACAGAGAACTACTCTTGATGCTTTTTATTTTGCTCTTTCAATTGTGCTTAGGCATGGGCGAGGGAAGCGCGGGATGGAGAATATGGAAGCAGTGTCTGAAAAGCTTTCTAGAACAATTTCAAATGGGACTCTTGCTTTGAATAATCTTTCGGCGTGGCAGCGTGTGCTTGTTAAGGAGCTTGTGGCGAAGCGATTTTTTATTCCGAGAGCTGCGGCATATACGATTGGCTATTTAGTCTCTTTAGTTAAGTGGATTTTGGCAAGGGTGTAATTATTTTATTTAGAAAACAATGGTAGGTTGGTTGTATGGAAGCAAAAATTATCGTTAAGGGAATAAAGGTAAATTTAATATTGGGGCATTATCCAGAGGAACGTCTTGCTCCTCGAGAGGCTCGAATAGATATAGAACTCTGTCCAATTGGCGTAGAGCGTGCTTTGATTAGTGATGAGCTTAGTGATACTTTTAACTATGAAATTGCACTTGAAATAGTTAATAAATTAGCTGCATCAAAGGAATATAAGCTAATAGAAAGCTTTACATACGATATTTATAAGGAAATTAAGGCGCTTCCACAAATAGGATGGGTGCGTGTGCTCGTTGAAAAGCCAGCCGCTATGGCTGGTTGCGAGGCAACAGCATTTGAGTTACAAGGATAATTTTAAAGGGGAATTATAAGTATGCTAGGGGTAATTATGAAAAATAAACTTTATATTGCGTTAGTAGTAATAGGGCTAATTTTAAATCCATTATTGAAGGCAGAGGAATCGCCTTTTGCACTTAAAAGTGCTCAATCGCTGGAGCTTGTTGGTGCAATAAATAAGAACCCAGTAGAATTTGCTCTAAACGAACCAATGGAATTCTCTTTTACGTTGGAATGCAAGGAAGGGGCCGTAACAAATAATTTTGATGTAGTAGTGCGCAGGCGTGGTGATGATGGAATTTCAGAGACAAAGCGTTTCCCAATCAAGGTAGGTGAAACAATAAAATACACAACCTCAATAGCTGTACCTGGCTTTGTTGATGTTAGAGCCCATGTCGAAGGCGAGGGCAATGCACGTCTGAAGAAGACGGTGGAGTATTGGGGAGGAAAGCATACCTATGATGTGCTTTCACCAATGGGGGCTGGTGCCGCAATCTCTGAGCTTAAGCAGGTAGTTCCTGAGCCAGTTGATTTTGATGAATATTGGGCAAAGGAAAAGGCAAAGCTTGAAGATGTCCCCGTGAAAGCAGAGATGGTGCTTGTAAAAACCAATGCGGTCGGTAAGCTGGTTTATGCAGTTAAGGTTGATTCACCTACCGAGCGTCCAGTAACTGGTTATTTACTTATTGAACCAAATGCTAAGCATGGTACACTCTCTGCCACGGTTGATTTTCAAGGCTATGGTTGTGGTAAGCAATGGATTCAAGAGTGGCAAACAGATAAAATTACCTTTTCTATCAATGCTCATGGCTTTGAGCTAGGTAAGGATAATCAGTATTATACAGAATTTAACAAGAGTATAATGAGTAATGGTAATTCCTATGCAATGGATCCCGAGCAAAATTCAAATCGGGATACAGCATATTTCCATGATATGCTTTTGCGTGTGCTTCGTGCGTTAGAATTTGTTAAAACATTGCCTGAGTGGGATGGAAAGAATCTTACCGTTTCAGGAGGTAGTCAAGGTGGACTACAATCAGTTTGGGCAGCTGCTCATGATAGTGATGTTACAAAATGTCGGATTGGTATTGTTTGGTGCTGTGATATAGGAGGTCAAACTGATTCAAATATTCTTCGCTCATGGCATCCTCAGTGGGTTGAGGCATTGGGATATTATGATGCAGTTAATCATGCAAAAAGAATTACTTGCCCAGTTGAGTTTGATAGAATTGGTCTTGGCGATTATACCTGCTCTCCGCGTAGTAATGCTGTATTGTATAATTCATTGAATGTCCCAGTAAAAGCCCAATGGACGACTGGCTCTGAGCATGGATATGTATCCCCTTGGTCAGAGAAATTTGAAACTAGCCGAAAATAAATAAAAAGGAGGCTACTATATGAGGAAAATAGTTTATTCTATTATTATTAACCTTGCTACAATACTTTGTGCGTGTGCTGTAGGAGATATTTCTCAAAAGGTGGTCTTAGGTGAAATTTTTTCAGTACAGTATAGGGAAGTGGGGGAGTTTTCTAATGAGAGCTTTTCGTGGGTGACTCAAAATGCTGCCTTTAGATTTTCTTCTCCTACTTTTACGCTTGGTTCATTGCCTCTTGGTGAAACAATTTGCTATGTGGAAAACGGCAAGCTTACGAAGCTTGTTATTTCGATATACAATCGCGGGGACAATGGTCAGATTACAGATGAGGAGTTTATCGGTAAGCTACGAGCTACTGCAAATGCTTTGAATAATGTATTTAAGGTAAATGGAGTTGTTGCGAACCGTAAGAGTGATCCAACTCGTTCTACTTATGACATTGGTGGAATGCGTTGGAAGACACAAGGAACGCAGACGCTGATGGAATATAGCGTGAAAAACCAAGGCGCCCGCACAGTTCCTACAGCAGAATATATCCGTTTGACCATTTCTCCTGCTACATCATTAGAGCAAGCCAATAAATCAATTCGCAATTTTGAGCGAAAAAAGCGTCCTATTGATAATGTAATTTCTTCTGCAAATGGTGGAAAAGAAATTACAGGCATACCAATGGTTGATCAGGGGCAGAAGGGTTATTGTGCAGCGGCAACAACTGCGCGTGTGATGGGTTATTACGGCTATGAACAGCTAGATCAGCATCAGATTGCTCAGTGGGCAAAGACAGATTCTACGGGTGGCACATCAATGGATGAGATGATGAAGGGAATTAGGCGTGTGCTTCACGATACCTATAAGCTTAATATCATCGAGATTGAACGGGTTGACGTCAAAGCCCTTATGAAGCTTGTTGAACGATATAATGCCGAAGCAAAGAGGGCTAATTTAGTACCTATTGATTTACCAAAAACGGGTGTAATAGACATTGGCCAAATTTATAGTAGTTTTAACCCAATACTCTTAAAAAAGGTTCAGACAAAGAATCGTCAAAAGAATGAGGTTTTCTTTAATAAAATTAAGGCTCAGATTGATAAAGGCATCCCTTTGGTTTGGTCTGTCCAATTGGGGCTTATCCCAGAGCAGGGGCTTCCTCAGGATAGAGGTGGGCACATGCGTCTTATCATTGGTTATGGAGGGCGCACACCAAATGACAGATATATTGTCTACTCAGATTCATGGGGTGCAGGGCATGAGCGAAAGGAAATGCCCCTTGATGATGCGATTACTATAACAACAAGTCTGATTGCCATTACCCCAAGGTTGAATTAAGTTTCAAAATTTTATAGATTTGGTGGATATGTTTTAGATGGAATCATATTTTTTTGGGGTGTGTTAGAATAGTTGAGTTAGATTGCTTCAGAAAATAACCTATAGCATACTTATGTGGCAAATAGATGTTAAGCATCTTGATCTAATTACCCCTACTCATTTAATTATGCAATTTTCCAAAAGCCATAATTTTCGGTTTAAGATTGACAAGATTAATGAAATGAATGTAAAATTATAAGAAATTTTGTTGCGTGAATTATGTGAACTTAATGTTTATGTTTGGGGTAAGAAATGAAGAAAAAATTGATTTTAAGCTTTTTTGTAATTGCTGCAATTTCGGCAATAAGTGTTGTAACTTTAAGCTCTTCAAAAAATAATGATTCTGAATTGTATATTTTAAAGCCAGTACAACGAGGTCCTCTTGTGATAAATGTTCTTGAGGCAGGCTCTATAAAGCCTCAAGAGCAAATTATTCTAAAAAGCGGTGTTGAGGGCAGACGCTCTATTATATACCTTATCCCTGAAGGATCTTTTGTAAAAAAAGGTGATTTGCTCGTAGAATTAGATGTTTCAGAATTAGAAACAAAGCGAGGCGATCAGGTAATTGTTGTGCAAAATGCAGAAGCTGAAAAGCTTATTAAAGCAGATGATTTGGTTGTTGCTCAAAATCAGGCAAAGGCTGATATTGAATTGGCTGAGCTTAAGGTGCGATTCGCCAAAGAGGATTTACAGAAATATAAGGAGGGTGAGTATCCTAAAAATCTTTCTGAGGCAGAGGGTAATATTAAGCTGGCAGAAGAGGAGCTTGAGCGTGCCCGAGACAAGATGGAATGGTCAAAAAAGCTTTATGATGAAAAATATCTGTCAGAGACAGAAATGCGTGGTGATGAGCTTTCTTGGAAGCGTGCAGAATTAAACTTGAAGACCGCCAAAGGAAATCTTGATTTATTGCAAAATTATACATATAAGCGCCAGGTGGCACAGCTTGAAAGCGATTTGTCTCAAGCAGAAATGTCGTTGGAAAGAACAAAGCGTAAGGCTGGTGCAAGTGTTAATTCTGCTGAGGCCTCTTTGCGTGCTCGAGAGCTTGAGCATTCACGTCAGCTTGAAAGACTTAAGTATTACGAGAGCCAAGTAGCAAATGCTAAGATATATGCACCAATGGATGGCTTAGTAATTTATGCAACTAGTGCTAATAATCGATGGGGAAATCGCGAGCCTCTTTCTGAGGGAATGGAGATTTGGGAGCGCAATGAATTGATTTATTTGCCAACGGCATCATCATTCCAAGCTGAGGTTGATGTTCACGAGAGTAATTTAAAGAAGATAACTCCAGGCTTAAAGGCTCGAGTAACAATTACAGCTCTTGGTGGGCGAGATTTCTCTGGTGAGGTTTCTCAGATTTCACCACTACCAGACGCCCAGAAAATGTGGCAAAACCCAGACCTAAAGGTTTATAAAACAATTATTAAGCTTGATGATGATAGTGGCGAATTACTGAAATCAGGTATGAACTGCATTGCAGAAATAATTGTAGAAGAATTTGAGAATACGCTTTATGTGCCTTTGCAATGCGTGGTAAAGGAGTCAGGCAAGACAAAAGTATATGTGCTTGATAAAAATGGGAATGCTGTCGCTAAGGATGTTGAGATTGGCTTAGATAATAATCGAAATATTCAGATTCTTTCGGGTCTAGAGGAGGGTGAGCTTGTAATAGAAAACCCACCTTTGCAAAAATCAACAGTGGACGGAGCAGGGAAGAAGGGTGAAGAGAAAAATACTCTTCTGCCTGAAGCTAAGGATCAAATGAATAGCATGCCTTTATCATCTAAGAAATCTGAGCCAGTTCCATCTGCTCCACCAGCTGTAGAGAAGCAGGCAGTCGTAAACAAGTAAATTATTTAGTTGGCTTATTTAAAGCGGAGTTTATGCTATGGTGGAATCAGAAGCTTCTCGTGAGTATGCAGTAAAATTTGAAAATCTCTCTAGACATTATGATTTAGGGGGGCAGGTTGTTCGTGCCCTCGATGGAGTTTCTGCTAGCTTTGAAAAAGGCAGCTTTTGGGCAATTATGGGTGCCAGTGGTTCTGGGAAAAGTACAATGTTAAATATACTAGGTTGCTTGGATCGCCCCACTGCTGGTCATTATTTTCTGGATGGCAAGGATGTTTCTCAGTTGGAGGATGATGCATTAAGCGATATTCGGTTGAATTATTTGGGCTTTATTTTTCAAAGCTTTAATTTAATCCCCCAATTGACGGTCGCTGAGAATATTGCATTACCTCTTTACTATAAGGGTAAAACAGATGAGCAATGCTTTACTAAGGCCAAGGAAATGGCTGAGATTGTTGGTCTGTCAAATAGATTAGGGCATAGACCCTCCCAGCTCTCAGGAGGGCAGCAGCAGCGCGTGGCTATCGCAAGAGCATTATCAACTGATCCTGTAGTTTTATTAGCAGATGAACCTACTGGAAATCTAGACTCTGCCACGAGCATAGAAATTATGAGGTTACTTGTTGATATGAATAATTTGGGCAAGACAGTGATTATGGTTACACATGAGCCAGATATTGCTGATTTTGCTCAGCATAGGTTAATCATGAAGGATGGCAAGATAGACAGGATTTGTTAGTTATGATAAAGATAAGCTATTCTTCCTTAAAGCGAGATATTCGTTTAGGTGTAAAAAATTTGCTTTTGCATAAGCTTCGTTCTGTATTGACGATGCTTGGCTTGGTGTTTGGTGTAGGCAGTGTTATTGCGATGCTTGCAATCGGTGAAGGTGCTAGTGAGGAAGCATTAGCAAGAATTCGTAGCTTGGGAAGCAAGAATATTATTATTACATCAAAGAAGCCTGTTGTAGAGGGTGCTATGATGAATAATAATATTCGTCTTAGTGTATATGGTCTTTTTTATAATGACTCGGTTTCAATTCAAGAAACAATCCCGACTGTATCTAAGGTGGTTCCAGTAAAGGCGATGGAAAAGGATGCGCGATTCAATAATCGCTCGGCTGTATTGCGAGTAGTGGGGACCTCTGCAGATTGGTTTTCGCTGGTGAATCGTGAGCGCTTGGCAGGGCGTGTGTTAAATTCTAGTGATATCGCTTATTCTAAAAGTGTAGCAGTTTTAACGGAAAAGGGAGCACGAGCTTTATTGGCTAATGAAGGAGTAATAGGTGAGATTCTTCGAATTGGAGGCAATTCCTATGAGGTTGTTGGTGTTGTAAAGCATGAGAAGGCAGCAGATTCTGGAATGCAGATGCCAGATAGGGAGGCAGATGTTTATATCCCAATCACAACATCACGCTTGCATTATGGAGATGTTTATACGCAAAATAAGGCTGGCACACGTTCAAGTGAATTAGTTGAACTTCATCAAATTATTGTTGAGGTTTCTGACGAGAAATATGTAGAGAGAACAGCAGAAACAATTCAACGAATTTTAGATATTTCTCATAAGAAGAAAAAAGATTATGAAGTTAGTGTGCCATTATCTCTTTTGCGGCAAGCGGAGGCAACAAAGCGGACATTTTCAATAGTATTGGGCGCAATTGCTGGAATCAGTTTGTTGGTTGGAGGCATAGGTATTATGAATATTATGCTTGCAACAGTTACGGAGCGAACTAGAGAAATCGGTATTCGTAGGGCTATTGGTGCAAAGCGTCATCAGATTGTTATGCAATTTTTGATAGAAACCCTCGTCTTGTCTATAATTGGAGGAATTATTGGTGTGGGCTTTGGCTTGCTAATCCCGTATGCAGTAACGTCTTTTGCTGGAATGCCAACAGTTGTTACTATGTGGAATTTAATTCTCTCTTTAGGAATTAGTACAGCAACAGGAATTGTCTTTGGCTTATATCCCGCTATACGTGCGGCAAAGCTTGATCCAATTATAGCACTTCGTCACGAGTAGCAAATACTCTTCTCTAATTGTGATTTTTTTAATTGATGAATAAATCGCAAAGGGTGGTGGCAATGCTACTTGAGTATATGTCTCCTCAAGCACTCACCGTAGCACCATCTGCCCCCATCAGGTGCTGTGTTGTCTCATTACCTGTGCTTACATTATTGAAAAGGCAGAAACCATTATGCCTTGATTAGGCTTCCAATTGCTTAATTTCGGATAAATATAGCTTAGTAGTTTAATTTTTCTTTTATTTTACTTCATAAGGCTTATTTCTCCTTGACTTTGTGGGGTAAATAAAAGGATAATTTATATATATATAAATATTGGTGTGTTCTCAAAATTTAATCATTTGTTTATTTAGAGAGAAATATGTTTTCATTAAAAGGACGAAAAGCATTAGTTACTGGTTCTAGTCGTGGAATAGGAAAAGCAATAGCTTTTGCTATGGCTCGTGCTGGTGCTCATGTCGTTTTTCACGGTTCAAAGCCTTCTGATGCATTACGAGCAGCAGTTGAAGAGGCCCGTGCAGAAGGATTAAGTGCTTCCTTTGTTACTTCTGAAATTGGCTCAGCCGAAGACATCTCTAAAATGAAGCAGCAGCTTGAGGCTTTGGGTGATTTTGATATAGATATTCTCGTACTCAATGCTTCAACTCAATGCTATATGCATGTAGATGAATTTAATCAAAAAACCTTTGAAGATATGTTTAAAACAAATCTCGCCTCTGCTTTCCAGCTTATAAATATTTTTGCACCAAATATGAAGCAACAAGGTTGGGGAAGAATTATAAGCATTGGTAGTGTGCATCAAGATCGTCCTGCTGGGCGTCTATGCATTTATGCTACAACAAAGGCTGCACAGCTTAATTTAATGAAGACCTGTGCTGTAGAGCTTGCTCCATTTGGTGTAACGGTAAACACAATCACACCAGGGGTTATTCACACCGATAGAAATGCAGAGGCATTGAAGGATGATGCTTTTGCTAAAAAGCTCTTAGAAAGGATCCCGTCAAATCGATTTGGAACGGCTGAAGATTGCTCTGGAGCAGCTGTGTTTTTAGCATCGAATGCCGCCTCATATATTGTGGGAGCTGATATTGCTGTTGCAGGTGGCTTTCAATTATGATTAATTTTAACTCTTAATGTAAGGAAATGTTATGTCAGAACAAAAAAAAATGTCAATCGGTGTATTGAGCGGTTTAACAGATGATGGAAAAGGAATTGATAAAATTGCAAACTTTGGTTTGGATTGCTGTCAGTTAGTTTCTTGGAATATGAACCAATGCACGAAGGAAATTGCAGAGGCAAATAAAAAGAAGCTTGCAGAAAAGGGCGTAAGAGTAACAGCATTCTGGGCTGGTGTTCCTGGCCCACAGTCTTGGGATTTTCAGCGTGGTCCAATAACCTTGGGTATTGTTCCTCCAGCATTCCGTTGGGCCCGAATTGAAGCACTGAAAAAATGGGCTGATTTTGCTGTAGTGCTTGGTGCACCAGCAATTATTACTCATTGCGGCTTCCTTCCGGAGAATATGACAGATGCTGAGTTTGTTAATGTAGCTGAGGCTATTTTAGAGGTGGCAAATTATTGCAAGCAAAGGGGACTAGAATTTTGGTTTGAAACAGGGCAAGAAACTCCTGTAACCCTATTGCGCTTTATTGAGCACGTGGGCACTGGTAATCTTGGCATCAATCTTGATCCAGCAAATCTACTAATGTATGGCAAGGGAAATCCTATTGATGCACTAGATGTGTTTGGTAAGTATGTTCGCAATGTCCATGCTAAGGATGGAAAGGTTCCAACAAATGGTAAGTGGCTAGGTCCTGAGGTTAAGGTCGGTACTGGCATGGTTCGTTACCCAGAATTTATTGCAAAGCTAAAGGAAATTGGCTTTACAGGTGAGCTTATTATTGAACGCGAGATTAGTGAACAAGAAGGACAGAATAAAGATATCGCAGATACTGTTAAATATTTAAAGGAATTGATTTAATAAATTTTGTTTTAATAATATTGGTTTTCGTTACGCACTTAACGAAGGCTTAAACAAAAATAAATAGGAATAATAAAAATGGCAAACGAAAGTGTATCAACAAAGATGGATGGACCAAAAAAGGTCTATAAGGGTAAAAAGCTACGCATTGCAATTATCGGTTGCGGTGGTATCGCACAATCTCACCTAAATGCATATAAGAATATGCCTGAGGTTGAAATTGTTGCTGGTGTAGATATTGTTAAAGATCGCCTAGAGGTAATGCGCGATAAGTGGGGCGTTCCAGAGGAAAATCTTTTCGGTGCAGATATGAAGACTGGTAAGGTTACTTCTGAGACAGCTTGGCTTGAGATGATTAAGAAAGTTAAGCCAGATGCTGTTGATGTATGTACACCTAATGGTTTGCACATGCAGCCTGTTGTTGATGCATGTAAGGCTGGTTGCCATGCAATGGTTGAGAAGCCAATGGCTATGACACCTGCTGAGTGCGAGAAGATGATTGCTGCTGCAGAGAAGGCAAAGGTAAAGCTATCTGTTGGCTTCCAGCAGCGTTATCGCGATGTTTCTTTCGCAATGAATAAGGCTCGTGATAATGGCGTATTCGGTGATATTTTCTTTGTAAAGGTTAAGGCACTACGTCGCCGTGGTATTCCAAACTGGGGTGTATTCGGTCAGAAGGAGCTTCAGGGTGGTGGACCTCTAATCGATATCGGTGTTCACATGCTAGAAGCTGCTTATGAGTTTATGGGTTGCCCAAAACCAGTTGCTGCATCTGCAAATGTATGGACATATATGGGTAATAAGCCTTCTGAGACATTGTCTGTATGGCCAGGCTGGGATTGGAAGACATATACTGTTGAGGACTTTGCTGCAGGTCAAATCCGTTTCGAAAATGGTGCAATTCTACAGATTGAGTCATCCTTTGCTGCTCACATTAAGGAAGATATCCATGATTGGGAAGCTGTTGGTACAAAGGGTGGCTGCAAGTGGAGCACAGCTGAGATTTATACAGACTACAATGGTCTAATGGTTAATACTCAGCCAAACTTCATAGGTAAGAATGACTGGGAGACAATCTTTGCTCGTAAGCTTCAAAATTGGGTAGATGGCTGCTTGAAGGGTACAGAGCTAGATGCTTCTGGTTATGACGGTCTAGCAGTTCAGAAGATGCTTGATGGTATCTATCGCTCAGCTGCTGCAGGTAAGGAAGTTGCAATTAAGTAATTTTCTTTACGAATAGCAAAATAATATAAAAGGCGGTGCCGAAGCTTCGGCATCGCCTTTTTCGTGTAAATGTGTTGTACACATTATCTCATACTAGAATTAAGCCTAATTCCAGTGACTGGCAACCGGATTTAAGCCCGTTGCTTAGTCAATAATTTTGCCTTTTCCCCTTCTTTCAAAGAAGTCGCGTGTCTCTCGGGCAATGACACCAGATAGAGCAAATAATGCTATCATATTTGGAAGTGCCATAATGCCATTGAATATATCTGCAATTACCCATACCGCAGAAATTGTCATATATGGTCCGATGAAAACAGCAATTATGTATAGCCAACGAAATACAAGCACTGGCTGCATTTTTCCGTTGGTTAAATATTCCAGACATCTCTCACTATAATAGTTCCAACCAAGAATTGTAGTGAATCCAAATAAAATCATGCATATAGCAACAAATATATCTGTGATAGTCTTGCTAAGGAAAGGAATACCTACAGCAAAGGCGTGCATTGTCGCATCAGCACCTTGAAGCCCTAGAGTTGGGTCAAATGAATTTGTCATTACAAGTGCCAGACCAGTCATTGAGCATACAATTATTGTGTCAAGGAATGTACCAGTCATAGAGACAAGCCCCTGACGAACAGGCTCATTAGTCTGTGCCGCTGCTGCAGCAATTGGTGCAGAACCAAGACCTGCTTCGTTAGAGAAAATACCACGGGCAACACCCTTTTGCATTGCTACAATCATCGCACCTAACATACCACCAGCTGCTGCATCAAGTCCAAATGCTGATCGGAATATTAGCACGATAGCATCATCTATTTTTGTGATGTTAGTAATAATTAGAATAAAAGAGAAGCCAACATATAATACAACCATAAATGGGATTATTGTCTCAGATACCTTACCGATGCGTTTGATTCCGCCAATAACAACAAGCCCAACAAGTAATGCAATTAGGATACTTGAGACAACTGTAACGAATGTGTATTCTGTTCCTAAAAATGTAAAGGATGGATTGTTTGCATTGCCAAATACTGATTGGTATGCCGTGTTGATTGATGTATTTATGGAGTTTACTTGAGTAAATGTACCAATGCCAAATAAACCAACTAGTACACCTGCAAATGCAAAGAATTTTGCAAGCCATCTCCATTTGATTCCCATGCCTTTCTCAATATAGTAGAAAGGACCACCTAAAACATGATTTGTCTTGCTATCGTGTGAGCGATATTTAATTGCAAGTAAGCCTTCTGAATACTTTGTAGCCATTCCAAATAGAGCAGCAAGCCACATCCAAAATAATGCACCTGGTCCACCAGAAATAACAGCAGTTGCAACACCTACGATGTTACCAGTTCCGATTGTTGCTGAAAGAGCTGTGCAGAGAGCAGCAAAACTGGAAACCTCTCCCTTGCCTTCCTTTTCATTCTTCAGCATATATTTCATCGCTAATGGAAGTCGGATAAATTGCATTCCTCCTAAGCGAATTGTTAGAAACAAACCACCTAATATGATTAGAAGAATTAGAGGGATGCCCCAAACATAACCATCAATTACATTTACCCAAGCAGTAAATCTCTCGAGTATTGTTTCATTTTCTGTCATTATTTTTTCCGTTTTTAATATATTTGAGTTTCTTGCTACTTACAAAACCTTGTACTAGTAGCAATCATATTTGTAAAATTTGTATTTGATTTATTGAATTGGAGACTGAATGGGTGCATTAGCACCCTATTGACTCCAATTTGCCAAAATTTAGGTTGGCAGACTATTTGTCATTCAGGCAACGATCAAATACTTGTGGTATATTCTTGAAGCTGTTTTCTGGCTTGCAAAGTAAATCAATAGCATCTGTAGATAGGTGAGCAATAACTTCTGGCTCTGCTTTTAAAAGCTCAGGATAGTCTTTGTTTTCTGCCCATGCCTGCATTGCCAAGCGCTGCACAAGGTCATACGCCTTCTCACGTAACATACCTGAAGCAACAAGTGCTAGCATTACCTGCTGTGAGTATACAAGCCCATGGCTCATATCCATTGAACGCTTCATGTTCTCTGGATAAATCAATAATCCTCCTACAATGAAATTGATGCGCTCTAGCATATAGTCAAGCAGTGTCGTTGCATCCGCAATAATAATACGCTCAGCAGAGGAGTGTGAAATATCTCGCTCATGCCACAATGCCACATTTTCCATTGCGGTAACTGCATAACCACGTAGTACACGTGAAAGCCCACAAAGATTCTCGCTTTTTACCGGATTACGCTTGTGCGGCATTGTGGAAGATCCCTTTTGCCCCTTCGCAAAAGGCTCCTCAACCTCGCGTAGCTCAGTACGTTGGCAGTGCCGGATTTCTGTAGCAATCTTCTCAATGCATGAGCCTGTAATGGCAATAGCACACATTAACTCCGCATGACGATCACGCTGCAATACTTGTGTAGAAATAGGTGAAGGCTTGATGCCTAGCTTCTCACAAACATATTTTTCAACAAATGGATCTATATTACCGTAGTTCCCAACAGCACCAGAAATCTTTCCTACACGCATTGTCTCTGCGGCTGCCTCAAGGCGAGTTAAACAACGCTTCATATCTTCATGCCATAAAAGGAACTTCATTCCAAAGGTAGTAGGCTCAGCATGAACTCCATGTGTGCGACCCATTACTGGGGTGTCTTTATATTTTTTTGCTTGTTCAGCAAGTGTGCTAATGAGCTTTTTTGTTCCTTCAATTAGCATTCCACATGCTTCATGGATATTAACGGCTGCAGCGGTGTCAACAACATCTGTTGATGTCAATCCATAATGAAGCCATTTTGAATCTTCACCAAGACTTTCCGCAACACAACGAGTAAATGCTACTACATCGTGGTGAGTAGATGCCTCAATCTCATCGATTCGTTGAACAGTAAAGGATGCATTTGCCCGCATTCGCTCAGTTGTGCCTGCTGGGACAACTCCAAGCTTTTCCCATGCCTCTGTAGCTGCAAGCTCCACCTTTAACCAAACCTCGAACTTGTGTTGGCTTGACCATAGGGCAGCCATTTCTTTTCTTGTGTAGCGTTCTATCATATCGTTTTTTTATTTTATTAGTTAAATTAGAGTAGGGCGTAGCCAGTGCAAATTGCTTGACTACGCCCTAAATTATTCAATTTTTAGATAGGTAATTCTATCTAATGCAATAAATTACTTATGCGCGCTTGCCTAAGCGAATGATGTCCTTACGATCTGGTCCAGTTGAGAAGAATGTGATAGGAACACCAATGCTCTTCTCAATGAATTTAACATAATCGCGAACCTGCTGAGGTAGTGCATCCCAATCTGTTGCTCCACGAATATCGCATTTCCAACCAGGTAGCTTCTCAATGATTGGCTTTGCTTTATATAGATATGGAGTAGCAGGGAAGTAGTCAATGCGTTTGCCGTCGATTTCGTATGCTACGCATACTGGAATCTCGTCAAGATAACCAAGAGCATCTGCAATTGTCAATGCCACTTCTGTTGCTCCCTGAAGCTGGCATCCATATCGTGTCGCAGGAACGTCAAACCAACCAACGCGACGAGGACGACCAGTTGTTGCTCCATATTCTCCCTTGTCTCCACCACGTTTACGTAGCTCCTCTGCTTCGTCACCAAAGATTTCAGAAACAAATGGACCAGCACCAACAGCACTTGAGTAAGCCTTAACCACGGTGATGATATCCTTAATCTCGTAAGGTGGAATACCTGCACCAATTGATGCAAAGCCTGCTAATGGAGAGGATGAAGTAACCATTGGGTAAATACCATGGTCTGTATCCTTTAGTGAGCCAAGCTGACCCTCAAGAAGAATGCGCTTACCCTCCTTGATTGCTTTGTTAAAGAAGTCGCCAGTGTCACGAGCAAATGGACGGATAATTTCAGCTAGCTCTGCAAGCTCAGCTTTAATAGCTGCAGGGTCAAGTGCTGGCTGATTATAAACACTTGTTAGAAGTGGGTTTTTGCGATCACAAAATAGCTGAATGCGCTGATCCATCTGGTCTAAATGGAATAGCTCGCATACCTGAAAACCGATTTTTGAATACTTATCAGAGTAGAATGGGGCAATACCAGACTTTGTTGAACCGAAGCCAGCCTTGCCCAGACGATGCTCTTCAAGAGCATCTAATTGCTTATGAATGTCAAGTAGCACTTGAGCACGATCAGAAACAATGATGTTTGGCTGAATACCTGCTTCAATCAACTCATCAAGCTCTTTTTTGAATGCACGAATATTAAGAGCAACACCTGTTCCAATTACATTTATAACATTGGGATTGAAAACACCAGAAGGAAGAAGGTGTAATGCAAAACGACCTTTGTCATTGATAATTGTGTGACCAGCATTGTTGCCACCTTGAAATCGAACGATAATATCTGCATCACGAGCAAGAAGGTCTGTCATTTTTCCTTTGCCTTCGTCGCCCCAATTTGCACCTACGATTGCTGTTGCCATAGTAAAAAACTCCTTGTTTTTATGTGTTTTGCCATTATATCATAAATTGGTTTGATAAGACAAGAATTGTTTTGTTTTGGGCAATAATACAATAACAGAGCACGAGTAGTGCGGTTTTTTTGTTTAGTGGTTGGGGACAGAGGACTTGAGTATCTATCAATCCTCCCAAACTCCGGAAAGCCACACTATGTGTGCTCCCAGAAAGCACCGCAAGCAAGCGAAAGCAATATTTACGGGTTACTTTCGTTGCTTGGAGATTTGGAGATTCGGAGGCTCGGAGTATGAATATTACTAGTCGACAAAAAGCTTTGTGTATGTATTTAACCTCCCAATCTCCTAAACTCCGAATCTCCCAGTAAGCGCCGCAGGCAAGCGAAAGCAATATTTCAAATAAAGATTAAGAAGCTTGTGTCTAAGACAAAATGCAAATAGCATTATTAACTTTAATAAATTCACAAAATTATTGATTTTACTTGCAATAATTATTGTAATTTATTATAATTATGGCGTTGTTTAATATGAAATATTGAACGATTTAGTTTTGCTTGTTTTGTCCTCAAAAGATGGTAAAACAAGAAAAAATGTAAGAACAAAAAAGTGAGATGAATATGAGTAACAAGAAAAGAGTTGCAGTTAAAACAGAAATTAGTTTTTATGAGCAGGTGCGTGATGTTTTTGTAGAAGCACGTCAGTTTGTTCATAAAACGGCCAATTTTGCAATGGTTAAAGCATATTGGCTAGTCGGTAAAATGATTGTTGAAAAACAAGGCGGCGAAGCTAAGGCTGCGTATGGCGATAAATTAATAGACGAATTATCTGTAAAACTTACGCGTGACCTTGGGGCTGGATTTACTAGGGTGAATTTATTTTACATGCGTAGGTTCTACTTGGCATTCCCAAAAGTTCACACACTGTGTGAACAATTGAGTTGGAGTCATTACAGGTTGTTGATTTCGGTGGAGAATAAAGAGGCTCGTGCATATTATTTAGAAGAGGCAAGAAAGTCTCTTTGGAGCGTACGCGAGCTTCAGCGTCAGATTAATTCATTTTACTACGAACGTTTGCTTGATGAAAAGCATTGTTTATCTATTAATCCTCCCAATCTCCAAACCTCCGAATCTTCCAGTAAGCGCCGCAGGCAAGCGGAAGCAATATTTAGAGTTACTTTCGTTGCTTAGAGATTCGGAGGCTAGGAGTATGAATATAATATGTTATAATGGTATTCATTCTGATATTACTGATAAAATAATTCGTGCGGCGATTGAGGTGCATAGAGAACTCGGTTGCGGTTTGAAAGAAGAAGCGTATGAGTCGACACTCGCTTGGGAATTGGAGCAAAGTGGTTTAAAAGTTCAGCGTCAAGTTCCTTGTCCTGTAATTTATAAGGGTATGGTGTTTTGTCGTGAGGATGAACATCCTAAGCGGATTGATCTGTTGGTTGAAGATAAAATCGTCGTTGAGCTGAAAGCCGTTAATGTTAAGCATCCTGTGTTTGCAGCACAATGTCGAACATATCTTAGGATGATGAATCTTCCTGTTGGATTAGTATTGAATTTTGGCTTTCAGACATTGAAGGAAGGTATTGAGTGTGTGTGCAATCCCAAGGCTCAACCTCCAAATCTCCAAACCTCCCAATCTCCCAGAAGCGGAAGCAATATTTAGAGTTACTTTCGTTGCTTAGAGATTTGGAACTTCGGAGGCTAGGAGTATGAATGTTCCATGTTGACCTCCTGCTTGACGAAAGACATTGAGTATGTATTAATCCTCCCAATCTCCTAAACTCCGAATCTCCCAGAAAGCGCCGCAGGCAAGCGGAAGCAATATTTCAATACAGATTAAGCAGCTTATTCGTATCTTGCAAAGGTAAATACATCTGCAGAGTTAGAAATCAGGCTTAGTGAGATGATTTCAGAGCTTCGTCAAATGACAGGCCATTTGAAAAAGAGAAATGGTTGGGAGTAAAGATTTTTAATTAGATAGTTTAGCGCTTAGGGGACCTTGGGGACACAGGAGACCTTGGGGACAGAATTGTTTAAGCGCTAGAAATTATTGCTCTCCCGTCGCCAATGTCTCCAATGTCCTCAATGTCCCCACCAAAACTTGAGAGCAAAATAAATATAAGATAGTTTAGCGCTTAGGGGGGACAAACATCTAAATTCAGACACGAATTTAGTCCATTCTCATCATCAATACGAAAACTGACAAATCTATGTTTTTTGCGAGAAAATGTATGTTTTTTCTAAAAATTCCTATGATTTTGGTGGCTTTTTTTGATACAATATCTACGTGATTTGTTGAGGACTTGTAATGGAAAATTTAATTGTTTTTTTCATAGTTATCTATTTGATTATATTGCTTTTAAAATCTCCTACGATTAAAGGAAAATTTGGTGAGGGGCTAGTTTCGTTTTGTTTTTATAGGTATTTAGATAAGAGTAAATATCGAGTTTTAAATAATGTAATGATTAGTGACAATATGGGAGGAACAACTCAAATAGACCATATTGTTATCTCTAAATATGGTATTTTTGTTGTTGAGACAAAAAATTATAAAGGTTGGATTTATGGTGATGCTAAATCCAGAACTTGGACGCAGGTAATTTATAGGAAAAAGACAAAATTCCAAAATCCGTTTTTTCAAAACTACAAACACATTCAATGTTTAGCTAATACAATATGTGTTTCTCAAGAGTGTCTCCATCAAATCGTATTTTTCGCAGGAGAGTGTGAATTAAAGACAAAAGATAGGATGCCAGAGACAACCTTCGAGCGTGGAAGTGTGATGTGTAATTATATAAAATCATTTACTCATGAATGTTTTGACGATTTACAGGTTGAAGCAATAGAAAAGCGTATCTTAAATGCCCAGACAGAAAACACTTTCCTAAACAGGCATGCCCATAATTCTTATGTTCGCAATATCGCCAAAAAGAGATAGTTTTGTGTAATTTCTTTACGAAAATCTCGAATAAGCAACTTGGTCTTATATTTTCGCTAGTGCTCTGGCCTTCGGCGAAACACGGAGGACACGTAGTGTGATTTTCCTGAGCACGGAGGGATTGTTGGGCAATTGTTAATATTTGCTTGCACAATTCTCTCTTGTCCTCCGCAAAAATCACACTATGTGTGTCCGTGTTAAGCGTAAGCAATAAGTGAAACGATTAGCATAGCCCTCCTTTGTCCTCCGTACTTCGTGTTAGGCGAAAGCAATGAGTGAGAATTGCAAATAGCATTGTTTGTTTTGTAAATTCACAAAATTATTGATTTTGCTTGCAATAATTATTGTAATTTATTGTAATTGGGCCGTTGTTTAATATTAAAATATTGAACGGTTCAGTTTTGCTTGTTTTGACATTCAAAAGATGGTAAAATAAGAGAAATTTGGTTAACAATTACCTTTGGTAATTAGTTTTGTGAGAATTGTGAAAATTTTTAAAATTACTATAGTACGCAATTAAGTCAAACAAATATTGTGCCTAGCCAGTTTGTATAAAAAATTTGTTAAAGATATGATGTTGCGTTACGTGTTGATGACATAATATATTGCCGGATGAGCAATACAGAGAGTGAAATGATGATACGACATTCCTTTACAGAATTTATTTATTTATTTATTTATTCAACTAATACTGATGGGAGCGGTAAAGCTGCGTTCTATGTTCGTGCACTTGATATGCTTGGCCCGATTTTGACGAAGCATTATCCTGTGCCGATTATCAATGGTTCAATGTGGCGTGAATGATGAATTTCCTGTTATCCCTATAGTAGGTTTATAATGATGATGAAATCTAATATGAGAACAAAAAATCGAAATGTAAAGTCTCGAGTGAAAGAGGGGGCTGAGTTTGTTGCAACTAATGTTTCAAAAGGTAAAAAACGTGGACGAAAGAAAAAAGTTAGGTTTACGTTTGTAGATTTATTTTGCGGTATAGGAGGGTTTCATCAAGCGATGGCATCATTGGGTGGCAAGTGTGTTTTTGCGTGTGATATCAATAAATGGTGTCGTAAGGTGTATGAAGAGAACTATAAGCCTGAGAATGAGGAATTGATTATTTCTGCGGACATAAAAATGGCCGTAAAGGAAAACAATATCCCACAATTTGATGTACTATGCGGAGGTTTCCCGTGTCAGACGTTTTCAAAGGCTGGAAAACGCAATGGATTTCAGGTTGTAGAAACTGAAAATGGCGAGACTGATGATAGAGGGCAACTCTTTTTTCGAATAGTTGACATACTTAAAAATCATCCCGAATGTAATTATGTTATTCTTGAGAATGTTCGCAACCTTGCAGATAATGTAGATAACTGGCATGTTGTTTGTGATGAACTTAAGCAGTTAGGATTTGTTATAACTGAAGATCCCGTTATAGAGTCACCTCATCACTTTGGCATACCGCAGGTAAGAGATCGTGTCTATATATTAGGTGTTAAAGAGGCGGTAATAAAAACAAATCAGTTACGTGAAAAAAAGAAAATAACGAGACGGATGCTCGGAATTGATGCGCGTTATGAAACGTGTCCTAAAAACTGTATTCCAAATCTTTTGGATGATGAAGTTGATCTTAAGTATTATCTTTCGGCGGAGCTTGCAGAGGTTCTTGATATATGGGAGGAATTTCTTCAAAATGTTGAGGGTGTGAAGAGTCCGTTTTGGCTTCATAAGGCTGGACTTGGAATCTATGATGATGAAGAATATAAGCGAGATCCTGACATTGGTTATCAGGATATGCCAGATTGGAAAAAAGAAATGGTCTGGAAGAGTAGGGTTATGTACAACAACAACCATGAGTTTATAGATGCTTGGGTTGAAAGATACAATATGACATCTCGTAGTCTGATACATCAGAAGTTTGAATGGAATGCGTCTCGTGATTGCAAGAGTATTAAGGACGGTATTACACAGTTCAGGCAATCAGGTGTTCGCGTAAAGAATCCGGACTATTTCCCGTCGTTGGTGGCTATGAACAATACGCCTATTGTGTGGGATGCAGGAGCGGTGAAATATCGCTACCTTTCGCCTCATGAAGCGGCTAAACTTCAGAGTTTTAAGGATGATTTTATTTTTAACGATTCTGATCCAGTTTCATATAGACAACTTGGGAATTCTGTAAATGTCAAACTTGTGAAAATGTTTGCAGAGGCATTGTTAAAATTATAATTGTAGTGAGGGCAGCGATGGAAGAGAAAATTACTCCGTTAAATATACAACCGCAGGCGGGTGTTCTTGGTGTTTTTTCGCGCTTGAATTATAAGCCTTGGTATGCGATTGCAGAATTTGTAGATAACTCGACTCAATCGTTTTATAATAATGAGACGCTTTTAGTTGAGAATGGGATTAAAACCGTTACCGTGCATATTGAATACGATTTTGAGAATAATGTTTTAAAAATTTCAGACGATGCCTTTGGAATGGAGGTGGATGACTTTGTAAGGGCTGTAAAGGTAGATTCTCCACCTGAATCAAATGGAGGCAGAAATGAGTTTGGCATGGGCTTGAAAACTGCAGCAAGTTGGTTCGGAAATATATGGTCAGTGGAAAGCACACAGTTAGGCTCGAGCAATAAGTATTATACCGAGGTTAACATTCAAGAACTCCGCGAAAAGCGCCTCAACACTATAGATGTTATTTCTGTTGAGTGTGATCCTATGGAGCACGGAACTACGATTATTATCCGCGATGTGACAAAGAAGATCGATGGTTCTCGAACCAAGGGAAAGATTATTCAGCTCCTGGAGAGTATGTATCGTAGAGATTTAAACTCGGGCAAGGTCAACATTTGGTTCAATGATATTCCTCTTCATTTTGACGAGTATCAGAGCCTTGAATTCAGAGGGACAACCTGGAGAAAAAATGTGGACTTCGAATTTGAGTTTGACGGAATAATTCACCATATCACAGGCTTCGTAGGGATTTTAGCGAACGGTGGATTTGGCAAGGCTGGATTTGCACTTTTCAGAAGAGGGAGAGTTGTTGTTGGCGGTGAGGATCAAAACTATAAGCCTGAAAGAATATTTCATCAAGCGCAAAGTACGATAGCGCACAAACTGTTCGGGGAGTTTAACCTTGAGGATTTTCCTGTAAACCAGGCGAAAGATGGCTTTGTATGGGATGATGGTTTAGAGGTCATCTTTGTTGAGAAACTCAAGAAACAAATTCAAGACTATATTGACATTGCAAAACTGACCAACAAGGAAAGAGCCAAAGAAGAAGAGTTTTCTGAAAAGGCATCTGACAATGTTCGGGATGAGGTTAAAAAGTTTACGGATTCCTTCTCTTTTACTGTTGATGATAGCACCACCGTGGTTAATGATGATGTATCAAATAATCCGCCAGATATAACTGCAGGTAATCAAGACATTGCAGCTTATGAGTTATATCTACAAAGCACAAACAACATAGAAGAAAAAATCGTTGGAAGTAAGAGAAAGTATCCTATACAGATCAATGAGGCGATAAAAAAGGATTTTATTGTTGAATGGTCTATCGGAAACAAGTCTTATTGGATCAATGTAGATGAGTCGGAGGACGGTCAGAAGGTCAACATAGTTATAAATATCAACCATCCGTTCTTTAAGCCTTACACTAACAATGAGGATTTTAAAATTGTACTTGAAAAATTTGTCATATCGTTTGTTGTTGCAGAACAGCAGGCAAAATCCACATCCGACAAGGAAGGGTACATACCTGCAGTTGCTATCAGAAATAGAATGAACGAATTTCTTTCCAAGGTTTCGGAGGATTAATTCATGGAAAAATACACCTTTGGATCAGGAGGAGCAACTACGATTCCTATGAAACTGGGCGAATATTATGCACTGGTTCACGGAAAACATGTTGCGGCATATGGAGAAACGGGCGCAGATAATATCGTTCAAAATATTGTCGAAACCTACAAGAGTATTCAACTGCAACTTGCAGCCTCAAACAAAAATAATAACGTATTACTTGTAGGCAAAGTTCAGTCTGGTAAAACCTCTAACTTGGAGATGCTTACAGCGCTTGCTTTTGACAACGGATATAATATCCTTGTTATCTATGGAGGATATGATACCAGTCTGCTTAAGCAAACCACAGATAGATTCAAGGAAACCTTTGATGTCGTCGGAGATGTTACATATGACGAGGAAGGCCCTGCAATCTTTACTACTGATGACAGTAATCAGATCTTAAGCATCGACGACGAGATTATGACAGATCTTCTTGAAAACAACAAGCCAGTCATCTTCGTATCAATGAAGAGACCTGTTGCTATGAGAAAAATAAACGCATTATTTAGTAGATTGGATAAGTCTAAGTTTAAGGCGTTTATTATTGACGATGAGGGAGATCAGGCAAGTCTTAATACAGCTAAAGATAAGACAAAAAATGCATCGGCAACCTATAAAGAAATTTGCAAGATGAAGGATTTGCTTGAGGACCCGATGTACTTGTCTGTTACTGCCACACCGCAGGCTAACATCTTCCTTGATGATTTGAGCAGACTGAGACCCGATTCAATAAGATTGATTCAGCCTGGGATCGGATATGATGGAGCAGAGGTTTATCATTTGTATGAGAATGATATTATTGATATTGTATCTGATGACGATCATGAGGATTTATCGGAGGGAGTAATTCCTGAATCTCTTTGGGAGGCAGTAAGATATTTTATCGTGGCAAGTGCGATAAAATGCAAGAGAGCCACTAAGACAAAAGAGAATTACAGCGATATGATTATTCACGCCTTCCGCGAGGTGTCTCAGCACAGTAGTATCTACACTTCGATATACAACTACATATCAAGTATGAAGGATTCGTTCGAGTACGATGATGAGGATAAGAAAATATACTTGTCTGAGTTCAGAAAATGCTATGAAATATATGTATCCTCCGATATCAAGACATCCATTGCGTTTGATGAACTTGTTGACGAGATTACAACAGTAGTCAAAAAAACAAAGGTGGTTCTCAAAAACGGAATAGGAAAAACCACGCAAGGAAACGAAAAACTCAAGTGGCATAAAATCTATATTGGTGGAGATCTTCTTCAAAGGGGGCTTACCTTTTCCAATTTGATTACTACATATTTCACACGTTGGGCGACCGGCGGTGGAAATATGGATACAAATCTGCAGAGAGCGCGTTGGTTTGGATATCGTAGCAAATATATCGATATTTGTAAGATCTTTACTACCTCTGAAATTGCACAGGAGTTTACTAACCTTGCGGAGATTGAGGATGATCTTTGGGATCAGTTCGCAGATGTTGAAAATGGTGTGCTTGATATTGATGATATACTTATTCAGTCGGAAAAGACCAAGCAGAGTCCCACAAGCAAGCAGCGTGTTAAATATAAAAAGGTTGCTTTTAAGAATCGTTGGCTTAAGCAAAGATTTTTGGTGTCCGATGAAGGTAAAATTGCTGAAAACGACACCGAACTTCGAAAACTGTTCGATTCCGTCACCTGGGAGCCTACAACTGCTGGAAGCAAGATCGGCACTATAACAGCTCGCTATGCATATTTTGATGCAAGCACGTTAAAGAAGTTGATCAGTGTAATTTACGGAGTGTTTGATTATGAGCCATTCCAAAAGAAGGCTTTGACGGATTTGCTCGGTCAGGATAACATACCTGTTATACTGATGGGCAGCGACAAAAAGGCTCGTTATCGTAGTATTTATGAGCACGATTTTAGAATCAAGGCGTTGCTCCAAGGTGCTGACTCTACTATTGCCGAGAAGATCACCTATATCGGTGATAGTGGTGTTGTTGTTGACAAGGATAAGATCAACATCCAGATTCATAGAATTGTCCCTGGTAAGGATAGAACTCATCCGATGGAAAGTAAGGAGCAGTATATGTTTGCGGTTTACATTCCGAAGGAAAAAACATATTTCGTAAAGGGTGATTGATATGTTAGAAAAAGTAAAGAACGCTCTGACTGCCTGCCCGTGCGATGGTGCGATTTATTTGGTGCATAAACTTTCAGATTGTTCTGGATTCTTTATGTCTCAAAAGCATCTTGTTTATATGGCCTATAACAATGAAGGTGCAGCGCATCAGAGCTTGGCGACAGAATTTCTTCGCCTGAATACAAACATTGAGATTACGGCAATAGAAAACACCCAACAGTTTGAGTCAGGAAAATACAACGTAATTGAAATATTACCGGTGGATGGAGTTTATGATGACGCAAGCCTTGACTCGTTTATCAATTTGTGTGTGGCTCACACTCAGTTCATGGGCGCATCGGGCTTTGTAAAGTTCTTCTATTCATTGGTGAATCTATTTCAGTTCCCTAGGGAGCAGAGGTTCGTGAATCTGGTAGGGCTGTTTGGGGAATTGTCGTTCCTCAAATACGTGTCACAAACGATAGAAATTGATCTTTCAAATTATTGGCATAGCACAGGTAGTACTGGCAAATATGATATTGTATTAGATTCCTGCAATTTGGAAATAAAAACAACAATGTCAATTGATTCGATGGTTACAATAAAGCATGCTCAACTTTTTAATATAGACCGTAATTTTCTAGTTGCTGTCATTGTGGAGGAAAGTACTGTAGGCTTATCTTTGAACCAACTTATTGCAGAATTACAAGCTCATTCAGAACATTTTAAGTCATTTAATTTTGCGCTAAATCTTGAAAAAGAAAAAATGCGTATTTCGCCATTGGATGCAGAAACAAAGAAGTTTTCTTTTAAATCGGCATGTATTTATGATGTAAATTTAATAAATCCATTTTCTAAATTGCCTAAGAATGTTTCAAACTTAATTTATGAATTGGATTTGACGGAACTGCCTTCGGTGGATTTAATAACATTAAAAAAGGAGATAAAAAATGTTTAAAACATATGAATTATTCGATCACAGAAGTATAAAAGATCTTATTCCAGAGATTATTTATTACTATCTTTTTAAGGGGTTAAGTTTGACTGCGATAGAATATAAACTTTTCAAAACAGAGGATTATAAAGGGTGGTTGAGTAAATCCTTTTTGAATTATTATGGAATTGATACAGAAAAAGGGAATAAGGGCTTATATAAAGAAAAAACTATACCTGAGGTTGTTGAAGAACTTTTTACTAGTGCTGATGTTGCTCATGTTCGCGTTGCAAAATTGTTAAAGGAAAAATATCTTTAATTAAATTTGTTTACCATGTCAGGAAAAGGAATTAAAATAATGAATAAGTATACATTTTCAACACAGAGCGGAAAAGCTTATTATTGTAATTCAATTCCTGGCTTTATTAAAGATTCGTCTGAATCTATTGTTGGCCAGCTTGTTCGGCATACTTTTGAAATAAATAAAGATCAATCTAATGCTTGGCAGAATCAAATACAAGAATTACAAAAGAGACTTGAAAGCCATAAGATTGAAGGTGATATTATTTTTGAATACGATATAGTAAGATTAGGAAAAAGAATTGATGTAATATTGCTCATGCGACGGATGGTCTTTTCCTTAGAGTTCAAGAATGGCAAAAATGTGTTTACTGCAAAAGATGCCCAACAAGCTGAAGATTATGCTATTGATATAAAAAATTTTCATAAGGAATCGGAAAATTTATATGTATGTCCAATTTTAATTGCAACTAATGCTCAAAGATATGCAAAAACACAATCATTGTCAGCGTATCCTGATAAACAAATACATTTACAAAGAGAAAATATTGATACATTAGTGCCTAAAATTACTGAGATATCAAAAATGTATGGTGAGAATGGGGAAATAGATTTTGATAAATGGTTTAATTCACCTTATCATCCTACACCTACAATAATCAATGCAGCTATTGAGGCATATAGTACTCATAATCTTAGTCAAATAGCAAAATCAGAGGCGGGACAAGCAAATATAAATGCATGCGAGAAAAAATTAGAAGAAATTATTGCATATGCAAAAAATAATAAGAAAAAGTGTGCTTGTTTTGTGACAGGAGTACCAGGAGCAGGTAAAACACTTGTTGGTTTGGATGTTGTTTCTAGAAATTTAGATACAAAAAATGAAAATCTTAGTGTATATTTATCTGGGAACGGTCCTCTTGTTGAAGTTTTAAGAGAAGCCTTAAGACGTTGTGTTAAAGAAAATAATCAACTTAATCGAAAAACAGAGTCAGCAATTAATGCTCTGATTCAAGGAAGTTTTGTGTTTAAAAAAGATAATGCTTTAAATACTAGTGCTCCTGTAGAAAAAATTTTGATCTTTGATGAGGCACAACGAGTTTGGAATAAAGAGAAAATGGCTCGAAAACATAAAAATGAAGAGAATATGTCTGTTAGTGAGCCGTATTTGATGTATAGCATTATGAATAGGCATCAAGATTGGACTGTTATGATTTGTTTGGTTGGTTTAGGACAAGATATTTATGATGGAGAGGTTGGAATAACAGAATGGTTTAAATGTGGAATTAATGATTTCCCAGAATGGGAAATGTTTTACTCTTCAGAAATTTTTTCACAGGATGTAGATAAAAATATAGATAAAGTACTTATTGAAGGATGTGATAGATGTCATAAAGTGTCTGATCTACATTTAAAGACATCTATTCGTTCGTTTAGAGCAGACCAACAGAGTCGACTAGTGGACTATATTTTGAATAATAAACCTTCAGAAGCTGAAAAAATCTATAAGGAAATTTCAAAAAAATACCCAATTTATATTACAAGAGACTATAAGTTAGCTAAAGAATGGGTAAGGAATCAAGTTCGTGGTTCTCAACGGAGTGGTGTTATGGCATCAAGTGGAGCCCAACGTTTAAAACCTGAAGGTATTTATGTGCCTACAGAAATTGATGTTAAGAATTGGTTTTTAGCACCTAGTAATGATTTACGATCTTCTAATATGTTGGAAGTTGTCGCAAGTGAGTTTAAGGTTCAAGGTCTTGAAATCGATTGGGGTATTGTTTGTTGGGATGCTGACTTACGGAGAACAGCTGGTGGTAAAGAATGGGATTATTATAGTTTTAGAGGGACTCGTTGGAATCGTAGAAACAAACAAGAGCAAAAACGCTATTTAATAAATTCATATAGGGTATTGTTAACAAGATCAAGACAAGGGATGATAATATTCGTACCTAACGGTGTAGATTCAGAAATCGACGAAACAAGGAACTCTGCATTTTATGATGGGATATATAACTATTTACTTTCATGTGGAATAGATGAATTGAAATAAATAGTAGCTATTTTAAATTTATTGTATTCCCTTTCTGTTCGATTTGGATATTTATCATGATTAATAGCTTAGTTCTTATTCAATACAAAACCTCTGAGAGCGAAACGATATGAATGCTGAATTATGCAATATGTGCATGGTAATGGACAATGAAGGTCGCGTGTTAGTGCAGGAGCGTTTACCCAAGCCAACTAACCCTTGGTGTGGTTTAATCTTTCCTGGAGGACATTTGGAGCATGGGGAATCAATTGTTGAATCAACAATTAGACGGTGAATAGACGTGAGACAATCAGACGTCGAAAGCTAATTGTCGTTAGCCGCGTTGCTTGTTGCTTTCGCCTAACACGGAGTACAGAGGTAAGGAGGAAAAGTGCAAGCAACAATTACCCCAGAATACTCTCCGTGCCTCCGTTCTCTTTATCCTCCGTGTTTCGCCGAAGGCCACAGCGGGAGCGTTTAAATCGTTTCACTCGTTGCTTACGCCTAACACGGAGTACGGAGGACAAGGGAGAATTGTGCTAGCAATCAACAACAATTTTTCCCCCCCCCAAAAAAAAATCCCTAAAATCCTCCAAATCTCCTAAACTCCGAATCTCCCAGAAAGCGAAAGCAAGAGCGTCAAATAGAAATCTGTCTCAGCGTTTAGCCGTCTCACGTCAAGTGTCTTGCCGTCTAATTGTCCTGTGCTGGTGTTTGCTTGCCGTACACGGCAAAGCATCCGTGTAAGTCATACATGTACTTCTTGCTTCTTGATAGCCCATAAGATGTGCTGATTACAAGTTTTTCATTGTTTTTATTTTTTGATTTTTATATAATCTAAAGCAGATTTAATCTTGTTTTTTATATCATTCATTTGCCCCTAGGCAATTCTTGAGGGGGCTAATTTTTTTATTGTTTTATGGCTAAGAAAAATTACGACGAATCAGCAATTCAGACACTTTCTCCTCTAGAACATATCCGTAAGCGTACTGGTATGTATATCGGACGAACTGGTAATGGCTCTGACTATAATGATGGTGTTTATGTTCTTGTAAAAGAAGTGCTTGATAATGCTATAGACGAATTTATTTCCGGCTATGGTAAGAGCGTTAATATTAAAATTGATGAGAATAAAGTCACAATTCGTGACTATGGCAGAGGCATCCCCCTAGGGAAAGTGATTGACTGCGTGTCCCAAATCAATACTGGAGGCAAATTTAATGATGATGTTTTCCAGTTCTCTGTTGGTATGAATGGTGTTGGTACTAAAGCTGTTAATGCTCTTTCTACCTACTTTAAGGTTCGCTCTACTCGTGATGGAGAATTTTTTGAAGCAATCTTTAAGGAAGGTGTATTGCAGAGTCAAAATAAAGGTGCTAGCACTGAGCGAAATGGTACTCTGGTTGAATTTATCCCCGATAACACAATTTTTAAGAATTATAAATTCCAGAATGAGCATATTGAACGCCGCATTCGCTTGTCTTCATATCTGAATGCTGGATTGTCAATCAATTATAATGGAACTGTGTTCCGTTCTGATGAGGGCTTGCTAGATTTACTAAATGATGAGGTTCAGTTTGAAAAGCTTTATCAGCCATTTTATTTTAAAGATAAGACTCTTGAATTTGTTTTTACTCATACAAATCGTTTTACAGAGGAGTATTTTTCATTTGTAAATGGTCAATATACAAGCGATGGTGGTACCCATCTTTCAGCATTTAGAGAAGGCGTTTTAAAGGGGATAAATGAATTTTCCCCAAAATCTAAGTTTGAAGGCGATGATGTTCGAGAGGGCTTGGTTGGTTCTATAGCTATCAGACTTAAAGAACCAGTTTTTGAATCTCAGACCAAAAATAAGCTTGGTAATGCAGAAATCCGTAGTGAGCTAGTAAATCGTGTTCGCCAGGCGGTTGTTGAATTATTAAATCGTAATCCGACAGATGCTAAGCGCTTGATTGAGAAAATCGAGGATACTCGTAAGCTTCGTAAGGAGCTAAATACAATAAAGAAGACAGCACGCGAGCGCTCAAAATCTGTTTCTGTTCGTATCCCTCAGCTACGTGATTGCAAGCAGCACCTTGATTCTGCCAAGAATAAGGGTCTTGATACAATGATTTTCATCTGCGAGGGTTTGTCTGCTGCAGGTACTCTTACAAATAGCCGTGATCCAAATAATCAAGCTGTGTTCTCTTTGCGCGGTAAACCACTAAATACTTGTGATTTAAAGCGTGATATTGTGTATAAGAATGCCGAGCTTTATAATCTAATGCGCTCGCTTAATATTGAGGATTCAATAGCACCTTTACGATATCAGAAGGTAATTATTGCTACTGATGCCGATGTGGATGGCTTGCACATCCGTAATCTTTTGATTACATATTTTATGCGCTTCTTTGAGAAGCTGCTACGTAATGGGCATGTCTATATTTTGGAAACACCTCTTTTCCGTGTTCGTCACCCCAAGAAGCGTGAGCTATCCTTCTACTGCTACAATGATGCAGAACGAGAGGAGGCCATTGCAAAGTGTGGTGCTTCCGCAGAAATTACGCGTTTTAAGGGCTTAGGTGAAATTTCAAAGGATGAATTTAAAGATTTTATTGGACCAGATATGCGTCTAACTCCTGTAGATATTTCTCGCGATTCACATTTGATGGATACTATCAATTTCTATATGGGCTCAAATTCTAAGGAACGTAAGCAATATATTATGGATAATTTAATTGTTAATGCGGAGGACCTATAATATGGCTAAGAATAAAGATATTACTCCGCCACCTCGCCGCGTTACTCAAGATGAACTTTTTGGTCAATTATTTGATGCAGATGGTAATGCAAATTCAGAGGCTATATCTAATGTTTCTAAGGAGAGTGCACAAGGTGGAGCTGACTCTGCCACAAAAAGTGCAGTTTCTTCGTCAATAAAAAAAGTATTGTCTGGTTCAGCTAATAGAGAAGCTTCAGGCAAAAACGACGAATCAACTCCTGTGGTAAGTGATGCAGTGACTGACGATGCTAGTGCATCTGAGGATTCAGGTAATGATACGCCTAAAAAACCGGCAGTGTTTGATCCGAAAAGCTTTGGCCCATTGGCAAGGGTGATGGATGATAATTTTCTTCAGTTTGCCTCCTATACAATTTGTTCTCGAGCTATTCCAACGGTTGAAGATGGCCTAAAGCCAGTTCAGCGTCGTATCCTTCATTCTCTTAAGGAGAAGGATGATGGACGCTTTATCAAGGTGGCAAATATCGTTGGTCATACTATGCAATATCACCCTCATGGTGATGCGTCAATTAAAGATGCTATTGTAAATCTTGAGAATAAGGGTTATCTAATCGAAGGACAAGGTAACTTTGGTAATATTTATACTGGTGATGGTGCTGCTGCAGGTCGTTATATTGAGTGCAGATTGTCTCAATTAGCTAGAGAGCAAATTTTTAATAAAAAAACAACCGAGTATATTCCTAGCTATGATGGACGTAATGAGGAGCCAGTGCTTCTTCCTTCTAAGCTACCTCTCTTGTTAATGATGGGTGCTGAGGGTATTGCAGTAGGTCTTTCTACTCGCATTATGTCACACAATTTTATTGAGCTTCTTGAGGCACAAATTGCAATTTTACAGAATAAGCCCTTTAAGGTTTTTCCAGACTTTTTAACTGGTGGTTTAATTGACGTCAGTGAATATGATGATGGCTTTGGTAAAATTCGCACACGAGCAAAGCTTGAGGTTCGTGATAAAAATACTATTGTCATCACGGAGCTCCCATTTGGGCAGACAACTGACTCTTTGACCTCATCTATTGAGGATGCTACACGTGCGAAGAAAGTTCCTGTACGTAGCGTTCAGGATTCCACCTCAGATCATGTTGAGATTATTTTAAGTCTTGTGCCTGGTACTGCACCAGAGAAGGCAATTAAAGCCCTATATGCATTTACGAGCTGTGAATATTCTGTTACAGCAAATTGCGTTGTAATTGAAAAGAATCGTCCTTGTGAACGTACGGTCTCTGAGATTCTTCGTGCCAATACTGAGCAGCTACAAGCTCTTTTAAAGCGTGAGCTTGAAATTAAGCGCGATGAACTAGAGGATCAACGCCAAAATAAGACACTTATTCAAATATTTATTGAAGAGCGTATCTATAAGCGTATTGAAAAATGTACAACTGCAGAGCAGATAAATGAAGAAATTCGTGAAGGCTTTAAACCATTCCGAGATAAGCTGTATCGTGATATTCGCGATGAAGATATAGAGATGCTACTTGCAGTGCAAATCCGCCGAATCTCGCTATACGATATGAATAAGAATCGTAAGGAGATTGACGATATCAATACAATGCTCGAGGATGTAAATAAGAATCTTGGAGCGGTAAAGGCATATACCTTGCGTTATATTAAGGATATGATTAAGCGTTACCAATATGTTGAGCGCGAGATTGAGGTTATAGAAGAAAAACCTAATGCAAAAGGCAAGGGTACAAAGCAGGTTAAGAAACGCAAAAAGGAAATGGTTGAGCAGTATCCACGCCACACCACCATAACAACCTTTGATGCTATTGAGGTTCGTGAGATTACCGCATCAGAATGTAGTATGTCTTATGATGCAGAGTCAGGTTACTTTGGCTATAATGTCAAGGGTGGGGAAGAGCTATTTAAGTGCTCTTCATTGGATAAGCTTATCATTGTCTGGAAGGATGGTCGCTTTAAACTTGTGCCTACACCAGAGAAGCTTTTTGTGGACAAGGATATGCTTTATGCAGCAATTTTTAATCGAGATAAAGAATATACTTGTATTTATACTGATAAGGAGTATCCAATCAGCTACATTAAGCGTTTTACCTTTGGTGGTTTAATTGCTAATAAGGATTATTCATTATTGCCGAATGAGGGACAGGTTCGCTTTTTGGAAGAGGGTACGCCTTCATTTGTTTGGATTAAATATAAGCCAGCAAAGAGCCAGCGCATAATTCAGAAGGTCTTTAAGGCAGCTGAAGAGGTTGCTGTAAAGGGTGTAAAGGCAAAGGGTAAGCAGGTTACACTAAAAGCAATTCAGCATATTGCCTCGGGAGATAAGCCTCCACGCTGGTGGGATGACTCTGCACCAACAGATAAGGGCAATCTATTGTTTTAAGAGTTCTGTTACAATTGGAATAACAGCGGATTCAGGCAAGCAGATGTTATGTCAAAGATTTTAATTACACTAGCGATGATGGTTTGTGGAAATATATTCATGACCACAGCATGGTATTGGCATTTGAAAAACAAGGGAGAGGTTGGAAAACCACTTCTTGTAATCATATTGATTAGCTGGCTAATTGCATTTCTTGAGTATTGCATTATGGTGCCAGCAAATCGCATCGGTCATGCTGCTGGCTTGTCAGTGGCTCAACTAAAGATAATTCAAGAGGTAATTACTTTATTGGTATTTGTCCCATTTACTATTTTTATATTAAAGGACAAATGGCGCTGGGATTATCTTTGGGCATTTTTGTGCATACTTGGTGCTGTTTATTTTGTAAATCGCCATTTGCTATAACACAAGACAATTAGATGTCGAACGGACATGAGAGAATCAGACAGTGAAATGCTAATTGTTGTTAGTCGCGTTGCTTGTTGCTTTCGCCTAACACGGAGTACGGAG
>CALDQE010000015.1 GCA_937911295.1 uncultured Verrucomicrobiota bacterium
ATTACAAAGAAAAGAGGCTGCCACAAAACATTGAGTTTTGCAACAGCCCCTTTTTTTATTTTATGTTGATATAATTACAAAAATGAGCAAATGTTTTTTACAATCATTCTAGAGGTAAGATTGTTTTTCATATAGTTTAGTTTGCTTTTACATTTACCATACCAGATAGAGGGGAGCCACGTGGTGTGAAAGTGCTCGCTTGTCTTACCCAGGAATTATGGTAATATTAGTAGTGTGCATAAGCCATTCGTGCTTATTCTTGTCGACCGTTTATGCGAGATTTAACAAGCAAACAACTTAAAATGCACCAATAAATGCGTTAATTTTTTCTTATCCCTTGTCAAATTCATTTATTTGTAGTATAATTTTTCACAAAAAGTATGGGTGTACCATTCTTATAATTTTAATATTATTTCCGTAAAGGTGTGGAGAGTTTTATATGCCTACATTTAATTTTAAAGCAATGGATCAAAAGGGCAAAGAGGTTACAGGTACTTTATCTGCTCAAAATCAGGCTGCAGCAGTTGCGATGCTTCGTAAGGAAGGGTATATCCCAACAACAGTAATGCCAGCAGATGGCTCAGGAAAGAGTGGCGGATTAAATATGACAATTAAGTTCCCTAAGCTCATCAAGCCTCGCGTTAAAGCGAAAAATTTGATGGTGCTCACTCGCCAGTTAGCCACATTGGTAGATTCTGGTTTGCCTTTGCTTCGTGGTCTTCGTATTCTTGCAAAGCAGGAGAAGAATGAAACATTAAAGAAAGCACTAATCGGTATGAGTGAATCTGTTGAGGGTGGCTCTACGTTCTCTGATGCTCTTGCTCTTTATCCTAAAATTTTTAACAACCTTTATATCAATATGGCAAAGGCAGGTGAGGCTGGTGGTGTACTAGAAACAGTATTAAACCGCTTGGCAGAATTTTTGGAAAAGGCAGAGAAAATTAAGAATAAGGTTAAGGGTGCAATGACATACCCAATTGTTGTGCTCTGTGTGGCTTTAGGTATTACTGGCTTCTTGATGGTTACTGTTATTCCTCAGTTTGAAAAGGTGTTCTCTGACCTTATGGATGGAAAGGCAATGCCAGCATTGACTCAAGCTGTTATTAATTTCAGCCATAATTTTGCTGATATGGCACCAATTTGGGCAATAGGCATTGTTGCTATTATTGTTTTATTAAATTTGTGGAATAAAACAACAGCTGGCCATTATGCTCTTGATGCGATTAAGCTAAGGATACCTGTTATGGGGCAGTTAATTTTAAAGAGCTCCATTTCTCGTACAACACGTACTTTAGGTACTCTAATGAGCTCAGGTGTGCCAGTATTGCAGGCATTAAACATTGTGCGTGATACTGCCGGAAATGCAGTGCTAGCAAAGGTTTATCAGAGCATTCATGATAGCGTTAAAGAAGGTGAGAATATGACACCAGCGATGGAGCGCTCAAAGGTTTTCCCTGCAATGGTGGTAAGTATGGTAGATGTTGGTGAAGAGACTGGTGCATTGCCAGATATGCTTGCTCGTGTTGCAAATACTTATGATGATGAGGTTGATACAGCTGTTGATGCAATGACCTCAATCATTGAGCCAATCTTGATTGTGTTCCTAGCTTTAGTTGTTGGTACAATCGTTATTGCTATGTTCCAGCCATTGGTTTCTATCATCGGTGGTATGGGTTAATAAATCAAAGCAAGCAACTGCGGCACAATACTCGTTTGTTGTGTCGCACAGACATTGTAAAATAGAGCTTTTTTAACCAATTTATATATTTGTGATAGTATTTGAGGTGTTGTATGAATAAGGCACGATATGGTTTTACAATTATTGAAATGATGATTGTTTTAATTATTATAACTATTCTAGCTGGTTTTGTTTTTCGCATGATGACATTAGCTGGTCAGAAGAATGATATTGCGACAACAAAGGCGAAGATAGAGAAAATATCAAATGCACTTGAAGCATATCGTGCTGAGTTTGGTAGCTATCCTCCTGTGGCAGTGTATGGAGGAAAACAACCAACATTTTACGAGTTCCCAGTTTCTGATCAGACAGGAGAGTCAGTATTTGTTTCACCGTCTATGGCAGCTCAAATGTTTAATGATTCTCAAGATAAAAATAGATGGAATGAATTTCCTTTATTTACCTTTGGTCTTGCATCATATCTTTATCCACGTTATTGGGACACAGCAGAAGGACGTTGCCCTAAAGAATTTGTTGGTGATTTGGAATCTGTAGATATAAATAAAGGCAAGACGGCATCAAAAAAAAGAATTATAAATCAATGGCTGGATCACAACAATCGCCTTTCGGGAAGTGGTGGAATTTCTATACGTGACGTTAATAAGGATATGATTGCTATTAGCAAAATTCTACCATTTTTGGGGACAAGTGTTAGCTTCAAAAAGACAGATGATGGGCGAATTTGGCGAATGAAGAGAAAATCTGATGGTGGTGTTGATTGGGGTGTCGCTGATTTTGAGTGGAATTCTTGGAAGATTGGTGGTCCTCATGAGTTTAAAGGTAGGGAATATCATAATCAAGGCCTTTCTTTAAAGGATGTTTGGGGTGGATTATTGCATTATCAGAGTAATCCACCGTATGATAGTTACCGAATTTGGTCTGCAGGAGTAAATGGACAGACTTGTGACCCTATGTGTGAAAATCCAGCATCATGTAAAAAGTGTTCTGACGATATAGTTGCTGGTCAGCAATAAGTAATTTTTAGGAGAACGATTTATGAAAAAGAAATCTAGTCTTGGTTTTACATTGATGGAGTTACTTGTTGTAATGTCAATCATTGGTATTTTGGCAAGCTTATTATATCCGGCAGTAAATCGCACAAGAACGCGTGCTAGAGAGACAGAAATCCAGCAGATGTGTGTTCAGATGGTTGATGCATGGAAGTCTGTTCAAGTAGAATATCTTAGATTCCCATACAGGGATTTAATTTCTGATTATACATCTAATTTGGAGGATATAGATGGTGATTTGTGCTTCCCTATGACATCTAAGGCTGGATGCTTATTGAATTGGTGGAAGCCATCAAATCCTCTACCTAAATATGATAAAAATAATTTTACTATTTATATTAAATCATTGGGTAAAAATTTTAATTGGGATGATCCAACCACCTGGCCAAATGATAGTGTTTATGAGAGATCAGGAGTTCAAAAGCAGTTTGGAATAGTTGCTCCATGGTTAGAGCGAGATCTTAATGAAACTCAAGCGACATTGTCAAATACAGAAATAAAGAAAGAGCAATTGATGTGGGTTTTGATAGATGCAAATGCTGATGGGGTGCTTACTCTACCTACAGATAAAGGTATTCCAAATGAGAAAACAACCGATTCTGAGGGGAATCCAATTAAGCTTGCTGGTGCAGCAGCTGCATGGTTAGCAAGTGAGGACGGAACAATAATTACATCGTGGTAATTTTGCTAGTTCTGAGATGATTTAAAAAGGAGTTTTGGTTATGAAAAAAGGAAATGGTTTTACTTTAGTTGAGCTACTAATTGTTGTCGCTATTATTGGTGTGTTGATGGGTTTGCTCGCCCCTGCAATTTTGAAAACATCAAAAAGTGCTGTAGATAAAGGCAGAATTGTGGAAATGCGGACACTTGAATCTGCCTTACTTGAATATCACCATGACAATAAAGCGTGGCCAATCCCTGCAAAGCCTAAGCTTGAGGGGGCTGAGTATGGTAAAAACTCTGCTGGTGTAGTAGATCCGGCTATTATTGAATATTCTGGAGTAAAAACGGTAAATGTGTGGAATCGTTTGTTAGAGGTTGGTGCTAAAAAGGATTTTAATCTAAGAAAACGTGATTATATCGATGTAACAAGCCTAACTGCTGTAAAAAAATATTATCCAGATGATCCTAAAAGAAATGTTGAAGAAGACAATGTTGGCAAGATCAGAGATTTATGGGGAGATAAAAAAGAGATAAAAGGTCCTTTAGTTTATTGGGGTAACTTTATTGAGTGTACACAATGTGGTGAATGGACAACAGAGAAGGAAAAATGCCCAAATTTGGAGTGCTCTGGCCGCAAGGGCAATAACCCATACGTATTTAAGAAAGTGGACTTAAAGAATAAGCGTCGTGGTGTTATGCCATACAAAATCATATTTGATTTGAGTGCAAATACAGTTACTGTTTCTGAATAATGCTTGATTCGTTTGTCTGAAAATTTTGAGAGGTAAAAATGAGAAAAAGATTTGATAATTCTGGTTTTACATTACTTGAGTTATTAGGTGTAATGGGCGTTATTGTTGTAATGTCATTTTTTGTGGTTAGTGGCTATAAAAGCATTATGCAGGGAATAAATGACACAACTGGCTCAAAGGGCTTGCGTGATTCTGTGCAGCTTGCCCGTCAGCATGCTATGCTAGATAATACCAAGGTATTTTTCTTTGTTACCGGAATCAATTCGTTCGTAATGTGTCGCGAGGGTGGAACAATTACAGAATCTGGTGATGGAACAGTTGAAGTGCCATATCTAGGAAAGAGTGAAAGTGCTTTTTGGGTATATGATGAATGGGCAGACTGGGCAACAATGGAGGATGGCTTTACTGCTATTTATAACGAGGATGACCTAAAGGACATGGTTAATAGTAAAAGTAATGAGGCAAAATATAAGGGAATAACAATGTATGATATGAACGAGGGCAGATTTGCACGAGTTGTATTCCCTCCATTTGTTGATGCCTCAAAGGATTTATGGTGCATTGGCTTTAACGAAAAAGACGTATCTGGCGATATGTTTGAAGTGGGTAGTACATATGGTTGGATGTTGTATGAGGAGCGTTTTTTACCTAAAGGATATATCTTTGACTCAAAGCATTACAAGCTTGATAGTAATGGCGTATTTGAGTTTGGCTCTGGTTCAATAATTTGTTTTAATTCTGACGGATCGATAGAAACTGGCTCTGATTATGTAGATGGTCTTACAATTGGTGAGGTTGATCCTACGCAGCCAAGTAGCATTAAAAATACAGTTTCTATCGTTGTTGAAGGTGATGGTTCTATTGTTGTGGAGTAATACAATAGAGACAGGTAGAGATAATTTAATATTGGAGGAATTATGCTTCGCAAGGGATTTTCTTTAATAGAAGTAAATATGGCAATATTGATAGCAGCTGGAGGCTTGTTGTCGCTATTCGTTCTTTTCCCAACAGGGCTAAGGCAAAGTGAAATGTCATCAGAGGATTTGTATCAAGCAACTTATGCGAGCTCAATTTTTCAGATGATTTCTGGAAATGTTTCAACCATTTCTAATATTGAAGATTGGAATGATGTGGACACATTTTGGAAAATTGCATCAGCAGATACTGGACTTTACACAAAATTGACCGAAGCAAAAAAGGCCATCAATTCAATGGATGATGAGATAAGCGATCAATATATAGATTTTTTATTAGATGGAAATTCTGGTGAGCAGAATAATGTATGGTATGTAGGTACAGATTTTGGTGCTAAGGGTGGTTATACAGGAGATAGCAAGCCATCCTTGCCTGAGCAGTATATGCTTCGTATTTTTAGGAAAAGTGGAACTGGAGTAGAAGATAAAAATGGGGAATTTGTACCAGCTGTGTATGTAATGTCACTTGTATCTACATCCATTAAACCACCTTCAATTTATTACAATAATTCTGTATATAGTATGGAATTTTCTTTCTATGGTAGGGTATGGGCAAAGCCTCTAGAGGGTGAGGCGGCAGAATAATAAACAAGAATTTGAGGAATGAAAATGAGGTTTGGTTCAAATAAAGGCTTCTCTTTGATAGAGGTTATGGTAGCCACCACAATTTTAATGATTATAGTGATTATGGTGGGCAATATCTTTAGGCATAGTTCATCTGCTTGGGAAACTGGGTATTCAACAACAGAGGGAGCAAGTGGTGTGCGTAGTGTGCTTGGTTCTGTTCAAAGAGAATTGGCTCAAGCAATCGATGGAAGAGAATATGGGCTTAGTGACCCAATTGATGTTGAAGGTGGCTCTATTACCTTTTATCGATATGTAGAGCCATCAAGGAAAGGTTCTACAGATAAAGAGCTTCAAAAGATAAAGTATACATTCAGTAGAAACTCTGTTACACGTTCTGTCGATGGGAAGAGTACGACCCTTTTCTCAAAGCAAACATCTACAGCAGGAAATTCAAATATAGATGTTGATTTTGACATTGGTAAGATTGAGGTTTCTGAGTCAGACTTAAATCTTAGTGAAGATTTTGGTCAAGATAAGGCTTGGACAATACCTTCTGTTTGGGTGCGTGCAAGAGTGACACGTTCCAGTGCTTTTGCAGGGATGGAGGCTCGCTCCTATGGTCCAGACGGAAAACGGGGAACAGAGGATGACATCATTGCCCGTTAAAAATTATTGAGGATTTAGATTATGAAAAGAAATAATGGTTTTACTGTTATAGAATTGCTGGTTGTTACTGGCATCATTGCTATTCTTATGGGTATGGTTGGAACCTCTGCTTTTATTGCTCGTAGTCAAGCCTATAAAACGCAGGCTCGAGCAGAGACACAGCAGCTTTTGACATCTATTAAAGCAATTTGGATTGCTCGTGAGGATAATAAGGTGCCTATTAGTGTTGGAACAGTTAAAATGACTCAGGCGAATATAGATAGCTTTACAGTTGAAAAAAATGGCGAAAAAAGAAGTTATTTGGAGATTCCTTCTTCAAGGCTAAATGAGGGTGGTTATTTAGATCCTTGGGGAAATGAATACGAATATACCATTGAAGAAACTAAGGAAGAAGAATTACCTGAGGAGGTATATCAGATAGCAGTCTCTTTTCATAATGCAGAAAGATTTTATTATAAGAACGATAATGTAGAGAACAAATAAGCAAAGTAGTTCTAATTAATTTTGTAGTTGCTGAAAGGCAAAGGAGAATTTAATGAAAGAAATTAGAAAAGATAATGGCTCGGCATTGGTTATTGTGCTAGGCATGTTAGCAGTTTTAATGCTAATGGCTGTTGCATTTTCAGTGATTATGCGTGTAGAGAGAGCTGGTACAACCAACCTTCGTCATAGTCTAACTGCACAAAATGGATTGCAGTCGGCAATTTCTCAAGCATTGAGCGATATTGATAGAGATTTAGGAGATGATATAAGTCCTAAGAAATGGAAAAATGGCATAATGGCAACACAGAGCACTGGAGTTACTTATGACATTTTGTCAAAGGATGATAAGTCTTCAGATATTAAAGTTTCTATTTTAAATGAAAAGGCTCAGCGTCATTTAAACCCAACGACACGAGCATTAGTAAAAAATGCAAAAGTGGATTGGCGTCTATTGTATGCTGGTATCCCATTAAGTAATTATGCAGATGGAGGGAATCGTTTATCTGAGGATTCTATAGTAGGGCGTATTGCATATGTTGCCGTAAATACCACAGGCTACCTAGATCCTAATATGGTAAGTGAAGACGGGGTTATTGCATATCCAGAAATGACACATCAATTAAATAATGAGTCATTTGCCAAACTTAATAATCGTAAAGTAAAATTTGTGTCAAGTTCCTTACTAGATGCAAGAGAGACCAATGGAAGAAAAGGATTTACATCATTTGCTGATTTAGTGACATTAAATGAGAGTCAAATGTATTCTGGTGGCAAGGTTAAGGGTGCTCCAAAAATGTATATAAATCTATTTGCTCCAGATAAGGCAAATTGTATGTTCCTACCAGATGTTTTTGGTCCGGCTACGGCTTTTGGCTTAAGCCCTTACCCTCCTCAGGTAGAACGTGATTCAAATGAACCATTTGCAGATGAAGAATATAAGCTTTGGGAGGCGGTAAAAATTGATGGGAAAACTAAACTAACGGAGGATGATTTAATCAAGGTTTACGTTGCGTTCCTAAATATGTTCTCACGCGAGAATTGGAAGGAGAAAAGTCCTAGTGGCACTGGAGGAATACAATTCGAAAATCCTGTTACAAATGTCCCGTGGGAGTTTATCTTCTCTGGCAGAATTAAGCGTAATCAGATAACACGTGCAGATTTAGCTTTACTATCTTTTGCTGAATTATATTCATATAAAGAAGGTAATGAGATAGATGATAGAACGTATGCTGAGATGGCGATTGATATTATCAACGAAGGTGGACGCCCAAAATTTAACGATTTATTGGATGCGCCATGCTTTATGCCTGTTCCAACAGTCTCCTCATTGATTGGTTATACGGAAAAGCCAGACCCAAATGCAGGAGAGGTTTATCGCCATACGGGTGGAGGTGTTTTTTCTGTTGTTGATGATGGTGCAGTTATTGAGGCAGGAAAAACAACAGCAGAATATTATGCAAAGTACGAGCTTGATGTAAGCTTCCTGATTTCTGCAGCAACTGCATATAAAATTAAGTCTTATCCTGAAGCAGAAATGGATGTAACCTTAAAGTTTGGCCCTGAAGCTGATGGAGAGGATATTTTTAAGCATATTCATGAGGAAATAACAGGTAACCCTAAGGTTGTTGTTGATCCAGATGAAAAATTTGCAAAATCAGTAAAGGGCGGTATCGAATTCAGTGAGTCTTCTTCAAGAGAGGGCATAAGAGTAGAGGAGACATTACCAGAAAAAATCGTTGTATATATTCAGCATCCAGACCCAGGTAAAACCTCAACTGAAGAAAACCCAATTACTATAGCTTCAATTAAGGAAGATTTTTCTTGGGAAAAGGCTGCTTTTGATATATCTTCACTAGAAAAGTATTCTATTGACGTTTTTGCAACTGTTGATATTAAGGTAAATGGAACTGTAGTTCAATCTGTGCCTGGTAAAAACATCCGCAGACAAGGCGATGCAGAGGGAGCAGTTCATTTTAAATTGCCTCTTTATCGAGATGGTGGAGAACTTAATTCAAAGCCTCATCGTGTAGGCTATGCAATGGCACTAGATCCAAGATTTGCTCAATCAACATACTGTCTAAATGAAATGCGTGAGGATGGAGGAATAGAGTCCTTTCCATATTGGGTTAATAATCTAATGGCAGAAAAATATAGCGAGTTTAACGATCTAGAGGATTTTGAGAAGAGTGTCGAGAAACCGGCTGATTTGGATCTTGGTAATAGATTGAGACCGTCCTTTGCAAATCCTTACTCAATGCTCTCTATGGGTTTTGATGCAAATGGCGAGGGAGAAGGTGGTGCTTCTAGCTTCTGGGATAACCTTCTAGGATTGGGCGATATAGAAACAGAATTTGGAAAGCCTTATCCAGATACTCTTCACAAGGCTCCTGCTGGAGATATATCACTTGTCAATGACACTGGCTTTGATAGAAACGATTTTCTGATGGATTGGGGTGTTAGGGGAAGTGGTCTTAATAACCTTGGAGAGCTTGGAATGCTAGCTATCGGTCCTTGGGAAACAATTTCCCTTTATCGCACAAAAACACCAGAGGGTAAGTATGATTTCCATACAGTATTTGATTTCTTTACGATGGATACACCTACCCAGCTATTGCCAGGTAAGGTAAACCTTAATGCACCATCACTTTTGATGACACAACCAAAATCGCCCAAGAGAGTGAAGTTTGCCGAGGGAACGAGCTTTGCTAATGAAGGCAAATTAACTATTGGAGATGAAAAGGTTTCCTTTGCTGATTATGTAGAAGCAACGGATGGATTAAACCCAGAGCCTCTTATGGCTGTTTTGTATGGTTTGGGCTTTGATAATTATGTTGCATGGGAAATTGCTTCCCGCGTGCTTTATCAGAATATTGATTATTCAAAGAATGATAACGGAGGAATCTATCGCTTTAAGGATTTGTCGCAGCTTGGATATGCAAATTCAGCAGATAAATCAATTCTTGAATACATAATGGATGAGGATAATGAGCAGATATTTGTTCAAGCAGATTTCAACCCATATTCAGATTCAGAGCGAGAGTCATTGATAGGAAAAATCGCTAAGCATACAACTACGCGTGGACAATCATTCACAATTGTTATACGCTCTGATGCGTTTGCACCTAAGTATGGCTCGGATGTAGATGGAACAACACTAGCAAGTAAGGTTGCTGTTGTTGAAGCTTGGCGCGATACTGAGCCAGCACGTGATTCTGAGGGTAATAGCCTTGGCTATCACAATTGGCATATTCGCTCTGTCCGAATTGTTGACTAATCTCTTTGGTGAAATATGAAGCAGAAACTTATTTCCGCTGCACGTGATGCTGCAAAAAATGCATATTGTAAATATTCAAATTATCGCGTTGGAGCAGCTTTATTGGCAGAGGATGGCTCTATTTGGCTTGGGTGCAATGTGGAGAATTCTTCCTTCGGTGCGACAAATTGTGCCGAGCGTACAGCAGTATTCTCTGCAATAGCCGCTGGTAAGCAGAAGTTCTCCGCAATTGCTATTGTGGGTGGCTCAGATGAAAATCCTGCCACTCCATGCGGGATTTGTCGTCAGGTGCTTGCCGAGTTCTGTTCTCCTGATATGCCTGTTTATTTTGCTGGTTTAGAGGGCGGGGATATTTCTACTACAACTATTGGTGAGCTTTTACCATTTGCATTTTCAGGAGCAAAGCTTTAATGTCAAAAGCACCAGTTGTAGAGCCAGAAGTCAATCCCACCGAGCCACAATGTGTTCGCTCCTTTGCTGAGATGCCATTAAGAAGTGAGCTCCAACTAGCTCTTAAGGATTTGGGATTTATAACACCAACCCCAGTTCAGGCAGCACTTATCCCTCAGCTTCTTGAAAAGCGTAAGGATTGCCTCGCTCTTGCTGCTACAGGTACTGGAAAAACTGCTGCCTTTGGATTACCTCTATTAAATGCTGTTTCTGCAGGGAAAGTAAAGCATCCAGAGGCCCTTGTTGTTTGCCCGACTCGTGAGCTATGTAACCAAATTGCTGTTGATTTGCGTGCCTATGCTAAAAGGATAAAGGATGTACGCATACTTGCAGTATATGGTGGAGCAGATATTCATTTTCAAACACTTGAACTTTATCGTGGTGTGTCTATTTTAGTGGCGACACCTGGTCGCTTAGTTGATTTAATGGATCGAGGTGCAGCAAAGCTTGATGCTGTCCGTTGCCTAGTGCTTGATGAAGCAGATGAAATGCTTCAAATGGGCTTCCAGGATGATTTGAATACAATAACAGCCGCTGTCCCAGAAAAAGCTCGTACTTGGATGTTCTCCGCAACTATGGATAAGCAGACAAAGCTAGTAGCTGATAAGTTGCTTACAAATCCCATTCTTGTCAATACTATCAAAAAGACAGATGCCCCTCAAATCTTTCATCAGTGCTATGTCTTTAAAAAACATGCGGATAGAGCAAAATGCCTAGATAAGCTTCTAAAAAAACAAGATTTCTTTGGTCTTGTTTTTCTTCGTACACGGGATGGCGTGCGTAATTTGTCTCAACGATATAAGGCAGGAGATGTGGCATCATTGCGCGGAGATATGCCACAAAAGGAGCGCGATAAGGTTATGCGTGCATTCCGTCGGCACGAGTTTAAGGCACTTCTAGCAACTGATATTGCAGCCCGCGGAATAGATGTAGATGATATCTCTCATGTAATTCATTATGATATACCAGATGATGCAGAAGCATACACACACCGTAGCGGTAGAACAGCTCGTGCTGGCAAGACTGGTACTTCAATTCTTTTTGCTTTGGAGGAGGAACTGTCTAGGGTATATAAGCTTGCAAAGCAGTTGAAGGTTTTTATAAAGATAACAAAGCAATTTACCGATTAGTGCTTTTGAGAGAGGGTAAGCATATGAATGCTGAGTTATGTAATATGTGTATGCTACAGGATGCCGAAGGGCGTGTGCTTGTGCAAGAGCGATTGCCTAAGCCAACAAATCCTTGGTGTGGCTTGACTTTTCCAGGTGGACATTTAGAGGCAGGCGAGTCCATGGTTGATTCGGTTATTCGTGAGATGAAGGAAGAGACAGGGTTAACAGTTTCTAATTTACAGAGCTGCGGGTATATTCAATGGTATAAGGAGCAGAGTCAGCAGCAATATATTGTTTTTCTTTTCAAATCCAATTCCTTTAGTGGTGAAATAAAGAGCTCTTCAGAGGGACGCGTATTTTGGATGTCATTAGATGAAATGCTAGCATCAAAGAGCTTAGCACCAAACATGGATAAATATATTGAGGTGTTTGTTAAAGAAAATGTCCCACAAGCCTATGGTGTGTTTGGGGGAACTCTTTCTGTGTGTGAGAGCTAAAGCTATGCTTAGCTAATGAAGCCCTCGCATTCCCAGCCACCTCGCTTCTAAAATTGTTGTACAAGAGCTGAATTTGAGGCTGCCTGGTGAAAATTCAGATGTACCTTCTATTCAGCATTTAATTCGAATTTAGGTTGAATATTTGTGGGTGATAAATTATAATTTACTCGTCTTTTAATAATAATTATATTTATGCTATGAATTTAATCAAATGCCCCGATTGTGATAGACCTACTTTACCATACACAAATTGCCCGTGGTGTAATGCCTTTGTAATGCCGGCAAAACGAACAAATTTGTTGTTTTTTGCCCTAGGTGGTTTGTCTCTCATATTTTTTGTGGCTAGCTGTCTTGTATATCTTCCTCCTGCTAAAACAGGGGTATGCTCAATTGTCTTTGGCTTAATTTTAGGTGCTGTAGCAGCTTGCTTTGTCTCCTTCAAGCATAAAATTCAATGCGTTATGCCAATAGCTATAGCATATGCATTATTTTTAAGTGAGTCAATTTCTAGAGCTGTCTGCATCCATGCTCCTTTTATTCTTTTTTTGTTTCTCTGGGCATTCTTTTTTAACACACTTAAAGCCAACATAATGCCATCTGGAAATCTAATCAAGCGTATGCTTTCATCAACATTTCTTTGGCTCCCCTTACTTATTGCTTCTTGCTTTTATTCGAAAGCCTCGGGTGCTTTGCTAATCCCCGCAATTGTGCTATTTTTTACAATGCTTCAGCTTTATTTCATAGAATGTAAAAGCATTGTTTCTGTTGTTGCTGTTTTTGTGGTGACATGCTTTTCGCTTTTATACTTTAATTTTTGGTGGTATTTGCTTGGTTTTATTATTGCTCTAATTGTAAGAGCTGTGATGCGCAAATGTGGGAAAGTTTAATAAGAAAATGAATTTTATACAAATGTTTTTTCGGAAGTTAATATTTCTTGTGCTATTGCTTATTTTCTCTAGGGTTAATGTAATAGCAAATGGAGAAGCACTTAGCCCTACAATACTTCGACGAAATATTGATAGGGTTGCATCAATGGACCCAATAAAAGCAGAGTCAGCAGGTGCCAATAGAGCAGTCGCTCTCGCATATGAAACACTTTTAGAATATGATTATTTAGCTAGACCATATAAGCTAAAGCCATATCTTTTGGAAGCAATGCCTGTCTTAGATGCCACTGGGAAAATATACCGTTGTAAATTACGAGAGGATTGTTTTTTTGGTCCATCAATATTGCTAGGAGATGGTAAAAACGAGCAGTCTCGTGCTGTTACAGCATTTGATGTTGTATACTCATTAAAACGCTTGGCGGACGCAAAGCTTGCTTCACCAGGCTATTGGACTATTAAGGGCAAAATTTTAGGAATTGACTCTTTTCACCAAGCTTCTATGGATATGTCTGCACCAACAGACTACGATATAGAGGTTGCTGGCTTACGTGTATTAGATGCAAGAACCTTTGAAATTGAGCTAGTAGAGCCTTCTACAGAGTTTTTGTGGATATTAGCTATGCCATACACAGCAGTTGTCCCAAGAGAGGTTGCCGAAAAATTTGGGAGTGCATTTGGTACGATAGAGTGTGGCTCTGGCCCATATACGCTCACATCCTGGAAGCGAAATTATAGTATGATTTTTACAAAGCGGTTGAATCGTTCTGATGCACGCGATGCCTTTCAGCCTATAGAAAATGATAATGGGCAAAGGAGCTTTGATGAGATACGATTCTTTGTGATGGATGATGCTTCAACTAGGTGGCTATCATTTCTTGCTGAAGGTCTGGATATCAATCAAGAGATTTCGCGAGACAATTGGGATGCGGTAATCACCTCTGAGGGGACTCTTTCTGAGGAGCTTAAGCAACAAGGTATTCGGCTTGTCTCGAAGGATAGCATGATGGTCTCATATATAGCATTTAATATGGATGATGCTATTGTTGGGGAAAACAAGCTTTTGCGTCAGGCGATGACATGTGCTTTTGATGCAGAGGCGTGGATTAGATTAAACAAGGGAAGGGTGGCTTTTGCAGATGGGCCAGTTCCTCCAAATGTTGAAGCAAGGCTTGAGGAGCCGAATTCGCTCAATTATAATCTTGCCAAGGCACGGGAGCTACTTGCTGCAGCTGGCTATAAGGATGGAATAGACCCTGCCACAGGCCGCCCATTGAAGCTAACTCTTGATCTTGGACGCACAGATCAGGAGACTCGTGAATCGGCTGAGCTTATAGCATCATTTATGCAAAAAATAGGAATAGAGCTCGCTCTACAATACAATAATTGGCCATTATTTTTGAAGAAGATTTCGAGAAGAGAGTCTCAGCTATTTATGGTTGCATGGCTTGCAGATTATCCGGATGCATTAAATTTTTTGCAGCTATTCTATTCAAAAAATGCTTCGCCTGGACCTAATAGATGCAACTACAGTAATCGTCGCTATGATGAGCTATATGAGGCTGCGAATATTGAGCAAAATCATGATAAACGGGCAGAATACATTTTAGAGATGCAGCGGATTATTCGTGAAGATGCTCCATGGATATTTATCCATTATGGGCGAGATAATGTTCTTCTTAAGCCACATTTGTCCAATGTTGTGCCACATGATTTCCCTTATGGACTGGAGAAGCATTGGCGTACAACCCCCAATCCGAATTCAAATGATAGAAGTCTTCACTAAATGGCAGGGGATGTTGATTGCATTATTAAAAGCCCGGTACTAGAAGTGCTTATTAAACGTAAATTATATATGTCAGGAAAATGCTTGGTCGAGACATTGTAAGATTGAACATTTTTTAAAATTATGCTAAAATACTATGTATTTTAAAACAATCTAAAGTGGAATATTTATGACTTCTCTGTTTTCTATTTTTATATTGGTGCTGGTGGGTGCCTGCTTTACAGGTCTCGCTTATGCCACATTGACTGCTTTTTCATCAGCGGCTCAATCTTACAATAGCACATATACAACAGAAACCTCTCGCTCTCTAGAGGATATGTTCCTTTTTATCCCACCACGTAGAATAGCTGAAATTTCCTGGTTAAGTGCAATTGTCGTATTTCTGTTGGCATTTATTTTAACAGGAGGTATTTCTGGAACTCTTATCCAGGTTGTTATTCGCACGATTATTTGCTTAATACTGGGCTGCAGTGTACTTTTCCTTCCTAGATATATAATTATGTGGCTTAAGCAGCGTAGAAGGAGTCGCTTTAATCTTCAGCTTGTGGAGGCATTGTCTAGTATGAGCAATGCAATGAAGTCTGGGTTTAGTATTATGCAGGCAATGGAGCATGTTGTGGCAAATGGTGAAAGCCCAATATCGGAGGAATTTGAGACAATGCTTCATCAGACACGTGTAGGTGTTGGCTTTCAGGAAGCCTTGCGTAATATGGATAGGCGTGTTGGAAGTGAGGACCTTACTCTTGTGGTGCTCTCCATAGAAACAGCAAGAAAAACAGGTGGTAACTTAACAGAAATTTTTGCATCAATTAGTCATACAATCCGTGAACGTATGCGTATTGAAAAGCGTATAGATACACTAACCGCTCAAGGTCGCCTTCAAGGGATAGTGTTAAGCTTGATGCCAATAGTAATCGGGCTTGTCCTTCACATATTGGAGCCTGGCTTATTTGGCCCATTTTTAAAATCAACGATAGGCATTATCTGCTTATTTGTTGTTGCAATTATGTTAATTTTAGGTGCTCTGACAATTAGGAAAATTGTTAGAATTGATATTTAAGAAACTAAAGCAGCATTGTGGTGTTGCACACACAATGCTTTAATCATTTAGACTGTAGGATTAAAATGAAATATTCATCAAAAATAGCAACAGAGTTAGGTCTTAAGGATTTTCAAGTAGAGGCTGTTGCTGCACTTTTAGCTGCAGATGCAACAGTTCCATTTATTGCACGTTATCGTAAGGAGCAGACTGGCTCAATGGATGAAGTTCAGATTTCTGCTGTGCGTGACCGTATGGCTAAGCTTCAGGAGCTTGACGATAGGCGTGAGGCTATTATCGCATCTTTAACAGAACGCAATCTGCTTACAGATGAGCTTTCAGAAAAAATTGCTCTAGCTGAATCGCTTACAGTTCTTGAGGATATTTATCTGCCATTCAGGCCAAAGCGTCGCACAAAGGCAATGATTGCTCGTGAGCGGGGGCTTGAGCCATTGGCAGAAGCAATTTTCAAGCAGAATAGCGGCGAAGCTGCTGAGTCATTGGCAGAGCAATATATTGATGCAAGCAAGGATGTGCCAGATGTTCTTACAGCACTTGCTGGAGCTCGTGATATCATTGCAGAGCAAATCAATGAAGATTCAGAGGCACGAGCAGAAATGCGTGAATTTTATTCTCGCAGTGCTGTGATTACAACAAAGGTGATAGAGGGCAAAGAAGAGGAGGGAGCAAAGTTCCGTGACTATTTTGAATGCTCCGATCCTGTTGCAGGTATTTCCGGACATCGTCTCCTCGCTATGTTCCGAGCAGAGAAGGAGGGCTTTATCTCTATCTCATGCAGGCCAGAGCCAGAAGAAGCTGTTGAGTTATTGAAAAAGCGTTTTGTATCTGGTAATAGCAGCCTCTCACAGCAAGTTGCTCAGGCCGCTGAGGCTGGTTATAAGCGTCTGATGGCTCCGTCTATGGAGGTGGAGCTTCGAATGAATTTGTTTAACAAAGCAGGTGATGAGGCAATAGTTGTTTTTGCCGCAAATCTTCGTGAGCTTTTAATGGCTTCTCCATTGGGTAGAAAGGCTGTGCTTGCAATTGATCCAGGTATTCGTACGGGCTGTAAGGTTGTATGCCTTGACCCACAGGGAAAGCTTTTATATGATTGCGTAATACAGCTTGCTGCGTCAGATGTCCAGCGCCGTGAAGCCGCTGGCATTATTACAGCATTGTGCAAACGCTACAATATTGAAGCAATCGCTGTTGGCAATGGAACCTATGGGCGTGAAGCAATAGATTTTGTTCGTGCTATTGGCTTGCCACCAACAATGGTAATTGTGTCTGTAAATGAAAGTGGTGCATCGATTTATTCTGCTTCAGAAGTTGCTCGTGAGGAATTTCCAGACAAGGATGTAACGGTTCGTGGCAGTGTCTCCATTGGCCGCCGCTTGATGGATCCATTGGCGGAGCTGGTTAAGCTGGACCCAAAGTCAATAGGTGTTGGGCAGTATCAGCACGATGTTGATCAGACAAAGCTAAAGGCTTCTCTTGATGATGTAGTTATGTCCTGCGTAAACTCTGTTGGTGTTGAGGTAAATACAGCAAGTCGTCAGCTTCTAACTTATGTTTCCGGCATTGGTAAAACTATTGCTGAGAATATTGTTAAGTATCGCGATGAAAATGGTCCTTTTAAGTCACGTAAGGACTTGCTTAAGGTTCCACGCCTAGGAAATAAGGCCTACGAACAATGTGCCGGCTTTATGCGAATCAATGATTCAGAGAATCCATTAGATGCGAGTGCCGTTCATCCGGAGCGTTATGAATTAGTTGGTCAGATGGCAAAGGATATGGGCTGCGATGTTGCTATGCTCATGAATGATTCTTCAATGATTTCGAAGATAAATATTAGAAATTATGTTACCGAAGAGATTGGTATACCAACATTGACTGATATTATTTCTGAGCTAGCAAAGCCAGGGCGTGACCCACGTAAAGAATTTGAGGTGTTTAATTTTGCTGAAGGCATTATGAAGCCATCAGATTTGTCTGCTGGAATGAAGCTGCCCGGTATAGTAACAAATGTTACAAACTTTGGTGCATTTGTTGATGTAGGTGTTCACCAAGATGGCTTAGTTCACATTAGTGAGCTGTCTGATAATTTTGTGTCAAACCCAGCAGATGTGCTTAAGGTAGGGCAGAAGGTCCAGGTAACAGTGCTTGGTGTAGATGAGCAGCGCAATAGAATCTCGCTCTCTATGAAAAGTGTTCCAGGTTCTGGGGCTATGGGTGGAGCCCGCCGTGAGCATCGCGATTCCCAGCCGGGCTTCAATGCTCGCAGAGATAGAGATAGAGATAATCGTGGCTTTGATAGACGTGATAGGGGCAATGATAATCGCCGAGATGGAAATAGAGGTAATGGCGGGGGCTTTGGTAGCCTAGGAAGTGCCTTTGGTAATTTAGGGCTTTAATTAGTCAAAAGGATATAAAGACCGATGGGTATTAAATTTTCTCGTAAGACACGTTGGATATTGGTAATAGTCCTAGCTTTAATAGTGCTTGGGATAGCTGCATTTTTTCAGCAGCGTTCAAAGGATAAGTATGCTTGGCCGACAGCTCTTATTCCAGGTGATTGTGTCGGAGCAACTCCAGCTGGGCTAGATTTAATCTCGCATACAGAAGCAAAGGAGCTTTTGTCTACAAATAAGGCTCAGTCACCACAGCTTACACAAGCCTATCGTCATTATCTCATACACGGGTATTCTCAGGAGTTTGTTGTGCCGTATGCAACAGCACGCTCATTAGAGCTAGCCCCTGTACACGAGAAGCTTGAGCAGCTTTTAGAAAAGAAGCAGGGCTTTGATGCAACAGAGTATGGTACTGTGCCATTCCAAGAGGTGTCGCTACTGCTTTTAGAATATCAGCTGCTAAAAAATATTCAAGCAGCTGGTGTTATGGAGACTCAGACAAGTGAGAATTACCAAGAAGCTGCAATGGATTTATGGCTTAAACCTATACGCTATATGCACACATCACTACGTGGAAGTGGTGTGTTTGGCAGAGGCTTAGCTGCTGAGGTAGCACGAGCATTTTGTGCAGAGACACGCATCGCAGCAGAGCGTCATGCATTTACATTTGAACAAGTGAAGGCATTTAATGAAGAACTGAGAAAATATTTGTATGCACCAGATTCTTTGGAGCAATCAATCCGCGATGATTATCGTGCTTTTTCAGGTGCCGCACAAGCAATGTATGCACAAATGTCAGGTGCTCCAGCTAATGAAATTTATGGTGGGAAGCGTATTGGCGGAGTTACGGGTATTTATGTTAAGCTTTTGGGTGGCACGCCTGAAGTAACACAGTCTCACATAGATGCTGTGTTTTCATATTTGTTTGTAAATGCTCGTAAGCCTTATACGCCATTAAGCATAATTGATGGTTTGCCAGCTTGGTGTGATGGAAGGGATACCCCACCTAATACAGTAGATCCAATTGGAGCTGCAATTCTTTCTGCTTATCTCTCCCAAGCTCGCACGGTTTCAGCTATAGTTTGCCACTATGAAGCAGAGCTTCGTGTTGCAATGTTATGCTTTGCATTAAATGCATACAAGCATTCTACAGGAGCTTACCCAGCATCGTTGAAGGTTCTGGTGGATGAGGGACTGATTTTAGCGGATGATTTAATTGATCCATTTTCTTTAAATAGAGCAAGTGAGTTAAAATATTTGCTAGAGGATAATGGTAGCACATGGCGAATTTATAGTGTTGGTGTTGACCAAAAGGATAATGGTGGCGTTTTGCCTGTATTAAATGCGAATCAGGAAAAACAGTCAGAGCTAGAGCGTTCAGACCTTGTTTATCAGTCTGGTGAAAGAGAGAGACGGATTAAGGTAGCAACAAAAATGCCATAGCATTGAGTAAAAAAATTAAATTAGAAGGAAAAGTACATTATGATAGAATCAAATGAGCCAGCAGGAAATGAGGGAATAAAGGCCCGAGTAAGTGCAATTAAAATTGTCGCACAGTGGATGGATACAGGAGATTTTCCAGATCGGCAGCTTTCGTTTGTGGCACCAGTATGCCGTGGGTTTGCCATGGATTTGGTTTATACGACCTTGCGCAATGTCCGTTTGCTTGATAATATTGTTTCAGATTATATTTCGAAGGAGCCCAATAGCACAGTAATGGCAGCAATTTTATTGGGGGCTTGCCAGATATTTAAACTGGAGAACATGGCAGAGCATGCGGCGGTACATGCAACGGTTGAGGCATTGAAGAAAGCAGGTGAACCAAATTCTGCTGGCTTTGTTAATGCGGTTTTAAGAAATTTACTTCGTGCAAGAGATGTGATAGAAATCAATATGAAGGTGTTACCTTTAGCAATTCGTGAGTCACATCCAGATGAGCAAGTGGAGCGTTGGGTAGAGCGCTTTGGTGAGGAAAAAACGGAGGCACTTTGCCGCTGGGATAATACCTCTGCAAGTGTAACTGTTTGTACGGTGCCTGGTGGGCCTTCTGTTGCAGAGCTAATTGCTTCATTTAATGAGGCAAGCGTGGCAGCAGAGCCTTGTGAGGCTGCTCCTGAGTATGCCGTTACCATCCCGCATGGGTCACATGTTGAGAAGCTTCCTGGCTTTGAGGATGGTGCATTTGCTGTCCAAGACCCTGCCACATTGAATGCTGTTGAATTACTCGATGTTGCACCACGAATGCGTGTGCTAGATGCCTGCTCTGCACCAGGAGGAAAAACAGTTCAGCTGGCTCTTCGTATGGAAGGCGAAGGATATGTGCTCGCAGCAGATTGTTGGGAGGATAGACTTCAGCCATTGCGCGATAATTTGAAGCGTTTTGGCTTGTCAAAGCTGGTAGCAGTGGAGCAGCTTGATGCTCGCAAGGTGTCTCTCGCAGACGTAGGGGAGCGCTTTGATAGAATTTTGCTCGATGTCCCATGTAGTAATACTGGTGTCCAACGCCGTAGAGCCGATGCAAAGTGGCGCTTTTCTCCAGATCGCCTGAAGGAGCTAAATGATACGCAATATGCAATTCTTTCAAATGCGTCAAAGCTTCTTCTGCCAGGTGGCAAGCTTGTTTATAGCACATGTTCTCTTGAAAAAGAGGAGAATGATGATATTGTTCGCAGGTTTTTAAAGGAGCATCCAGAGTTTTCTCTTGGAGAGGTAAGGTTCTCAATGCCAGTTGAATCTGGTATGGATGGGGCATATGCAGCTTGCTTAATTTTGTCCTCTTCTTATAAATATTCGTCAAAAGAAGTACGTGCTGATTTCTCTCGTTCAAAGTTTAATCATAAGGAAGGGAAAAACATCCAAAATGGAGCCTCTTTTAGAAAAAAATCCGAGGTTTCTTTTGATAAAAAGGGTTTTGGCTCTGACAAGCGTGATTTTCGTCGAGATAAATCACAGCGTGAGGTTAATAGGGTAGATCATAAGTCTACTAATAAGCCAAAGCAGTTTGCACAAGATAAGCCTCGCCGCAAGAGAGAATTTGATCCACGCCCTCAAGCAGCACCTCGGGCAAATCCTTTACCAAAGGTTTCACCACAAAAGCCAGCAATGGGAGATAATAGATGGTAATGAAGCGTTGGGCAGATGTCTGCCTCGAAGCCTACTGTAGTAATGGTAAGGTTGGCTTTTTGTATTCTGAAATGCACGATAGTGCAGCAATTATTGCCACAAGGCTGAATTATTCTAAAATTGAGAGAGATATTCTCTGCTCTCTTTTTGCTGCTTTTTCTACGCTTTCTTTAATCTTAAATTCGGAGAACTGTTCTGCAGCTGAGATTTTTTGTAAGCTGGATGGAGCTGTTGGTGGCTTTTATGTCCGTATAACCCATAAAGGAGAAATTTGTGGGTATTTGCATAATCGAGTTGTTTTGCCTTCGTCAATAGATGTTGATGATGACAAGGCTCTTTTTAATTATATTTTTGGAATAAGAGCAAAATTTGAGGTTATTCGATATACGGCTGAAGGGGAGAAAAAAGATTTGCTCGGTGCAGAGTGTAGTGCATGGCCTGATGAGATATTGAAGCATATTGTGCAGCATTTTATGAATAGAAAGGCAACAGTGATTTTGAATTTTGGTGCTTCAAATAATGATGCACCTTGCTATAGCTTGGTTGTAGTTAATAATGCAATGCTTTCAAAATCTAATAAAGAGTATATCCGGTTGTCGTCAAAGGAGAGTATTTCAAAGATACAGGAGGTTTTTGCTACTTGTGCATCTGTTTCTGCTTTTCGCGTTGAGTTGGATGTTCCTGATTTATTGACTGGACCAGGATTAACCATTCAACCAGGCTGTACATGCAGTGAGGCGAATGTAATAGAAGAGTATAAAAAACTATCAGATGCAGAGTTTAAACAATTAGGTACGAGAGAGCCAACTCAGAACAGCTCTGAAGAGGTCTATTCTTACGAATTTAGATGTAATCGTTGTGGACGATTATATAATGTTAAACGGTGCATCCCATTAACCCCAAAAGCTTCGGAGAAATAAATATGCTTCAGCTACCTTTACATTTCTGGCTATTTTTTGCAATTTTTTCTGTGTGTTTAGGTGCATGCGTGGGTTCGTTTCTAAATGTGTGTATTTATCGTATACCATTAGAGCAATCAGTTGTGAAGCCACGTTCGCATTGTATGAGCTGCGGTAAGCTAATACCTTGGTACCATAATTTGCCGATATTGAGTTATTTTATTTGCAGGGGAAAATGCTTTAATTGTAAAGCACCATTTAGTTTTCGGTATGCTTTTGTAGAGCTATTTACGGCATTATCATTTGTGCTGGTTGTGGCAGCGTATCCACCTATAGGAGGACATACGATTTGGGGGATAACACCAATAACCTTCCCAACGCTGGTTTTTATTTATTGGATATTTATTTCTGGTTTAATTGTGGCTACCTTTGTTGATTTTGATCATTATATTATTCCAGATAGTGTGTCAATTGGTGGCAGTGTGGCAGGGATATTGTTTTCTTTTCTAGTGCCAGAATTACATGGTCAAGCAATTTGGTGGCAGGGTGGTTTATATGGAATAATTGGTTTTGCTGCTGGTTTTGTCCCTTTGCAAGTATTGCGATTAGTGTTTACATGGTATTTTAGAAAGCGTGGTCGTATAGAGAAGGATGATTATGCAATGGGCTTTGGCGATGTTAAGCTAATGGGAGCAGTTGGTGCATTTTTAGGCTTTAAGGCAGCGGCATTTACTGTATTAGCAGGAGCATTATTAGGAACATTAGTTGCAATCCCATTGTTAGTTATTGGTAAACGAAGTTTATTAGATAGGATACCATTTGGTCCTTATCTATCTGCTGGCGCTTTTGTATATCTATTTTGGGGTGAATCAATTATCAATGCATATTTGTCACTTATAATTGTTCGTTGATATACTTATACAATTTAGTAAAGATGAAAGAGGTTGCTTAGAAGCCTTCGCATATTTTTAGCCATTACTTGTTTTATTTACGCATATTTATGCAATGTATTTGTGGCAGAAAAGCAAAGAATTAAAGTTTATATTCATTAAAAATTTCTTGACATTAAACGTACAGAAAATTACACTATTGAATAGTTAAATCACATAAAGAGGATTATTTATGGAAAATAAAAATTTTAGCATTCGCAGTCTAACTGCAGAGATTGGTAAAGCACCAAATGAGTTTACAAAGAGCGATATTATTCAATTTATTGTAGAGAATGGTATCCACCACATTAATTTTCAATATCCAGCAGGTGATGGCCGCCTAAAGACATTGAATTTTGTAATCAATAATCAGGACTATCTAGAGGAAATTCTTTCTTGTGGTGAGCGCGTAGATGGTTCAAGCTTGTTCCCATTTATTGAGGCAAACAATAGTGATTTATATGTAGTTCCTCGTTTTAGAACAGCATATATGGATCCATTTTGCGAGCTACCAACAGTTAATTTCCTTTGCTCCTTCTTTAATAAGGATGGTGATCCACTAGAGAGCTCACCTGAGTATACTCTACATAAGGCATGCGAAGCATTCCGTAAATCAACAGGTCGCGAATTTCAGGCTATGGGTGAGCTTGAATATTATGTTATTGCAGAGGATGAAGCAGTATATCAGGCAGTTGACCAAAAGGGCTATCATGAGTCTTCCCCATATGCAAAATTTGGCGAGTTTCGCCAGCTTTGCATGAATTATATCGCTCAGACAGGTGGTATGATTAAGTATGGACACTCTGAGGTCGGTAATTTTACTTTGGATGGCAAGATTTACGAGCAGAATGAAATTGAATTTCTTCCAACAAATGCAGAAGAGGCAGCGGAGCAGCTAACAATTGCAAAATGGATTATTCGCAATCTCGCTTATCAAAATGGTTTGAATGTAACCTTTGCACCTAAAATTACAGTAGGTAAGGCTGGCTCTGGCTTACACATTCATTTCCGTGTTATGAAGGATGGTAAGAATCAGATGCTTAAGGATGGAGCCCTTTCTGATGATGCAAAGCGTGCTATTGCTGGATTGATGAAGCTTGCTCCTTCAATTACTGCTTTTGGTAATACAAATCCAACTTCATATTTCCGTTTGGTTCCTCATCAGGAAGCACCAACTAATGTTTGCTGGGGTGATCGTAATCGCTCTGTATTGGTTCGTGTTCCACTAGGCTGGACAAGCAAAAAGGACCTTTGCAGTCAGGCAAATCCAGGAGAGCCTTCTGCAAAGTATGATACAACACAGAAGCAAACTGTTGAGATGCGTTCTCCAGATGGTTCTGCAAATGTTTATCTTTTGATTGCTGGTCTTGCAGTTGCTTGCCGTTATGGCTTTGAGAGTGCTGATGCACTTGAGGTAGCTGAGCAGACATATGTAAATGTTAACATTCATAAGGATGAGAACAAGGCAATTCTTGACCGCTTGAGTGTATTGCCAGATAGTTGTGCAGCATCAGCAGATTGCTTAGCAGAGCAGCGAGCAATTTATGAGGCTGAGGGTGTCTTTGCTCCAGCAATGATTGATGGAATTATCGCTGGATTGAAGGCGTTTGATGACCGCACATTACGTAGCGATATTGGAAACGATCAAGCAAAAATACTTGCTCTTGTGGAAGAATATTTCCACTGCGGCTAATCTGAAAAATAGGCGTCCTTCGGGGCGCCTTTTTTTATGGTGGAATGATACCAATCCAAGTAATGGCGTATGGGAAACGCTGTTACCTGTATTCTGCTCTTATAAAATATTTGCTTGGCTGCTAAATTTTGAGCTAGTTGCTTCGGATAGAATAGCAGCAACCACAATAACTTTGCCTATATAGCCCATATTCTTTTGCCAGACGAACTGAATTTAAAAAGCCATTTTGCTTTTTAAAGTTGTAATGTACAAATTCAAGGCTTGCACCTTGACTAGTTGCTACCTCAGCAAGCATATCCCCAACACCAAAGATTTGCTCGCTATTTTTGTGTGGGCTGACTGTTAGTGTCGTGCTAAATTTCGTTAAGCCATTCTTTACTGCATAACGAGCTGCTCTAGAAAGATTATATGTGAAACACATTGTGCAGCGCTTGCCACCCTCAGGCTCTTTTTCATAGCCAGCTATCGCACCCTGCCACGCCTCGTTGTCATATTCATCAATTATTAGCTCAACACCCGTAATTTCAGCAAGCCTTTGTATCGCATTGAGTCGCTTGTCATATTCCTCTTTGGGCATAATGTTGCTATTAGAAAAGAATAGAATAGGCTCAAGACCATCCTTACGAATTACCTCAATGCAATGTGTTGCACAAGGCCCACAACAGGCGTGAAGTAGTATTTTCTCGGGGTTCATTGTGTTGTTTCTTCCTAATTAGCTAAATTGACGAGTGTAATTATTGCAAGTGTACTCGCTTCTAATGCTTCGTAGCTTGAGCGAGCAAGCCCAGTGCTTGATGCCCCTCTCCAGTAGGGCTCTCCAGTTTCTGTGCAATAAATCTGGGAAGCAATAATTCTATTTGCAAGATGATTTCTCCAATCATAAGGGAAAATGGATTTATCCTTAGCAAATTGCCGATTTGGAAAGCCTGAGGCAAATATCATTGTTAGAAACCCAAGCTGTGGGGTTAGACGCTCATCTGAGCCAGGAGATAAATTGTGATATCCTAGCTGTAGCTTATTCCCAATAAACCGTAGATATGCTTTTGCATCATTTGCCGGAATATCAGTATTTGCACGCATTAGCCGTGAAATACCAATCATACAAATTGGAAGAAGCTCGGTTTCAGAAAGACGTGCTTGCTCACGTATAATTGTGTCAAACCGTCTAATAGGGAGCTCATTCAGATTAGCTAATGCAAGAATAAAAAAATATTTGCCGATAGGGTCAAGCCTCGTTAGCTCCTTATCTGGGAGATTTTTTAGATGCTCAACAGTGGCTGGTGGAATTGATGCACTGCCCCCAGATAGATATAGCAAATTTATTACAATAGCAGCTTCGCGTGTTTGCTGGAGTGTCCATACGGTGTTCGCTATTTCTGTGAGCCAAACTGTAGCAGCTTGTGTTGCACGTGAGAGCTCATTAGAATAAAATGGAGAAGGGCTTTTGCTTCCGTCAAATAGAGCTAATGCTGGAAGAAATGTTTTTCCCCCAGAGGTTGTAATCCACTCGCCATTCTCCTCTTGAAGTTGAACGATTGCATTGCGAGATCGGTCAATTGTTGCAAGGGCTTCTCTCGAAATAGACTCTGGGAGCTCAGAAGAGCTGCTTCTTATAATCGGGATGCTTGTACCAATGAAATTTGGAGCAAGTACGAAATCGGGGACAATAACTGAAGCATCTCCGCCGTGGCACAGTGTACCACAAAGGAGAATAGCTGCTACAAAAAAGAGAGATGTCCGATTGTTTCGCATGTTCCTAAAGTTCGTTGTGCTTATAACAAAGTAGCTATAAATCAATCTTGCGGTTCATAAAAGCTATTGTTATTATGTACTATGAAAAGATTAGTTCTGCCCATAGTATGCATTAGCACCATGCTTGCGGAAATAGTGCTTGTCTAATACATATTGAGGGACAGGAATAGCCTTTGGATTGATGAGCTTTGTATTCATAGCCATAAGTGCAATCTGCTCTAATGCAATAGCATTTTCAACTGCTTTTTTAGCATTAGGTCCCCATGTAAATGGAGCATGACCAGCAACAAGCACACCAGGAACAGCTACTGGATCTAACTCAGATTCGCATTCAATTATTTTATTGCAGCTCAATTCCTCCTGAGTAATTCCTCCAGAAATTTGCTGAAAACGTTCAATGATAACATTACCCGTATTTAATTCATAAGCCTCCTCAACCTCCTGCTGGGTGAGAATGCGAGTGCATGGAACTGAGCCATGGAAATGATCAGCATGAGTAGTCCCGAAGCATGGGATTGGTGTACATGCTTGAGCAAAGGATGTGGCATTCGCAGAGTGTGTGTGAACAACACCACCAATACTGTCCCATGCTTTATATAGGGCTAGGTGTGTTGGCAAATCAGAGGATGGGCGAAGCTTGCCTTCAACAATGTTGCCATCTAAATCAACAAGAACGATGTCCTCCGGTGTTAGCTTTGCATAATCAACACCACTTGGCTTGATTGCGACGATGCCATCCTCGCGGTCAATGCCAGAAACATTGCCCCAAGTTAGAATTACAAGCCCATTTTTTACGAGCTCAATATTTGCGTCAAAAACCTGCTGCTTCAAAGCTTCTTTCATTTGTTTTTCCTTTTCTATTTGTTTAAATTGTGTGTGAAATAAGTGGAAAATTTATTCTTCTGAAATTCGAATGTTTTTGCGTTCGATAATTTTTATCTTTTCAATAGGCGTTTTTACGCCTGGACGAGTCTCTAGATAAATAAATTCAGCATCATCATAAAGAAACATGCCCTTGTATGTAGTAGTTGAGGTTTTTACCTCAAAGTTTGGTATAAATAGACGTTTTAATTGAATAGTACCAAGCTGTAAAACAGAATTTCTTGTTATTGTCTTTGTGAGTTTTACATCTGCATAGCCAGCACGAGAGAATGTGATTTCGTGCTCGCCTTCTGGGATAAGGTTTACAATGGTTTCTGCGGAGAGTTGGTCTGATTCATCAGCTGATTCTGTTTTTGCAAATTCTTTGCCATCTACCTTAATTGAAACAAGAGCAGGAACCGTTGTAACGGAGATTGCACCGGAATTTAACTGCAGTCTAAATTCTTCTACGCGATTTTCTGCTGGTGAAAGCTCAACATTTCGTGCTGTAAGCTCGTAGCCAGCCAATTCTGCTCTGACTCTATAAGTGCCAGCTTCAAATGGATTTAGCTCAAGAGGAGACACTCCACGGAATTGATTGTTGATGTAAATGCGTGCTTTTTCTGGAATAGTAATGATTTTTAAGGAGGAAGGCATCGCCTCTAGCTCCGCACTGATGTTGTGTGTTTGACCAGCCACAACAGAAACAGATTCCGTGAATTCACTATATCCATCAAGGGAAATCTTTATTTGTGCTATACCCTCTGGGATATTGTTGATAGAGCAAGGGGTAACACCAACAATTGAACCATTAACAGATACATTTGCTCCTGCTGGGATAGAGGATATCTCAGCCGAAGCAAATACACTCACAAGATCGGCATTTATTTTCTGAGGAGTATCGGAATCTATTTTTAAGGAGAGAGTTTGAGACTTGTAACCATTTAAAGAAAGCTCAATATTATATTCTCCATAGGTTAGGTCTGTAATAAGCAATGGGGTAATACCAATATCAATGCCATCCTTTGTTACGGTCGCACCAGCTGGTTCAGAGGTGATAAGAGCCGGACAAGTGCTTGGTGTTAAAGCATAGCTAAGCATTTCATTGGCACCTGGCTTTAGAATGACTGTTTTGTACACAGGCTTGTAGCCAGGGTGTTGAAGCTCTACAACGTATTTCTGGATTGATGGAGTGCCGTAGAAGGTTAAAGGAGAGTTGCCCTTGTATTCTCCGTCAATAAGGATTTTAGCACCCTCTGGATTTGTTTGAATTTCCAAACTAGGATTTGGAACTGTTTCTTTTGCTGCTTGGCAAAAAAAGGTAAATGCGATTAGAAGAACAAAAGATAACGAAGCTTTGAGTCTTGAAGTCATAAGTGCTGCTCCTTGCTAGAAATTAACGGTTTTTGTTTATGCGGGCTTCTACCTGAAGGAGCTCACGATTATATTTTATGTGGCGAGGGTCGTGCTTATCTGGGATAATAGCACAAAGCTCACGCAGGTATTCTGCCATAGTTTCCCAATCTTTAAGATTCTTTGCTCTCTCTACCTCAAATTCCTTTTCATCAAGGATTTTTTTCATAACAGCTTCTGCTTCGCGTTTTCTATCAAATGCGATATTGTATGCTTCCGGTTTAGGTGAGATATTCTCTAGGTAATCAATTGTTTTGCTGTAATTTAGAATTGCTTTAAATAGGTTATCAGAAGCGATTTCTTTTTCTGCATAAAATTTGTCTGCAAGCTCAAGGGATTCTGCAGCAAGTTGCTCAAGCTTTTCCTTAGAGTAGTTGATGGATTTAAGATCAAGCTCAGCCTCAGCAAAATCTTTAAGCTCGTCTCGCACAACAGAAAATGCAGGAGGAAGCTGTTTGTTTATTACAGTGACAGTTTTTGCATCCTTAGTATTTATAATAGTGATGGAAATTTCTTGCCATTCACCTTGCTTATTGCTATCCTCGTAGGTTTCTGCAAGATTGGAGAACCCAGATTGTTCTATTTTCTTTAGTAACTCAAGAATCAGCTCTTTGCTAATAGGTGCCTCAGACTTCTTGTTTATGTGACGATTTTGGGAAAGATCATCAATGGTGGCAGTAAGAGTGCCATCATTTGTGAGCTTTAATTCGTAGCGGAAAATATTGCTATCCGAGGCTTCTATCTCACAATAGTGAAATTCAAGTGATTTTGCAAGCTTTTGAACAATAGGTTGAGTAGTCTCTGCTTCTTTGTTTATGAAAGAGTTAAGAATAGCCATAGCGATGCCGACAATGATGATTGTTGCAACAGCTACGATTGCTAGATTTATCATAGAGCGGATATTGTTTTTCTTTTCTTCCTCGATTTGTTCTTGCTGAGTAGAAGAGCTAAGCCCTAAATCAATTTTTCCGTCTGTTGGAGTAGTAGGTGCTGGGGTGACCGTTATTGGAGAAACTTGCTTTGGTGCTTCAGGTGTGTCTGAAGCAGGGAAGGAAATTGTTGCATTGTCGGCTGCTGCAGTAAACTTGATTGCTGTGTCACCGATTTGAATGACATCCCCAACAGTTAATTTTACCTCATCAATAATTTTGCCATTAACGAAGGTCCCATTTGCAGAGGCTAAATCAGTAAGCCAAAGCTCATCATTCCTCAAATCAATAGAGCAGTGATGACGTGAAAGCAATTCGTCAGGAATAGAAAAATCGTTCTTTGAAGAGCGACCTAAGGTTACAGGGAAAGAGTTGAGAATCATGGCTTTCCCAACATTGCTTCCACTAATTGTTGTTAGTCTATATTCTTTCATGGCGTCTCCTAGATGAGGCTTGTGCACAGAAAATAAATGTTTAAATTAAAGCTTTACACTTTGAGAAGAAGGTGTATCAGCTGGAGGCTTTGGCCAAATACCATTCATTGCATTTTTGATGATATCCTTGGTGTCGTGAGCAAAATCTCCACGAAGCATCCATTTGACGAAGCTAGGCTCGTCAAGAATAATATCACGAAGGCGAGTGCCTTTCTTCTTACCAAAGTTGATAGTGATTTCTCCATCGAGCCAGCGCAACCGACCATCCCGATCTAGCAAGAAAGGATCACGGTCATTTAGTAATTTGTCAAGCTCGTCTGGGTCTGTCGGTAAATCGTCATATTTTGCAAATTCACCCTCAAGAACGCGGAGGGTTGCTTCTGTGTCGGCTTCTGCACCATGAGCATCAACAAGCTCCTCATTACAGTAGAAGTGCATTGCAGCAGAAAGATCACGTGGTTCTTTTTTATGAAATATGCGCTGTGCATCAAATTGGCGACGCTCATTTGGATTAAACTTATATCCACAGCGAAGGAATTCTTCTTCAAGGATTGGAATATCAAGGCGGCTCATACCAAAGCCAGCTAAATCGCAGTCCTCAAAAAAGTCAAAAATTTCATCTGCAACATCAGCAAATGTTGGGCAATCCTTGACCATCTCGTCATCAATTCCATGAATGGCGATTGTTTCTAATGGGATTGGGCATTCAGGATTAAGTAGCCATGTTTGAGATAGACGGGCTCCATTGGGTTCTAATCTAATTACAGAGAGTTCTATGATTCTATCTGTGCGAGCATTAAGCCCTGTTGCTTCAATGTCAAAAACAGCTAAAGGTCGGTCTAAATTTATAAATCTCATTTTTTTGTAGAACAAATATGTATTATTGGGTGATTTCATTAAAGTTATACGTAGTATACCATATTCAAAATTGTGGTGCAAATGATAAAATAAAAAAACGGGAAAAAGGGGGTGTTTTTTTACCAAATCTATCTCAAAATCATTTGATGGGAAGAGGTTTTTCCAGTGTGATATTTAGATATGTGCATATGTGCAGTAAAAAAGGTTTGTTTCTTGTACAAATATTGTTGTATTCTCCGCGTAAAGCAATCTAGTGCTGTTGCTCTGGAGCCGTAAACAAGCCGGTACACCGCTGAGGGTGCAATGCCTGACTCAAGCATCTTTGAACTCTTCGATTATGAGCCTCACTATGAAGTCATTCAGCTGGATGAAGACGCTTTAGCAAAAAAAATTAAATCTTCGCTTTTTTTTTACTTGACGGGGGGGGGGGGGCGAGGCTACTGTTTTAATGTAGTTAGGATTATTATGTCTTAAAATAAAAAATAAGTTAAAATAAAAAATAAGGAAAGGAAATATTATGACAGAAGAGAATCAATATGTTGTTTTATCAGAAGAAATAACTTTTGGTAAACTGTGGAATAAATCAACTGCTTTAAAGGGCCATTTGGGTGGCTTTTGGGGTGCTTATATACTGACACTCATTGTTGGTACTATTTGTTGTGCCTTATTAAGTTTGGTTCCTGTTCTTGGAGGTCTTTTAGGAGGAGCAATTGCTTATCCTTTTTTCTTAGGTCCTCTAATTTATGCGTTATATGCCGTTCAGAATAAAACCCTTGAATTAGGAGTTGCATTTAAACCTTGTAATAAATTTAGTAATTTCTTTGTGGCATATATTTTATTATCAGTATTCACTTTTTTGTGGTCTTTGTTATTGATAATACCTGGTATAATTGCGGCAATTAGGTATGTTTTAACGCCTTTTATTATGTTTGATAATCCAGAAATGTCTCCGTCCGACGCTATTAAGGAAAGCTGTAAGCTTATGGATGGATTTAAGTTAAAGTTTTTTGGATATTCATTGTTGTGGAGTTTGATAATTGGATTTTTGGGTACAATAACTTTAGGAATTGCTTTAATTTGGCTTACTCCTAAGTCTATGGCTTTTATGGCTTCGTTTTATGAGTCTGTAAAAGCAGCAAAAACTCCAACAGCAGCATAATTTTAAAAAATAACTAATTTAACCAGAGAGTCAGCAATGATTCTCTGGTTTTTTTTATATTGCCCAAACATAGTCTGTTTTCTCTTTGCTGATTGCTTCCTGCAAGGTATTTTGCTAAAATTTATGCAAGAAGATATGCAAAGGTGAAGCTTTTATGAGCAACGATTTTAAGAAAGCTCTTCCTGTTTGAGAAAAGGGAACAGCAACACAAATGAACCATAGCTTAAGCTTTTGTTGTGATGGTAAATGGTGAATTTGTTGGGAATGGTCTGGCTCGTTGTGCTTATGGCTTCGCTTCGCATGGTATTTATCGCCTCAAGGTGCTAGGCCTTGTGGCAGAGTGAACCCAGTGATTTTTTTTATGAGGAATAAGCAATGATAGAGACTATTTATGCAAAGAAAATTGTGGCCTGTCAGAATACCACAAATGTAGAAAAACTTTTACAAAAACAATCTCTTCAGATTGGTCTTAACGAGCAAAATATTGCTTCGTTCTCAAATGAGAGCTATGCTATTTTAGATTTTGGACTGGAACTGAATGGAGGGGTTCGAATACTTGCATTCCATGCTCAAAATACACGTGTTAGAATACGTTTTGGCGAAAGCTTAACAGAGTGTTGCTCTGAGCTCGGTGGAAAGACAAATGCAACTAATGACCATGCATTGCGTGATTTCTATACAAATTTACAGGATTACTCAGATATGTCATTTGGTAATACTGGCTTTAGATTTGTACGAATTGATTTTTATGGGGATGCGACAATCAAAACAATTGTAGCAATCAATCATATTCTAAAGAAAAATGCAGTGTACTCATATAATGGGGAAGATAAGCAAATCGCAGAAATTTTTACCGCAGCAAAACGAACGATTGATTTGTGTGCTGGTCAGGATTTTCTGTGGGATGGAGTTAAGCGTGATCGCCTTGTTTGGATAGGTGATGCACATCCCGAAATGCTAGCATTAACAACTCTTTATGGTAAGTCATCTATTATGGAGCGTTCTCTTGATTTTATCAAAGAGCAAACTCCACTGCCACATTGGATGAATAATATTCCAATGTACTCTATGTGGTGGGTAATAATTCTAGCAGATTATTATGAAAAAACAGGTAGAAGAGCTTTTGTAAAACGGCAGTTAGGCTACTTGCAGGGGCTTGTTGCTCAATTTAATTCATCCGTGCTTGTGGATGGTACATTACAATATCCATTTTATTTTGTGGATTGGCCAACAAGCAAAAAGCCAGATGAGATGGATGGTGTCCGTGCGATTAATATTATGGCAATGAAGCGGGCAATCTTCTTACTTAAAGAATTTGGGTGCGATTTTAAGCTTGCAGAGCAGACGCTTGAAAAATTGTTGAAGCAAGAAATTAAGGTTGTCAGTAGCAAGCAGGTCGCTGGCTTAAAGTTCTTTGCTGTTGGACTAAATGATGTAGATAAAGAGCTGCTCGTAGATGGGGGTGCTAAGGGAATGTCAACCTTTATGAGTTATTACATTCTTAAGGCTGTAGCATCCTTTGATAAGCCAAAGGCAATAAGTATGATGAAGGAATACTATGGAGCAATGCTAGAGAAGGGGGCAACAAGCTTTTGGGAGGACTTTGATATTGAATGGTGTGATGGAGCTTGTCGCATAGATGAATTTCCTAAGGAGGGACAGAAGGATATTCATGGGGATTTTGGCGCTTATTGTTATAAGGGATTTCGACATAGCCTTTGTCATGGGTGGGCTGCCGGAGTAATACAATTTATAAAGGAAGAGTGTTAGGAAAATGGAGGGGTGCTCAATGAGGAAATAACTAATTAGGGGATAGCGAAATAGAAAACTGCGTCGTTTTAAGTTTGTTTATTCATTTCACACTCTCAATAATTAAAATTTTTGTTGTTTTATTTCTGTTTTTTGTGTATACTCACAGCATAAAAATAATAAAATTCACATATATAAAAACTAAGGTTAAACTACTAATGAAAAAAAATACAATATCCCTCTTATCTATCGCTATTTCGGCAGTAATTGTAGCAACAGGTTGCGAAAGCTCTGAGAATAGTGCTGTGTCTTGGAATTCTACTTCCCCAATGTCAGAAACAGTTACTCCTAACAATAATGCTGGTACAGGTGCAACAGTTGGTAGCTCTTCAGCTTCCGATCAAGTACCATTCAGCTCTTTGCAATGGACATACGGTGGCATCAATGGTTCTGGTGCTTCACATTCAGGTGTAAGCATTGGTGGTATGAGCTGTAGCGGACCAGCTAATGAGAATGGTAATGTCTCATGGAAGTATTCACCAGATTTGGGTGCTTGGGGTGTTTCTTATACAGATCATACTCAGGCTTATTTCTGCTTCTTCATTAAGGAGCGTGATGGTGTATGGCGTGGTGGTAAGCTAGACTGGATTTCATCTAGCCGTACTTCACGTAATTTCCACAATATTTCAGGTCACTACATTGGCTGGAAGGTTAATGCTAGTAGTCCAGCACAGGTTGCTATGCTTATCTTGAATAAGGATTGCAAGCGTAGATCAAATGTTATTACAACAACTTGGTCTTTCTAAGCAATTAGGTGATTTAGCTAATTTAAAAAAAGCATCATTTGTGGTCAGTTATGCCTCAAATGATGCTTTTTTATTTGCAATTCAATATTTAACATTGATTTTAAGCTAATTGATTAGCTTGTCATAGCAGGCACGAATTTCAGCAAATGTGTCTGCATCATCAACAAGCTCGAAAACAAACCGCCCAGAGTAATTTGCTTCCTCGAGGGTGGAAATTATTGCTTCCCAATTGTTTATCCCTTTGCCTGGTAACCAATGCCGCTCATCTATACCATCATAATCTGACGCATGTATAGTTATTACGCGATTAGCAACTGCCTTCAAATATTCAAGATTATCCTCGTTCAAGCAATGATTCATATCATAGCAAACCTTAAGGTCCGGAATCTCTCTTAGAAACTCAAGCATTTCATCCTTCCCTCGGCATAAGCAAGTGCGTGGTAGATTTTCTAATGCGAGCTCTATACCCAAGGATTTTGCATAATCACAAAGAGTACGGATAGTTGATACGGCATATCGCATTCTTTCTGGACGTTCTTCTTCTGTGTAAGGCTCGCCACTTGGATGAACAACGGCAATAGGTATGTTTATCGCTTTTGCTGCAACAAGTAGCTCTTTTTGCAATTGTAAAAATGCATCAATAGTTTCGGGACGGGATGGGTCAATCTCTTCAAAGCCACCAAATGGCAAATGAAGTGAGGTAATTTTTATCCCGTGCTTTTCAGCTAATGAAAATGCCTCATTGTATCTAGTCCTAAAATCAAATTTTTTTAGTTGTGCTGTCCAACCAAATGAAAGCTCTACTTGATGAATCCCAACAGCTGCAAGCTCAATGAGTTTCTGCTCGTTTGTTAGAGTGCCTTCTTTAATAGATAGCGTAATCGGCCAATTGGTGCGTTTTGTCATAATCCTGTTCCCTTAGATTTTGTTAGTGCCAAAAAATGAAGAACTAATTGGTACTTTTAGGCTTGTAGGAGCATCGTGCGAAAATATTTTGTTTTATTTGCTCTTTGATAATTTCTATCCACTCATTACGAGGGATGCTTTTCTCGATTAGAAACTCATCCCACGGGGAGGCTCTGTTAATATAGCTAGTGCACTGACCCAATATTGAGAGGTAGAATGCACGGAATTCAACGCCATTAAGGTCGTGGGTTGCCATCATTAATAAATCTCTTAGTGTGTTGACAACGGGAATAAAGAATTCGTCGTAAAGATTCCGACAGAGCTGTGATGGGGTACTACGCTCGTGGGCGACAATTTGTCGTACAAGTGAGTATTGAGGATCGTCGGAGAGAAAAAGAGTAAGAACAAAAGAAAGCCATTTATCGATAGCTTCCCTCCATGTGGTATCATTGCTGACCTCATGGACTGTGTCCTCAAAAGATGCATAAAGAGATTTAAATGCATCTTGAAATACTTCAAAGTAAAGATTTTCTTTTGTTCGAAAATAGTAATTAACTGCAGCGACATTTACGTTTGCCTGTTTTGAAATCATACGAATGGTCGTGTTATGGAAGCCGTGCTCAGCAAAAAGTTCACGAGCGGTTTGAAGCAATATAAGATAAGAGTCGCTAATTGAATTATAGTCTTTTTGTGTAGACATAAGAATATCTTTCTGCTAATAATAAAAGTGAATGGTGCTTATAAAATTTTGGGAAAGACCACAAACATATCTTCATTTGCTTGTATTTTAGCAAAAAATAAGGTTAAATATCAATGAAAGAACACAGTGTTAGCACAAGTACAATCAGACGATTAGGCAACATAGATGCCAGAGGATGATATAGCTCGATTAGATAAAAGTAGCACTTGCTCTGGAGCCGTAAACTAGGCGACTTAGAGCCTTAGCTGTTACAAATATCGCCACCTCTCATCCTAAAGCATTGAGTGACTCTGACACCATTTAAGGTAAAAGCGACAATAATATTAGAATGCAAAATTTTATTTGTGTGTTCTATGCTTGTTATATTAGTCAGGAAATGATAACATATTACTAGTGTTAATCAATTTTCCAATAGTAAATGGTTATAATTAAAATGGGAGTGTATATGAAGGATTATACAAAAGATAAGGCTTTTGTCCGCGAATTTTATGAAGCAGCAATTAAAATCGGTCAAAGGAAGATGGCTGAAATTGACGCAATGATGAAGGATATTAAGGTTGTCGTTGAGACTGGTCCGCGTATTGCAACGGGTGGTGGCTTTCCTGGCTTTTTCTTTTGGGATACCGTTTTTTGCTCTATGTGGGCTCGATACACACCTAAAGGTCTTTTCCCAATTGCTTCCTCATTTGATAATCTTTATAAGGCTTCGGAAAAAACAGGTTTTATCGGTAGAGAATTTACCCCAGAGGGAGAGCCAATGTGGGGTGAATACCATCCAATAGCATTTGCTCCACCTATTCTTTCTTGGGGTGAATTAGAAACATATAAAGCCGGAATAACAGATAAAGAGCGAATTAAAAAGATACTCCCAAGATTGATTAAGCATCATAAGCTTTGCTCTGAACGCTTCAGACTTGCAAATGGGCTTTACTTTGGCGATGGACTGGGTTGTGGTATGGATGATCTATCGCGTTGGCCTATAGGTATGACACCAGATGAAAGAGCTGAGGGTGGAATCCCATTGACAATAAATGAAATGACCTGTGACCGTGCAATAAACTGCTGGAACAATTGGCTGGGTGCTTGCTGTAAGAATTATTCATGGAATCGCCAGTCTGGATGGATTGATATGACATCACAAATGGCTTTTGATGCTCTGAATATTGCTGCATTATGTGATATAGTTGAAGACTCTGCCACAGCCGCAGAATTTAGAAAAGAGCATGCTGAGATTGCTGATGCAATCAATAAGTACAGCTGGAGTGAAGAGGATGGCTGGTATTTTGATACTTATAAAGAAGGTCACATTAAACGCTTCCATATAGCGTCTGTTTGGGTGCTTATTGCAGAGGTGGCTCCAATGGATAGAGCTAAGCGCGTAATAGAAAAGCTTAAGGACCCAGAGTATTTTAATAGACCAATCCCTGTTCCTGCACTTGCTAAGGTTGATCCAGAGTATGATCCAGAGAACCTGTATTGGCGCGGTCCTGTATGGCCTTGCACCAATTATATGGCAATACATGGCCTTAAGAAGTATGGTGAGGAAGAATTTGCTGAAGATATTGCACGCCGCTACTACAATGCTTGCGCACAATTGTTTGAGGTGACAGGAACAATCTGGGAAAATATTTCCTCAGAGCAATCAGACCATATAAAGCCATGGTCTGGTAAGGATTTTTGTGGTTGGGGATCATTAGCACCAATCGCTTTGGCAACGGAATATAATTGGCTATAAGGATTGTGTTGTAGCATCTTTTTAGTTGTAATCGTATGAATATAATCCTTTTAAATCAGGCAGAGCTTATAAATTCAAATACAGTGACGCTGTCAGATCGACGGTTTGAGCACATCAAGAATGTGCTTAAACCTGAGATTGGTGATCTTTTGCGTGCAGGTATTGTTGGTGGGAAACGCTTTCAGGCAAAGCTTGTGGAAATGACTTCAAATTACTGTACACTTGAATTACAAGCAGAGCTAGCTAACTATCAAGAGCCTTTGTTAGATTTAATTTTGGCATTACCACGTCCTAAATGTATGAAGCGCCTCTGGGCCCAGCTTTCTTCTATTGGGTTTAAGCGGATTTTTATTGTTAATGCAGAAAAGGTAGAAAAGGTTTATTGGGGAAGCTCTACACTTGCTGAAGAAGCTTATATGCCTTTGTTACTGGAAGGATTAGAGCAGAGTGGTGATACCATTTTGCCAGAGATTAAATTTATAAAACGATTGCGACCCTTCTTAGAGGATGATGCCCCTGATTTATTTTCAAATCAGCTTAAGATTTTAGCACATCCTTATGAAGAAGGGATTGAATCAATATCATTCAATATGCTACAAACAGATACACGTAGGCGTGTAGTTGCGATTGGACCAGAGGGTGGTTGGAATAGCTTTGAAATTAAGCTTTTTGATAATGCTGGATTTAAAGCGTTTTCGATGGGTGAGCGTATTCTACGCACCGATACTGCAGTAATAGGTTTAGCTGCAATATTAAATTTTAGCCCCAAATCTGGCAGCTAAGTCTGCCAGATTTGTGATAAGGGCTTAGCAACCACTTGCCACTTTGATTTCGGCTAGGGTGGTGAGATAGCGATAGCCCAATTTGTCTAGCTTTTGCTGCTCCTCGTTCAGCATAAAATCAATGTTCTATTACTACAAGATTGTGAGTTACGAATAGCATAGGCATTCGGCACATAGAAATACTATAAATAAATGGAATTGTAAATATCTGCAATTTTTGCGATAGTTAATTTATTGTATTTTCGCTCAGTACATTTACATCGGGTTGAGAATTATTTGCATTTTTGAAGCATTCAATTTGCCGATTCATAATGCCTCGTACAATAATTATTTCAGAAATTGTACAAACAATCAAAAAAGTAAAACCAAATAAGTCCAAATGGTTTATAGAAATATAACTTTCTATAGGAGCATCGAGATTCTTATCCAAACGCATTTCCCAACGTTGTGATATTCTATTTAAAAAATTTGAAATTAAGAATGTTCCCCACCAAATCTTTATGCAAAGAGGAGCAGGTAAATCTTTCCAACTTGAATATGATTTTGTATTATTAAAATGTTCAGTGCAGTTCCAAAGTTGTTTCATAAATTTATAAGGTTTATATAAAGACCAAAAAGGGATAATATAATTCCAAAATCCCCAATGTGGCTTTTGATCAATATATGGAATCCCCATATATTGTGCATTTGCAGCAGCACGATATTGCCAAACATAAAAAATAATTATTGAAGGAATATATATAAATATGTAAATAGAATTACTTATTGTAGTCAAAAGGTCTGAAAAACAGGCATCAGCCATTATTTCTTCTTCAGAACTTAATATTCCGTTAAGTACACTATTGTAAAATATAGTTTCATTGATACATGCTAAAGAAGATAATATTAGAGATACAATAAAAGCATAATTTACAAAAATTAAAAATTTTGCTGGTTTTGTTGGGTCTGTGAAGTTGTATTTTTTCATATATTTATTTAGTCCTATAATTCACTTTGTTATCCATCAATCTCGTGCTTAAGCTTTGCTGCACAATTACTTGTGATTACATCAACGTCCATATCAATGAAGCGCTTTGCTAACTCAACAGAGTCAATCGTCCAAACGGCAAATTTAAAGCCTGCTGCTTTAACAGTGTCTACGTACTCTTTGTTTACAAAGACTTGGTTACAGTGGATATCTACGCCATCTGCCCCCTGAGCTTTTAAATCTTTAATCAAATCTTCTGCACATGGCCACCATGTTCCATTTTTATTTACATAGAACATTGTCAGGAATAGAGCCTCGCGCTCTGGATATCTTTCTTTATAAATGCGTACAATGTCAGAATGAAAACTGATAATTACTGTTTTCTCAGGAGAAATTCCTGCAGCGTCAAGCTCATGCACTACGGCATCAATAACAGCAGGATCATTTTTCTTGATTTCAATGTAATACTTACGGTCTTTACCTAAATATTGAAGGGTATCACTAAAGAGCGGAATCTTCTCATTTTCGTAGCCGGATTTGTTGTTGCTGGCACAAAGAGCTTGAAGCTCTTCAAAGGTTGAATCCTCAATGATAATGCCCTCGCCACCACAGGTGCGCTTTGTGCTGGAATCATGGCAAACAACTAGCTTGCTATCTTTAGTAAGATGTACATCGCATTCCATGCCTTCTGTCTGGCGTTCAAGTGATAACTTGAATGCTGCAAGTGTATTCTCAGGTGCATCAATGCTTTCACCGCGGTGTGATATCCAAATCATATTTTCCTCATTGTTAAATAGTTAAAGACTTGAAATGTATTGCTTAATGTCTTTTAAGGTTGTCAGATACTTATAGCCTAATTTATCAAGACGCTCTTGCTCAAGTGTCAGATTGCAATCAATTGTGTTTACATTATGAGTGTCTGAATTGATTACAAATGGGATACCTGCATTGCCAATGCGATCAAGGATTGATTGCTCTGGATATGAGGAGGTTCTGTAGCCTCGAGAAATGGCTCCAGTATTGATTTCAAATGGCACGCGTGTTTTGATTAGAGCTTCAAGCGCACTTTGCATAGCATTTTGATAGCGTGGATGCTTTATGTCAAATAGGTCTCCAAGCTCATTAAACTTTGTTACCAAATCAAAATGTCCGATAATATCGCACTTTGTTTGGGCAACAATATCAGCAACAAGCGCATAATAGTCCTCTACATAGGCATAAAAATCGCCGTTGTAATATTTATTTACATCATCGATTTGAATTTGCTTGCTGTTGTCTATCTCAAGAAAGTCATCGCCTTTTTTGATTATATGCACAGAGCCAATGGTATAATCGCAGCCATCAGCTAGCTCTACTGGGGAATAGTAATCCATTTCTAGTCCAAGAAATATTTTGATTTTGTCTGCATATTTCTTTTTAAGAAAATTTACTTCAGACTTATATTTATTAAGCTTATCAAGCTTGATCTCCCAAGAAAAATATGCACTTGAAGGAGCATGACCAGAAAAACCTAGCTCTGTAAAGCCTTTCTCTATAGCAGCAAGAACCATTTCCTCTAGTGTGTTTTTCCCATCGCAATAGGTCGAGTGAGTGTGATAATTAGATGTAATCATTTTCTAGTCAATTGTAATTGTGCTGATAGAGTCAACTGGGAGAAGATAGGACTTGCCTTCGATAGTGATGATTTGCTCGGTTTTATATGGGTTGTTGGCTAAAATAACCTTGCTGCCGTCAGGATTGATAAAAGCAATACAGTTTGAACTATATTCGCCAATCAGTTTGACATATTTCGCATCACGCTTAACAAAGTGTGAAAAATGCTTCATTAGGTAATACTCTGGATTGAATATAACCTTGCCATCTTTTACTGTTACGAGGGAGTTTTGTCTCCAACCCCATGTGCTTAAGCCATCTTCCTCTAGAGCAATATTCCAATAAACATACGCAGTTGTGCCAAAACGGAAGTATATGCGAGCAAGCTCGTAAATAAACATAGCCTGTTCCCAAGAATTTTGTCCATCGCCACATTGGCTTTCTGTTTGGATAATTTCAAGATTAGGATAATCCTCACGAGTTTGCATTAGGGCATTTCTTCCAGCCCATTGATAGCCTACGCCCTTGATGTATTTGCGTGCAGCTGGGTCCTGCATTGCATAACCAAGAAAATCACAATAACGTGTCCAACCATAGCGAGAGTCACTCTCTGGTCCATTGATTGTGCCAAAGAATATGTCAACATTTTCGCCTTCAAGAGCCGGCCCAAGATATTTGCCTACAAAGTCAGAAAGCCATTCTCCTCTCCATTCACAGGATGGAAATTTCTGTGTGCTGCATGGCTCATTCTGTGGGTGTATGTGAATTAGTGGGATACCTTCATTATGGTAAGCTTGTACGTACTTTTTGAAGTATAAAGCATACGCCTTTAGGTTTTCCTCGGTGCGATTGAAAACACCAAAGCTATAAGTGTTGTGGGTCTTGAGCCATGTTGGAGGACACCATGGGGAAGCAAACATTTGCATATCTGAGCGACGTGAGACGCCCTCTTTAATTAGTGGGAGAAGGAGCTTGCGGTCGCGGTCAATTGAGAAATTCTTCATCTCATAATCGCCTGGATTGTCATTGTAGCTATAGTAGTCCAAAGCAAAATCACTTGCCCCAATAGGAGTACGGCAATAATTGAATGCACCGCCCTGATTGTTGAATAGCTCATCAAGTACGCACTTTTTTTCTTCGGGAGAGAGCTTATTAAGAGCCTTTGCACCAAGCTCGCTGAAGCAACAACCAAAGCCACGTATAGTTTGCAGTTCTTCGCCAAATGTAAGTGTGATGCCTTGCTTGTCTATTGTTGTACCAGCTTGCCAGTATGAATTTTCTTTACTTGTTATAAACATAAATACTCCTTTATTTTGAGTTAAATTGTTGTGAAAATTGCCTATGGATGTCTTTGTCGTTATATTTGTCTTCTAAGGCTTTTAGCTCGTCTATGGTGTAGCCAGAAAAGATTTGCGTTAATGTTATCGTTTGCTCTTCAATGGTGAATGCTATTCTAAACATTCTGTAGGAGAGTACACCAGAGGTTTGGTCTTCATTAAACTTAATTCGTTTTCTTTCTGTGTTAAATGGGTTTTCTGATAGCTGGACATTGGCTAAATGGAATAAATCTAGATTAAAGCGTTGTAGAAATTTATTTTGTTGTGCGAATAAGTCTGATTCAATTATAGAGTATTTTGTAATGATCTGCTCATCCACCCAGCCAGCATGTGCCTCAGGGAATGCATCTGCCTTTGGAATGTATGGTTTTATATCCAGGATAGGAGTGTCGTTCAGTAAATCGGATTCGTCAACAGTTATTGAGTTTCCTTTGATTGATAAAAGCTTTACGCAGCTCAGTCCTATCATATTGGGACGATATGGGGCACGTGAAGCAAAAACGCCGATTCTCTTTTGGGTTGCTGTCGGGATTGGTGGCGTCACGATTGGCTTCCACGAAGTATTTCGATTGAGTACAAAAATAACCCAAATTCGCTCAAATCTCTCTAACCCTCTTAATGCTTGCTCATAATTTTCGCCCTTGTTTAAAATGATTTTCCCTATTTGATTTTGATTAAATACACCTTGGCGTGGAATGTCGTGTTTATATTCGGCATCACATTTAAAATATCCAATTGATTTGAATTCAAAGGTGGTTGACATACTCAGGGAAGAAGCTGGATTAGCACTTGGTTATAGAAATGTTACTAGTAATAGGTGCAACATTAAAGGTCGCTTTCCCATCGATTACTGGAACAATGTAGACTGCTTCATCTTGGGATATTGTTACACGTGTCCAATCTGGTGGAGCATCTATAACAATAGTCAGTGGGGTATTGAAGCTTTCTGGATTCGTGCTGATTGAAAGAGCGAGAGCAATCTCATTGCTGTTTTCGGTAGGGACGATAGAGAGAGAGGCACAATCTCGTTCTACTTTGTACTTATGAATATCTATAGATGCGGCAACCCAAAGAGAACCCTTTGCTTTTCGTATGGCAAGCTCCTGAACAAGCTTTTCATGATCTGCAGCAGGGAAATTGAACCAATCCCCACCAATGCCATGAAATACAATGTAATCATTGTTTCCAGCCGCCTCAATGGCATCAAGAGCATTGCGAGCATCTTCAAAGGTTTTTACTGATAGAGCTCCAGCATATTCAGAGCCATCAGCTTTCTCGTGCTCGCGTCTAATTGAGTGGATGGAGTCTAAAATTTCCTTTTCCTCTTCATCTGTTATTTTCCAGCAGCAGCCTCCAGGTCTTCCATAAGAGATCATCTTTTGGGGAGAATAACCTAGCTTTTCCCGAAGTACAGCATCGTTATTGCAAAGCTCTTCTTTTGCATTTTCGTAGGATTTAACACCACAGTGACCTACTGTATGATTGCCAATAAATACGATTTTTTCATCCACTTGTGCTAGCCAATTATCTAGCTCAGCAGGCTTGTCCTTGTACCAGCCAGTACAAAGATAAAAGGTGCCGGGAATATCGTATTTTCTCAAGCATGGAACAGCTGTCTTTAGTGTGCTATAGCAACCGTCATCATAATATAGAGCAAAGGCTGCTTTTGCATTGTTTTGCCATTTTGCGATTATAGCTGTTGTATTCATAAAGTAACCTTTATATTCTTTCTACATCCTATAAATTGCGTTGCTGATGAAAGCACACAAAGCAAAGCGGCGAAGCTTTTACTTTAGTAGCTGGAGTGTGATTTTTCCAGAGGTTGGGGCAACATTGTATTTTACAACGCCATCAAATTTAGGCACAGAAATTGTTGTGTTGCCCTGTGAAATGCGGCATTCTTTCCAATCGCCTTCTGGAACCGTTGTTACAAGTGTTAGAGGAATATCATAAACCTCTGGGTTTGTTGTTACTGTAAGCTCTAGTTCTGCAGAACCTTTGTCATCAAAATCAGAAACAACTTTGATTGATGCTCCATCTCGTTCAGCAATGTATTTTTGGATGACGATTGTGCCATCTGTCCAAAGTGTGCCATTTAGCTTGCGACGTACTAGCTCTTGGCAGAGCTTCTCATGCTCGTCGGCAGGGAAGTTGAACCAATCGCCACCGATTCCGTGGAAAATAACAGAATCAAAGATGCCGTGCTCCTCTATCTTGTCTAGTGTAGGAATAAAATCTGCCGCTGTCTTATGAGTGCGGGCTCCTACATTTTCAATGCCGAATTTGTTGATTGTAGGGCGTAAAATTTCTGATGAATTTGTTAGGATTTCTTTTTCCTCTTCTGGTGTAATTTCCCAAGCGACTGCACCTGGGCGAGCAAATGAAATAAGAGCATTTTCTTTCAAGCCAATTCCTTTGCGAATTAGCTCATGGTTTTTACCAATTTCCTCAACAGCATTTTCGTAGCTTTTTACGCCACCATGTGAGTAGGTGTGGTTTCCCATAAAGATTACTTTATTATCAACCTGGCTATACCAAGTCTTCAAGTAATCTGGCTTGTGCTCATACCATTTGATAGGAAGATAAAAGGTTCCAGGAACATTGTATTTCTTTAAGCATGGGATAGCATTGTTTAGAGCACTGTAGCAACCATCATCATAATACATTGCAAATGCACCTTTTGCATCGCCTTGGTATTTTGCAATTGTTGTTGCTCCGAATGACATAGAAATTGCTAACGAAAATAATGTGATAGAGGTAACGAGTTTTTTCATTTTTTGTTTTCCTGTATTTATTAGTTTTTTGTAAAAATTTAGATAGATAAATTGTTTTCCATATTAGTTGTCAGTGTTGCTACGCAATACCGATACAAATGCTTCCTGCGGAACATTAACTGTGCCACATTGCTTCATTCGCTTTTTACCTTCCTTCTGTTTGTTCAAAAGCTTTTGCTTACGGGTAACGTCACCACCATATAGCTTTGCTGTAACATCCTTACGGAAAGGACGGATATCCTCACGAGCAATAATTGTTCTACCGATAGCGGCTTGAACAGGAATCTTAAACATGTGTGGAGGGATTGAGTCTTTAAGCGCAGCACAAATTTGTTTGCCACGTGCAACCGCTCTGTCCTTGTGAACCATGCACGAGAAAGCATCAACAACATCACCATTTAAGAGAATATCCATCTTCACAATATTGCTTTGCTGGTAGCCATAGTGGTCATAGTCCATGGAAGCATAGCCATGGGAAACGCTCTTAAGTGTATCATTAAAATCAATTAGGATTTCGTTTAGTGGAAGAATGCAGGTTAGAATGACGCGTACGCCATCAAGGCTATCTGTTTTCTCCACAATGCCACGATGCTCCATCACTACGCGCATAATGTCACCAATATAGTCCGAAGGTGTAATGATTGTTGCTTTAATCATAGGCTCTTCAATAAACTCAATGCGAGTTGGGTCTGGCATACGAGTAGGATTGTCAATTTCCTCAATCTTCCCATCGCTATAGTGGATTTTGTAAACAACGGCTGGGTTTGTTGAAATAATGTCGCAATCAAATTCGCGGCGCAAGCGTTCCTGAACGATTTCCATGTGAAGCAGGCCTAGGAAGCCACAGCGGAAGCCAAAACCGAGAGCAACGGAGGATTCAGGGTGATATGTGAATGCGGCATCATTTAGCTGAAGCTTTTCAAGAGATGTCTTTATTTTCTCATATTCATCTGTTGAGATAGGGTATAGACCGCTAAATACCATTGGGTGAATCTCTCTAAAGCCTGGTAGAGGATCATCTGCGGGGCGAGAGCGTAATGTAATGGTATCTCCAATTTGTACCTCTTTAGGGTCTTTGATTGTGCCTACAATATAGCCAACCTTGCCAGCAGTAAGCTCCCCACATGGCTTCATTTGAGGAGAGAAGATTCCCACCTCTTTAACTTGGGTGGTTAAACCTGTTCCCATAAACTGAATATAGTCACCATCCTTGATGGAACCATCCACGATTCGGATGTATGTGATTACGCCACGATAAACATCATATACGCTATCAAAGATAATTGCACGAAGTGGGCCATCAATGTGTTCAGATTTTGGAGGAGGGCAGAGTGCGATGATTTGCTCCATAAGCTCCGGCACCCCAACACCAGTTTTTGAGGAAACAAGCCCGCATGTGTCCATTGGAATTGCAAGAGCTTCTTCCACCTGGCGCTTGCAACCATCAACATCAGCACTTGGTAAGTCAACCTTATTTAGTACAGGGATGATTTCAAGGTTGTTATCAACAGCAAGGTATGTGTTCGCTACAGTTTGAGCTTGTACACCCTGTGCTGCATCAACAAGTAGGATTGCTGCTTCGCAGGCTGCCATTGAGCGAGATACCTCATAAGTAAAGTCAACGTGTCCTGGTGTGTCGATAAGATTAAGCAAATAGGTCTCTCCATCCTTTGCTTTATAGTTCATAGACACTGGATGAGATTTAATGGTGATGCCACGCTCGCGCTCTAGGTCCATTGAGTCAAGAAGTTGATCGTGAAATACTCGCTCATCAACAGACTCTGTAAGTTGCATTATGCGGTCAGCAAGTGTTGATTTACCATGATCAATATGGGCGATAATACAAAAATTTCTAATTTTAGATAACATAATAAAATTTGTGCTAAAAAAGCATTTCGATTGTGATAGTTATTGTTTGTCAGTAATTTGTTTAAAAAGGGCAATTTCTTGAGCCATATCTTGCTTGGAGAAAAGAGATGTGCCAGCGATAAATACATTTGCACCAGCTTGAGCACATTGCTTAATATTGTCCTTGTCAATGCCACCATCAACCGCAATGTTAAGCTGGTCAAACCCATTGGCATTTGCATAACTACGTAGCATTTTGATTTCCTGAAGAGGCTCTGGCTTGAATTTCTGTCCGCCATATCCCGGAAATACTGTCATATACATGATTTCATCGACAAGCTTAAGATACGGAATCGCAGCTGTATGTGAAGTAAGAGGGTTCAATACGAGAGCAGGAGAAACACCGTAATCACGTATTTGCTGCAATGTCGCTTTGATATTGCAGGATGCTTCTGCGTGGATTTGAATCGTTGTCGCTCCGGCTTTTGCAAATGGCTCAACAAAAAAGTCTGGGCGAGCAAGCATTAAATGGACGTGTAGGGGGAGCTTTGTTATTTTTTTACAAAGCTTAACAATAGCAGGTCCAAAGCTGATGTTTGGGACAAAAACACCGTCCATAATGTCGAGATGGATGGCATCAGCACCAGCATTTTCTGCTCTCAAAATTTCGCTTTCTAGCTTGCCAAAATCGGCAGCCAATAGGGATGGTAAAATAAATGTTTGCATATACATATTATTATGGCATAAATTATGGTAGAAAACAAGAAGAATTCAAAACTGGGAGACAACGAAAAATTAAATGTATCTTTCTGCTTAAGTGCTTGAATTTAAAAATATATTTGGTATTATATTTTTATAAATCAATAGGTGGGGTATGAAAGCAAAATTACTTGGGTTTTTACTTATATTTTCCTCAATTTGTAGCTTTGCTGTTGAGGTTGTCGCGAAAGATGATGCTGTTTTTCTTCGCAATAATGTGATTGAATGCACTATACAGCCTCAAATTGGCAGAATGATGCAGCTTTCTTTTGTGGGGGGCGAAAATATGCTTTGGGTGGATCCTAAAGCAGAGGAAAATGCACCTGGAAAATTTTCATGGAAAAATTATGGTGGACTAAAGATTTGGCTCTGGCCTCAAAATGATTGGAGGAAAATCTATGGTAAAGGCTGGCCACCACCTAAAGAAATGGATATTGGTCCATATTCATTTGAGTTAATACCTAATGGAGTTCGTCTTACCTCTCCAATCATACCAGGCTATCAAATGCAGATTGTTCAGGATTTTATTATTCCTGATGACACTTCGCCAATCGTTATGCATACTGTAATGCTAAAGCAAGGTTCCATTTGTGAAAAAACCTCTGATGCCTGCATTGGCTTATGGTTAGTTGCCCAAGTCCCTACAACAAATAATGAAATTTTTGCAGAGCTATCAAGCATAGACAGTAAATTGTATCCTCTTGATAATAATGATGCTGTCATAAAGGAAAGTGTTGGTGGTGATCTTTATAAGTTATCACAGCAAAACGAAAATGCTAAAGCAAAGTCTGGTATGATTGGGCGAAAATTTGTGCTAAAGACAGCTAATGGCTCAAGCTGCACTTTTGTAAGAAAAGGGGATGCGGCACTACATAATCCAGGTGAAGAAATGCAGCTATTTTTCTCTCCTAAGGTAGCGGATGATTTTTCTCCAGATGCTGGTCCATATGCAGAGCTAGAATTTGTCACAGAGGTTTTCTGTAAAGGAAAACTAAATGGTAAGAAATTAGAGCTTTGCTATGAATTGAATAAGCCAGAATAAAGAACGAAATTCCCCGGTTCTTTAAGTTATGAATAGTATTGGGTGTTGACAAAAATATGCTAAAAAATATACACTATTCTAAGTTTATTAAGTGTTTTCGTATGAAAAAGATAAGTGGTTTATGAAAATTATTTTTAGACTAGTATGCTTCTTGCTTTGTCCCTCTTGTTTTGCGGGATGGGAATATACGCAAATTGAATTGAGTGGGGCAACAGCAAATGTCCTTAGAAATACAGAGAGTGGTTGGGGATTTAAAGCTTCTTATGAATATAATGTAGGCTTGCAGATTGATAGCTGCTATGAATCGCCAGCAGATGGTGCTACGCTTGATTTCTCTGGTGAAATTCTAAATTTGATGCCGAATTTAAGGGGCAAAGAGATAACAATTGTTAAAATAGGCCGTCCTTTCCTGAATAGATGGAATCCCAGCCAAACGAGTGCCCATGTTGTTAACCTTAAGTCCTTGGTTCTTCCTGAAACACTTAAAACAATAAATGAATTTGCTTTTTGGAATTGCACAAATTTGACTTTTCTTGCCCCTTTGCCTACCTCCTTAACGATGATTAATCGCGGTGCTTTTGAAAATACATCAATTGAAAATGATTTGGTTATTACAGGTGGTGAGTGCAGCATTGCGTATGCATCTTTTGCAAATACAAAAATATCTTCTGCAGATTTGACTGGTGTTACCACAATAGGAAATTATGTCAATGGGTATGCAGGTGTTTTTGAAAATTGTAAAGAATTAACTAGTGTGAAGCTTAATCCAGCACTTACGTATATTCCAGATAATGGATTTAAAAATTGCTCAAAGCTTAACTCTGTTGTGCCGTTGCTACCTAATTCTGTAACTAATGTCGGAGAGAATGCTTTTTATAAGACAATGCTTCAAGGTGATTTGATCGTGCCATCAGGATGTATGATTGAACAAGGTGCATTTGCAGCAACCTTGCTCACAAGTGTTGATTTGGAAAAAGGCGGAAATGTTATTGGAAGCACTACTTTAACAAGTGCAGGTGCTTTTGAAAATTGTGATAAGTTAACAAAAATCATTTTGCCATCAGAATTGGTCACTATAGGTAACAGGACATTTTCAAATTGTTCAAATTTAGTATCCATTACACCAATGTTTCCTGATACACTCGAAAATTTTGGTGGCGATGCATTTAAGAATGTGAAGCTCCCAGAGCAGCCTTTGTATCTCAAGGGTGTTAAAAATATTGGTGGATCAGCATTTGCTAATCAACCAATTACTGCTTTGTATTTTGGTTCTTGCCTTACAAATATTGCTGGAGGTTGGGATAAGGGTGCATTCTTTAATTGTACAAAGCTAGCAAAGGTCGAATTTCCTAAGAATGCAGCTCCATGTAATTTTGGCGAGATGACATTTGCAAAATGCTCTTCACTAAAGGAGCTTGAGCTACCTGCAAAGTCAGTAGGTAGATACATTATTACAGGTTCTGGTGTAACAAATATTACTTATCGTGCATGCTTAGAAAATTTTTCTGAAAAAATTTACACAGTTGCATATGGTTCACAGAAATTAACAGATGTTTATTATTATGGACCATGCCCAACAATTGATGAAACTGTTAAAATTTTCTATGGTATAAATGCAGGAAAACTAACTCACCATGTAAATGAAACATATCTTTCTACTTGGGCTGCAGTAACTGATGATGGTGAAGCTCCAGATAGCACATCAAAATGGATTACTAATGAAGCTGAAATGTGGATTAGGCCATGGCGTCCTGTAGAGAATACAACAGTTTTGTTTATCCGCTAAGAATATATAGAGTTTAGGAGTAAAAAATGAAAAAAGGCTTATGTGTCGCATTATTGTCTGTTGCAGCTGGTGTTGCAATGGCAAATCCATTGCAGTTTCAAACCTATACGCAGCTAGTTGAAGTAAAATACCCAACAGCTACTGAAGCAGCAGATGCTACCGCAACTATCCCTGCATTACCTAATGGGGCAAAGCTTGCCTTTACCTCGCGCTGGGATGATTCACATGGCGGTCATGTGCCTCGTGCAAAATTGTTTAATTCACTTGGCTACAGTGCCACATTTTTCTTAAACAAAAGTGAAAAGTATTATAAAAATGAGGCAATGAAGCTACTCGCAGAGGGCTGCTCTCTAGCAAACCACAGTGCCACACATCCATTCCTAATGCAAATAGAAGAGAATGAAATGTACATTGAGGTTATAGAAAATAAAATTGCAATTGAATCAATTTGCGATACCTCATGCGTCTCCTTTGGTGCCCCATTTAGCTGGGATTCTGAAATAGACGAATCACGGCCTGCCGTTCTACGAAAAATGATTGTGGCTACAGGTCACTATGTTTCAGGCGATTGGGTTGTTGAAAATTGTGATGTTCCAGCAGATACATGGATGACTGCCCACCTTTTCTCTTCAAACGACACAGAGCCAAATGAGGCGCAGTTTGAAAAGAATCTTGCTTCAAGCATTGATAAAGCAAAGAGCACACCTGAATATCCTCGCATAAGCTTTGGTATTCATTCCTGGTGTAATGAGCAAGGACTTGCAAGACAGGGTGAGTGGTTGAAGCGTCACGCAAACAATCCTGATTGGTTCTATGCAAATGATAATCAATATGGTGCATATCGCTACCATTATTATCACAGCAAGCTAGAGAAGGTATTCTCTCGAGGAAATACTGTTGTATGGAAGCTAACACGTTTTATGCCACATCAGCTTGGCTCAGATTATCCACTAAGCATTCGCTTCTCTGGTACACCTGCAGAGGTTAAGTTAGATAAGCAACCAGTAAGCAAAACCTCCCGCGGCTATTACACCCTGCCACATAATCAAATGTATACAGGTGCTTTAACAGTTTTGCGGGATGCTGAGATTGATCAGGAGCTTCCAGGCATCAGCTTCAAGCTTGTTCGTAATGGCTTTAAGCAGATGAGTATCCAAATTAAGAATAGCACAAGTAATCCTATTGTTGGTGCTCATACTACGTTTTTCCTTCCTCCTGCTTTTGAAAAAGCACGTATTGTAAAAACTTCTGACCCTAATAGTGAAATAAGTGGAGAGGCAACAATAGCTGCAAATTTGGGAGTACTAATCAAGAACCCAAATAAAATGCCTGGCAAGGTATATTTTGCAGCATGTGTAGATTTCTTCTATAATTCAAAGCCATTCCGCGTATATCTTACAGAGATTGTCCCAGAGTTGTGCGAAAAGAATATTTCTGGAGATACTCCTCGTGATACAGCTCATGTGCTTGGCCCAATTTCAAGAGAGAGCTTTGATGAAGCTGCTTTTCTCAAGATGGCAACACCAGATGCAGAGCTTGAAAACTTTGGTGTTGCACCTAATGAGCAATGGCGTTGCACTCCAGACACATCGCGCTTTGGTTATGCTGCTATTGCATATATTCCATGGACAGTTGATAAGGCTTATAAGGAGGCAATAGGTCCTTTTGCGAATAAGAATGGTGTTCGCCTTCTTGCAACAGATTTTATTTCGCCAAAGGATGGCGAGCTAACTCTAAAGATAAATAAGGCACAGTGGGAGGCTTTTGACATTTATCTTAATGGCGTGAAAACAACGGTTAAAGGTAAATATCATACATTGAATGCAAAAAAAGGGAGAAACCGCTTAGTTCTCAATGTGCCGATGCCAAATAATTATCATGCAAATACCGTACTTTTTGCAATCTACGATGGTGAATTGGAAAATCCAGTAAAATTCTTAAAGCCAAAGGTTAAGCTTCCAGATAATGTTATTGATAATCCGAATGGTATGTCGGCAGAATTTGGGCTAGATGGTCAGCTGCAAAGTCTAAAGTACAAGGGTACGTCAATGTTAGGGCGTTTAGCAATTACTGGTTCGCCAAAGCTGACTGGCAGCTTAGAGGGGAAGAGCTTTGATTGGAGTAAAATTATTTCGCAAACAAAGCTTACCAAATTTGTAAAAGAAGCTGGAGATGAGTTAGTAGCTTCAGCAAAATATCCTATAGAGATAGATGGGGAGCTGGCTTTCACGCTTTATCAAAAAGCGAAAGTTGAGGAAGGAATTTTTTCTATCAAGTATAAGCTTGTTGCTGAGAAAGATATTTCTTGGACAGGTAAGCTAATAGATACAGATGTTTATATCCCATTAGATTTAATTATTGGTAGTGATTTTATTTACAAGCAAAAAGGTAAGGATGCAGTTACTAGGAAATTCCCAGCTGAATTTGACGGAAGCTTTCAGCCTGTAAATTTAGAGGCAATGGAATATGGGGTAAATCCTAAAATAAAATTAAGCTTTATTAATGCGGTGAATGTTGGCTTTTTGGATCGTCGTCAATGGAATCAAAATTCTATAAGCCTGCGAGTAGTTCCTAATAATACATGTATTTGGGGAGGAGAAGGACGTTTGACTGTTGGTCAATCGGTTGAGTGGGGTATTACTCTGGATTGTCAATAAATCCGCAAACTCGCATACTCGCAAACTTGCAAACTAATTTAATTATTGTATAGTTTGATAGTTAGACAGTTAATTGTTGATAGTTTTACAGTTTGATAGTTTGCGAGTTTGCGAGTTAAAAAGTTTATATGAGGGTGGCAGAGCCGCCCGGTGTTGCTGGGGCTCAAGGTGGCAAGGTGACAACCCTTCGCCTCCTTGAGCATTTGCATCAACCGCCAGCACACCCCCACAAATGACAATTAGATATTTAGACGCTAGACCATTGTTTTTTTGCTGTCGCGTCTAATCTCGTACGCTGCGTCCTCCGCGTCGCAGCGTCCCTTCTTCGCACTTTTGAAGCATGCTATCGCACGCAAAGGGGCTGTCACAAAACATTAGGTCTTGCAACAGCCCCCTTTTATTGTATTAAAAATGTTGTGCGCGCAGGCTCCTTTGCTTTTAGATGTATGTTTTTCTTGATATAAGCTTAATATATCCAATTGATTTCATCAAAGCCAAAATGCGTTTCACCACTTGAAGGAGTTCCACGCCATTGGGAACGCTTCGCATTTTTGTCCCAATAGTCAACATCTCCAAAAATAGGGCCAATGCTTGAAAACTGTACTATTTTTAACTCTATTTCCTTACCCCAAAGCTCTTTTTCAACATTGAAAATATATGGTGTGGTTATTTTCTCTCCCGACAATTCACCCTCAAAATAAAGCACCGTGTATAGCTTAGTCCCTAAAAGCTCAATTCCTGTAACCCCTTGAGGCACTCTTACCCTTGCCAAAAATTCTATCTTGCCAAAATCAGCAATTTTTTCGCCTACATTGTAAGCTCTTTTGCGATTGGTAAGCTTCACACCGCAAGCCTCTCCATTTATGATATCAGCAGAAAAATCGCCAATTACCATAGCACTTGGCATATATTTTAAGTCATTTTGACATTCGATTATAATTTTATCCAATTTAATGCTTTGCTCTTTTGTAATGCTATAATGCTCACAAATACCTTTTGGCAACGGGTTATAATTAGTGTCAAGCAAAGGCGACACTCCGTCTATTTTTATATCTGTACCCTTTCTTACCGCAAAGCGCACATTAAGCTCACAGTCGGCACAAGCAAAGGCAACCTTAGAGTCATTCAAGTACATAAGTCGTATGATATTTGGATTACAATAATTAACCATAAAGGAAGATTTAATTGCTTCCTTTTTTGTCGGCAAATTAGTTTTATTTAATAGGACATCATGCTCGTGTAGATAAACAATCTCGCCATCTATTACATATTTTCCCTTTGGTGCATATAGATTGAGTATAACAGAGGTGCCGTCGTTAAATCGCCTTCTGAATATTCCCTTAACACACTCACCGTCAATGTCCGTTATTGCTTTTTTATCAAATCTCGAAATAACATTGCCGATGCTTACTGCGTTGCCGTTTAAAATAAGCTGGAGTGTGTCATTAAGCTCAATAATTGGCGCATCTGTCGGTACTTCATTTAAGATGTATTTCCACTGTATTCCGTGGCATACAAGCTCATTTAAAAGTGAGAAAAGAATAGTCAAATCAAAGTCACTTGATGCATTTTTAAAGCTAATCTCGGTAGGAAATCTTATATACAAATCAGGAGAGTAGTCCTTCTTTGCAAGCTCACAAGCTATTTTTGCTTCCTCTGATAAAAGACGCATACCTCCAAAATCAGGCTGAGCCACCGCAAAATCGCTAAAGAAATCACAAACGTGCATATTTCCCGAAATATCCATATGTGAAATCGCCAAAAAATAGTGGTCGATTTTGTGGCACGCTGCTAAGTAAATCATACATCTTTTCTTTGCATAGGACATATCGCAAGGACCAAGGGCGAAAAGCTCCGCCATTGCACCCTTGTTCTTCCCCGCGTATTCTATTCCACCCAAAAGAGCCATTAATGATCTGTCCTCAAAGCAAGTGGCAATTTCGTCAATACCGGGCAAGAGGAAGGCGGAAAGATTTTTTAAAAAATCGCCGTTATATCTAACTGAATAAAAGGGCTCATTATCACACATCAAATGCCCTGTCATTAAAATGCCGTGTGACTTACACCAGCTTGAAAGCTTGTCTATATAAACTTCCTTAAATCGGGCAGAGGCAAGCTTCATTGCGCTTTCACAAAAATCCTCACTATGCGAGAGTAAATCATGGAAAAAATCCTTATCGTATGATACCTTATAGTCGTTTTCCATTCCGTCATAATATGGCAAATATCCATTCTGTGAGCAATAGCCAATCGATGGCTCATCAGTAAAAATACCTTTTATTATAGTGCCAAAATAATTACCAAATCGCTTATAATATTCCTCGTGAGTTAGAGAAATAAAGTAGTCAACTGCTTTGGGATTCATTAAATCCGGGAAAAACTTTTCGCCAAAAATATCGGAGTTGTGATTTGATTTACAGCTTATTTTACCAATATCGTCGCCCTCTATTTTTATTGATTTTAAGCGAAAGCATTCGTTTTTAGTGACTTTTCCACACGCATCTCCCGATGGCCAGTTAAAATCATCATAAAGCCAAATGGACATATTAAGCGCCTCTGCACTTTTTATAAAATCCCCAATGGCAGAAAACCACTCCTCACTCAAATATTCAATTAAACAGCCCGAGCGAGGGTAAATCATTACCTCGTCAATTCCGTTTTGCTTCAAATCGTTCAAATAGTTAAATATATCCTTGTCAGTTGGCTTGCCAACCAAAGCAGACATAGTAATTAAGGGGCTTTTCATAATAAGTTTTCCTTTCGGTAGTTTTTAATGGAATTATACCATAGCTTATATAATTTTCCCATATTTTTATGAAATAAATTTCTGCACCGACCAAACGGGCCCTCTTTATAAAGGCAACAAATTAGATGCACGTGATGCACGTGATGCACGAGACGCCGAAGGGACGCAGAGACGCGGAGACCGCAGAGGTCGCAGAGCCGTGATGCCGAAATAAACACTAGCGGAGTGAGTTTTGCCTTGACTATTGCTATTCTTTCGAAGCAATTTGGCAAACCTCATCCACTAGTGTGCTCGCCTAGAAGCTCATTAAGATGCGAAGGCGATGCATTATAATAAATGAAGAATGAAAAATGAAGAATGAAGAATTCAGGTAGAGTTGAGTGGTTTTTTCTCCATTCTCGCGTCTAATCTCGTTCGCTGCGTCCTCAGCGTCTCTGCGTCCCTTTTTCGCAATTTTAGCCACCACGCAAGCCCTGCGTCTATGCGTCCCTTTTTCGCACTTTTGAAGCATGCTACCGCATGCAAAGCGACTGGAAGTCGCTTCTCCATACTCTTCCTGCACGCGAGCGCGACGCACGATTCGCCGAAGGCTATAGCGCGAGCGACCTCTGACTTATCCGTGATTGGTTAGTTAGCATGGTATCAAGTTTGATAGTTGGGTAGTTTGCGAGTTTGATGGTTTGATAGTTGGATAGTTATACCTAAATTTGAGTTGACTTCGGGGGTGGGGTGTATGCTAAAATTCCTAGCATCTTAAATTGCAAAATAGTAACGTTTTCGTTAAATCTCAGCAAAGGATAATATGAAATCAGAGCTTGTAAAATTCTTGTCTATATTTGCTATCTCATGTTTAATGACTTCTGCTAATGCTAAATGGGAGGTTTTCCCTAATAATAATCTTCCAGAAGGCGTTTCTGCAGTTAGTGGATCAACTCACATAATTACCGATGGTAATTGGATTATCAGTGTACATAGATATGCAGATGACAATTGGTATCTTTCTAGACATTCTGGATATAATGGTTCTGGTTATATTGCTGGTAGTGGTGTCTTGGACTTACGTAATCTTGCTGAGGATTGTGGAGTTGTTCTTAAGGGATCAAATAATGGAGCTTTGGAGAAAAACAATAACATTATTGAAGTATATTTCCCTGATACTTATGAGGCAATGGATGGAAATACATTTAAGGATTGCAAAAACCTAATAAAGGTAGATTTAGGTGCTAACTTTAGAATAGTAGGTTCTGAATCATTTCGTTTTTGTTCTGCTTTGAAAGAAATCGTTTTACCAGAAACTATTGAAAAGGTAGATACCTATGGTTTTAATGGCTGTTCTTCATGGGAGTTAATTGATTATACATTCCCAGAATCACTAAAAGAAATTAAGGATCATTCTTTTACAGGATGCACAAAGATTTCTGGTTCAATTACATTTCCTGGATTAACAGCAATTAGTGGCTCATGGCAATTTGAGGATTGTGCTTCAATAACAAGCTTTAGTGCTCCAAAGCTTACAGTGACAGCTTCAAGGATGTTTAATCGTTGTAGCGCATTAAAATCTGTGGCATTTTCTCCAGATTTGGAAATTCTTACTAGTGAAACACTTAATGATGGACCTGCCATTACTTCCTTTTATCCAACTGTTATGCCTAAGTTAAAGGAGTTTGGGTATGCTGCATTACGTGGACGCAAAAATATGGTAGGTGATTTTGATCTATCGCAGTCCTCTATAACAAATTTACCAAAATATGCATTTGTTGATTGCGAAAAGGTTGGAACAGTTAAACTGCCAGAAATACTTGTTTTATTGGGGGAAGCAGCACTCGGATATGGTAAGAATAGCCGTGTGGTATGGTTTATGGGACCTCCTCCTGCAATGGACTCCGATGCTTTAAATCCTAAGGGAGGAGATCCATGGGTTCTTGTTGGTGCTTTAAATTATGCGAATGAGTGGAAGACAAACGAAAATCTTATTCCTTTTAGTTCTGCTGATGAAAAGGCGCAAGCATACGCAGCAATTAAGAAATTTAATCTTAGTGGTGTTGTCCCTGTTGGTAAGTGGCAATATCAAACGGGTGGTTATACACACTACGTTGGCGTGGAAACACCTAAAGGTAGCGTAATAGTTATTCGTTAAATCTAAATTCGGCATTTAGGTGCCAAATTTAGGCTAATTAACCAATAATTAAACAAATTTAAAATTATAATGCTTGAAAAAAGGTATTGGTTTTTGGTAAGATTATGCCGTTATGGAGGCAAAAATGAGTACTATCAATATCAATAATAATCCAGTAATTTCAGAAAGACACCAGAACCCTCTAGCAGCCAATAAGGGTGTACCAACAAAGAAAGAGAATTTTACGGCTTTTGCTGTTTTGGCTATCATCTCAACAATTCTTTTTGTTGCGTTAGTATTTATACTATGGTCAGAGTGGTCAATAATTAAGGTCTCTTAATCTGAGTTTATGACAGCTTTTTGGGGTTGGGTTGGTGCCATTTTATGGATGGCATCTGCTATGTTATTTACATGGTATGCCATTGGTGTGGCACAGCAAATAACTTATGTTACGCTTGCTGATGGAAGAAAGCAGGAGCGTAGCATACCTTTAATTTTTAGATTATTGCTCCCACTTACTCCTAATGTAAAAGGCTTAATGCTCAGCCCTAGGTTTGAGAAGCTTAGGGCTAAGACAGATGGAATGATTGTAACTGCGGGCTTTGAAGGTTTGCTTGAAGGATGGGAGTTACTTGCTCTAAAGGTTGTGCTTCCTGTTTGCTTAGGTCCGTTGTGGTGCCTTATTCTGTATCAGCTAGGAGGAGCAAGCGAGTTCCCTTTACGCTTATTCCCAATCCTATCTTTGTTAGGTGTCGTATTTTTCTACATATACCCTGTAATGTGGCTACGCTCTGCAGTCAAATTAAGGCAGAATCAGATTTTAAGAGCAATGCCATTTGTATTAGACTTGCTTACTCTATCTGTTGAGGCTGGTCTTGATTTTATGTCTGCTGTGCAGCGAGCAACAGAGCGAGAGAAGCTTGATGCACTTAGCGAGGAGCTGCTCCGCATGGTTCGAGAAATTCAAGTTGGTACAACGCGAAAAAATGCACTTCGAGCAATGTCAGAGCGTGTTAATTTGCCAGATATGCGTGCATTGGTAAATGCTCTTGTCCAAGCAGATGAGCTTGGTGTTGCAGTTGGCTCTATTCTTAGAATTCAATCTGACCAGATTCGAGTAAGGCGTTTTGAACGAGCAGAGAAGCTAGCTAATGAAGCACCTACAAAGCTACTTGGTCCATTGATGGTTTTTATTTTCCCAGCTGTATTTATCATTTTGTTGGGACCATTGTTTTACAAGCTTGCAGCGCAGGTATAGGTCTTAAAATAAAATTTAACAAACTTGTGGGGATGCTCCCACTGAAAGGTAAAAGAAATGTCAGTATTTAATGAAGAGTTGGCAGCAAAGGTTGCCGAGTGTGGTAATATCGCAGTTGTAGTTTTGGATGACCCAACAAAGGCACTTGCATTGGCAGATGCACTTCTTGAGGGTGGCGTAAAGGTTATGGAGCTAACTCTCCGCACACCAGCAGCACTTGAGGCAATTGCTGAGGTTGCAGCTAAGCGTCCGGAAATGATTGTTGGTGCCGGCACTGTTCTTACAATCGAGCAGCTTGAGGCAGCAAAGAATGCAGGCGCTGCATTTGCAGTGGCTCCAGGCTTTAACCCACGTATCGTTTCTGCTGCAAAGGATATGGGCTTTAGCTTTGCTCCAGGCGTGATGACTCCATCAGAGATTGAGGGAGCTGTTGAGCTAGGCTGTAAGCTTCTAAAGTTTTTCCCTGCAGGTGCAATTGGTGGCTTAAAGGCAATTAAAACACTTGTTGCTCCATATAATCATCTTGGTTTAAAATATATTCCACTAGGCGGCTTGAATCCTGAAACAACAGAGGAATACCTTGCAAGCCCACTAATTGCTGCTTGCGGTGGCTCTTGGATTGCTCCTGGCAAACTAATAAATGCAGATGATTGGGCAACAATTAAAGCGAATGCAGCATTGGCTACTGAACTTGTAAAGAAAATTAGAGGCTAATTGCTTTTTGGAAGTAATAATTCAGGAGGCTTTTTATGATAGCAATTGAAAAGGAAGAGTCTGTAAAGCAGCTTATAGCATCGGCTCTTAAAGAGGATGGTGCAGATTGTGATGTAACAACACTATCTCTTGTTGACCCAGAGGCTATTGTTACCGCACACATTCTTACGCGTCACTCTTGTAGAACTGCTGGCGTAACTATTGGTGAAGAGGTGTTTCGTCAGGTAGACCCAACCCTTAAAGTAGAGATACTTGTCAAGGATGGCTCCGATATCGAAGCAAATGATGTGCTAATGGTAATCACAGGCAAAGCAGCTTCCATTTTGATTGCAGAACGCACCGCATTGAATTTTATGCAGCGTATGACTGGTGTTGCAACTGCTACTCGCTCTTTCCTTAAGGCTGTTGAGGGTACTAAATGTAAGATACTTGACACGCGTAAGACTGTTCCTGGCTTTCGTTTGATTGATAAGTATAGCGTAGCTGCAGGTGGTGGCACTAATCACCGCATGGGCTTGAATGATATGGTTCTTATCAAGGATAATCATCGCAAGCTTTGGAAGGGTGGTGACCCGAACCGTTTAGACCAAGCAGTTGCAGCAGCAAGAGCAAAGTTTCCTAATGTGCCTGTTGAGGTAGAGGTTGAAACCTTTGAGGAGCTAGCTAGTGCTCTTGAAGGTAAACCAGAGTGGATTATGCTTGATAATATGTCACCAGCGAAAATGAAGGAAGCTGTTGCCATTGTTGGTGGACGCTGTAAACTCGAAGCCTCTGGTGGCATTTCTATGGAAACAATTCATAATGTGGCAGAGTCAGGGGTAGATGCCATCTCTTTGGGCTGCCTCACTCACTCTGTAAAAGCAGCTGATCTTTCGTTAGAAATTGTTGAAGGGCTATAAGATTCTATTCAAGAAAAATGTAATTTTGAGGATTTATGGGGATTCTTGATAGGATTAATAGCTGCGATGATTTAAAAAATTTATCGCTAGATGAGCTAAAAAATTTAGCTCAGGAGCTGCGTGAATACATTATAAAGACAGTAAGCGAGAATGGTGGTCATTTAGCATCAAATTTAGGTGTTGTTGAGCTCACACTTGCGATGCTTAGCTGTATTAATCCACCAAAAGATAAGGTGGTCTTTGATGTTTCACATCAATCCTATGTTTACAAAATTTTGACTGGTAGAAAAGAGCAGTTTAAAACAATACGTCAAACGGGTGGTATTTCTGGCTTTCAAAAGATTAGTGAAAGCCCATACGATGCCTTTGGTTCGGGACATGCCGGCAATGCAATTTCTGCTGCTATTGGGCTTGCTACTGCACGTGATGCAAAGGGTGAGAATGATGCTGTTATTGCTGTCGTTGGCGATGGTGCTATTTGTAATGGCATATCTATTGAGGCATTAAATAATGCGGCACAAAGCACAAAGCGCTTGATAGTGGTGATGAATGACAATAATATGTCAATATCACAAAATGTTGGCTCCTTTAGCAAAGGCTTTGGTCGTCTAATGGTTAGCCCAAGCTATATTCGTTGGCGTTATTATTTTGATAATCGTTTAAGCTGGTTATCTAATCCATACCATTGGCTTACAGCTCGAATTAAAGGATTGTTTGCGGTTGGGGCAACTGTTCAAAAATTTGGGTTTAGATATATTGGTCCAGTGGATGGACATGATATTAAACAGCTTCAGTATGCTTTCAAGGCGGCATTGGCGTCAAATCAGCCGGTGTTTATACAAGTTTCTACAATTAAAGGACTTGGTTATAAATTTGCAGAGCAAAATCCGTCTGCTTGGCATGGGCCTGCCCCATTTGATATTGCAACAGGTGAGCCAAAGAAAACAACGATTGGCACTAGCTGGTCTTCTGCTTTCGGTAGAGCAATTGTAGATGCTGCTCAAAAGGATAAGCATGTTGTGGCAACAACGGCTGGTATGACTGATGGTACGGGCTTGACAAAATTTGCAGAAGCATTTCCAGAAAGATTTTTTGATGTGGGGATTAGTGAGGAGCATCAGATGATTTTTGCTGCTGGAATGGCGGCAAATGGCTTGCGTCCAGTTGTAGCAGTGTATTCTACATTTTTCCAAAGAGCAATAGATTGTTTTATTCATGATGTGGCATTGCAGAAGCTACCAGTCGTGGTTTGTTTAGATCGTGCGGGGGCTGTGCCAGGTGATGGTCCTACGCATCATGGAGTGTTTGATATATCTCTTGTTCGCTCTATTCCAGGAATAACAGTAATGCAGCCACGAACAGTTGCAGAGCTTAATCAGATGCTTTCAACGTGCCTAATGCTTCCTTATCCATCAATTATTCGTTATCCACGTGGGGTTGCTACTCCAGTAAGCTTTGATGAAGAGGTGTCTGTTAGCGGGACTATGCAACCAGTGGCAATTGGTAAAGCAGAGCTTTTAGCTAGATATAAGGCAGAGGATGCTGGGGCTAAAATGGTAGCAATTTGGTCTCTAGGTAATATGGATTGCTTAGCAAAAGAGGTTTGTGAGCTTCTGCGTGAGAGGGGAATATCTTCTGAGTTAGTAAATGCCCGCTTTGTAAAGCCATTAGATACAGATCTTTTGAGTCAGCAATTGGAACAGGGCACATCAATCTTTATTACCATCGAAGATGCTGTTTCGGTAGGGGGATTAGGCTCAGAGGTTGAGGCATTTATTGGTGGAAGGGCTAAAACAATTCGCTGCGGTTGGAATAACCCATTTATGCCACATGCCAGCAGTCTGAAGGATCTTCAAGAGCAAGAGGGGCTGACTGCATCCGCAATAGTTTCACGAGTTTGTGATTCTCATTAAACTCGCATTTTCCACCTAATTGTCTAATCTCTGGGTGAGCAATATTAAGTCAATCCCAAAGAAACCAGATAGTGTTTATCTATAAAATTATCAAAAAAATGCAAAAATGGGTGGTAAAAACACCAATTTTGTTTGACTTTGAACCCAACAATTATTATCATATTAACTAGTTATAGGAAATAGGTCTTATAATGTTTTAATATATATTAAATCGTGAGCATTTTCAGAGGACTCATATTTATGAACACAAAAGGAATTAAATTCGCATTTTTTGCAATAGTTGCTTGCTATTGTGCTAATGTTTTTTCTGCCGATTATTTTGATCCACTATTCCGTACTGCTAAAGTAACTGGTAAGGTTTGGATTTTGCGTCCAGGAGAGACAGAGCCTGTAAGGGCTAAGGAGGATTTTAGATATCCTTATGGTTCTAAAGTTATTGTTGATGGGATAGATCCTACATTGCCAAAAGAGATCGTCCAAAAGAATGAGGTTATGCTTGTTTTTGCGAAGGATTACCAGATTAAGTTAGCAATGGATACTCAGGTGACCACAGCGAAAACTGCAGCAACAGAAACAGAAGATGCTAAAGTAACTGTTGGTATTGAGAAGGGTGTTGTTTCTTCCTTTATTACTCTATCAACAACAAAGACAGGTGATGAGAAAGAGGATGCTAAGATTGAGGCAAAGTTAAATGCGTTTGTTTTGAAGACACCTCTAGCTGAAGCAACACGCCTAGTTGAGCGTAACGAGATTCGTGTTGGTACAGATGCTAATGGTATGGTTAAGACAAAGTACAAAATTGAATCTGGTTCAATTATTTTAACAGCTCCACAGTTTAATATTGTTAAGACACGTCGTAAGACTGTTTTTGAAATTTCCGGTGATCAAGAGTTTTCTCATATCACAGTGCTTGGTGGTGAAATTACAGCAAATATTGAAAGAGGAGAGGATACTCCTTATCAAGGATCTTTCAAGCAAGGCTCTATTGCCAAGATTTGGAGAATGTATACTCAAATACAGAAGAAGCTTGCTGTTGCAGTTATGATGACTACACCAGATGGTAAGGTGGAGCGCTATGAGTATATTGAGAACCCATCTGAAATTTTAAAGTCTCTTCAAGGTAAGACAGATACAATCGGAGGTGCTTCGGATGGTTCTGAGTCATTTGACGAGGCTGAGTCAACAGAAGAATCTGATGGTGATTTTAGCGAAACCTCATCAGAGGATGACTTTGGAGAGGATGAATCAACCACTGAGGATGATTCAACAAGTGAGTCCACAGAAGATTTCTTTGATGATGGTGGTTCAGATGATTTCTTTGGTGGAGATGATTGGGATTTTTAATTTAATATATATTTAATAAAATAAACGGAGAATATTTTTATGAAGAAGTTTTCTATTGCGATAGTTTCAATTGCCCTAGCTTTTGCTATGTCTTATAATATGCTAGCAGCACCTAAAGAAGCAACAACTAATACCGATGGTAAAGAGACTGCAAAGTATGTAGCTCTATCAAAATATATTGTTGATCCTCAAGGGTTGACTGTTGAGGAAATGATGAAAAAAATCATCACGAAGAAGCTTGATGCTGCAGAAACCTCAGAAGCAAAGGTTAATACAGTTTCAGAGCTTGTTTCTATGACAATTGCTGTGGTTGTTGATTGGTCCCGTATGGAAATGGTTGATGGTATAAAGACAATGACAGAGACAATTATGGGGTCAACGGAAGATGTCGACGAGCAGATTAAGTATGCACGTGCTATCATTTCTGCAATCCATGTTGTAACAACTGATAAGGCTGGTAATGTAAATTCTGTTATTCTTAATGCAGCTGAGTCTGTAATTGATTCCGATATTCTAGAATTTACAGAGGATGTTAAAGAAACACCTGTGGCTGTTATTGGTATTTATCAAACACAATATTGCAAAGAGATTTTTGATGAAATTCGCAAGCTAGTATTCAATGTTACTAAGGTAGATGATGGTCTGCTAATTATTACAACCACAACTACAACCACCACCACAACTACAACTACTACAATGCCACAAGGACTACGTGGTCCAACCTCAGGTTCACAAGTTGTTATCCCACCACAGCATGTTCCTGGTGGTGAACATAGGCCAACTCCACCGGTAGTTCCAACTACTAAGCCATCTCCAACACCAGTTGGACGTCGCTAGTTTTTTGTATGTGTTTTTAGGTGATTTTAGACATCCTACGCGGGCGATCCCGAGTAGGATGTCGTATTTAAATGAATGATTAAATTCAAAAGAAAACAAAATTAAGGTTATACAATGTTTATAATAAAATTCAATAAAATGATCCGTAACAAATGGTTATGGGGTGCTTTCGCAGTAATAGTTGCAGGTGCATTTATTTTGTCTGATAGTATGATATCTAGTGGTGCTGCAAATGATAATGGTATAGGAAAATTGGATGGAGAACCAGTAGATCCTCAAGAATTTAATACGGTATATCGTTTTGCTGAATTAAATCGCAATTTTGGTCGTAGCCTTCTAAGTCAAGATGTCTCTCTTGAGAAGGAAACTTGGCTTATGCTTGGTGCATTACGCACAGCAGATAAATTAAAGATTGTCATTTCTAATGATGATGTGGCTAATATGATTATGTCTGATCCGTCATTCAAAAATGAGGATGGTCAGTTTGATAAGGCTCGTGCTCAGTTAATTATCCAGAATTATTTGAAGCTTTCTTTAGTTCAGTACGAGGAATATATTCGCACAATGGCTAAGATTGATACACTTCGTTCATATGTACTTTCTCAAACTCCAGTTGTCGCTCCAAGCGAGGTTAAGCTAGGTGTTGATGCAATGACTGATGTGTTCACATTTACTCCTGCTGTTTTCTCAAATAATATTGTAGCAACAAGTCTTGAAATTCCTGAGGAAGAGCTAAAGGCTTATTTTGATAAGCATCAAGAGAATTATCGTAAACCTGCTCGCATCTCTCTTCGCCAAGTAATTTTCTCTGCAGAAAATTTTGTTGACAAAACAAAGGTTACTGAAGAAGAAATTCAGACCTACTATGAGGATAATTCAGAGAAGTACCTCGTCAAAGGTGAGAATGGTGCAGAGGATACATATAAGCCTCTAGAGGAAGTTAAAGAGCAAATTATCAATGAGGTTGCTCGTGCTTCTTCTGAAAGAGCTGCTTATGATGCTGCTGATGTATTTAATAATAAACTTCTTTCAGATGATGCAATTTCTATGGAGGAGCTTGCTGCTGTAGATGGTTACACTGTTGTAACTACAGCACTGTTCTCTGCTGAAGGTCCTGCTCCAATTGTTATGAATAACTCCAGCGAGTATGTAAGTGCTGCATTTAACTTAATCGATGGTAAGGATTATATCAAGTATTCTGGCGAGCCAATCTTTGCTGAGTCTCAGTCTATTGTTATTGCTTATAATTCACATGAGGAGTCAACAATCCCAACCCTAGAAGAGGTTCGTGCTGCTGTTCTTAAGGACGCTCAGATAGATGAAAGATTTAAGCTCTATAATGAAAAACTTTCTGAGCTAGCTAAGGCAGTTGAAGAAACTCAAACAACAGATAAAACCTTTGATGATGTCGTTAAAGCATTTAATCTAGTTGTTGGAACAAATATCTCCGCTTCTGTTCGCAATATCTCTATCGCAGGTAGCTCAGAAGAAAAGCAAATGGTTTCTGAGGTAAGCAAGCTAGAGAAGGGCGTTGTTTCAAAGCCAATCTCTTTACCAAATGATACTGCTGTTATTTTGAATGTAATTGACCGAGTTCCTGCTTCTGAAGAAGATAAAATGCAGATCGAACCAATGGCTCGTATGAATCTTCAATACCAAATCGCTCCTCGCGTTTGGTTGAATTGGTTGGAAGAAAACTTGAAGGCAATGGATTTCCAAACAACCATGTCCTTGGAAATTGCAGAAGAGTCTGCTGAATAAAAATTAAATTTGTAATAAAAAGAGGCGTGGTAATAATCACGCCTCTTTTTGCATAAGATTGTGTTTGTAATATGAATATCGTTTTAATAAATCCAGAAATTCCACACAACACTGGTGCTATTGGACGTGTCTGCGTAGGCCTGGACTGGAAGTTGCATTTAATACGCCCTCTCGGCTTTCATCTTGATGAAAAGCAGGTTGCCCGTGCAGGTCTTGATTATTGGCAGCATTTAAAGCTAACTGTGCACGACTCTTGGGAGGATTTTATTGCAACAGAGAAGCCAGAGGAAATGTTCTTTCTAAGCACTCATGGCGAAAAATCGCTCTACGAATGCAAATTTTCTGAGAAATCATATCTTTTATTTGGTAGCGAAGGACATGGCCTTCCAAAGCCATTTTATGAAATTTACAAGGATAAGCTTTTTAAGATTCCAATGCCTGGAGAGCATGCTAGAAGCATCAATCTAGCTAATGCTGTGTCCATTACTGCCTACGAAGCATATAGACAAATCTCAAAATAGGTCTGTTGAATATGGATGAATTACTCAATAAAGCCCTCGAAAAACCACATAATCTCACCGCTGATGAGTTATTTGAGCTCCTCAGTATATCTTCTCACGAGGATATGGGTAAACTATTTAAGGCAGCATATAGCTTGAAAGAGCGCTATATTGGGAGGCGTGTCAGTGTTCGAGGCTTAATTGAGTGGAGCAATATCTGTAAAAAGAATTGCTACTATTGTGGGATTCGTTCAGGTAACAAAAATATTGAACGATTTAGCCTTACAAAGGATGAGATATTAGCTACAGCGGAGTTTATTTTTTCAGCTGGTTATGGATCGCTTGTTCTTCAAGGTGGTGAGCTAGAAAGTTCCGCAAATACAGACTTTATTTCATCTGTGCTTGCTGAGATTAAGTCTCGTTGGGGTAATGGTTTAGGCGTGACATTGTCGCTTGGTGAGCAGGAGGAGATTGTCTACCAAAAATGGCGTAATGCTGGAGCCCATAGATACCTCCTTCGGATAGAATCTAGTAACCCAAAACTTTATGAAAAGCTTCACCCCCAGGGGCATTCTTTTGAGCGTCGCGTAGAGTGCTTACACACATTAAAAAAGCTTGGCTATCAGCTTGGTACAGGTGTTATGATTGGATTACCAGAGCAGTCGCTACTTGATCTCGCTCATGACATTGAATTTTTTGCAGAAGTTGATGCTGATATGATAGGAATGGGTCCATATATACCTCATTACGACACTCCTCTAGGGAAAAGCATTCCTGTTACACCAAAATATATGGAGCAGCAGCTCCTTTTAGGACTAAAGATGATAGCTGTCACGCGCTTATATTTGCACGATGTAAATATCGCTTCTACAACAGCTCTTCAGGCTCTTGCAGCTGATGGGCGTGAGCGTGGGCTTTTAGCTGGTGCCAATGTAATTATGCCTAATGCAACAGCAGTAGGCTACCGTGCAGGCTATCAGCTTTACGAAAATAAGCCTAATCTTGATGAAAATGCTGAAGATACAATGGCTGCCCTTGAAGCTTCAGTTAAAAGCATCGGTGAAACTCTCCGCTTAAATGAATTAGGCGATTCTCCACACGCAAAATGAAGCTGTGCTTCGCTTCATAGCTCATTTATAAGCGCTCCATCCTCCCTGAGGGTGGCCCTGCCGCCTCAAAACTCAACTTTCTAACTCGCAAACTCGCATACTCGCCAACTTACAAACTAATTTAATTCTTGTTTAGTTATATAGTTATACAGTTTTACAGTTTGATAGTTTGTCAGTTAAAAAGTTAATTTGAGGGTGGCTCTGCCGCCCGGTGTTGCTGGGGCGAGAGGTGGCAAGGTGGCAACCCTTTGCCTCCTTGAGCGCTTCCAGCCTTCGGCGAAACACGGAGCACACGTAGTGTGATTTTTCAGAGAACGGAGACACGGAGGGATTTGCCTCGCAAAATGAAGCTATGCTTCGCTTCATAGCACGCAAGTGCTGCTTCATACACCACTAGGATAGCATTGCTTCAAGAAGCTTTTCTGGGTTGGTGTCTGAGCCTTCCTTTGGATATACGAGAGAAACAGAAAGGTTCTCGTTTGTGAATATCTCCTTTGCTACCTCTAAAATATCTCCTGCAGTAACCTTTTTGATACTTTCACAGCGCTCAGTTGGCGTTCTGTAGCTAGCTCGTGCAAGAGTGCTTGTAATCCAACGCATTTGGCTAGAGGTGGATTCGTAGGCTGTTCTTGTTGTGCCTATTAGATAATCCTTCGCTCGCTGTAATTCTTCAGCAGAAACCTTCTTTTTAGTAAGCTTTTTGCATTCCTTTGCAATAGCAGCTAACCCCTTTAGGCTCTTGCTTTTATCTAATCCAACCAGAATTTGAATTAAGCCAGCCTCATGGAAGAAGTTTGGGCTTGCACTGATTGAGTAGCAAAGGGCTCGCTTTTCACGAATTTCTTGGAAAAGTCGTGAGCTCATATTGCCGCCAAGAATGTAGCCTAGAAGCAAAATTGCGTCATGCTTTTCATTTGTAATACCGATTCCATGGCGATAGCTAATTACTGCTGAGGTTTGCTTGATTTCACGTGCTTCAGCCACTATTTTATTTAGTGGCAAATCGTTTGTTGCGAGCTTAAATGAGGTACATTTATTTGATGCAAATTTTTTACCCTTAAAGTGCTTGTTTAATTCGTCTAATACCTGCTTGTGGGTGATTCTTCCAACAGCTACAACAACTGTATTTGCAGGCACATAGTGTTTTTTATGGTATTTAGAAAGAAGCTCTGGTGTAATAGCTGTAATTGTTTCAGGAGTCCCCAAGATTTTTTGTCCTAATGGGTGGTTAGGCCATAGTGCAGAGGATGCATTATCGTAGGCTGCTGACATTGGGTCATCCATATCGCCATAATACTCCTCTAAGATAACATTTTTCTCGTTTTCTACGTCCTCTTTTTTGAAAAGAGGGTTGAGATAAATGTCAGAAAGAATATCAATAGCATATTCAAATTTATCATATGGGGTAATTGTATAAAAATATGTCTTTGAATATGAGGTAGCGGCATTCATCACGCCACCATGGCTTTCAATGGAGTTTACTATGTCGCGTGCAGAGCGATTTTTTGTGCCCTTAAAAAGCATGTGCTCAATAAAGTGGGAAATTCCGCTCTCTTTTTCTGTTTCATAGCGGCTGCCTACTTTGACATAAAAAGTTGTGGAAACGCTCTCTACGTCGTCCCTAGAGAATGTAATGACAGTTAAACCATTTTTAAGAATGGATGTTTCAATGTTTTCCAGCATAAATATCCTTTTCGTTTGCAAATTGAGAAAATTATATATAAACACAAAAATAAAATCAAGTGATGCCTAAAAATTCAGACACTTCTACACCGGTAAGCGGTGGTCTGCCAGCATTGAATCTAAGCGAGAAACCTAAGGGATGAATTTTTTAGTTTTCGAGTCTGAAGTGGGTCTCTGCATATTGTCATTTTTTTATGCAAAAAATGCAGAAATTCTCGCACGCACGCGTAAATTATATTGACGCGCACGCGAGAATTTGGTAATATAATTACGAAGTAAACACCTTGGGAAAAGGCTTAATAAACGGATTTTTATTTTTAAAGTTTTTGTGCTAAAAGCACTAATCACAACTAGGAGAAAAAATGGACGAAACAAATAACGAGCAGTCTGCTCAGTCAGTTGATGCTGCTGTAACAATAGAGGCTAATATTGCTAAGCCAGATGGTAGCTATGGTACGGATCAGATTCGTGTGTTGGAGGGTCTAGAGGCAGTACGTAAACGCCCTGCGATGTATATTGGTGACACCTTTGATCGCGGCTACCATCATTGCGTGTATGAAGCAGTGGATAATTCAATTGACGAAGCGATGGCTGGCTATTGCTCACACATTGATATCATTCTAGGGAAGGATGGCTCCTGCACAGTAAAGGATAATGGTCGTGGTATCCCAGTTGGTATGAAGGAGCTCTCTAATGGTGTTGTTAAGCCAACTCTTGAGGTAGTGCTAACTCAGCTCCATGCGGGAGGAAAGTTTGGTGATGGTGGCTATAAGGTTTCTGGTGGCTTGCATGGCGTTGGTGTTAAGTGCGTAAATGCTCTTTCTGAGTGGATGGAGGTTGAGGTTCGTCGCGAGGGAAAAATTCATCGTATAGCATTCTCTCGTGGTGAGGTAACTTCTCCTTTTGCTGTTGTTGGTGATGCTAATGATACAGGCACAACTATTTCATTTAAGCTGGATAACGAAATCTTCTTTAAAGAAGGAGAGGAAGAGGGTGGACCTCGCGAGTATTTTAGCTTCAAGTGGGATATTCTTTCAAAGCGCTTAAAGGAGCTTTCTTTCTTAAATCCTGGTGTAACAATTCGCTTTACAGATGAGCGTGATGGAAGACACGAGGAATATTATCACAAAAATGGTATTATTGGCTTTGTAGAGTCTGTTAATAGTGGTAAAAATCCTCTCTGTCCAATTATCTCCCTGACCGGTGCACAGAAGGCATCTTCTGGTGTTGGCATGGTAGCTGTTGATGTTGCTCTACAATACATTGTAGGCAAGGATACAGAATCAATTTATACCTTTGCAAATAATATCAATACCCATGAGGGCGGTACTCATTTGGCTGGCTTGCGAATGGCTCTCTCTCGTGAAATCAAAAAATATATTGATGCAAATAAGCTTGATAAGAAAGCTGGCGACAAGAAGTATGAGTTCGCTAGTGAGGACTTTACTCAGGGCATTACTTGCGTAATCAGTGTTAAGGTTCCAGAGCCACAGTTTGAGGGACAGACAAAAACAAAGCTCGGCAACTCCGATTGTAGAAAGATTGTAAGTCAGGTTGCTGGTGATGAGCTAAAGAAATATTTGGATGAGAATCCAACTATCGGTAAGGCTCTCGCAGAAAAGGCAATTAGAGCACGTGATACACGTATCAAGGTAGCTGCAGCAATTGATAATATCAAGAAGGAAAACAGCTCCTCCGGAATTCACTTCCTTGGAAAGCTTGCTGAGTGCTCTAGCAAGAAGCGCGAGGAATGCGAGCTGTTTATCGTGGAGGGTGACTCTGCAGGTGGTTCAGCAAAGAAGGGTCGCGATCGCACAAGACAGGCAATTCTTCCATTGCGTGGTAAGGTGCTTAATGTGGAGCGTGCAAGCATTGAGAAAATGCTTGAAAATAACGAAATTAAGAGCCTTATTTCAGCAATCGGTGGTGGCTTTGGTGATTATCGCCCAGTTGGAGATGGTGCAACAAATGATACTAATGATATTGATGTCGAGCCAGAAGAAAATTCTCCAAATGCAACAGCAAGCTCAAAGAATACACGTAAAAATGAGAAGATAGCTTTTGATGTAAGCAAGATTCGTTATAACAAAATTGTTATCATGACCGATGCTGATGTCGATGGCGCTCATATCCGTACACTTCTATTGACCTTCTTCTATCGTTGCATGCGTCCACTAATTGAGCATGGACATGTATATATCGCTCAACCTCCTCTATACCAAATCAAGCATGGTAAGCACGGCGAATATGTAGAGAGCGATGCAGAGCTAACCTCAAAGCTTATTAAGATTGGTGCAGAACAATTCTCATATACATCCACAGATGAGAGTATTAAGATCGAAAGTGCTTCTATGCCAAGTATTCTTGAAACACTTGCTGCAGCAGAGTCTATTTGCAATCGTCTCCGTAAGCAGAATGTTGACTTGAAGCGTTATTTTGAGATGCGTAAACCAGAGACTGGTGATTTCCCTAATTATCGAGTTATTACCGATGTTAATGGTAATCCTAATGAGCATTATGTATTTACTCTTGAGGAAACAATGGAATTGAAGCGTATGGTCTCAGAGTTGCTTCAGTGCAATGTTGAGGAGCTGGATGATTTGGAGAATCCAAACTACAATTCAGCAGAAATTCGCCAGTCAAATGAGCTTCGCCGCCTAATGTCAGCACTTCATAATTATGGTTTTAAGCTTGGCGATTTCTTAGGAAATGAAGAAACTGAGCTAGGTAGCCTTTGCGACGAAAAGGGACAAAAGTATCCAATTAAATCGTTGCTTGAGCTTTTGGATGTTGTTCGCACACGAGGCAAGAAGGGCTTGACTATCCAGCGCTACAAAGGTCTTGGTGAAATGAACGCTGATCAGCTTTATGAGACAACAATGGACCCAGTTAGACGCAAGATGAAGCGTGCTGTACTTGAAAATTCAGAGGAGTCGGAGAAAATATTCTCTATGCTTATGGGTGATGAAGTTGGTCCACGCCGCAAGTTTATTGAAGAGAATGCATTGCTTGCTGATGTTGATGCTTAATTAGAAGGAGAATTTAAAAATGGATAACGAAAATAACGAAGAGAATAAAATTGCAGCTATAACCCCTGAAGAGGCAAATCTTGAGGTGACTGATAGTATAGCAGATGATGGTGCCGCTGCACCTTTTGAGCCAGGCTTAAATGACATAAAAATTGAGGAAGAGATGAAGAATGCATACATCGATTACTCAATGTCTGTTATCGTTGGTCGTGCTTTGCCAGATGCACGCGATGGTATGAAGCCAGTGCATCGTAGATGTATCTATTCAATGGGCGAGACTGGTAACTATCACGACAAGCCACACCGTAAGGCAGCTCGTATTGTGGGTGATGTTATGGGTAAATATCACCCTCACGGTGATAGCGCAATTTACGAAACAATCGTTCGTATGGCACAGGATTTCTCAATGCGTTATATGCTTGTTGATGGTAACGGAAACTTTGGCTCAATCGATGGTGATGGTGCTGCAGCTATGCGTTACACTGAGGTTCGCATGCGTGAGTACGCAGAGCAAATGCTTGAGGATATCGATAAGGAAACCGTTGATATGGTTCCTAACTATGACGAAACACTTCAAGAACCAACAGTGCTTCCTTCAAAGCTACCAAACCTTTTGTTGAATGGCTCTATGGGTATCGCAGTTGGTATGTCAACAAATATCCCAACCCATAACCTTTCTGAGGTGTGCGACGCTATTAAGCTTCTAATCGATCACCCATTCTGCACAATCGATGATTTGATGCAGCATGTGCAAGGCCCAGATTTCCCAACCTACGGAACAATTTGCGGAGTAAAGGGAATTGTTGATATGTATAAGAAGGGCCGCGGAACAATGCACATTCGTGGCAACTACACAATTGAAGAAAAGAAGAAGGGTAAGAATCCTTCTGGTGAAAAAATAATCGTTATTGATAGCATTCCTTACGGCGTAAATAAAGCCCTCATGGTTGAAAAAATGGGTGAGCTTGTCCGTGATAAGGATAATAAGGTTCTTGAGGGAGTTAAGGAAATTCGCGATGTCTCTCGCGATGATATCCGCATTGAAATCGAGCTAAAGAGCGATGCTGTGCCAGAAGCAATTATGAATTTCTTCTACAGTAGAACACCGCTTCAGTCAAGCTTCAGTGCGATTATGCTAGCACTTGACCATGGCAGACCAAAGGTAATGAACCTAAAGCAGCTGCTTCATTGCTTTGTGGAGCATCGTAAAGAGGTTATCACTCGCCGCTGCAAATATGAGCTACGCAAGGCTCAGGAGCGTGCTCACATCCTTGAGGGCTATCGCATTGCAATCGATAATATGGATGAGATTGTTCGCATTATCCGTGCTTCTCATGATGATGCAGAGGTCCGCAAGATATTCTTTGAGCGCTTCGGCTTAGATGAAATTCAATCTAATTCAATTCTTGAAATGAAGCTCCGTCAGCTAACTGGTTTGGCTCGTGAGCGTGTAGAGGAGGAATATCAGAAGGTTCTTATCCGCATTCAAGAGTTAAAGGACATTCTTGCAGATCAGCAGAAGATTCTCGATATAATCAAGAACGACTGTGACGAGATGAAAGCAAAGTTCGCCAAAGCATCAAAGGATGGTGATGCTCGCCGCACAAAGATTGATAAGAATAGCAATGTTGGTGGTGGCTTTGTTGTTAAGGATTATGTACCAAATATCCCATCAGTAATTTCAATTAGTAAGCTTGGTTATATCAAGCGCACACCACTTGCTGATTTTAGAATTCAAAATCGCGGTGGCACAGGTAAGACTGGTGCAAAGCTTCGTAAGGGCTCAGATAAAGCACCTGAGGATTACATCCTAAATGTATATAACTGCATGGCACACGATGAGCTATTATTCTTTACCTCACATGGTCGCCTCTTCCAGAAGGGTGCCTATGAGCTACAAGAGAGCGATTGCAATACGATGGGTAAGCCTGTACAGAACTTTATTGACCTTCGTCCAGAACGCCTAGAAGGAACAAAGGATAAGGATGGCAAGGAGCTTCCATATCGCCCAGCAGAGCGCGTGCTTGATATTATCGCAGTGAAGAGCTTTGAAAAGGATGAGCAAGAGCAGTTGGATAAGCAATATGTATTCTTTGCAACAAAGAAGGGTGTTGTTAAGCGTACATTATTGAGCGAGTACAAGAATGTTCGTAGCTCAGGCATAAATGCTATCTCTATTGATGAGGATGATGAGCTAATAGCAGTAACACTTGTTGAAGATAATGATAAGATTATGCTTATTTCAGCAAATGGTAAGTGCATTAAGTTTGCCGCAACAGCAGCCCGCAAAATGGGACGCACGGCACATGGTGTACGTGGTATTCGCCTTGACGGAGTTACCTTCAAGGACCCTGAGCCAGATGATGCACCTGCTGCTGGAGAAGAGGAGGAGAGTGCAGTTGAGCTTGATGAAAATGGCAAGCTAATTGTTGATGAGCTCCGCACAATGGTTAAGGTTCCTGCAGGCTCAGAAGATAATCTCTATCTAGTAACAATCGTAGACAATGGTTATGGAAAGCGCACACCAGTTGCAAGCTACCCAACAAAGAATCGCGGTGGTAAGGGTGTTATCGACATCAAGACAACGGCCCGCAATGGTAAGGTGGTATTTGCTGCATTAGTTGAGTGCTTGCCACAGGATGAGCCACAGCAGCCAGTTGATGGGGTAGACCCTGCCACAGCAGAAGGCGTTGAGTCGGAAGATCAATCAGCAGCAAAGGGTGCCGCAGTTCTATTGATGACACGTGGTGGAACCTCTCTCATGACCTATGTTCGCAATATTTCAATCAGCAACCGCAATACTATGGGCGTAAGAGTTGTCCGCGTAGATATAGATAAGGATGATGCAGTTTCCTCTGGAACAATCATTTCTGCAGAAACAGCCCAAGAAATTGAGCGAATCCGCAAGGCTCTTGAGGAGGAGAAGAATGGTGCCGCCGCTGAGCAAGCACCTACCGACCCTGCCACAGCAGAGCCACCTGCAGCAGAAGCACCATCCGCTGAGCCATCAGTAGAAGCGTAATCTCATATAAAAAAGTCTGCTGCATAACCCAATAGGTTTGCAGCAGACTTTCGCTTTGCTCCCCAATATTACCGAGTCTTAATGCCATCTGATTTGAGGTGAAATAATGATTACAGAAGCACAATTGAAAACTCTTTTAACAGATTTAGAGTCTGAAACGGTTGAACGCACAAGGGCTTTTGATAAAGCTGAAAAGATGGGTCAAGCCATTAGTGCATTTGCGAATGATTTGCCTGGAAGGAAAAAATCAGGATACATTGTTCTTGGTGTTGAAAATGATGGAAAAATTTCTGGAAAAAGAATCACAGACGAACAATTAACCGCTTTGGGAGGTTTAAAGACTGATGGCGCATTACTCCCTCCTCCAGCGATGTCAATAGAACAGTTTAAATTTCCAGAGGGAGATGTTGTTGTAATTGAAGTTTTCCCTTCAATTTATCCTCCCATTCGCTATAAAGGTCAAGCATGGGTGCGCATTGGCGCACGGAAAGCCCTTGCGACTGATGAAGATCTTCATATTTTAGAAGAAAGAAGGTTATCAAGCAGTTGCCGCTTTGAAGAAATGCCGTGCAAAACCGCTCGATTAGAAGATTTAGATATTAGTTTGTTTCAGAATCAATACTTACCAAGAGCAGTTCAGGCTGAAATTATAACAGATGACTCAAGATCTGTAGAAGAACAGATGGCATCCTTGAGGTTTTATAATCGTGAACTTAGAGTTCCAACAAATCTGGGCGTACTTCTTTTTGCACGTCGCCCCGAATTGTATATTCCTTCTGCGTATTTGCAATATGTAAAGTTTAAGGGAGCGAATAACGGGAGTGATATTCTTGCTGAACATGCCTATCAAGGTCCATTAATAAATACAATTGCAGAATTAAATGCATTCGTGAAGGTTGGTGTTGCACATCCTCACCCTGAAAAAATTTCTGCATTACAAGAACAAACAGCTTACGACTATCCAGATTGGTCAATCCGAGAGCTATTATTAAATGCAATTATTCATAGAGATTATCAAATAGGAAATGCACCAATTAAATTCTATGAATACGATAATCGAATTGAGATTGCCAACCCAGGTGGATTGTATGGTCAAGCAACACCTCAAAATTTTCCATTTGTAAACGACTATCGTAATCCTCTTCTAGCTGAAGCAATGAAATTGATGGGATATGTAAATAAATTTAATCGTGGAATAGCTAAGGTAAAGGAAGAAATGGTAAAAAATGGAAACCCTGAGCCTATTTTTGATATTAATAAAATGACAGAATTCCGTGTTACTATTCGTTCAAATCTGGTCAATGAACCCCAAAAAATACAACAAGCTAAGAAAAAAAATACAGGTCAGCACAATTGTGGCACGATAAATGGCACGATAAATGGCACGATAAATGGCACGATAAATGATGACTGTCGAATTTATAACGAGATTTGCGAACATCCTGGAATAAAACGAGAAGGACTTTTAATCGCAACATCTATTCCTCTTCGTACTATTGCACGAATCCTTAAACGCTTGAAAGATAATGGACAGATTGAATATCGTGGTTCCAATAAGACGGGAGGATGGTATACTCGGACTTAAAGTGAGATATGAATCCCATCTGATTTGAGGTTAAAAGATGTCATGGGATCTTGACGTGTCGGAGGTTGAAGTATGAGCCATAAAGTTTCTATTCGATTTTTTAATAACAGGGAAGTGCGGGCCGCATGGGATGATTCCGCCAATCAATGGTTATTCTCGATTGCGGATATTGTCGGAGTTTTGACCGAAAGTGTAAATCCGAGAAAATATTGGAGCGTGCTGAAAACTCGCCTGAAAAAGTCTCATCCTGAGTTGACTACAAATTGTAGTCAGCTGAAAATGACCGCAGCTGATGGCAAACGGTATCTTACAGATTGTTTCTCGCAACAGGATATTCTTGTGCTTGTTGAGCATATCCCTAGCCGTTATGCGGTTCAATTTATCAAGTGGTTTACATATAGTGATGATACCATTGATGGCAAGAGCCGTACCAAAGCCTATGCTCTTTTTGAAAGCGGACTGCTTGCCAGTCTGGAACCGGGCACCATAAAATGTCTGCAACAGATTCATGCTTACCTCTTTGGTGGACTTTATGATTTTGCTGGACAAATTCGAGATAAAAACATCAGTAAAGGCGGCTTTACTTTTGCAAATGCACTGTATTTTTCCACTATTTTGCCCAATATTGAAAATATGCCAGAAACCACATTTGATGAAATAATCAATAAGTATGTTGAAATGAATGTGGCACATCCATTTATGGAGGGCAACGGCAGAAGTACCCGTATTTGGCTGGATCTGATGTTGAAACGCACCCTAAAAAAATGTATCGACTGGAGCAAGGTCAATAAAAATGCCTATCTCGAAGCTATGCGGAAAAGTGTTGTTGACAGTTCAGAACTTAAAGCCCTTCTTGAGCCAGCTCTGACCGATAAAATCAATGACCGTGAAATGTTCATGAAAGGCATTGATTACTCCTATTATTACGAAAGCGATGATTCAACGCTTGAACCCGACCAGAAGAAATCTAAATAGCAATTTAGCGGAGAAATAGGGTGTGTCACATACAGGGAAACGCCCTGATGGAGAATAAATTTATGCAAACAAAAGAATTAACACATGAGGTTATTGCACGAGGAATAATCCTCCACAATGGAAAAATATTACTTTGTAAGCCAGTAGGCAAGGCTCGAAGTTATCTACCGGGCGGGCATATTGATCCAGGCGAGACTGGTGCAGAGGCGGTGCTTCGAGAGTTGGTTGAGGAGCTTGGTGTTAAAGCAGAAGTTAAGCGCTTTTTGGGCGTGGCAGAGTTTAGCTATGGTGAGGGTGAGAATAGAATTGATGAAATCAATCTTTGCTATGAATTGCACGTGGCAGAGTGGGAGAGCTTAGAGAGTGAGCCAGCTGTACCAAGCAAAGAAGGCTGGATTGAGTTTCTTTGGGCTTCTCTTGATGACCTTGCCACACAAGGCTTTCAGCCAGCAATCCTACGAGCAGCCATCCCTCAATGGCTTTCAAATCAAGCACAACAAAATATCGTCAATTAGAATATTTCAAAGGTAATGTAACCATGGAGAGGTGTGTGTTGACTCAAAGAGCCCCGCACGTTTAATCGTCACACAAGCACCTGGAAAACCCACCCCACGTGTGCTCTATGAGAGTACTTCGCTCTTCTTGTCCTCGTGATTATAGAATTAGTGTTTACTTGCTGAAATAGAAATAAATTTGGTGGAACTTTAGCTATACCGTTTAATCAGTAGTATTAAGAATTTATTGATTGACGGGGGGGGGGGGTATTGTGCTAAACTTTAACTTGTTTTTTGGCAAATTTTATGTCAAACATTAGCTTAAAAAATTAACTACGTGCTCTTTTCTGTATGTGTTAATTCCTTTTGTAGCTATTATATAAAACAAAGTTAAGGTGAAAAATGAAAAATAGAATAAAATTCTTTATGGCAATTTTTGCTGTAATTGCTTTTGTTAATACCACACTTGCACAATGGGTTTACAACCAGGATGCACTAACATTGACAAGCTCAGATGGAACAATCGTGCTTAATAATGTCTCTGTCTGGAGTGGGAAGAGATTATCCATTGGTGATAATGGAAAACGAGAAGATCTTGTCACACTTGACTTTTCTGATGGGATCACTGATGGATGGTCAATATACCAAATTGTAGGAAAAAGTGGTAATTCATCTTATGACGCGGCTTTTGATGAATGTCCAAATCTAAAAACGGTTATTACAGGAGATACTGTAGAAACGATTGGAGAGCGTGCTTTTAATAAATGCCCTTCTCTTGAAAGAGTTCACATCGGTAAGGCATGTGTATCAATTGGTTGGGCTACATTTTCCGATATAAAGGGACCTTTGGTTGTCACATTTGAGGAAGGTTCAGCATTAACTACTTTAGGGCAGTATGCTTTTAGTAGCTGTTCCAATATGAAAAGCATAGATTTTTCTAATTGTATTAATTTACAAACTATTTCTTCCGGTGCTTTTGGCGGATGTAGTTCTTTAGAAACTATTGATTTATCAAATGCAGCAAAACTTTCTTCAATTCAGAGCTCTGCATTTGCAAATTGTACTTCACTAAAAACTTTTAAGTTGCCGGATAATTGTGAGATAACTAAAATAGTTGAAAAAACCTTTGAAAATTGTACTGCTTTGGAGGAGTTAGATCTTTCTAAATGCACATCATTAACAACTATTGATGCTAAGGCTTTTGTTGGAAACAAGGCATTGAAAAATCTTTTTTTCCCAGCCTCATTAACCACATTGGGTTGGGGAACTATAAATAAGCATCGTTCACTGGGAGAGGGTGCTTCAATGTTGAACGTATATTTCCGTTCTTGCCCAATTCAGAATGACGCAAAGGATAATCCTTTTGCAGAAATGTTCTCTTCAAATGATAAGTCATATACCGTTACTGAGAGTGATATGGCAAATGCATCTGTCACAATTTATGTCCCAAGAACGCAAGCAACCGCCGGTACTCCTAATTGGAATTCCTGGGCTTCTGATTGGAAAAGTCTAGCTGACAAAAGTGGTACATGGCTTAGTGATGGTGCTACTCCTTTATTTTCATTGCCAAGCACTCCAACTGGTTCAACAATGTGGGTTACAGACTACTCAAAAACTGGTGTTGAATGGAATGATGCAGCAGTGATTGTTAAATATTGGGACGATCCAGTGCAGGTTGAAGTAACAGCACCAGAATTTAGTGGTAGTTTTGTTTCTAGGGAATATACAACAGCCGTATTTAATGCAAGAGTTGATGCTTATAATGTGGATGCCGCTGAATACGTTAGCCTAACAGTGTCTCTTTATTATGATGAGGCTTGCACTCAGCTCGCAGCAACAAAAACAGTCAATGTGGCAGAGTTAGGCAAAAATATGGAGATTATATTTGACAATTTAGATGAAAATATGCTCTATTTTGCTAATTTGTCTTGCGTTGATAGTGTTGGAAATGCTGGTGAGGCAATTTCACTAGGGTCTTTTAGAACGAAATTTGAAGAATCTATATGGACATACTATCCTGAGAAAAAAACACTGGAAAAGGGTTGGCATATCATAAGTAATGTTACAGCCAATGGCACAGCACTTTCAATTGCTGCTTCTTCTAATGAATATGATACAGAGCTTCCTTGTATAGACTTTTCTTGTGGCATAAAGGATGATTATCAACTTGTTAGCATTGGTAACTACGCATTTAGATATGCCACAGCTATAACAAATGTTGTTCTTTCTGATACTGTTACCACTGTAGGATCTGATGCTTTCAGATATGCCTCTTCTTTGAGAACATTTACTGCAACTGGTCCAGTTAAAATAGGAAGCAATTGCTTCTATGATAATGATGCCTTGGTAGAAGCTAATATTCCAAATGTAGTAGGAATCGGTACGAAGGCATTTCAGAATTGCTCTAATTTGGTAACAATCGGCTCTGATCTATCAAAATTGGAATCAATTAGCCAAGAGGGGTTGTCAAATTGTTCTTTGTTGGAGGGTGATTTTGTTTTGACAAATCTAACCAGTGTTGGTACTTGGCTATTTAATGGAAGCAAGAAGGTTTCATCCTTTATATTGGGTGAAAAGGTAAATAATCTTACAGTTAATTCATTCAATGGATGCGACTCTTTAACAAATGTGGTTGTTTTGGGTGAATTGACAAAAATAGATGGCGGAGCATTTGGTTCGCATGGTCCATATAATAGTCATACTAGTGAGGCAGATCATTTGAATATATATATGTCGAATGTCCCTGATACTTTAGGTAATCCATTCTCTGGTCAATATTGGTCCAATATGACTACGATTAAGACAGAAGATACAACTATCGTCATCCATATTCCTTACTATAGGGGTGTTTTAGAAAATAAAGAGCCAACAGATGGAACGAGAGAAAAGTTTGCTGGATGGGCTAAGGAATGGCAAAATGTAAAATTGGATACTATTATTGCGTTGGGTTGCCCAGCTACAGCATTCTCCTTGCCTACAACAAAGGCTGGCATAGGTGAATGGCGTAATGATATTTCATATAATACTGGAGCTTATGTTGTAAAGCTTAGATATTATGATGATCCTAATAAAGAGGAAATAGGATCACTTATTATTCTTCGATAAAATTATTACATAAAGAGCCATACATTTGCTTTTAAGTAGATTCGCCATATTGCTCCTGTGGTTTGGGGTAATATGGCAATTTTATTTAATGCGTGTGCAGGGGACGCATGGGGATGAAGAGGTACTCGGTGGACAACAGTGTACACATAATGGTGTAATCAACGGGAAGCTATGAAGGCATGAGTTGGGTGGCTGTTGCAAACAATGTTACAATTAAATTCTGTTTAATTTATAATATTTATTGCGGCAAATTTACTGATATGGTAAAATTATAGTAAATTTTAGTTTGTTTTTTGGATTGTTTTTATTATGGATTTAAAGTTATTGACAGAAACACGCACACTGAAGCTTGATTTGCCCGAAAAAGGCTTTACTTTAAAGCATGGTGGCGTTCTAAAAGAAATAAATGTTGCATACGAGACCTGTGGTACTCTTTCTCCTGAGTGCGATAATGTTATTTTTATCGCTCATGCATTAACAGGAGATGCCCATGTGGCAGGGTGGCATGCAGGAGACACAAAGCTTACAGGCTGGTGGTCAAATATGGTTTGTCCAGGCGGTGGTATTGATACTGATCGCTTTTATGTGGTTTGTGCAAATGTTCTCGGTGGATGTATGGGCACAACTGGTCCATCCTCTATAAATCCAGATACAGGGAAACCATATGGCTCTAGCTTCCCAGAGCTGACAATCTCAGATATTGTAATGGTTCATAAGCTATTGCTTGATCAACTTGGTATAAAAAAATTATACGCAATTGTTGGCGGAAGCTTTGGCGGAATGCAAGTGCTTGATTTTATAACAAGATATCCTGATTTTGTCGAAAATGCTGTTATAATTGCTTCTGGGGCAAGCCTTACTACTCAAGCTCTCGCATTTGATATTATTGGGCGAGAGGCTATAGTGAACGACCCTAATTGGCGCAATGGAGATTATTATGATGATGGGAAATCTCCTGATGTCGGTCTTTCTCAGGCTCGTAAGCTTGCTCATGTGACATATATCTCCAATGAAATGATGAAGGAGAAGTTTGGCCGCCGCCGCCGCGATATTGCTCAGCAAAAGAATTTTCCTAATGCAGAAGAATTTCGTACTAACTTTGAGGTGGCAAATTATCTTGAACATCAAGGTGAAAAATTTATAAATCGCTTTGATGCGAATTCTTATCTGCACATTTCTCGTGCTACAGATGAATTTGATATGGCAGCAGAGTATGGCTCGCTACCAAAGGCATTTTCTCCAATTAAAGCAAAGGTGCTTGTTGTTGCATTGAGTGGCGATTGGCTGTTTTTGCCAAGTCAGTCAGAGGAAATGACAAAGGCCCTTTTCTCTGCAAAGAAGCGTGTCTCTTATTTCTGCCTAAATGCACCGGCTGGGCATGATGCATTCTTGACTCATATTCAAGATTTAGTAAAGGTTGTATCTAATTTCTTGGTAAAGGATATTCCAGAATTTAATGAGAAAATGCTTTCAGAGGATGATCGAAAGGATTATAATCAACTAATAAAAATGCTTCCAGAAGATACCTCAACCCTATTAGATGTAGCTTGTGCAAATGGAATGCTGATGAGCTATATCAAGAGCAAAAATAAATCCGTAAAATGTACTGGAGTAGATATTGATTTAGAGCAAATAAATCATGTTCTTGCAAAGAAATCAAATGCTGTTTTAGCCAATGTTGATGCAGGTATGGAGGTTATACCAGATAATTCTTTTGATTGTGCTATCTTGAGTGAAAGCTTGCAGGTTATGAGAGAGCCAGATAAGGTGCTTTCAGAGCTTCTTCGTGTTTCTCCTACAGCAATTGTCAGCTTCCCAAATTTTGGCATGTGGAGTGTTTTGGCAAGCCTTGTTTTTAGAGGCAAGATGCCGAAAACAAAGCGTCTTCCTTATGAGTGGTACAATACGCCAAATATTCATCTTTGTACAATCAGAGATTTTGTTCAATTATGCAATGACAAGGGCTTCAAGATAGAGAAGATTTCTTATCAGACCACCTTCTTCATTAGCAAGGTTTTGGTTGCTCTAGGCATGAAGAATTTAGGTGCATCACGTGTGCTAGTTAAGCTATCAAGACCAGAAGAAAAGTAGACGATATTTGAATTAAAAAGATATTAGGGGTGAGTTTATGTCAGAGATGCGAGAAAAATTGCATACCACAGAGCTGTATTTCCCAGAGGACGAGGAGATAATGGCGGAGCAGCTTCAATGTCTTGATAGACTTTATGATTTTAATCAGACGCGACCCACACAGTTGGGGAAAAGAGTTGAAATACTCAAGGAAATGTTTGCGGAAATCGGTGAAGGAAGCTACATTGAGCCACCTTTACATGCTAATTGGGGTGGTAAATTTGTTCATTTTGGCAGAAATGTTTATGCTAATTTCAATTTAACACTTGTGGATGATACGCATATTTTTGTTGGTGATTGCACATTGTTAGGACCCAATGTGGTGTTAGCGACAGCAGGTCATCCATTGGTGCCGGAGCTTCGTGAAAAGGCATTTCAATTTAATGCACCAATACGGATTGGCCGCAATTGTTGGTTGGGAGCAGGAGTTATTGTGCTACCAGGAGTGACGATTGGAGACAATGTTGTTGTGGGAGCTGGTGCCGTTGTAACAAAGGATTTGCCAGATGGAGTTGTTGCGGTAGGTAATCCTTGTCGCATTTTGCGAGAGATAGGGCAACAAGATAGAGAGACCTATTTTAAGGGGCGCAAGATAGATGAATCGGTATTTGAGAAGGCAAAATCGATTCAGCGATAGGGTAATAATGCAAGTATATGGTAGCTTGCGAATAGTGAGGGGTAAACCGTAGTGTTAACTCCAGTATATTTGGAAAAATGAGCTGTATTTGTGTTTTTACTGGCGAATATAATGATAATTATGTTGGATAAGGCTCAATAGGTAACATTTTCCTTTGCATTGGGATGCTAATTATTATATAATTAAAGCGTGTTTTTTATTAGCTTTTGCCCTATATTGTTAGGGCAGATATTTGTAATTGAGTGAAAGGTATTTTATGAAAATAGCAGTTGGTTCAGACCATGGTGGATATGCACAAAAAGAAGCAGTAAAGAAATTGCTTGAAGCAAAAGGTTATGAGGTTGTAGATTTTGGTTGTTATAGTGCAGAATCATGCGATTATCCTATTTATGCGGATAAGGTCGCAGGTGCAGTTGAGACAGACAAAGTAGATTGTGGTGTATTAGTTTGTACTTCCGGCATAGGTATGTCAATTGCAGCAAACCGCTATCCTCATGTACGAGCAGCACTTTGTGCAGATGTTGCGATGGCAAAGATGTCGCGTGAGCATAATGCAGCAAATGTTTTAGTCCTTTCAAGCACAGCTCCTGCTGCAGAAATTATTGATGCGTGGTTTGAAACACCAGTAGCAAGTGCAGAGCGTCATGTTCGCCGTGTGGCAGAGACAGCAACAGTAGGTAATCGTATTACAGAGGTTTCTTTCCTTAAGGACTATGATAAAGAGGTCTACGACTCAATTATGAAGCATGAGGCACAGGAGGCTGCTTGTGTTAATTTGATTGCTTCAGAAAATTTGACATCACGAGCTGTGCGTGCAGCACAGGGCTCTGTTCTTACAAATAAGTATGCTGAAGGTTATCCTGGAAAGCGTTGGTATAGTGGTTGCAAATATGTTGATGAAGTAGAGACAATGGCAATTGAGCGTGCTAAGGAGCTTTTTGGTGCTGAGGCAGCAAATGTTCAGCCACACTGTGGTTCTTCTGCAAATATGGCAGTGTATTTGGCTGTGCTAAATCCAGGTGACACAATTATGTCTATGAGTTTAGACCAGGGCGGACACTTGTCACATGGTTCTCCAGTAAACTTTTCTGGTAGATTGTATAATATTGTTCCATATACAGTAAATCCAGAGACAGAGGTGCTAGATTATGATCAGCTAGAGGAGCAGGCAATGCAGGTTAAGCCTAAGCTAATCGTTGCTGGTGCTAGTGCATATCCTCGCCGCATAGATTTTGCTCGCTGGCGCAAGATAGCAGATGCTTGTGGTGCAATGCTTCTTGTTGATATGGCACACATTGCTGGCTTGGTTGCAGGTGGCTCACATGAGAGCCCTGTTCCATATGCAGAGTTTGTTACAACAACAACACATAAGACACTTCGTGGTCCTCGCAGTGGCTTGGTGCTATGTCGTAAGGAATTTGAGGCAGCAATCAATAAGGCAGTTTTCCCTGGAATGCAAGGTGGCCCTCTAATGCAAGTGACAGCTGCAAAGGCAATTTGCTTTAAAGAGGCAATGAGCCAAGAATTTAAGGATTATGCACATCAGATAGTTAAGAATTGTAAGACTTTGGCTGATGTTATTATGAAGCGTGGCTTTAGACTTGTTTCTGGTGGCACTGATAATCACCTACTTCTAGTTGACGTTGCAGCAGCTGGCCTAACAGGTAAGGTTGCAGCAGCAGCACTTGATGAGACTGGTATCATCGTTAATAAGAACACAATTCCATTTGATAAAAATAGTCCATTTGTTACTTCCGGTATCCGCATTGGTACTGCAACTGCAGCAACTCGTGGTATGAAGGAAGCTGATATGGAATTTGTGGGTGACAAGATTTGCACAGTGCTTGAGAATATTGACGATGTGGAGCTACGTGCAAAGATTCGTGCTGAGGTGGCAGAATTTGCATCTAAGTTTATGGTGCCTTAAGTCTCACTCAATTTTTCAATGTGGTTTAACATAAAAAAGAAATTTTTATAAGATGAATATCATTGATACATTAAAAGAACGCGGTCTTTTTGATAATTGGACAAATCCTGCAGTGTATGAGGAGCTTAATAAGCCGATGACGGTTTATTGTGGCTTTGATCCTTCTGCAGATAGTCTTCAGGCGGGCAACTTTGTTGCTATTCAGACACTCTGCCACTTTCAGCGTGCAGGGCACAAGGTGGTTGCTCTAGTTGGTGGTGCTACAGGTCTTATCGGAGACCCATCTGGTAAGACATCTGAGCGCAAGCTTCTCTCTGAGGAAATGGTTAATCACAATATTGAGGGAATTAAAGAAAATCTCTCTCGTTTCCTAGATTTTGGCGATGGTCCTAATCAAGCAATACTCGTAAATAATTACGATTGGCATAAGAATTTTACTTTTATCTCATATCTTCGTGATGTCGGGCGTTATTTCCGTATGGGAACAATGCTAGGTAAAGAGAGTGTAAAGCAGCGCCTTGCTTCGGAAAATGGTATGAGCTTTACAGAATTCTGCTATCAAACTCTACAAGGCTATGATTTTATGCATTTGTATGATAATTATGGCTGCCGCATAGAGGTTGGTGGTTCTGACCAGTGGGGTAATATTACTGCCGGAACAGATTTGATTCACCGCCATCGTGATCAAGAGGCTTATGGTGTTACAATCCCTCTAATTACAGATAGCCAGGGCAGAAAGTTTGGTAAATCAGAGGGTAATGCGATGTATCTTGATAAGAATAAGACATCAATTTATAGCTTCTATCAATTCTTTATGCGCTCAGAGGATTCCGATGTTATTCGCTATCTAAAGGCATTTACATTTTTACCATTAGAGCAGATTGCAGAGCTAGAGGAGCAGGTAAGAGTCGCCCCAGAGAAGCGTGAGGCACAGCGTGTGTTGGCAGCAGATGTTGTTCGCCGCGTTCATGGGGAAGAGGGCTTGCGTCAGGCTGTTCAAGCATCCGAGGTTTTGTTTGGTGGTTCAATAGAAGGTATGTCAGCTGCAGATTTGATACCAATATTTGCAGATGCACCTTCTGCAGAGGTAGAGGCAGGCGAGGTGATGAATAATCAACTTTCCAAGCTGGCAGTTGCTTCTGGGCTTTGCAAGAGCGTTGGCGAGGTTCGTCGTTTGGCTGATGGCGGAGGCTTCTATGTTAATAACAAGCGTGCTAGTGGTCAGGATGTCTTAACAGAGGATATGCTTGTTGATGGAGAGGTTTTAGTTCTTCGCTCTGGTAAAAAGAATTATCGCTTGGTAAAGCTTGTAAAATAATTTGAATATATGTGATTGAGCTTGTGTTCTGTAGACACAAGCCCTATTCCTAAAAGAACATATTTTAACGGGAGAAAACAATGCTATCATTCTTTTTAAAATCAAAACTTCATCATCTAACAGTTACTGCAGCTGAGCTTCATTACCAGGGTAGTATGACGTTAGATATTGATTTTATGGAGGCAGTAGGATTACAGCCTTTTGAGAAGATTCTTGTTGCAAATGTTGAAAATGGCGAACGCTTTGAAACATATGCTATACCTGGAGAAAGAGGCTCAAAGGTTTGTTGCCTAAATGGTGCAACAGCACATAAGGGTAAACCTGGGGATAAGGTAATTGTTTTCTCTTTTTGTATGCTTTCTGATGAGGAAATACCGGCACATAAGCCACGTGTATTGATTTTTGGCGAGAATAACGAGCCAGTGCGTCAAAGCAAAATATAATTTTTGTTTTACTTAAAAAGGAGCTGAATTATGCAAGTAATGGTAGATTCTATTAAAGTGCCAGATCGAGTACGCAAGGATTTGGGCAATTTAGATAGTCTTATGGAAAGCCTAAAAACATGTGGTCAGTTGAACCCTATCACCATTACTCGCGATATGCAGTTAGTTGCTGGGTTTCGACGCCTCACAGCTGCAAGAAACTTGGGCTGGCGGATGATCAATGCTAATGTGATAGATTATGCAGATGAGCTTCGCGTTCTTCAAATGGAGATGGAGGAGAATTATTGTCGTAAGGATTTTACACCAGAGGAGCTGCTGGCTGGGTATAAACGCCTAGAGGAATTACGCCATCCGAAGCTGACAAAACGCATTGGAGATGCATTAAAGAAGTTTGCTGGTAAGCTTGCATTTTGGAAGTGGTTTAAAAAGGATAAAAAAAAGAGTAATCTACCATCTACAGCAATTGATTATGTTCCACCTTCACCTGAGGATTCTGATACCTCGGAATTTGGTATATAATTCTTAAATTATATAGATTTTGAATAGGTTGACTGATGGATAAAGAAGCAGCTGCACGTACTAGAAGGCTTATTGGGGATAGAGCCCAAAAAGCATTGGAGTGTGCAGCTGTTCTTGTTGTAGGCTTGGGTGGTGTTGGTGCTTTTGCTGCAGAAGCAATTGCACGAGCTGGTGTCGGTAAAATTGGCTTATTAGATTTTGATGTGATTTCAATCTCAAATATAAATCGACAGTTATTGGCAACACATTCAACAATTGGAATGCAGAAGGTTGAGGTGATGAAATCTCGCATTTTGGATATCAATCCAGCTGCTGAGGTGATATGTTATAACACCAAATATACTGTAGATACAGCCGATAGTATACCTCTTGCCGAATATGATTTTATTGTTGATGCTATTGATACTGTTAAATGTAAGGTTGAGCTTATTGTTCGAGCAAAGCAGGGTGGAGTGCCTATAATTAGTGCAATGGGTACCGGAAATAAGCTTGCTGCAGAACATTTCAAATTGACAGATTTATTTTCAACGGATAAATGCCACCTGGCACGTATTATGCGAAAGCGTTTAAGAAAATACGATGTGACAAGCCTACCTGTTGTGTTTTCTCCAGAGCATGTGCTTGAACCTATAGAGGAGGATGAATCGGCAGAGATTGGTAGGCATGTTGATCCAGGCAGTATTTCGTATATGCCAGGAACTGCAGGTCTATTGATGGCATCCTATGTGATAAGAGCTCTTATCAGAGAGTATCTCCCTGAGTATAAGGAGGCTTAATGAATGGGAAGCATCATCATAGCTGGATAGCATCATTCTTTATTGTTGTTGCCCTTTGTGAGCTGTCAAGTGAGCTAGCCTTTCGCCTTGTCTCCGGTGAGTTTTATTTAGGGATATTGCTGCTTTGTGCATTTTTTATGCCAAGAATTTTGCATTGGATATGGGGACTTCCTTTCAGAAAGCCAGATATTACAATTTCAATTGACCCATTAAAGCCCAATGCCGCGGAGCTTTGTAAAAGCATACGAGAGGTGTTTCGGATGATTTATTCTGAAGGAGGGAGCTATTTATTATATATTTCTCCTTTGCCGAATACAGGTATGCGATTCGCCTTTAATTTGTGCAAACAACGCATTGAAGCAAAATGTGGGTCTGAGCTTTATCCAGAAGATGAAAGTAGCTATTTGTTACCTCCATTTAGGTTCGACTCTAGCCCTGTGATTTACCGATTAAGTGCTGGGCCGAATGAGCCGATAGATGGTGTGTATTTATCGATTTCTGCTAAACGGGGTGAGGAGATTTCTCTGTCACATTGGTGTGCTTCTCGGATTGTGGAATGGGCTTTCGATGTGGTAATGGTATTGCTAGCATGGGCTGTTGGAATATGGCAGATAGTGCTTGGTGCAATACTTTTGCGTCGAATACATATCGCTGATTCAAAAGGCCCTTTATGGTACTTTATCGTTGTAGCATCAATCGGTATAGGGTTGTGGCGTATTTATAGCTATGCATGGTAGCTTTGAGAATATTTTATCAAAGCAAATCTTTCCTGTTGTGGTAAAAAGCGATTTGTAAACAACATTATTCTTATTGCCGAATTAAATGCTATTTTACAATACCCCAACGCTCTGTAAATGGCCACCAAACAATTCCCGCTGGACCAACCATTGCCCGACGTGGAACTGGTCCCCAAAACCGGCTATCATAGCTATTAGATGTATTGTCTCCCATTGCCATATATTCATCACCAAGCTTCACCTTGTCGCTTGGATTTACTAGAAAACCATGGCCAGCATACGCTGGATTAGAGTCTGCGATTACTCGATATGGCTTATAGCCATTCTCGCCCTTCGTTATTTTTTCCATGCCTTCTAGCCCCACAATTGGTGTGCCATCTACCACAACACGCCCTTCTGAGATGCTGATTGTCTCATTAGGTTTACCAACTAAGCGTTTAATGTAATGCTGACCAGCTAAAAGCCCAGATTGTATTGGTTCATCCTTTACGATAAATGGTAGAGGGAAGGTGTTGCTATCACTCTTAGGAGCACAAAGCTCTATCTCTGGTACGCTTGTGGTAAAAATCATTGTGTCATCTCGCTCGGGAGGGAAAAAGTTCCATGCCAATCTATTTGCAAAAACTTGATCTCCGGAATGAATGTAGCCAGACCACAAGCGCGTTCCAGCAGGTATTATTCCTGCAGCAATTGACTTGACCGAATCATTCGGATTGTCTGCCATGTGCTGAAAACCTTCAAGATTCCTTACGTCTCCACGCTCTAATGAATCTTGTGGAATTTTAAAGGTGTTATCGCCAAGCTTGAAAATAACAAAGCCTGGATGTCTTGCATCTGTATACACATGCACACGGCAATTCTTCTCAGCCACTACATCAGAATATGATGCACCAGTTATCAACCATTTTAGCTGCTTTAAAACTGGCGTTGTATCAAAAAATGTTGCTGCTTCAGGAGCGATTGTCTCAGAATGTACCCCATATAGAGTTGGCTGCATAGAACCAGTTGGTATTTTAAATGGTTGAAAAAAATATGCACGAAATGCCATTGCAACACCAAATGCAACAAGCAAGGTGTCTAATATCGCATACATTGGATGCTTTAAGGATGGTGGAGAATATTTTTCAACAAGTCCAGTCTGCTGCAATAAAAGAGTATTTGCTAGTTCAAGCTCTGCCTCTGGAAGACGCTTACGCCATATCTGACAACGCTTCATCATCAGCTTTGTTTGGTAATTTGATTGCTTAAGACTATAAACTACATCAAGAGGTAATAAATCCCCATGCATTTGTATAAGTCTATCTATGTCATTATAAGCATTTTTGAGCCCTTTATGAAGCTTATATGCTTTAATCTTATAACTAAAAAATCCCATTTTATTTTACCTCTTGATCTGCCTCTTTAGGTGACGGTAAACCTTCGCCTCCATTTTCTTTCATCTGCTGCTGTAATTGCTCTTCATGACGTAAGGAGTCAAATGATGACTTTACTGCCATTGTCAATGGAACAGCAAGAAGCATCCCTGTTGGACCAAGTGTCCACCCCCAAATTAACACAGCCAATAATACAACAACTGGTGAAATGCCAAACCCTACACCCATAAATTTAGGCTCAAGAATATTTCCTAATATTTGGTTGACAAATAAATATAAGAAAATAACAGAAATAACTGTTCCTACCTCATCACTATTTATTGATGCTAATATAACTGCAGGAATTGTTGCAATAATTGAGCCAAAAACAGGTACAAAATTTAATACAAAAGCCAAAAATCCAAGAACCTCAGCAGATGGAACTCCAATTATCTTAAGCCCTAGGTATATTAAAAAACCAGTTGCCGCACTAATTATTGTCTTTATACCCATGTAGTGGCGAATATCAAGCACAACTCTGAGTAATCTCTCATAAATGTCATCATTAACCCAACGCAGGCTGCGAACCTTTTTAGGTAATGAAGGAAGCTCGCAAAGAATAAATGATACGACAATAAGGACAACTATAATCTGCTGGAATATCCCTACCATCAATGGCGTAAACCCTTTTACAACTGGAGATATCTGATCTAATCCAAAATCTGTAATGTAATCAATAAATTTCTCTGGGATAACAACATCGTGCTCACTAAGCCACGCAGTAATATCACGAACAATTTTCATAAATTGTTTATAGTAGTCAGGCATCTTGTCTGCAAACTTTTGGATGGCTTGAGTCACAAAACCCAAAACTCCAAAAAAAGTAAAGCACACCATTGATACAATGATACCTAAAAGGGACGCCCAATTGGGGACCTTGTGTTTTTTTAGCCAGTAATAAATAGGAGAGATAATTACAGCAATAAAAATCATTATAAGAATCTGCGTAATTAGGTCTGCTGCAAATTTTAAGCCCAACATAATAACAACAATAGCAGAAATTCTAAAAAGCCATTCAGTAATTTTTGACATTTACATCTCCTTTTTTAGGGCAAAACACAAAATAATCAAACAAGCGTAATTATGAACATATTTGCATTTATATTATCATATTTCGTAATTAAATGAAATAAGTAATTTGCACTATAAAATTTAGGTTAGGTAATAGGGTGTTAGCCTATTGCCTAACCTAATAGTATTGTGTGTCCCTTTTAGCTTTTGCTTGGTAGGTTAGCTAATAACAGATGCAGAACATATCTGACGATACTGTCCTCCATACCAGAAGGTCTCACCAAGATTACCACGTAAGTCTAATTCTGGAATTGATGCAATTTCTCCAGCAAGTAAATTGTTGATTAAACGTGCTGCTTCCTGATAACGAGCACGAACACCAGCATTTCTTACTTGGATAACCTCAAAGCCAAATGACTTGCAATTTGTTAGCCAATCCTTGCGATAAAGCTCAGCAAATTTGTCATGCTTGTTGATGAGGACAGGGATTATAATATCAGCAATCTCTTTTAGTGCTGCATTGTCCTTTGAATCATAAGCTGCGATAAGCTTTGTTCTAAATTCAAGCTTTGCAATTGAAAGAGAGTAGAGTGCTTCAATAATCTGCAGTGATAGGCAGCTATCAAATTTAGGGGATGCCTTTGCCGCAGAAACAAGCCCTTTTAACCTTTCAATTAAGGCAGGAATTACCTCTGTATTCCCATCGCCAGTAATGCTTGATAAATATAATCCTTGTAGAGGATCATCCCAAAGAATAGCAGGAATGCGAGGGCAAACGAATTTTTGATCGTTGTCATAACGTATCCACATTTCGCATTCGCCAGTCTTCATAATCGCAGTATAATCTAGCCCACAAATTGCTTCCGTGCGAATTGAAGCAAACTTGTCAACATTTTCTTCTGTTGCTCCATAAGCTAAATCAGAAGCCATTGCTAGATTTGGTAGGGCAGAGTCATAAATGCAGTAGCCACCATCGTCTCCCCACATTGTGAAAACAAGCTCATCAACACTCATAGATTTGCATGCACGCATTGTTGGATAAATGACATTACGATTTTGACGTGAATCGCACCATAGCTTGCCCCATGTCCAAATTCCTGAGGCAAGAGAAACATTGCCGTTATTTACTTCTCTATGAGATTTTAGCATTGTTTCATAAACCTCTTGCTCTAGATGGTAATAATCCCAATACCACATTTTTACGCCATTAGGAATTAGAGCTTTAATTTCATCTTTAATTTCTGGGTTCTCTGTATAGTATTCATGCTTTTCATTTGAAAAACGGTAGAACATATCTGACCAAATTTCTGGTGCTAGACCTTTCTCTACACAAATATCGCGTACCTTTGCAAGATGCTCGCAGAAGAGCTTGAAAGGAGGTACATACCCATTAACATTCATATATGAGCCACGTCCCAAATCCTGGGTTTCATCCATGCCAATGTGTATCTTACGGGTACGCAAAGCTCTGCTCCAAAAATCAACCATTTTATTGATTAAAGCATAGGTTTGCTCTTTGCTGACATTTACAACGCTGCTGGTGTCAGCAATAGTATGTCTATATTTTGGCCAATGAAGCATTTGCTCAAGGTGACCAAGAGTTTGGAAGCAAGCTCTTAGTTCGATGCCTAGGTTAATTGCGTAATCATCAAGTTCACGAACTTCATCAAAAGTGAACCTACCACGCATATAGCCAAAGAAAGGTTCGCCCTCTAATTCATAAGTGTCCTCTGTATAAAGCATAACTAGGTTGTTTCCCATAAGGGCCATCTTGCGAAGCCAAGCCTTAAGATAATCTAGGTTAAATACTTTGTTTCTTGAGCAATCAAGCATTACGCCAAGATTTTTAAAAGAAGTTGTTTCGTCAGCTTCAATGCCAGAGAGGGCAGATCCAATGCCTCTTGCTGCGGTGGTGATATTGGTATATGTAATTTCCCAAGAATCGCCATTTTTTTTGCATACAGAGTGGATAGTATCAGAATTTTCTTTTATGAAATTCGTATTAGCATTTTCTGCTTCTTCGATAGCATAATATTTGCCAAGCTCAATAAGCATGGGATGTAATTCGGAGGGTGTATTATTTTTGTTCCATTTAATCATAATTTAGAGTCCTTAGGATGTGAAAATAAATTTACTTAAATTGTTGTTAATAATTTATCACATTTTTAAAAGTCAATTCAAGAAATATAAATGGTGAGACATAGTAAATGCAACCCCAAAATTAAAAGAGGGGTGCATTTAGTTTGTCTTTTCACCTTTTTGAAAAAAATTTAAAATAGTTGTTGACATAGGCTCAGTGGTTTTGCTAATATATGCCCCGTTCTTTGCCCCCATCGTCTAACGGCTAGGACATCAGGTTCTCATCCTGGAAATCGGGGTTCGATTCCCCGTGGGGGTGCCATTTAATTGGTATCGGTAATAAGCAAGTCACTTAATTGAAGTGGACTTGCTTTTTTAGTTTATACAAATTCAATCCACCAATTAGCTCTGCTAGTGGCACGCATATTGGAATTATTCCTTTTGTGTGCTTGAATGTATTCCGTAAATGGAAAAAGGAATTTGTATGAAAACTATAGCTATGCCTTTTTTGTTTGCATTGATTCGATATGATTTGCTATATTATTGGTAATGATTGATTATCGTTTTATTTTACCAACAAGGAGAAGTATAAATGAAAATTGTTAGCTTTATTAAAGATAGCTCCCGCTTGCTGCTTGACGGCTTTAAAAGATTTCCAATTACATATATTTTGATTGCTATTTTAGCAGTAGCACTTGAAATCAATATAAATAATAGGCTTTCAAAAGTGTATTTTGAAGGCGGTTTGTTTTATGGAATCTTTGTCTCTGTTTTAGCAACCCTCATAATTGAGCGAAAGGTAAGAAAGAACGCATATTTACAGGCTATTCCCGTTGTGCTAGGTGTAGTTTCGTCGATAGTTATGTGGCAGTTATTGAAGCATTATTTTAGTTATAATGACTATTTTATAATGGCTTTTTATATCGGTACTATGATAGCGATGTTTTCAATGTGTGTGTGGCTGTTATGTAAAAAAGAAAATATTGATACAATTTATATGGAGCTATTATGGGCTGATTCATATTCCGTTTTGTCTATTTTGGTCCTGTTTCTTGGTGTAATGGTTTGCCTTATTGCTTTTGATTCTTTGATTATGCCAATAGAAGAAAGGCCATATTCTATTGTTGCAGTTTATTCTTGGATCGGGTTGGTTCCCATGATGATTCTTTCTCGGATACCTCGAGAAGATAATTTAGTTCAAAGACCAAAGTTATATGTTAAATTTTTTACATTTTTGGCAATTCCTTGTGTGTTATTATTGGCGATTCTCTGCATTTATGTTGGGAAGATAATTCTAACGCTTGATATGCCATCCAATAGATTAAATATTTTTGCTTCCATTTGCATACTTGTGTATTTATTTATGTATGCTGCAATTAAGGGTAATTCATCTAAACCATTGTCCTTCCTATTGCGTTGGTGTTGGATTCCAATAATTCCAATAGTGATTGCACAGATTACTGGCATAATTATACGATATAATGCTTATGGCTTAACACCATTACGCATGGCAGGGATGGTCACATTAGCAATAGGTATTTATGGCTTATATATCACAGCTAGAAACAAATCTTTAAAGTCTATTTGGCTTGTAATTGCAGTGGCTGCCATTGTTTTTTCTATTAGCCCTTTAAATATTATTGATATATCAGTAAAAAATCAAAATGATAGGGTAGAAAAAATTCTCGTTAAAAATTCATTACTGCAGGAAGGAAAGCTCGTTATACCAGAAAAGCTTGAGCTTAGCGATGAGGATGAGAAAATCATAAAAGGAAGCTGGAAATTGCTTCGGTATTATTGCGGAGACCCTAGTTCTAAGGTTTTAATCGACTATTTTGATGTAAATAAGGCAGTTTTATCTTATTCAAAGGATAAGAATAATGGTGTTACAGATTTGTTAACTATTTTGAACATTGACAATATTTATGTAAGTGTTAATACAGAAATTTATTGTGTGTCAAGCTATGGTGATGAATCTAAGCCTTTACCATGTAGTGGTTATTCCTATATTAGATTTTATGATTCATGGAAAAGGTCAGATGCAGATAAACAAGAATTTTTCTATAAGGATGGCAAATATTTTATTAAGCTAGAAAGTAATGCTAGAAATGATTCAGAATTTGTAGAGTATGATGTGACAAAATTTGTTGATAAGCTACTTGAGAGTATTTCAGAAGAAAATGACTCTCAAACAGATACCGCAAAAGTATCGTATAGCTATCACCCATTATATACTGTCATATCAGATAGTGATGCTCTATGGGAAATATCAGACAATATAGCATTGGTTGTTAAATCTTTGTATATACTTGATCCACCAACAATAAAAATCGATGCTGGAAGAAAGCATAGCCTAACCTTTCGGGGGTATATATTTTATAAATAGTTTAAGTGTGTGCTATGAAGAAAATTTTTGCAATAGGCTTATTCATTGTTTGCTTTTGTGTTGGATGCAATTTCAGTAAGGAGGATGTTATGTTAGACAAAAATGGAGTTTTAATTGACGTTCGCACTCCAGAAGAATTTGCTTCTGGGCATATTGAGGGCGCAGTAAATATCTCACACGATATTATTGGGAATAATATTGCTGCGGTTGTGCCAGATAAATCAACGCCTATTTACATGTATTGCCGAAGTGGACGCAGGGTTGGTGTAGCTATGGAAATACTATCAGGTCTCGGCTACACCAATATGTATAATCTTGGTGGCTTTGAAGAGGCAAAAGAAAAGTGGAATAAAGAATAATAGCCTGTAGTGGTGGTAAACAATGCCATTTGTGGCACGGTGTAAGAGAAATTTATTAAAAACAAAATAAGGAAAACATATATGAGCACAGTAGAAATCCACGAGGATAAAATATTAGTGGATGGTAAGCCAACACGAATTATTTCCGGTGCTATGCATTATTTCCGTATTCATCCAGATTTATGGGACGACCGCCTAGATAAGGCAGTTGCTATGGGTGTTAATTGCATAGAAACGTATGTGCCATGGAACCTACATGAGCTACACAAAGGAGAATTTGATTTTTCAGGAATTTTGGATATTGAAGCATATATAAAAAAGGTTCATGAGAATGGATTGTTGATGATTGTTCGCCCAGGTCCTTATATATGCTCTGAATGGGATGCAGGTGGTATTCCTGGTTGGCTAATGGTTGAGCCAGGTATTGAGCTACGCTGTATGAATGAGCCTTATCTGGCCGCAGTTAAAAACTATTTTGATGTGCTTCTGCCAAAGCTTGCTCGCTTGCAATATACAGCAGGTGGTCCAATTATCTTGATGCAGATTGAGAATGAATATGGCTCCTATGCAAATGATAAGGAATATCTCCAGTATTTGCGTAAGCTAATGCTTGATGCAGGCATTGAAATTCCTCTATTTACAAGCGATGGCGATTATGGACATTTCCTTCTTGGAGGAACAATCCCAGAGGCAATGGTGACAGTTAATTTTGGACGTGGCTCTGAGCGTGCTTGGGAGAATGTTGAAGCATTTAGACCAAATTCACCAAAGTTCTGCATGGAATTTTGGAATGGCTGGTTTGATCATTGGGGAGAAAAGCATCATACAAGAGACCCTGGAATGAATGAGGGCGGTGTTGCTTATGAGCTAGACAAAATGCTTGCTGCAGGAGCAAATGTAAACTTCTATATGCTTCATGGAGGAACAAATTTTGGCTTTACTAATGGAGCAAATGGCGATTTTGAAAATATGTATGCTCCTGCAATTACAAGCTATGATTATGGGGCTCCAATTAATGAATGTGGTGACCCAACAGAGAAGTTCTATGAGTGTCAGAAGGTTATTGCTAAATATACTGACAATCCACGCATTAAACCAATAGAGAAGGGCAAGAAGCTTTGCCCAAAGCCTATTAAATTCACACAAAGTGCCTCATTACTAAGTAATTTAAAGAATATCGCTTCACAGTCTGGTAAAGCTAGAAATCCACCAACGATGGAGCAGTTAGGTGAAAGCTTTGGCTTTATCCATTATACAAAGAAGCTAGAAGGTCCAATGCCAATCATTCCTGGCAAGGGATGGCCAGAAACGTTGCGTCTACATAAGGTAAATGATTATGCATTGGTTTGGGTAAATGGTCAATTCTTGGGTAGCAGAAATGCTACTAATCCACAAGAGAATGGTATTGTACTACCAGACATTGGTCCAGAAGGTGCAACACTTGATATCTTGGTTGAGAATTGCGGCCATATCAATTATGGACCACGCATAGGTAAAGATCTAAAGGGCATTCAAGGCTGTGTTGCTATTGAGCTTCAGCATCAGCGAGATTGGGAGTATAATATGCTCCCAATGTCATCGCTTGATGGCTTAGAGTTTGGTGCTTTTGAAGATAAAGCAGCCACATTCCATAAAGCAGATCTAGTGCTTGATGAGGCTGCTGATTGCTTCATCTTGCGTCCAGGAACAAAGGGTGTTGTTTGGGTGAATGGCTTTAATTTGGGGCGTTATTGGAATATTGGCCCGACTGAAACCTTGTATGTTCCAGCACCAATATTAAAGAAGGGCGTAAATGAAATCATTGTTCTTGAGCTTGAGAAGCTTGATAGCGATGAACTCAAATTTGCTCCAGATTTGCAGCTCGGACCAATAGAATAATAAAAGTAACAGATAACTCATGGCTTTTAGCATGTTTTGTAATATGCCTTAAAATTATGGCTAGGAATTTTTTGCTATGAAAAAATTTATATTTGATACTTGGTATGGAACATTTTTTATACTTTTATTAGTAACTATATTGTTGTTTGTATTGTCTTTGTTTTTACTTTCAACAACATTTTTCGCATTAGTATCGATAGCTGTTTTTTTAGTAGCACCAGTTATTTCTATTATTGGATGGATTATCTCATTACTAAAGCGTAAATGGGGAAGGGCTGTTGTTCAATTTTTTCTATTCATAATATGGTTTATAACATTTTACGTGTTTATATTGCTTCGGGTTGTTGTAAATGCAGCTATTGAAGTCTTGAATGCTACTTAGTATAGTAACGATACTGAATTGTTAATTCTACCAGCATCAATTGTATAAAAAACGTGATATGTTCCATCACCAATATTAAAGAAGGGAGTAAATGAAATCATAGTTCTTGAGCTTGAGAAGCTAGATAGCGATGAAGTCAAATTTGCTCCAGACTTACAGCTCGGACCAACAGAGTAATAAAAAGGCGCTCCTCGAGAGCGCCTTTTTCATTACGTAATGATTATCGTGCTATTTTGCGATGCTGCGTAAAGGTAATGCTGCCATTATTATGCATAGTAATGTGGCAAAACCAAGACCTTTAAGTACAATTAGCCATGGGATAACAAGAGTAACTGCTAATCCAGAACGCATAGCAAGTCTCGTGCATGCTGTGAATGACCACCCAATTAGCATTCCACCCAAGAAACTAATAATCAGCATACAAAGAATTACCAGCATAGCTTCGCCAGCAAATAGGCGCATTACTTGATTTCTGGTCATCCCAACTGCTCGCATTGTTTTTAACTCATTTTGGCTTGCCTTTGCCGATGCAATCAATAAAGCCACAATCCCTACAGAGGTTACTATCAGAGACCAAAATGGGATTCTTGCCATAGTTCCAATAATATCATAACCATGCGAAATTGTGCCATCGGCAATTTCGTCGCGATGGTGAACCTTTAGTACCGCCTCTTTGCCAGGCTTCATAGTTTCACGAAGTGCCTCATCCAGTCTTACAGTAGCTTGCAATGGGTGAATTGCTTTTAGCTCACTAGAAAGCTCTGCCCAGAGAAAATTCACTCTGTCAAGGTTGCCTGTCATCTCTCTAGCTGTAGCCTCGTTTAAGAAAATCATTCCCATTGTCCTGCCACCCTTAGTACTAGGTGCAGCACCCTTATTAAAGCCTTTTTTCTCGTCGAGTCGCCCACGTAGTGTGCGTACCTGAGCCCGTGAAGTAACTAAATGCCAATTAAGATTAACAGAAGCACAAATCTTTAGCTTCTTCCCTGCTAGAGAAATTGTGTCTCCGACCTTTAGTCCTGTTAATCGCAAAAACATATCAGGTACAATGCAAGACTCACCATTTGCTAATTCCTGAGCAGCCTTTCTAGCACTACCATTGGTAAATTTAAAGTTTGCAAATGGGTTTTCCCCTCCAAAAGCCTTTTCTGGATTGATGCCAAAAATTAAAACTAGCCCCTCTGAGCTTCCTCCAGCAGCCTTAATCTCGTCACATGTCGTTTTGTCCAATGGGAATTGAGAGCATTCAATAGCAATTAGCTCTCGACCCAATCCCTTTGTATTGCTACCATTTTTTATTTGCTCCTGACTAAAGCCTCCTGGTAGAGCAGAAATAATAGCATCAGGCCATTCTGGGCTTGGTACATAAGATGACATTAGGGTACCGCCCCAAATGTGAATAGCGATAAATGAGCATAAGCCAAAGGAAAGGGTCATAATTGTCCCAACGGAGCGGGCAGGCTCTCTTGAGAGCCTTCGAGATAATAGATGCTTATCTAGGCTTACACACCGTGCCACAAGCGGAAGAAAGCAAAGCTCAACGATTCGCATAATTGGATGAATCAAAAGCCAGCATCCAATAGTAAAGCAAGGCATGCCAATAATAATCATAAGGTAGCGAAGAGCTACTTCATCCTTTGCAAATGGAAATCCCATTATGAAAAGAGGAAGAATAAGTGCTGCCCCAATAATAACCTTACTCTTTGAAATTCGTTTTGGTGTAACCTCAGAGGGTGCGATTGCTTCTAATGGTGCAATGCGTATTGCATGGATAGCTGGGATTATTGATGCTAATATGCTAACAAATAGGCAAAGCAGGAATGAAAATAGTGGTGTAATGAATGTAATGTGAATTATCCGTGGTAGCTGATCCGACCCATCGATAATTAAAAAACATTGGAGGGCGACAAGTGCTAGTATTGTACCAAGCATCCACCCAAGAAATGCAATAATAGATGTTTCCGCAAGCATTACACCAGCAGCATTCTTACGAGTCATGCCGATACATCGAAGCATTGCCATTCTCTTACGTTGCTCGGTTAAGCTAGTTACTAGTACTGTTGTCATCATACAAATGGCAGTAATAATGGCGAGAGTGAGAGAGAGCGGTAGCTGGGCTCTGATTTGCCCAACCGTGTCACTTTCAAAGCGCTCACGTAACGCAGCAATTGTAGTGAAGGTGCATTGGTCTGCAGCCTGTGGCACGGTGTCTAGTACTGCTTCTAGTGCATCTCCTGTATGCCCTTTAGTCATTTCACAAAGCAATAGGTTGCCACGATTACCCTCGGTGAAGGATGGCACAGAAATTCCTGTAATTGCTTCGTATGCATATTGGGTAGTGTATATTGATGGGAACGCAGCAACAAGATTAGAATATTTATAAAAACCAACAATTCGTAGAGAAATGGTGCCGCTCTTATTGATTAGGTTTATCGTTGAACCAAGCTCTGGGATAGGTAGGTTACGTTGTTCAAAAACAGCGTAGCTGACAGTTGCATCGAGTGTTTGAGCATTTCTATCAACCCATTCGCCTGCAACTAACTGGTTCGCAGCAAATGGTTGCTTGCCAGCTTCAGGAATTGTGGCAATTTGTGCTGTCATAGGTGGACCTTGTATGATATGACCACCTGGGCGAATATCCAAAACGACAGGAGAAACTTGAAGCTCTAGAGTTGATTTTACTGCTGGAGCAGAGACTATCGCTTTATATAATTCTTCTGGAATAGGGGCAGCTGTGGTTCTTGACCCACCTCGACGAAAACCTACGGCTTGGCTAGCTACGGCTCTTTTCCGATTTGATTGAGTGGCTAAAGTATTCGCTTTTGCTCTAAGTGAATTAGCATTGCCCAGTGACGGGCCTTGAATCCAAGCACCAAAAGGCTCTGTTGCCTTAATTGTTGCCAGTTCAGATTGAGAGATTGCCGTCTCTGCGAGTCCACAATGCCACACTAGAAGTGCAGCGGCTGCAGCAACACCTAAAGAAGCAGTAATTAAGCGCCCCTTTTCTTTGCGGAGTGCTCCCCATGCAAGCTTAAATAGAATCATTGTTTAGCCCTCGATTGCTGCTAAATATTTCTCTGAAACAATATGTGGGTTGTTTTCTGTATTAAATGAGGAGATTATGCCACCATCTTTTAATACATGAACCTTTGAAGCTGCAGCACTCACCACAGGATCATGCGATACCATTAGAATGGAACAATTAGTTTCTGAATTTAATTTTTTTAGTAAAGCACAGAGCTCATGAGCAGCAGGTGAGTCTAGGTTTCCTGTTGGTTCATCAGCTAAAACAATGTCTGGATTTGTTACTAATGCTCGGGCAATAGCGATGCGTTGGCGTTCTCCACCAGAAAGCTGAGCAGGTAGGTGCTTTAAACGAGCTCCTAAGCCTAATAGCTCTAATAAACTACGAGCCTTTGCTTTGTTATGTTTTCTATCTAATAGGAGAGGTAGCATAACATTCTCTTCTGCGGTTAGGGTCGGGATAAGATTAAAATCTTGAAATATTAAGCCAATATGTTTCCGACGGAAAATTGTTCTTTTCTCGTCGTTGAGACTTGATATTTCATTACCTCCGACAATGATTTGACCTTCATCTGGGTCTAATAGTCCTGCCATAAGATGGAGTAGGGTGCTTTTCCCAGAGCCACTTTGCCCCATTATAATTTCAAATGCACCCTTTTCTAGCAGAAAATCTAAATTCTTTATAACTTCAATTTTATTTCCATCAATACCAAAGCTTTTGCGAAGCCCCTTAATTTCTACAGCTAAATTCATATATGCTCCTAATGATGTGATAAATTATATGGTCTTTTATATTATAGTAACGAATGAGTGGGGAATATTGTTCATTTTTTAGATAGAACCTAGTGCAAGAATTAGCCAGTAAGTAATTTGTATCTAATCAATATGGCAGTGAAGTATTTGTGTCTACATATTTATGAATGTCATTTATTATGAATGTTACACATGCTTATTCGTTCGAGGGGTTACAGGACAAAGTAAATGCAATATTTAACTCAGAAGGGCGTTTCATTTGCTTTGTTTTTTGACCTATATTTCTTTGGTGATTGACTTTGTTTAATAAAAATGCCAAAATTTTGTTACTTACAAAATTATAGTAATGGAGAAATAAAGTATGGACCCACATCAAGAAGCAAGAAAATTAGAAATTAGCCAATTCTTAGAGAAACAAAAATTTAATGATAGCTTTGCTGAGGTATTAACATTACTCGATTGGAACATCCCAGAGGGACCAGTTGAGGTGCCAGAATTTCTAAAAAAAGAATTTGTAGAAAAATATTTGCCAGAGCTCGTTTGGTTTGACGATATAAAGGAAAGGCTAATCGCGGTAGCCGAGGAGCTTGCTGCAGACAGTGTTTGCTGCTCAATTATGACAGCTGTGTATGTTGGGCTTTATGTTGATAGGAAAAGTGTTAATTGGGGGTTAATTAAACCACAAGAGTATTTTGGGGAAAATGCCGGTTTGCCAGTTTTGCTTCTTGCTATGGCATCAATACCTCTTATCCATCAGAGATATGCTTCATACAGTATTCCTGAAAGCTATGCAAAGCGTCATTGTGAATGGATTGGTGGTGCTGCAAAAATTTATCAGGCAGCACATGAGGGTAGGCCTGGCTTTACTTCCAGCCAAATCTTTTGGTTGTCACTAGGTGCTCAAGGGAAAATCACAAGGGTAGGGCGCTTTGAGTTTGCAATAGATGATTTTTCAGATTGGTGGATGCCAGCAATCTATGTTAATAAACTATCAGGGGAGCACATCGTTTTTGCTAGGGATGGATGGAAATTTAATTCCGTTGGAGATCGCTTGCCTAATGAGGCAACAGAAGGTATCACTTTTACTTCAACACTAGAAGAAACGGACCAAACAGTCACTGGTTACACCTTTGATACATCAACTAGTGCTCTTAACATGAAAGCTTGCACAATTATTAAGGAAGAATGGACTTTGGCTGCCAAGACAGGAGACAAGGTTCTTGGCTTACATATACCTGGTGGACGGTCAATGGATTTTGAAGAAGCAAAGAAATCTCTTCCAGAGGCACTTGCGTTCTTTAAGAAGTATAGAGGTGTTGATGCCAAGCTTATTACATGTGAATCTTGGATATTAAATGAAAAGTGGTTGGAGAGACTATCTCCAGAGTCTAATTTAGTGAAATTTATGCGATACGGACATATTTTTAAATATCCAGTATTTAATACGCAAGAGGGGATTTTCTTTGTTTTTGGTCATGACAAAATAGACCCTGCCACACATAAAGCAGATAATAAGCTTCAGCAGCAAATGATTGATATGCTTAAGGATGGGATACCTGTAAAGGCGGGAGGGATATACTTTACGCCAGAAATGGTTAAGTTAGGATAGAGTTCTCACATAAAAAAACAGTAGTTTTTATTTTGTAAAATATATTTTTTTCTTGATTACTTATCAATTATATTGATACAATGTGTTGGCAAAAGCACGCAAAATGTGTGTTAATACTTGTCTATCAATATACCATTTTAGGAGGTTTTTGTGAATATCAACCCATATACTGATGAATTTATGAGCCACTTCAAATTTGATGGTCTCACATTTGATGATGTTTCACTAGTAACGCAATACGCAGATTTCTTGCCTGACTCCACTTCTACGGCAACTCGCTTGACCTCTCGTATTAACATAAATATTCCATTTATGAGTGCTGCAATGGATACAGTAACTGAGAGCAAAATGGCAATTGCTATGGCGATGCTCGGTGGTATCGGTGTAATTCATAAAAATTTGTCTCCTGAGCAGCAGGCTGACCAAGTTAGCCGTGTAAAGCATCATCTTAATGGTTTAATTCATACACCTATTACATTTCATTGTGGGCAGACGATAGCTGAGATTTTAGCAATTCGCGAAGAAAAGGGCTACAAGTTCTCTGGCTTCCCAATTCTTGATGAAAGTGATAGAGTAGTTGGTGTGCTAACCTCAAAGGATATTGACTATACAGAGGATCATTCTGTAAAGGTTGAGGATGTGATGACACGAAATCCAATCACAGCGGCTGCTGGTACATCACTAGACCAAGCTTTTGATATTATGCGCAAGGCACGCAAGGGTAAGCTTCCATTGGTTGACAAGGATGGAAAGCTTGCTGGCTTATATTCATTTACTGATGTGCGCAACCTTGTAGAGAAGAATTTGCCAATGGCAAATCGTGACTCACATTACCGTTTGCGTTGTGCCGCTGCTGTTTCAGGTGGTTCAGACTATGCACGAGTTGAGGCATTAGCTAATGAGGATGTCGATGTTTTGGTTGTAGATTCAGCACATGGACATACCAAGGGCATTATTGATATGGTTAAGTGGATTTCTACAAATTATCCAAATATTGATATTATTGCTGGCAATATCGTTACAGGAGAGGCAGCAGTAGCTCTACGCGATGCTGGTGCACATGCAGTTAAGGTTGGTATTGGACCAGGCTCAATTTGTACAACACGTGTTGTCTGTGGTGTGGGTGTTCCTCAAATCACAGCAGTATACAATGTTTCAAAGGCATTGGAGCGTTCTATTCCATGTATTGCTGATGGAGGTATTCGTTATTCTGGAGATATTCCTAAGGCAATCGTAGCTGGTGCAGAGAGTGTAATGCTTGGCTCTGTTCTTGCCGGAACAGAAGAAAGCCCTGGTGAGAAGATTATTCAGGATGGACGCCAATATGTGGTATATCGCGGAATGGGTTCTTTGGCAGCAATGCAGTCAGGAAAGGGTTCACGTGAGCGTTACTTCCAATCAGCACGTAAATCTGCAGATTTGGTGCCAGAGGGAATAGAAGGTATTATCCCTTACGTGGGTACAGTAGATAAAGTGATGACACAGTTCTGTGGTGGTCTACGTGCTTCTTTAGGCTATAATGGTGCTCATAATCTTCAAGAGCTTCATGCCAAGGGTAAGTTCGTTCGCGTTTCATTGGCTGGTTTCCGTGAGGCTCATCCACATGATGTCCGTATCACACGTGAAGCACCAAACTATCGCTCATAATTATTTGAGGACGAATTGCTGAATACTAAAGCTATCGGCAATTCGTCTGAATAAAATAAAGCATAAACCGTAATTATTATGCCATATTCACCAAAAACGCCCGAAGATCTTGCTGTTGCTAAGCGCTTCGGGCGTGAATTATATGAAAAGCGCTTGCGCCATGAAAATGAGCGAGAGCTTAAGCTTAATGGCAGGGTACGTTTTTGTCCGGTGCCAATTTTTAAGTTTATCCTGACAATTGTGTTTAAGGTGACATTTCTTTGGAAGCGTGGCTACAAAAATTATCTTTCGCCAAAGGTGGAGGAGCATCAGTTGACCCTGCCACATCTTCCTAAGGAATTTGATGGATATAGGATATTACATTTATCTGATTTACATCTTGATTTAGATGAAAAGCTAGTTCCAGCAATAATTGCTGCCATTAAAGGTATAAACTATGATTTGTGCGTAATTACGGGTGATTTTAATAATCTTACTGTGCACAAAAGCGGTAGTGCAATGCCAGAAACAGAGCTTCTTGCAAAAGCTATAAATTCTCCAATTTATGCATGCTTAGGTAATCACGATTCTCTTTTAGATGTCCCGTATTTGGAGGCAGCAGGGGTAAATGTGCTACTTAATGAAGGCATTGAGCTTAAGCATAATGGTGCAAGTATTTGGCTTGGAGGTGTAGATGATGCGAATATTTATAAGAGCGATGATATCCCACGAGCATTTTCTTCTGCACCCAAGGATGCATTTAAGCTTTTGCTTTCACATACACCGAGTACTCATGCTAAGGCAGCTGCAGAGGGGGTTGATCTTGTTCTTGCAGGGCATGTGCATGGAGGGCAGATTTGCTTCCCTGGCGGTGTAATGCTCCACAAGGTAATTGGTTGGAAAAATGACCCAAGCCCAGATAATGTATGGGTTGGGCATTGGCACGAGGGAGAGTATACTCAAGGCTGGACTTCTCGTGGTGTCGGAGCTTGCGGGGTTCCTCTGCGTTTTAATTGTCCTCCAGAAATTGGTGTGATAATTCTTAAAGCTCCTCAAAAATAACAATTTTTTAAAATCTTTGTTCGCATGATATATTTTTTCTCAGATAACCATTATAATGCACATCCTGGCAAAAAGATTTATGATGCTTTGCCACAAGAGCTAAAGGACAGAATATCCTTTTATGAGGATGATTGGACTGTGCTAGAGGAAGGTGCTTGGGTGGAGAATTGCGAGCTTTTGGTTTTAAATATGATAGGAGGAAGCTGTGGGGTGCCTTATCCAGAGCATGGGGTAAAGCATGTCGAACGCTTTGTTAAGCGTGGTGGCAGTGTGGTGCTATTACATGGGAGCAGTGCAGCTTTTTGGGAAAGTGATTGGTGGCGTAAGCTTGTTGGCTGGAGATGGGTTCGCCCCAATGACCCAGATGGCATAACAGCTTCTACTCATCCAATCGAGCCCACAGAGGTAAGGCTTGTGGCAGGGTCTACCCATCCTCTTACAAAAAAATTAAGCAGCTTTTCAATGCCTGCAGATGAGGTTTATATTAGGCTTCATGATGGTTCTGTGGGTGAGGTTTTAATGGAGAGCACAATTTCTGAGGGTACATTCCCTCAATGTATGGTTGTTCCGATTGCAGAGGGTGGTGAAATTTACCATTTTTTGCCTGGGCACACATATGCCGCACAGCCTGGTTGTGTGAAGAATATTGTTGCTATAATAGAATATGCTCTATCAAATAAATGTTAATCAGATTTTTGCATTTTACTGATGAGTTTTTATTCGATAATAAAAACAGATTGTAAGTCAGACAGCTAAATTTTACAAACCGCCCTTAAAAAACAGGATTATTTTGTAGATTGCATCGATAGTTTTTGGTATTATTTTGGTAGTGAACCATCAAAATATATTTTGTAACTTGGAGATTTTATGGATTTTATAGTTAATAAGCTTTTGCCATCGGCGGTTGTATTAGGCTGTGCATTTGGAGGTAATTATATTTTAAAGAAAATATTGAATGCTGCATTAGGAAAAGTAAAGGGAGGCAGCTTAGATATTACTATTAAAAAAATACTAATTGGGGCAAGCACAACCTTGGTTTACATTGTAGCAGTGCTGATGGTGTTGGATGTTTTTGGTGTGAATATAGCAAGCATTCTTACTATTGTCGGTGCTTTAGGGTTAGCAATAGGTCTTGCTTTGAAGGATACCTTGAGTAATATAGCTTCTGGGTTAATGATTGTGGTGCTTCGTCCATTTAAGGTAGATGATTATGTGGAATGTGGCAGTGTGTCTGGAACAGTAAACTCAATTGGTTTATTTACTACGAAGCTAACGACAGCTGACGGGGTTTTTGTGGAGGCACCTAATAGTATTCTATGGGGAAATGTTCCTACTAAAAATTATACAAGAAATCCAATTAGGCGTATAGATATTCCTGTTGGGGTAGCATATGAGGATTCAATCAATGAAGCAATGAAGGTATTGCTTTCTATTGCAGAGCAAGACCCACGCACACAAACGACATCCCAGCCGCCAGCTGCTTTTGTTAATAGGCTTGATGCTAGCTCCGTTAATTTGGTTCTTCGTGTTTGGGTAGATCGCACTGTCTATTGGGATGTGCTCCACGATTTGTCCCGTGAGGTAAAGCTTGGCGTAGAGAAAGCAAATTTCACAATAGCTTTCCCTCAGTGCGATGTTCATATTAAAGACGCCACAAAAAAATGATTGATTAAGGTTTGATGCCAATGAAGATTTTTTTGCCACAAAAAATAAAGGAGGCAGCAGAGCCAATTCTTGTAGCGGTTTCGGGAGGATCTGACTCGATTGCTATGCTATATGCATTGCTCGAGCAGGTACCCAAAGAGCGCTTGCTTGTGGCTCACTACAATCATATGATTCGTGGTGCAGAGGCGGATAGAGATGAGGCTGCGGTAAGGAGCCTTTGCTCTATGCTTTCGATAAAGCTCTTTGTTGGCTCTGGAGATGTCCCTGCAGCTGCAGCAGCCTCTGGCGATTCAATAGAAATGGCAGCACGCAATATGCGTAGAGATTTTTTTGTAAAAATTGTAAAAGAGAACAATTGTATAGCTATTGCAACTGGGCATAATCGTGATGATCAAGTGGAAACACTGTTTTTACGTTTACTCCGTGGGGCGGGATTACGTGGATTGGGAGGAATTCGCCCAGAAGTAATTGATGAGAATGGAATATGCTTTTTTAGACCCATAATCAACTGTTCGCATCGTGAGCTACAGGAGTTTCTTAAGGAAAAATATAATCAAGAATGGTGTGAAGATTCTACTAATAAAGATGAAGATATTTTAAGGAATCGGCTACGGTTAAATGTTGTCCCAAGGCTAAAAGAGCAATTTGGAGAAGAGTTTGATGCTCCAATTATACGGACGATGGAGCTTCTGCGTCAGGATTCCGATTGCTTGGATTTGATGGCTAAAGAGAAGCTTCAGGAGCTTTCTTTAGGGGGAGTTGATGGATTGGTGAAAATCAATGTGGCAGGGTTGACAGAGCTGCATCAAGCAATTCGTGGCAGGGTGCTACTGGAGTTGATTTATAAAACAAATTTGCTTGAGGTTGTCACTAAGCAGCATGTGGATAGAGTTGCTTCGCTTTGTGAGGGCTCTGGTTCTGAGCAGCGGATTGCCACATTAGGAGCCAATTGTATTGCAGTTAGAAAAGGGGATCTGCTCTCAATATTATCGATGGATTTATTTAGACAGCAGCAGGTAGAAGCAGAGCAATTTCACTATTATGCATTGCCAGAAATAATGCGCTTGGCCCCAGTGACTAGAGTGTGTTTGGGAACATACGAATTTGGTGAAATGCTTCATGTGTCATTAGCTACAGAGCCTTGTAATCAGATATTACGTCCTCCACGCACACCACTAGGGCAATTCCCAGTGGAATGCACTATTTCACGGAAGGCTTTTAACGAGCCATTAGTCTTTAGGTCGTACGAGTATGGAGATAAGATTTCTCCAGCTGGCACAAGCTTCACACGGAAGCTATCAGATATTTTTACTGATTTAAAGCTGCCTCGTGAATTTCGTCGGAGCATTCCACTATTGGCAACAGCTAGTGGCAAGGTCTTATGGTTGCCAGGCTTTGCTGTGGATGCTTCTGTGGCTGTTGAACCAGGAGAACGTTGTGTAAAGTTAACACTTTCTAGGTATTTTAAGCAAACAAAGGTTAGAACCTAAAACAAAGGAAATAATATGAAGTTTATAAAATTGGGAAAATCATATCAGCTATGTATTGATACACCAGATGCATTGAAACAGATTGTTAATTTAGATGAGTCATTGTGGGCTATTTCTAGTGCTCCTACTTCTGCATATCTTATGGATAAGGCTTTTCTTGATTATGTCGATGGAGATAAAAATGGGCGTATCCGCACAGATGAAATCAAAGGTGTTGTCAAATGGTGCTTGGATACACTCACAGATGTATCCTGCTTTGCTGAGCCAATCCCAGAAATACAAACAAAGCTTATTGATGATGCTTCAGCAGATGGACCTGGATTAAAGGTGACAATTGCGTATGTTGCAGAGCAGTATAAGACAGACGGAGAGGTAACCTCACTAGATAATGTTCGCTTATGCATGAAAGAATTGCGCAGTAAGCCATTAAATGGTGACGGCGTAGTTGTACCAGAATCTTCACAAGATGCCGAAATCTCAGCATATATTGCTGCTGCAATTAAGGCAACTGGCGGAACACCAGATATTAGTGGTGCACAAGGAGTGAATGTGCCTCAATTAGAGGCATTCCGTGATGCGATTAAGGCTTTCCTTGAGTGGCAGAAGAATGGTGCCGTGGATGGTCCAGCAATGCCACTAGGTGTTGCAACACCTAAAGCATGGGATACAATGAAGAAGTATGAGGAGCAGATTGATAAATTCTTCTTGGTTGCACGCTTCCGTGATTTTGACCCAGCAAATTCAGCTCGGTTTATTTCTGCTTCAGCTGCAGCAGATTCTGCTGGTGATGCTCTAGGGGCAGCTCCTATAGCAAAGCCAGATGATGCAGGTGCTCTTCCTCTTACAGGTAGTGGAATCAATCCAATTTATAGAGGTGTAATTAACGAGCTTATTGCTGCTGTAATTGAACCAGTCCTTGGAAAGGATATTACTGCACTTACAGAAGCAGATTGGAATAAGGTCAAATCAACGCTTGCTCCTTATGGTGCATATTTGGCATCAAAGCAGGGTGCGATTGTTGAAGGGCTTGCACACGATGATCTTGTAAAATGGACAAGTGAAAAATATCATGCAGCAATCGTTGAGTTGGCAAAGATTGATGAAGATATTGCAAATAGGGCTGCCGCACTTAATAAGCTAGAAAAGCTTATTCTTTGCAGAATGCACTTAATTGAGTTTGTAAATAATTATGTAAATTTGAGCAAGCTCTATAATCCAAAAGCAACTGCCTTGTTTGAGTGTGGTCGAGCTGTAATTGATGGTCGCTGGTTTAATATGGCAATCCCTGTAACAGATACAAATGCTCATAGCAATGTCGCAAAAGGAAGCGGTATCTTTATTATTTATTTAGATGTTATTCCAAATGATAATACTCCTGTAATTAAAGTGGCAATACCAGCAACCTCTGGTACAAGGGGAAATCTATCAGTCGGAAAGCGGGGCGTGTTCTTTGATTTGAAGGGTAATGAGCATGATGCTGTAATTACAAAGATTATTGAGGCACCTATTAGTTTGCATGAGGCAATGCTTGCTCCTTTTAAGAAGGTTGGCGAGTTTTTAATTGGAAAAATTGAAGGCAAGTCTGCAAATGCGGAGAAGTCTTTGATTTCAACAGTTGATGCGACAACAAAGAATCCACCTGCTAATAATCAAAATGGTAATTCTCCGGCAAATATGATGATGGGCTTAAGCTTATCTGTAGCAGCCTTAGGTTCTTCTCTTGCATTTATAACAAAGTCCCTTGGTAATATGGATATTTGGACAATTCTTCAAGGACTGGGAATCGCATTTCTTGCTGTGCTTGTGCCGATTGTCTTAGTAGCATTTATTAAGCTAGGGCGACAAGATTTAAGTTCAATACTTGAGGGTTGCGGGTGGGCTGTTAATCAGCGTATGCGTTTAACCAAGAAGCTTCGTAAGCAATTTACTGCAAAGGCAAAGTATCCTTGCAAAGCTTCAGGTACGCCTTGCAAGCGTTTCTTCTCCAATTTATTCTACACAGCCTTGGCAATCCTAGATATTTATTGCTTGTACTGGTTTATTAAGGTTGTGCTATTAGATAAATAATAAACGGGGAGTGTTGAATGGGTGTCCTAGCAGGAATTGGGCTTGGCACAAATCTTGGCGATAGAATGGAGCATCTACTTGCTGCGAGAGCGGAGCTGGAGGCAATACCAAATGTAAAGCTTTTGGCTGCAAGTCGAATTTATGAAACAGAGCCAGTGGGGGTGCCAGAAGAGTATGCCCACATGGCATTTCTTAATGCGGTGCTTCTTTTTGATGTAGAGCTAGATGTGGAGGAGTGGTCTACAGCTGTACATGCGATAGAAGATAAGCTATTGCGGGTTCGTACAGAGATACGCAATACGCCTCGCACAATAGATTTGGATTTGCTTTTTTTCGGAGATGTGGTGATGGAGCGTCCACATCTACATCTTCCACATCCGCAATGCCGCAATAGGCGTTTTGTGTGTATGCCATTATGCGATGTCGCTCCAGACTTGGTTTTGCCAGGTGAAGATCCTCGCACGATTCGCGAGTTGCTTCAAGCTTTGCCAGAGGAGCCCGTTGTTGCTGAGTATGAGGCACAGTGGTAAAAATACAATTTAGCGGATAGGGAATTGTTCAAGTAATTGTTCAAGTAGAAGCGTGTGCTTATTGCTAAAGCAAGCACACGCTTCACTATATTATAAATATATGGGCGTTAGAGTCTATAGCTTAAAGGCATACCGCTATTAGGGTTGTACGTTTTTTCCTGTTTCCCACCCCCTAATAATTGCAGAATCAGGTAAAAAAATTGGGTTTTAGGTAATTTTTTTTGTTCTTAAAGGCAGATTTTTTTTATTTTTTTGTTGAACATATCCCGCTGAAAGAATAAAATTTAACACAATTATTTTTTTAAAACCCAATTGGGAGTAGTAACAAAATGAGCTATACACAGAGTGTAATTGAAGACATTGCAAAGCGCAATGCAAATGAGCCTGAGTTTATTCAGGCAACAACAGAGGTACTAGAAACCCTTGAGCCAGTAATCGCGGCAAAACCAGAATACCAAAAGAATAGCATTCTTGAGCGTATTGTAGAGCCAGAGCGCACAATAATGTTCCGTGTTCCTTGGGTTAATGACAAGGGTGAAATCAAGGTAAATCGTGGTTATCGCGTTCAGTTTAACAGTGCAATTGGTCCTTATAAAGGAGGTTGTCGCTTCCATCCATCTGTTAATCTAAGTATTTTGAAGTTCTTAGGTTTTGAGCAGATTTTCAAGAACTCACTTACAACACTACCAATGGGTGGTGGCAAAGGTGGCTCTGATTTTGATCCAAAAGGTAAGTCAGATCGCGAGGTTATGGCATTCTGTCAGAGCTTTATGACAGAGTTAGCAAAGCATATTGGACAGTTTACCGATGTTCCAGCCGGTGATATTGGTGTTGGTGCTCGTGAGGTTGGCTATATGTTTGGTCAGTACAAGCGCTTAGCAAATGAGTTTACAGGAGTTTTGACTGGTAAGGGTTTGACCTTTGGTGGCTCCTTGATTCGTCCAGAGGCTACAGGCTATGGTTGTGTTTATTTTGCACAGAATATGCTTGCAGTTAAGGGTGAAGATTTGGCAGGAAGAACTTGCTTGGTTTCTGGCTCTGGTAATGTGGCACAGTATGCTGTGGAGAAGCTAATTGAGCTTGGTGCAAAGCCAGTAACAATGTCAGACTCAAATGGTACAATTTATGATAAGGATGGTATCACAACAGAGAAGCTTGAGTGGATTAAGCAGCTAAAGCAGGTACGCCGTGGTCGTATTTCAGAGTATGCACAAGAGTTTGGTGCCGAGTACTTCGAGGGTAAGCGTCCATGGTACATTCCATGTGATGCAGCATTCCCATGTGCAACACAAAATGAGATTAATGCTGATGAGGCAAAGGCACTAGTTGCAAATGGAGCAAAGCTTGTTTGCGAGGGTGCAAATATGCCAACATGCCCAGAGGGTGTTGCAGCATTCCAGGCAGCTGGGTTATTGTATGCACCAGGTAAGGCATCAAATGCTGGTGGTGTAGCAACCTCTGGCTTGGAGATGAGTCAGAACTCTCTACGTTTGTCTTGGTCTCGTGAGGAGGTTGATGCACGCTTGAAGGGTATCATGAAGTCAATTCACGACAATGCTTATAATGCAGCAGAGCAGTTTGGTCAAAAGGGTAATTATGTTATGGGTGCAAACATTGCTGGCTTCGTAAAGGTAGCAGATGCAATGCTAGCTCAAGGTGTAATCTAATTACTTAAGCACAATATAAGTAAAATTGGTTATTGGGGCGCATGGCTATTATGCTATGCGCTCTATTTTTTTGCTAAGCCTCGTATTTTTAGCCAATATGTTTGCTGGATTTGTTCCCAATTGCTAAAATCAAAACAGGCGGTTTGAAACAGGAATTCCTTCATTATGTCGCAGGCTGCAAAATGGGTATAGACACACCTCCAATAATTTGATAAAATAAAGCATTTAATTTAAGGGATTTTATGCTTACTTCTTTAACAAATAAGAAAAATAAAATATTTTCAATAAGTGACGCCATGCTTTTAATCAAGGATGGCGATACTATTGTTACGAGTGGATTTACAGGTACAGGATCACCAGAAACTCTTTTTAGAGGCTTGGCTAAAAGATTTAAAGAGACAGGTGCACCTCGTGACCTCACTTATACTTTTCCTGCGGCACCAGGCGATGGCAATTTGCGTGGTGTTAATTGCATTGCTTTGGAAGGATTAGTAAAGAGAGTTATTTTTGGTCATATTGGTATGATTCCTGCATTGCAGAAGCTCATCGTAGAAAATAAGGCAGAAGGCTATAATCTTCCTTTGGGTGTGATTGCACAACTATATCGCGATATTGCGGCTGGTAAACCTGGCACTCTTACCTCAGTTGGCTTGGGTACCTTCGCTGACCCAGATTTTGGTGGCGGTAAAATGAATGCCTCCTCTAATGAAGATTTAGTCAAAAAAATAGAGATTGAAGGGCAGCAGTATCTTCTTTATAAGCGATTCCCTTTAAATATTGCTTTAGTGCGCGGAACGACAGCCGATCCAGATGGAAATGTCTCGCTTGAGCATGAAGCTCTTAATCACGGCCTTCGTACAATGGCTGCTGCTGTACATAATTCAGGCGGTAAGGTTATTGTTCAAGTAAAGAAAATTGTCGAAAATGGAATGCTTACAGGCCGTCAAATTCATTTGCCTGCTTGCTTGGTTGATGCCGTGGTAATTTCAGAGGAGCGCGGTGATGATGCTCAAACATATTTGGATTATTTCAATCCAACCTTCTGTGGTGATATGCGTGTGCCAATGAATGAAATCCCAATGCTCCCATTAACCGAGAGAAAAGTGATTGCTCGCCGTGCTGCTATGGAGCTCTCACCAGATGCCCTTGTAAACCTAGGTATTGGTATCCCAGAGGGTGTGGCTTCTGTCGCAGCGGAAGAGGGCTTAAGCAAAACCTTTACGCTTACAACAGAGGCTGGTGTTATTGGTGGCGTTCCTTGTGGTGGCTTGAATTTTGGTGTTTCATATAATCCAGAAGCTTTCTTCGCTATTGGGGATCAGTTTGATTTATATGATGGAGGGGGTATCGATGCAGCTTTTCTTGGCTTGGCTCAAGTTGATGCTGAAGGCGATATAAATGTAAGTAAATTTGGCTCAAAGATTCCTGGCTTTGGTGGATTTATAAATATCAGCCAAAATTCCAAAAAGGTTGTCTTTATGGGAACCTTTACTGCTGGGGGGCTTGAGGTAAAGATTGAGGATGGAAAGCTCTTAATCGTAAAAGAAGGTAAGGCTCGAAAATTTATTAAAAATCTCGAACAATGTACTTTTAATGGACAGCTAGCTGCTAAGAAAAATGCAAATGTTTTGTATGTAACAGAACGCTGCGTGTTTAAGCTGACCATAGATGGAATTGAGCTTATAGAGGTTGCTCCTGGTATTGATATTGAGCGTGATATTATCCAAAATATGGAGTTCCGCCCTATAATTAAAAAACCAAGGCTTATGGATGAACGCATCTTTAAGAATCAACCAATGGGTCTGAAGGTGGAGGATTTGCTTTAAGTAAAGCTAGTGCAAATCAATTTGCTAGAGCATAGGTTTTAATGTTATGTATAAGGTTACAGTCGTCACACCTAGCTATAATTCTGCTAGGTTTATAGAAATCTGCATAAAGAGTATAAATGCTCAAAGAAGCGATACCTTTAAAGTGCGCCATATTATTATGGACGGAGGAAGCACCGATGGTACCGCTGATATTGTCAATCAATATTTGAATGAGGATACTATATTTATTTCAAAGCCAGATAAAGGCCCTGCAGATGCTATTAACAAAGGCTTTGCACTCTCAAATAGCGATTATGTTTGCTGGCTAAATGCAGATGATGTCTATGAGTCTGGTGCTTTGGAAAGAGCTGCTGCATTGCTTGATGCGTCACCTAAAGCATCATTTTGCTTTGGTAATTGCCCAATTATAAATGAAAATGGGAATGAAATACGTAAATTTATCACCAGATTTAAAGAGTTTTTCTTCCCAATTTCCTCCAAGGTTGTAATTCAAACACTTAATTATATCTCTCAACCATCCGTTCTTTTTAGAACTTCAGCAGTTCGTGAGGTCGGAGATTTGCGTTTGGATTTAAAGGCAGCATGGGATTACGATTTTCTGTTGAGGCTTTGGAATCTAGGCCCAGCAGTTAGAGTGAAAGGTGTTCAAGCATATTTTAGATGGACACCAAATTCAATTAGTGGACAAAATTTTGCACTACAATTTAAGGAAGAATTTGATGCAGCAGTTCGTCAGGCTGGATATTGGCAGCCATGGATTTGGATTCATTGGGTTTGCATCAAGTTTATAGTTGTATTGTATAGTCTTATGACATTTAAGCATAGAAAGTCAAATAAGAAATGAAGATAGGTGTAAACGCTTTATTTATGATACCTGGTGAGGTAGGTGGAACAGAAACTTATTTAAGAAGAATCCTTGTTGAGCTTCCACGTTTGGCACCAGAACACGAATTTGTTATATTTGCAAATGAAGAGAATCGCAATTCTTTTGCTCGAGATTTGGCAGAATTTGCTAATGTTTCAATTATTGATACACGAGTGAAAGCAACCTCTCGCTTGAAGCGTGTTTTACATGAACAATTTGTTTTGCCAAAGGTTGCAGCAGCACAGAAATTGGATGTTCTATGGAATCCTGGAAATGTCTGTCCATTGCTTAAGCACGTGTGCCCATATGTAACGACAATTCACGATATGCAATACATTACACACCCAGAGGATTTTACAAGGGCAGGCTTGTTCTTTATGAAGCATTTTACTCCTATGGCTATTTCTAAGAGTGATGCAATTATAACTATTTCAGAATTTTCTCGACAAGAAATTGTAAAGCATACACAGGCAAAGGTGGATAGAGTACATGTTGTGCTTTCTGCGGTTTCCAAAAATTATTCTGATCCATTGGATTATGATTTTATCAAGGAGCGTAAGCTTGCTCTTTTGCATTCTGTTGATCCTTACTTGCTTGTTGTTGCAAATAGCTATCCACATAAGAGCATAGAGACAGCTGTTGAGGCTTTCGGTAAATTAAAAGTTGCTAGCACAATGAATTTGGTTATTTTAGGGCGTCCACGATTGGGTGAACCAGCTGTAGAAGCAGCGATTAAAGCATTGCCAAATCCAGAGCGTGTAATTCGATTACATTATGTTGTAGAAAGCGATTTGCGTGCATTGTATCAAGGAGCAGCAGCTTTTGTGTTCCCATCAAAATATGAGGGCTTTGGTTTGCCAGTTCTTGAGGGTATGCAAGCGGGAGTCCCTGTGATTGCCTCTAAAATTGCATCAATTCCAGAGGTTGGAGGCGATGTTATTGAATATTTTAAGCCAGGTGATTCCGATGATTTGGTTGCTGCTATAGATAAGGTTTTCAATAAGTCAGATATTCAGAGAGAAGCACAAATATCTGCACAAAAACAGCGCGCAGAACGCTTCAATTGGGAGACGACCGCAAAGGATACTCTTTCCATTTTGCTTGATGCTGCTAAACTAGAGGCAGATGCAAGAAAAGATAAAAAATCTGGTGGCTCTAACCATAAAGAGGGCGGGGCTCCATTGATTAGTGCTTTGGGTAATTAGTTGGCTCGTGTTCTAGGAGTAATATATGGAAAAGAAGGTCTACATTATAAGTATTTTGGTACCAGATAGGATTGGTATTATTCGTGATGTTACTGGCTGTGTTACTGGGCTAGGCGGTAATCTTACAGATTTACATCAATTTATTATGGGAGGCGTTTTTTCATTGAATTGTCTTGCTGAATTTGAAAATGATGTTGCAGCTTCTCAGCTAAAGGATAAGCTTAATGAATTCTTTGCGGATTTGCCAGATGCTGTTCGCATTGTTTCTGCAAATCCTAAGGCAATCCCATCAGCACATAATGGAGCAGATAACAAACATTATGTTGCTGCAATCTCTGGTCCGGACCAGCCTGGGCGTATACATTTAATTACAAAGCTATTCGCTTCCTATGGCGTAAATGTTGAGGATTGGCGTCACGACCTTTCAGATAAAAATAATGCACTTACTATCGGCTTGATTACTATTCCAGAGGAATGTAATTTATTAAAGCTTCAGGATGAGTTACGTGCGATAATGCTACCATTTGGTGTGAGCTGCAGTATTCGCCACGAAAATATTTTCAGGGCAACAAATGAGGTCGGCCCAATTAGTGCGTTGTTGACTCGTTAATATCGCGATTTATTTGTAGGAGAGAGCTAGAAATGAGAAGTACTTCGGATTTGTCTGCCACATTAAGAATGATTGGCGAAGAGAATTTAGATGTTAGAACTGTTACATTGGGTGTAAATCTTAATGTCTGTGCTGATAGCGACCCAAAGAAGATGACAGAGGCAGTATATGAGCGCATTTGCCGTAATGCGGAAAGGCTTGTTGCTACAGCAGATGAGGTTGGTGCACAATATGGTGTAGAAATCGTGAATAAGCGTCTTGCTATTTCTCCTGCATCTATTCTTTTAGAGCGTCATGACCATGCCACAGCTGTTGAGCTAGCAAAAGCATTAGATCGAGCTTGTGAGACTGTTGGAATAAATCTTTTAGGAGGATTTACGGCTCTTGTTCAAAAAGGTATGACAAGAGGCGAGCGCATTTTAATTGAGTCTCTTCCAGAAGCATTAGCCGCAACAAAGCATGTTTGTGCATCAGTTAATATTGGTACAACAAAGGCAGGAATCAATGTTGATGCAGTTTATCTTGTCGCGAAGCAGATTGTGAATGTGGCACAAGCAACAAAGTCAGATAATGGCTTTGGAGCAGCAAAGCTAGTCGTTTTTGCAAATCAGCCAGAGGATAATCCATTTATGGCTGGAGCACTACTTGGACCTGGTGAGCCAGAGACTGTGATTAATGTAGGAGTAAGTGGGCCAGGTGTGGTGAAGCGTGCTTTAGATCGCTTATTTGCTCGTAAGCCAGACGCAACCTTTGATGAGATTGCTGAAGAGGCAAAGCATACAGCATATCGTGTTACACGTGTCGGTGAGCTAGTAGGGCATGAGGTTGCTGCTCGACTTGGCGTACGCTTTGGTGTAGTAGATTTAGCTCTTGCTCCAACACCAAAGGTTGGTGATTCTGTTGGCGAAATTTATCAAGCAATGGGCCTAAGCAAAATTGGTGCTCCTGGTACAACAGCAGCAGTGATGATGCTTAATGACGCAGTGAAGAAGGGTGGTTCATTTGCCTCTGTTGCTGTGGGTGGTTTGTCTGGTGCATTTATTCCTGTAATGGAAGACCATGCATTATCACAAGCCGTAACAGATGGAACTCTAACACTTGAAAAGCTAGAAGCGATGACTGCTGTTTGTTCGGTGGGCTTGGATATGATAATGCTTCCAGGGGATACTACGCCAGAGACAATTGCTGGAATTATTCTAGATGAAGCAGCAATTGGTGTAACAAATCGTAAGACTACCGCTGTTCGTGTAATTCCTGTTCCAGGTGCAAAGGTTGGGGATACATTTGATTTTGGTGGCTTGTTTGGTGGTGGTACTGTTACTGCACCAGTTTGTCAGGATGGCAATGCTGATTTTGTAAGACGCGGTGGACATATCCCTGCACCAATCCATAGCTTAAGCAACTAATGCTAATGATAAAGAATAACGAATAACTCTAAACTCCTAACTATTCCCACTTCTCTCTTTCTCTTGCTGTCTTCTCCCTCCGCTGACGCGAAAATAAGACAATTTTCAGTATTTAAAAAATACAGTTGCTGACCCTTTCAGACTAGTCTCACCCCACCAAGACCCTCGCAAACTATAGTCAACTTTGTGTTACCCCACGGTTCCGAATTTAGGGAGAATAAGCACTCCAAGAATCACAAAAACAAACCCCATTGCGATTTTTGAAGGAAATACATTGCGCTTTGACCAACGAGACATCCGCTCAGAATCTGCACCCTTAGCGGCAAGGATAAATATCACTATCAGTGGTGCTATAAAGGCGAGATTATAAACAGCAAGAAACATAAAAGAGCGCCATGCTTCAACTTCCCGTGAGATTAGCGCGAGAACCGGGATATATATCTGGCCTGTGCAGAGAGAATCGAGAAGCGTAACAAGAAAACCACACCCAAAGCCCGTTATAACGACAGCAGGTCCGCTCCAACTCGTTTCGGCTACAACACGAATAAGCCGCTTTACTTTGTCAGGAAGTTGAAGAGCAATAGCAGACGGAACTTTCTCCTTACGGTAGCGATAAGCATCCCTAACACTTAAAAATCCGAGTATGAAAAGCGTAATTGAGAGCATCGTCATTACAATATCATAAAAAAATCTCAAGCCTTCAAGCGCACGCAAGACACGCATAAGCCCAAGCCCCATCGCCATATAGGTGAGAAAAGAAGCTGTGCAAAACGACCAGCCGCCAAGCATGCGGGCGCGGCGTTTGCGACCGCCGACGGCGAGAATGCCAGCAAGCACGATAACGATTGAAAAAGCGCACGGATTAAAGCCGTCGGCAAGACCTGCAAGAAGCACGGTTAAAAAAGTCCATTGCGAAGAGATATTTGTTGAAGGTATCTCAACCACCGCGCCTGTCACTGGAATTACGACAACTGGACATTCTGGATCATCGCAAAGAATCCTAACATGCTTAGAAAATTCTCCTGGTATTGTAGGTTTAAGAGAAACTGTTAGAGTCGCACCTGATGAAGGCTCAAGCCGCATTGTCGAAAGCGCGGCATCCGCGCCACAACAACCCTTTACTTGAGAGATAAGAACTGGAGAAGACGAGACATTACGAAGCTCTATCGCCTTTTCCGCCGCCTCGCCAGCTGGAATCTCGCCGAACGCAACGCCTTCCGGCGGCACAATAAGCCGCGGTGCGGCGAATGCCGAAAAGGTAGCAAGCACCACATTTGCCGCAATGTAAAAAACGATCTTTTTTACTCTATTCATAATCCCGTCACTTCGCGTCCATGCGATTCTTTATCCGTTCGATTGCCGCTTCGGTGGCTACAGCGCGGCGGGTATCAGAGGAGAACTGCGAAAGAAGCTTGAGATCGCTTTCATTACCAAGAAGCCCAAGCGAACCAATAGAGACGATGTCCAAAACTGCATCTCGACGGCTTGAAGAAAGCGTTTCTCGCAAGATGGGCAAAATCTCTTTATATCCGCGCTCACCTGCAAGCTGAATTGCCGATATACGAGCTACAGGATGGGAGCCCTGCTTGCAGAGCGAAATAGTAAGCCGCTTAAGTTCATTTTTCTGCGATAATGACGCTCGCTTATCTTCCGCAAGCGAATATAGCGCCGTTCCAGCGTAAGACTGCCTTGTCTGGCGGGCGGCAAAAACGAATGTTTCACGAACACGATGACGCAATGCATCGTCAGTAATTTCGCCTTGCATCGCGCCAAGGTGCTGTATGCAGTAATCAAGAACAGCAGGCGGATGCTTGCCACTCCTGAACATCGCAATTAGCGTCTCCGCCAATCCTTCCACCGGCGGCTCCTGATTGCGCAACAAATTCATCACGTCATTCTTAAGCGCCGCGACGCGCTCGAGCCGCATTGCGCTGTCCTTTGATCGTAAATACGCCATCAACGCCGCGACATCCTCCTTCGGCAAGTCACGCCTGCGCGCAATCGGGCGCAAAGCATCATTCCTCGCCTCGTAGCGATTAGAGGTAGCAGGATCTTTTCCGCAGATTATTGCGACAGCTCGAGACGCATCAGGCGCGGCAGTTACGACAGCGGCGACAGGATTGCGCTCCACCGCCTTGACGCGCACTTCGGCTGTCGGTGCCGCAACCAGCACCTCCGGCGGCGGCGCCGGCTGCTGGCTGTTGCGCAATGCAACGACAACAGCAACCGCCGCCGCTATCAGCAGCGCAGCCAAGCAATCAATTACTATCAACCGTACTTTCATCTTGCTATTCAGATTACCACACCGCATCACACAATCCCCATGCTGAAATCTCGTAGAGTCAAGTTTATAACAAATATTCTCCTTTCAGACCTCCCCAAAATCAATGCACGTGCCAATATCTTGATTCTTTTACACTAACAAATGGCATACAGTTTTGGATCCTCGTCGCAAGGTTGCGAGCCCGTGATATTGCCTTGTCATAAGAGCCAACAAAAACACCTGGCAACAATAGGCATTGCCTCCCTTTAGCGATAATTTTCATTGAAAAGCCCCAATCCCCTCTATTATAGCAAGGTTCAACAACCAACAATGCCTCATCGCCAAAGTAACATTTACGTCGCCAAAGTCTATTCCCATAGCACATCGTTTTAGCATCAATGTCAATTTCCGCAGAAAATGGCAGTATCCGCATCATCAAATAGTTAGCACACCAACCAAGTAAGACTGTTCCAGAAATAAGAAATATTCCCAGAAGCAACAACCCCATCCAGCCGCACTCATAATCCACCCCACTCCCACATCCCAATCCCCAAAGCAATTTCAGATCTAACAACAAAAAAACTGCCATAAACATCAACGAGATGCAAAAGAGAGCTGCTAACTCAACGACTATTCCTATCGGATACATCCCAACCTTCACTTTTATAACACGATCAGCACACCACACGCCGACTTCTGGCTTATTACTGTCAGCATATAGTTTCATTTCCGCCTCCCATATTTCTTCTCGCAGCAACAACCATAATCATGACCCTCTTTTATAGGCGGCAATACTTTAAGCGACCCAATGGTACACCACGGTTTCTCACTTGACTCCAAACTGCCACCAAAATCGTATGTACGATTGAACCATTTCCACCCAAAATTCGCATAAGCATACCAGTTAAGAGACATCATCCCCGTCACTTCACCCGTAGACAAATCAACGCACAACGTTCCTCCCCCATCGGCTCCAGCTCCGAATCTGGACCTAGTAAATCTATGTTTGCGTCCCATTTCATGCACTTTCCGGTCTCGATACTCTACACGTCCAAATGCTTCAATTCGACCACACACTTTAGCAGTGCTTTTTCCAGCGCACTCAGAAACCCTCACCTTCCCGCCAAACAGACCACGCAACCCTGCTTCAAAATGGACACGGAAAAGATTTAGCACACGATTTGCGGCACGCAATTGTTGTGGTTGCCATTCTATACCCAACAAGATTTCAATTTCTGTTTCCTTAGGGCAGTCGCTCTCCACTACTGACACGCGTGCGTAGAAACTTAACCCTGCTGGTGTCTGCGTTAGATTAATCTCATAACTATATGACAGGTTTCCAAGTAAATCGAAAGATCCTGCCGTAAAATTTCCGCAATACAAATATAAAGCAATTTCATCAACATAATCCCTGCTCAACCAGCGCCCAGACATTGGCTCGTAATGACGATAGTTGTAGTACACCGTCGCCGTGTCGTCCTCGGCGTATTCGCAGGAAAACCGCCACGGATTCGCAGCAGAAGAAGCACCGCGCAGAACAGCAACTGCACCAAACGGTGTGTACTCGTACTGGGCTGCGACGCCACCATTCTCCGCGATGACTTCGCTCACGTTCTTGTTGCCGTCGTGAGTGTAATGCGAGACCGCGCCATTGCGATTCCATGCAAGTGGGCGAGTCGCAATCGGTTCAGTTGGATCCCAAATATATACGTTGCCGTTGTTGTCTGCGATCTGGAGATATCCGTCATACACGAACCGCTGGTCGTTCTTCGTCACACGGCGGCCCTGCCGGTCGTAGGACATGGAGATGAATGGAGGAGTGGAGGAGTTGGGAGTGGAGGAGTCGACGAGCGTCCACAGAACAGGGCGGTTCTCGCCGTTGTAGGTGACGGACCAGATTCCGATCGCTGTCTTTATCAAAGTCTGATTTCCGTCGTCGTCGAACTGAGGCGTGAAACCATCAACCGCCGTGTACTGGTTGAGCTGGTTAGCTGCGT
>CALDQE010000016.1 GCA_937911295.1 uncultured Verrucomicrobiota bacterium
CTCAAACAATAGAAAAAGGCTGTTGCAAATCTTTTGAGTTTTGCAACAGCCCCTTAATTTTTTCAATTGAATACTAATCCTAGGCTTGTGGTTTGAATTACTTGGCAGAAGCAAAGCCACCTGATGTTTCTAAGCGGCTTGCCATGCACACAACCTAAGCTGTCCCCTGAAAACTTATACTCTATAGCTTTACGTACTGCTTTACTGCTGCAATTACATCAGCTATGGTCTTGTATTCATTCATTTGACGGCGCAAATCTGTTACCCCGCGCATTCCACGAAAGTAGTGAAACATAAAGCGCTTGAAGCACGAAACAGCACTTTGCTCTGGGTCACCACTCGGCCAAAGCTCCTCTGGATAATTATCGCGTATTTGCTGCTGAAATTGCATCGATAATTTAAAATGCTCAGCCAACACCTGCATTAGCTCATCGGTATCTGGTGGCGGCAGCTCAATCCCATTATTTACATATTCACTTATGCGCTTGAAAAGCCACGGATTCCCCATAGCACCCTGCCCAAGCATAATTTCCTTTGCACCAGTTTCCTCTAGCATACGCTTTGCATCTTGAGGTGTCCTAATACCTCCATTAACAACAACCCGTATTGAAACCAATTCAACCGCCCTCTTGAGCAATGCAAAGTCAACATCACCATGATGCTCCTTCGAAGCAACTCGCCCATGTACAGTCAGTTGACTTGCTCCTCCAGCCTCTACAGCTCGAGCAACATCATCAATTGTAATCTCACCAGGATGAAGCCCTATTCTCGTCTTAAAAGAAACAGGAAGTGTTGTCCCCTTTACTGTTGCTGCAACAAGTCTTTCAACAAGCTTGGGATCACGCATTAAAGCCGCCCCAGAGCCACTGCGAGTAACCTTATGAACAGGGCATCCCCCATTTATATCTATTCCAGAGAAACAGCCTAACTCCGTAATAACCTCAGCAGTTCTCTGCATATAATCCGGATTTGCACCATAAATGTGAGCTACAACAGCACCCTCCTCTGGCAGTTTTTCAAGCAGTTGAAAGGTTCGCCGCGAGTCATTTGCAATACCTGCTGCACTTACCATCTCGGTATAGCATACATCGGCACCATGTCGCATAGTTATAACACGCATAGCAGAATCTGTAATTCCTGCCATTGGTGCAAGATGAATTTTTATTGCCATAGCCTTCTCTTATACTTACATAAGTGGCTAAATGGTGCAGCACCATTTAGCCAACTTACTTCACTGTTTTGTAATTCAATATAACCAATTGCTTATTATTAGCGCTCTTCCATTGGAACATACTGCTTTGGATGAACTACACACTTATAAGCTGGACGGATAATCTTACTATTTGAATTAAGCTCCTCAAGACGGTGTGCACACCAACCTGGCATACGCCCAATTGCAAATAATGGAGTAAATAGGTCTGGTGGAATATCTAGCATCTTATATACAAGCCCAGAATAGAAATCAACATTTATGCAGATACGGCGAGAAGACTTTGTCTTCTCCATAAATAAATCGCGACCAATTTCTGCGACATTCTCATAGAGATGAAACTCTTTTTCATATTCTGGATGCTCAGCAACAAGCTGCTTTGCCTTCTCGTAAAGAACCTCAGCACGTGGATCAGAGATTTTATAAACAGCATGACCCAAACCGTAGATAAGCCCTTTTTTGTCATACGCTTCTTTATTAAGAATTTTAGCAAGATAATCCTTAATTGCACCCTTATCTTCCCAATTAGCGACATTCTCCTTAATATTGTCCATCATATTTGCGACCTGGATATTTGCACCGCCATGACGTGGTCCTTTTAAGGAAAGAATTGCAGCAGCAATTGCAGAATAAGTATCAGTAAAGGTTGAGGAAACTACGTGAGTAGTAAAGGTTGAGTTATTACCACCACCATGCTCTGCATGAATTACCAAGCACAAATCAAGCAATTCAGCTTCAAGCTGTGTATAATCGCTATAAGGACGTAGCAAGCACAATATATGCTCTGCTGTGCTTAAGCCTTTCTTTGGCACACGCATATGGAGGCTCTTTCCTCCATAATAGTGAGCCTTAGCTTGGCATCCATATACAGCATAGGTTGGCAAGCGAGCAATAAGCTCAAGGCTTTGGCGCAATACATTACCGACAGAGACATCGTCTGGATTTTCATCAAATGAGTAATTTGCAAGCACGCAGCGTGCAAGCTTATTCATGACATTTGGGCTGGGCATATGGAGAATAGCTGACTCCTTAAAACCAAGCGGAAGCGGTCTAACTGAGTCCAAAACATTACAAAACTCATCTAGCTCCTCTCTGGTTGGAAGATGTCCAAAAAGAAGCAAGAAGCATGTCTCTTCAAAGCCGAATCTTTTCTCTGCCTGAAAGCCTTTAACCAAATCGCGAATTTCGATACCGCGATACATCAATTTACCTGGTACTGGCTGAAGCTCCTGCTCAAACATTCCATAGCCGGTAACAGCGCCTACCTGAGTCAAGCCCACTAGCACACCAGAACCATCTGGATTTCGTAAACCACGCTTTACATTATAATTGTAATATAGCTCCTGATCTATGCGTGTATTTGATAAAACCTCATCAAGGTGTTTATTGATAAAGTTTGGGTCCATAACTGCAGGACCTTGATTTATAAAACTATCATTCATTTGTTACATCCTATTCCTTATATAGAACATACATTGACCTTACCGTCATCATTTAAGGGCAATATGATACACTTTTTTTGATTTTTTTACTAGATAAATATTTTGTTGAGCTAAATTGGGTAAAAGAGATAGCGAGGAAGGAGCAAGCGTGTGCTTTCCCCCAACTTGAAGAGTCATGGTTAATCCAGTTGCAGAGTAAATGCAAAAAAGGCGGTCCGAAGACCGCCTTTTTATATTAGATTCGTGATAACTTTGAATCATCCTCGTTACGTGGAATCAATTCCTCTGGGATTGGATCGCAGGTTGGAATCAACTTCAAGTGGCGGTGTAATGGGAAGCCTGTACCACCAGGAATTACATGGCCAAGAATTACATTCTCCTTGAAGCCACGTAGGTTATCTATGCTACCCATTGTTGCATTCTCTGTAAGAACACGTGTTGTATCCTGGAAGGATGCTGCAGAGATAAAGCTGTCTGTCTCCAAAGCTGCCTTTGTGATACCGAGCAATACAGGAGTTGCTGTTGCTGGGCGACCACCCTCTGACTGAATCTTGCGGTTTGCAGCAAGGAATTCGGTCTGGCTAACTTGTGCATTCCATAGCAAATCTGTATCACCTGGGTCTGTAATCTTAACCTTACGAAGCATTTGACGAACAATAATTTCGATGTGCTTCTCGTTAATTTCTACGCCCTGACCACGGTAAACAGACTGTACCTCATTTACTAGATACTGACAGAACTGTGCGAACTCTACAACATTGATGTATTCCTGAACATCGATTGCTCCCTCTGTTAGGCGCTGACCCTTTGTAACATAGTCGCCATCGTATACAACGATGTGCTTACCCATTGGTACAAGATGACGATCCTCAAAGTACTTACCAGTTTCCTCGTCAACTGTATTTGGATCAGTAACGACAAGTACGCGCTTACCACGCTCAACGTTACCAAGTGTTACATAACCATCGATACGTGAGATTTCAGCAGCGTCCTTAGGACGGCGTGCCTCAAATAGCTCAGCAACACGTGGTAGACCACCAGTAATATCTGAGGTCTTGTTCTCACTGTTAGGAATCTTTGCGATAACATCGCACTTAGAAACCTTAACACCATCCTTAGTCTTAACCTTGATAACAGCACCGATTGGCATCTGGTATGTAATAACCTCAGATAGCTCAAGTACCTTATTATCGCCATTGTCAACTACCTTTACGCGGCAGTCTGTGTCAATAAGCTCAGGAACATAGTCAGGATCCCAAGAGCAGATTACCTCATTGTACTTAATACGTTCACCTGGCTTAATGCTGAATACAGCACCATAAGGAGCAACAAAGGAGCTTAGTAGAATTGGGTCTGCAATATCATTCTTCTTCTTAGCAAGAATGTCAACCTTAACTTCCTTATTCTTGCTATTAACAACAAGAACACGGCCACCTACCTCAGACTTTTCAACGCAAAGTGTCTTATCATAATTGATGATAATATTGATATCCTTTGAGTCAAATAGCTTTGTAACCTCTGGCTTCTTATCGCTATGTGGGTTACGATAGCCATATAGACCATTGTTGATAGCTGTTGCACCAGGAATGTAGCGAGACTTATCATTGCACTTTACCTTAGCAACAACAGAACCAGCTATGCGGCGCTCTGTCTCGTTATCATCAACAAGAATCTCTGCTCCTGCTGGAAGCTCACGCTTCTTAGCTGGACGAACAAGAAGAACTTCTGGGGCACTTGCATTAGATACACCAATAACCTTACGCTGATTTGTGCCAGTATCGTTATCAATCTGGTCAAGAACGTCAATAGACTTACCTTGAACAAAGTTTTGGAAGTATAGCTTACCATCAAACTCAGACATAATAGGAATTGTGTATGAGTCCCATGTGCAGATAACAGACTTCTCCTTAACGGTGTCACCATCCTTAAAGTTGATAACAGTACCAACTGGTAGCTCCTTAGAGGACTCAAGCTCCTCGCCATTTGCATCAACGATAGTGATTGTTGCACCCTTAGAGAATACGACAGCACGCTTATCCTTGTTCTCAACAGTCTTCAAGCCCGCACTAAACTTAAGCTTACCAGCCTTAGTAGAAACGAACTCTGGCTTAGAAACATCCTTAGCAGCTGTACCACCGATATGGAAGGTACGCATCGTCAACTGTGTACCAGGCTCACCGATAGATTGAGCAGCAATAATACCAACAGCTGTACCGATTTCAACAGGCTTACCAGTTGCTAGGTCACGACCATAGCACTTAGCACACATACCATGTGAGCTTGTGCAGGTTAGACCACTGCGAATCTTTACCTTCTCAACTCCAGCTGCGTCAATCTTGTCACAAACAGCCTCATTAATCTCCTCGCCTTCATCCACGATTAGATTGAACTCAGAATCGTAAATTGGCTCTAGGCAGGTACGACCAAGGATGCGCTCACGCAATGAAACCTTAAGATCATCACCCTCGTAAATTGCCTCAACCTCAATACCGGCTGGAGTACCGCAATCCTGCTCTGTGATAATAACATCCTGAGATACATCAACAAGCTTACGTGTCAAATAACCTGCGTCAGCTGTCTTTAGAGCAGTATCAGCAAGACCCTTACGAGCACCGTGTGAAGAAATAAAGTACTCAAGAATTGTCAAGCCTTCACGGAAGTTTGAACGGATAGGAAGCTCAATAATTTCACCATTTGGCTTAGCCATACAGCCACGCATACCAGCTAGCTGACGAATCTGCTGCTTAGAACCACGAGCCTTTGAGTCAACCATCATAAAGATTGGGTTGATTTCAAGCTCATCAGCATTCTTCATATTTGGTGTCCAGCCATTCTCCTCAATCTCCTTATACATATCATCAGCGACAGCATTAGAAGCATTGAACCATTCGTCAACAACCTTGTTGTGACACTCAGCTCCAGTGATAACACCCTTCTGGAATTGAGAATTATACTCATCTACCTTCTTAGTTGCAGCCTCAAGAATGCTCTGCTTTGTAGATGGAGTACGCATGTCAACCAAGCCGATAGAAACACCGGCACGTGTTGCCTGAGCAAAGCCCATATCCTTTAGCTTATCGAGCATTACTACTGTAACATCATGACCAGATAGGAAGTGGCAATCCCAAATCAAGCTGCCGAGCTTGGACTTATTAACAGCCCAGTTAACAAAGCCAAGAGTTTCTGGCCAAATCTCATTAAAGAATACACGACCAACTGTTGTCTCAATTACGCGAGCATTCTCATCACCATGCTTTGTCTTTCTACCAAAGTCTGGGTTCTTAAACATAATGCGAGAATGAGTTGACAAAGCACCATCATCAAATGCTAGATGTACTTCATTTGCATCGTTAAATAGTGGTAGACGGCGCTGACGATTGATGCGCTCTGCCTCTGTCTCTGGGTTCTTCTTACGAGCAAGAATGCGCATTCTATCTGCCTGGCTATCTGCTGTGATGTAGTAGATACCAAGAGCAATATCCTGGGTTGGTGTCATAATTGACTTACCAGAAGCAGGTGAGAAGATAGAATTAGAAGAAAGCATTAGTAGGCGAGACTCTAGCTGTGCCTCAATTGATAGAGGAACGTGAACAGCCATCTGGTCACCGTCGAAGTCAGCGTTAAATGCTGTACATACCATTGGGTGAAGCTTGATAGCTTCGCCTTCTACTAGCACTGGCTCAAAGGACTGGATTGATAGACGGTGAAGAGTTGGAGCACGGTTAAGCATAACTGTCTTACCCTGGGTTACCTCTTCTAGTACGTCCCAAATCTTATCCTCCTTGCGCTCAATAAGCTTCTTTGCACTACGAACTGTGTGTGCTTCACCTAGCTGCTTTAGACGACGGATGATAAATGGCTCAAATAGAACAAGAGCCATCTTCTTAGGTAGACCGCACTGATATAGCTTTAGCTCTGGTCCGCAAATAATTACTGAACGACCAGAGTAGTCTACACGCTTACCAAGTAGGTTCTGACGGAAGCGGCCTGTCTTACCCTTAAGTGCATCACTTAGAGACTTAAGTGGGCGATTACCAGCACCAACAACAGCCTTACCTTGGCGGCCATTATCAAATACAGCATCGACAGCTTCCTGAAGCATACGCTTCTCATTGCGAATAATAACATCAGGTGTCTTTAACTGCTGTAAGCCCTTTAGACGATTATTACGGTTGATAACGCGACGATACAAATCATTTAGATCGGAAGTAGCAAAGCGACCAGCCTCTAGTGGAACAAGAGGACGAATCTCTGGTGGGATAACAGGCATTACTGTTAGAATCATATGCTCAGGCTTGCTATTGCTCTTAATAAAGCCCTCACAAATATTCATACGCTTAGAAAGCTTTGCCTTTACCTGCTTAGAGCCTGTATTCTCCATCTCCTCGATAAGAGAATCCATTAGCTCCTCAAGGTTTATCTTCTCTAGAACCTTTTTAACTGCCTCAGCACCCATTTGTGCTTCGAAGGCATCGCCATATTGTCTACGATAATCAAGATAATCTGCCTCAGAAAGAAGCTGATTCTGTACAAGAGGAGTATCACCTGGGTCAACAACTAGGTAGTCCTCATAATATAGAACGCGCTCTAGATTGCCAGCACTCATATCAAGCATAGTTCCAATGCGGCTTGGAGCACACTTTAGGAACCACACATGAGAAACAGGCACTGCAAGATCAATATGACCCATACGTACGCGACGCACCTTAGAGACAGTAACCTCAACACCGCAGTGATCACAAATAACACCCTTATGCTTTACGCGCTTGTACTTACCGCACTTACATTCCCAGTCACGTGTAGGGCCGAAAATCTTTTCGCAGAACAAGCCATAATCCTCTGGGCGGTATGTACGATAGTTAATGGTCTCTGGGTTCTTTACCTCGCCATAGCTCCACTCACGGATTTTTTCAGGTGATGCTAAAGAAATCTGTACTGCATCATACTGATCGGCATCCGTTTTCTTACCATATAATTCTTGAATTGAAAATGGGTTCAAAGCATTACTCCTTTAGATTAGTTGTTTGCTTCATCTGTTTGGTCATCAGCACTTAATAGCTGCATATCAATGCAGAGACCATTTAGCTCGTTTCTAAGAACAGAGAATGTCTCTGGCATACCAGCTTGAAGTGCATTAGAGCCCTTGACGATAGATTCATAAATTTTTGTACGGCCGGTAACATCATCAGACTTAACTGTTAGCAACTCCTGCAATGCATAAGCTACGCCGTAAGCCTCAAGTGCCCAAACCTCCATTTCACCCATACGCTGACCACCTGACTGTGCTTTACCACCGAGAGGCTGCTGAGTAACAAGTGAGTATGGACCTGTTGAACGAGCATGAATTTTATCTGTAACAAGATGGTGTAGCTTCAACATATAAATTACACCAACTACAACGCGCTGCTCAAAGCGCTCACCTGTTCTACCATCATATAGAACAGTCTTACAGTCATCACATACCCAGCTGTAATCATCCTTTTCACGTGCTTCACGAAGGAAGTCGCGAATCTGATTTTCCATAACACCATCGAATACTGGTGTACCTGCATGCATACCAAGAGCACGGCAAGCAATACCAAGATGTGTTTCAAAAACCTGACCAATGTTCATACGTGAAGGCACACCCATTGGGTTTAGCACAATATCTACGCACTGACCATTTGGTAGGAATGGCATATCCTCTGGAGGAAGAATACGTGCAACAACACCCTTATTACCATGGCGACCTGCTAGCTTATCACCAACAGATAGGTTCTTCTTCTCTGCGATATAAACCTTTACTGCCTTAATTGTGCCTTGACCATCATCATTTGAATCAAGCTCTTCAAGCTTCTTCTTTGCTTGCTTCTCTGCCTTATCAAAATCTGGATTTGCTTCATCAATAACAGACTTAATCTGCTCTTGAGTCATGCAAACCTCCATACTCCAATGCTTACGGCAGCTAGCGAGCTTCTGAAGATGTGACTTATTGGTCTTTGTCAAAGCAGGAACAATAATCTCGCCTGTTTCTGTATCAACAATATCAAATGTATTCTTATTCTGACCAATAACACCCTGAAGCTTTGTAACCAAATCTTTATTTAGCTCATCTAAGCGCTTCTTTAAATCTTCCTCGATTCTTTTACGCTCTTTCTTAATTTCAGATTGATCAGCAGAAGCCGTTCCCTTCTTATTATCCTTAGCACGGGTAATCTTAACATCCATTACGATACCCTCTGTGCCAGGCTTTACGCACAAAGAAGAATCACGAACCTCTGAGCCCTTATCACCGAAGATTGCACGTAGCAAGCGCTCCTCTGGAGGAAGATCCTCTTGCTCAGACTTAGGTGTTACCTTACCAACAAGAATATCACCAGGCTTTACCTTTGCACCTACGCGAACAATACCATCGGCGTCAAGATTACGTAGAGCATCCTCACCAACATTTGGAATATCGCGTGTGATTTCCTCTGGGCCAAGCTTACCATCGCGTGCCTGGCACTCATAATCAACAATATGAACAGAGGTAAATACATCGTCACTTACAATGCGCTGTGAAACTAGGATAGAGTCCTCGAAGTTGCAACCACACCATGGCATAAAGGCAACAAGTAGATTCTTACCTAGAGCTAGCTCACCTTGGTCTGTTGCAGGACCATCAGCAAGAACATCGCCCTTCTTAATTGTGTCACCAACCTTTACAATTGGGTATTGGTTAAAGCATGTGCTTGCATTTGTGCGACGGAATTTCTGTAGTGAATACTCATGCTCGTCACCCTTCTTATTAGTAACAGTAATTGAGCAAGCATCAGCCTTTGTTACCTTACCATCTTCCTCTGCTACAACAACCACACGTGAGTCACGTGCTGCACGACCCTCAAGACCAGTAGCAACATATGGGCGCTCTGTACGCAATAGAGGTACAGCCTGACGCATCATGTTTGCACCCATCAATGCACGGTTAGCATCGTCATGCTCAAGGAATGGAATCAAACCAGCAGCAATAGAAATTACCTGCATAGGAGAAACGTCCATATAATCAACATCCTCACGAGCACGTGCCTCAAATTCACCATTGCGGCGGCACATAACTGTTGGATTCTTAAATGTACGTTCTGGTGTAAGAGGAGCATTAGCCTGAGCAACAACGTGATTCTCTTCATCATCAGCTGATAGATAAACCACCTCATCTGTTACCTTACCATCTACTACCTTTACATAAGGAGTCTCGATAAAGCCAAACTGGTTAATATGAGCATAGATACCCAAAGAGGAAATCAAACCGATGTTTGGACCTTCAGGTGTCTCAATTGGGCAAATACGCCCATAGTGAGAAGGATGAACGTCTCGAACCTCAAAGCCTGCACGATCACGGGACAAGCCACCAGGACCCAAAGCAGACAAGCGGCGCTTGTGAGCTAGACCTGAAAGTGGGTTTGTCTGATCCATAAATTGTGAAAGCTGGCTACGACCAAAGAAATCATTGATTACGCTAGCCAATGTCTTTGAAATAACAAGCTTTTGGATGCCAACATCGCTTGATGCTGTTGCTGCAGTTGTTGAAGCACCATTAGCTGTAGCTGCTGCAGAGCCTGAGAAATGTACAGACATGCGCTCCTTGATTACGCGCTCTGTACGTGTAAGACCAGTGCGGCAATATCCCTCAAGTAGCTCACCTGCTGTACGAATACGACGGCTTCCAAGATGGTCAATATCATCTGTAACACCTGTCTCATAAATATTCAAAAGCATACGGACAGCACGAATAACATCAATCTTGCTAAGTACACGCTGCTCGCTAGGGACCTCTTCCTCGCCTCTTGATGGATCTGTATATGCAGATAGCTTTTGATTTAGCTTATAACGGCCAACACGACCTAGGTCATAGCGACGCTCATCAAAGAACAAGCGAGTAATATATGTCTTTGCATTAGATGCAGTTACTGGATCACCTGGACGAATTGTATGATAAATTTCGCGAAGTGCTTCCTCTTCATTTGTTGTTGTTTCTGCACGAAGTGTTGTAACAAACAAGCCCTTATCGTTAGAAACATTTACTAGCTCAACGTACTTGATACCAGCTGCACCCAATTGATGAAGAACAGTTGATGTTACTTGTGCATAGCGATGAGCAAGAATAGCATTACTATTATTTGGATCACGGATATCCTCTGGGAATACATAATCCTGTAGGAAGCCCTCTGGATATCCATTTGGATAAACCTTTGGATCAAGCTGTGTCTGAAGTGTCTCAAACTTGTAAAATAGCTCTAGTATCTGACGATCAGAAGAATATCCTAGTGCACGTAGGAAGGTAGAAACACGGAACTTCCTGCGGCGACGGCGACGATCTAGGAATACCCAAATCTGATTCTGGACATCAAACTGTAGCTCAATCCATGAGCCACGATCTGGAATAATACGTACAGAATAAAGCTTTGAACCATTGTTATGAATTGTCTTCTCTGAGCATAAACCTGGTGAACGATGAAGCTGGCTTACGATAACACGCTCAGCACCATTTATAACAAAAGCTCCATCATCTGTCATAAGTGGGATATCTCCCATAAATACAGACTGCTCCTTTGTTTCCTCACCATCACGAGACAAACGGAAAATAACATTCAGTGCTGCCTGATATGAAGCACCTTCTCGAAGAGCTTGTAGCGGGGTATACATTGGTTCGCCTAATTCATAGCGAACGAAATCGAGGCTATAAGTCTCATTTAAACCGCCAACAACTGGGAAAATTTCTTTAAAAATACCTTGAAGACCCTGGTGCTTGCGCTTTGTTGGTGGAACATCAGCTTGCAAGAAATCCTTGAAGGATTTAGTCTGTATCTCAATAAGATCTGGTGGCTGGATTACTGGTGTAAGCTTGCCGAAAATGGTTCTTTCTACCATCAGGTACCTCTTCTTTTAGTTGAAAACTGAATCCGCTTAATGCGGGAGAAAATTGGTGAGTTTTTTTCAAAAAAACATCAAAAAAAGAAAATGCCACAGGCGGGTTCACATTGAACCCGCCCAAAAGCATGAATTTCGAACCCCTTCACGGAGATAATCTTGTTGTGGAATAAAACCATGAAGGGTTTTCGAATATATAAGGCTAAATTACTTAACCTCAACTTTAGCGCCAGCTGCCTCAAGCTTCTTCTTTAGCTCTTCAGCCTCGTCCTTTGAAACGCCGGACTTAACAACGCCATTGCCCTCTACTAGAGCCTTAGACTCTGCTAGGCCAAGACCTGTTGCAGCACGTACTTCCTTGATAACTGCGATCTTGTTTGCACCAGCATCAGCTAGTTTAACATCGAACTCTGTCTTCTCTTCAGCAGCAGGTGCAGCGCCAGCAGCAGGTGCAGCAGCTACAGCAGCTACAGGAGCAGCAGCAGAAACGCCCCACTTATCCTCTAGTGCCTTAACTAGGTCAGAGATCTCAAGAACGGATAGACCGCTCAAATATTCAATTACTTCGTCTTTTGTCATTTTATTTCTTCTTTCTTGTGTAACCGCACGAATGTTTCATCGTGAGGGGATTGAGCTACGCTACTGCGGCACCCACCGCTATCACGCAGCCCGGCATTTTACGACACACTTTATGCCGCAGAACCATCTTTGTCTTGCTTTGCCTTGAGAACGTATAGTACGCTCTGTAGTGGTGCTGCAAGAACACGAACGAATGATGATGCAGGTGCCTGTAGTGTTCCAAGGAACATTGCACGCATAACATCCTTGGATGGAAGCTTTGATAGTGCCTCAACCTGAGCCTGGTCAAGTAGAGATGTATCTAACTGAGCTGCCTTTATGGATGCATTCTCATTCTTCTTCAAAAATTCAACGATTACCTTTGCTACCTCAGCTGGATCGCCAGCACCAGTTATCATTGCTGTTGGACCAGTCAATACGGCTTCAATGCCCTCCCAGCCCTTCTCTGCTGCAACCTTAGCTAGGTATGCATTCTTAACAACCTTAACTGCTGACTCTGCCTTTGCAAGCTCCTTACGAAGTGTAGCAAACTGTGAAACTGTCAAACCGCCGTAGTTAAGTACAAAGCAATACTCTGACTTCTCTACTAGCTCTGTAATCTCCTTGATTGCAAGGACTTTCTCTGGACGATTAGAATTTGCTTGTGGTTTCATCTTTGCTCTCCTTAGTCCTTAATATCTACCTTAACTGGTACACCCATTGTAGATGTTACAGTTACACGACGGAAGAACTGACCCTTAACTGATGCAGGGCGCTCTGCACGAATTGCTGAAATGATTGCATCTGCATTCTCTTCTAGCTTAGAAGCGTCAAAGCTTAGCTTTCCGAATAGTACGCAGATATTACCCTGACGATCCATACGGAACTCTACCTTACCAGCCTTCTGTGCCTTAACTGCAGCTGCTGTATCATCTGTAACTGTACCTGTCTTTGGATTTGGCATCAAACCACGAGGACCTAGCTGACGACCTAGCTTACGTACCTCCTGCATTGCCTCTGGTGTAGCGATTGCAACATCAAAATCTGTCCAACCACCCTTAACCTTCTCGATAAGATCCTCGTTACCAACAAAGTCTGCTCCTGCCTCACGTGCTGCATCTGCTGCAGTACCACCAGCAAAAACTGCGACCTTTACGCTCTTACCTGTACCGTGTGGTAAACTTACTGTGCCACGAATCATCTGATCTGATTTACGTGAGTCACAGCCCATACGCATACCGAGCTCCATTGTCTCATCAAACTTTGCGATTGGATTTGCCTTAATGAAAGCGATTGCCTCAGCTAGTGAAACTGCCTCAGTAGGTGCCTTCTTGGCTACATCTGTATATTTTTTACCGTGCTTTGCCATAGTTTTTTACACCTTCCTTAGCCTTCTACTACATCAATGCCCATACTACGAGCTGTTCCCTCAATCATGCGTGCAGCATGCTCCTCATCGATAGCATTCAAATCTGCTGCCTTAATCTTTACGATTTCCATGATCTGAGACTTTGTTACCTTACCAACCTTAGCACTATTTGGCTTGCCAGAACCCTTCTGAATGCCTGCTGCCTTCTTCAAAAGCACTGCAGCTGGTGGGCTCTTTAGTACGAAGGTGAATGAACGGTCAGCATAAACAGTAATAACTACTGGAATAATCATTCCAGATTGTGCCTGTGTTGCTGCATTGAACTCTTTACAGAACGCCATAATGTTAACGCCCTGTGAACCAAGTGCTGGTCCAATAGGAGGTGCTGGGTTTGCAGCTCCAGCTGGTACCTGCAAACGCACGATACCGGTTACTTTCTTTGCCATGATTTATTTTCCTTAACTTGCTCTCCCGGTCCCTGCCGGTACATCCGAGCATTTATTATTATAAGGTCGGTGTACTCTCTGTTTCCTCAGGTATTACCTTCTCAACTTCGTACAAACCTACCGTTGTAAGAACACGTCTACCAAAAATTGTTACATCAACCTTTAGCTCGCGCTTCTCTGAATCAATTTCTTGAACAACACCAGTTGATGATAAAAATGGCCCAGACTTAATCTTTACCACATCACCAACCTCAAATGGTACTACAACCCTAGCCTCTTGACCTGCCTCTGCAGCTCCTAGTACTGATGAAATCTCCTCATCAGATAATGGCTGAGGTCTTCTCTGCTCTCCTCCAAGAAAGCCTATCACTCCCTGAATGCCTCGTATAAATGACCATACTGGCTCATTTAATGGACGCTCTCCACGCTTTGCTCCCTTGTAATATACTGCAGCATTTATAAATACATAGCCCGGATATAGCTTCTTTGCAACATTTAGCTTACGCTTCTTGCCATCCTTGCCTTCTGTATATTTTACTACTCTCTCAACAGGAACTCTTACATCATCTATGTATATGTCTAATCCCTGCTCTTTTGCTTGTGCCCTTAGTAGTCTCTCTACCTGCTGCTCCTGCCCAGTTAGTACTTGTAATACAAACCACTCCATAACTGGCTCTAACTCTAATTCTGTATGCATTTGTATCTGCTTCCCAAAATAGTTTAAAACAAAGCAAGCTACTACCCAACAAGAAAGTTTACAATCCCTTGTAAAACCTTGTCACATAATAGCACAAATACTGCTACTAGCAATAGCATTGCAGCAATAACCCAGGTAGACTCAACAAGCTCCTTGCGACCAGGCCAAGAAATCTTACTGAATTCAGAACGGCAATCACGTAAGAAACTTCCTAGTCCCTTTTTCTCTTCTGTTTCGTTGTTCATGAATCTCTCCGGATACTGTTCCTATCTGTCCGATAGGAAAAAAATGGCACGTGGAGCCGGACTCGAACCAGCAACAGGCGGTTTTGGAGACCGCTGCTCTACCAATTGAACTACCCACGTATGTAAATCGTTTTTATTATTATAATTTGTTATCTTATATCAACAACAACGCTTACTTAACTTCCTTATGAAGTGTACGTTTACGCTCATTTGGGCAGAACTTCTTCTGCTCTAGACGAGCTGTCATTGTCTTCTTGTTACGTGTTGTTGTATAATTACGGCGCTTGCACTCTGTGCATTCCATTATAGCGAGCTCTCTCGGCATAATATTTACTCCTAAAATCAGTGCTTTAAAAATTTGAAATGTTAATTTATCATAAACTCGTACTGGAAATCAAGCACTTTTTTTATTTTTTTGTTTTTATGATCAAAATATATTATTTTTACCTTAATATAAGGATTGTTCCAGCAATATACCCCTCGTAACAACCAATATCTACCCTTGAGCCAATCAAACGCTCCTGCTTGCCCGAAAGATCATATTTTGGCATTCCCTCATAGTTAACACCTGCATCAGACAAAACACCACCTGTCCTTGGTCGATAATTGCCTGCAGCATAATCAGTAAAGAATTCCTCTGGTGTACCAACAATTGTATCAGCAGGAAGAGTATCCTCTTCTAACTTATAATCTACTGCACCATTCTTAAACAATGCTTGACTTCCAGTAACTATTGCAGATGCACCATCAACCTTATTTGTTGTAGCAGCAATAATGTTATTCTCAACAGTTGCACCACTTCCAATCTGCAGTGATGACCAAATAGTACAATAATCATTTGTTAAAGAAAGAGAATTATTAACAATAGTGTTATTTCGGAAAACAGATTTTCCTTCAACGCGAATTAGAACAACAGATACATTTTGATGATTTTCCTCAAACAAGCAATTTTCCACCTTAGCAGAATTAGTCATACGCAATACACCTGAACGATTAGCAGACCAATTAACAGATCCAGAACTAGTATGATTTTTTCTAAAAATGGTATGTGTTACAAGACCACCATCTAGGTATCCGCCTGAACCTTCAGCATTATCACGTGTATAACCTGCTTCAGATACACAATTAGAAATTATACCTCCATTTACAGAAATATAGAAGTTACCTCCTTGGGTACCAGAATATCCCTCACCTTTTATCATTGTTAAATTTGCAACAAATGCTTCTGGGTGATCAAGTCTTACAACGCGCTGATTCTGATCATAATAACCTGATCTTACTGTATTTGACACAACAACATCAGAAGGATTACCAGTCATGCCGATAATCGAAATCGCATTTGTAACATTTAGAGGAGAAGAAACTGGATATAAACCTGCACCCACATAGATTTTTGCACCAGCATCAGCAACTTTCAATGCTTCAGGAATATTTTTTGCTGCTGTTTCTGGTGTAGAATATGGAGCAATAGCATTTGTAGATTCTGCATTAACATACATATCCTTATTCCACATTGTCATAAATGCTTTAGTTGTTGTCACTGCAGGGAATTCAGCACCACTTTCATGAACACCTTTAGCCTCTACATACCACTCATAGTCTACACCAAAAGATAAATTTTCAACAGTATAATCAAAAGTATTTGGTGTTGTTGAAGTTCCAATTACGTACTCAACCCACACATCTTGTGTTTTTTCTTTTAGGAATAGTGACAAAGTTGTTGGAACAGTATTTTCAACAGCAGCTTCCAGTAGCTCAACTGAAAGATTAAAAGAATTTGAATTTACAGTACCTAAAGCATTTCCGATAACAGGAACACCTCTTGTAGTAAATGAAATTGGCTCTGATTCAGAAATCTTTGAGCCATTGTCTGCTACAAACTTTAGATAATAAGTAGTATTTATTTCCAAATCGGAAATATCAACGCTATATTCACCCGCAGCAATACCAGTTGCTACTGAATTTGTTGTTGCATTCTCAAAGCTTTCATCTGTGCTATATACTGCATAGACATCTGCCTTTACACCTTCATCAGCAATAATTCTATATGTTGTTGAATAATTTGTAAGACCAAGCTCCAACTCGTTCATTATACTAACACCAAATACGCCTCCAACTGGGAAGACATCTTTTTGCTCTGTACCAACAATGATTTCGTCAACACGGAAAAATCCATTATTTGTTCCATATGGACCTGCAACAGCTAGAACAGATGGTGCATAGGTACTAGAAATAAACTGTGATTCAATACCTGATACTTGATACTTCAAAATTTCATAATTGCTGCTTGCGGCAAATGCACCTGCATTAACAATTTCCTTTGAATCTGTGCCTGCATTAACTTCAATTTCTGCAAAGCAAACATATGTTGTACCTAATTCAATACCTGTGATAATAGGAGCGGTGGTTCTATTCTTTGCTTCATCATTAACAGAAATAGAGAGAACACATTCACCATTTGTATTCTTCCAAACGACAAATGCTATAGCAGAAGCCATACTTGTCAACATATAATAATCGCCTGACGCTGCTTGTGTAAATCCGCAACCAAAATAGCCACCACTAACTTGATTAACACCACTCTGTTGCTTAAGTTTTCCTGCTGCATTTTTATCAATATTCAGTAGCATTCTAACATATAGTTTGCCATCTGCAACCTTTAGCACATCTGTTTCTAATGTATGATACATTGAACGTAAATCGCTGGAATTAGAAGAAGGATTTAAGCCTATAGAACCACCTTGATGCACAAAACCCTTACTAATCATGTATTCAGAGAGAGTTAAACCTCTATCCTCACCAAAAACACGAATCTGAGTACCATTCATCTTATTCCAGGATGTTTGTGTTAAGCCTATTGTATACTCACCTGTGGTTTTGCCTTCATGAGCACCAACATTACTGCTTGCTCCAACATTTTTGTAATCGGCAGGATTAAAGCCCTCATACACGAGAATTTCAGCAGAAGCTATAGAAACTAGTGCTAGAAGTGCTAATAAAAAAATATTCTTCATAATTTCTTCCCTAAACAATATAACCATTTGTATCAAACGTTTGACAAATTTTGACTAAAAAATATATCTCAGTGGCACAATGAACACCACTAAAATTATACGGAAATATTACCAAAATTAGTCATGAAATGTCAACACCCCTAATTATGGGAAAATCTGCATAAAAAATTGCAAGCGACTACTTTTAGCTACACTAAATATAGTATAAATGGATGGTGTATAACAGCATTCAGCACACAGATCAAAGCTATTAATTTTAAATAAACAAAAAGCACCCCGCTAGGAGTGCTTTTTTGGCTTATTTGACTATTAGTATTGTACCAAAAGGCTGTGCCTCATAGCAGCCAATATCAATTCTGCTGCCAACAAGGCGAGTCACCCCTGCTAGGTCAGATGCTGCCATCGGAGAATAGTTTACACCTTTACCAACTAGCGGGCCATTCTCGTCTGGACGATAATCCTTTGCAGCATAATTCTTAAAGAATTCAGTTGCTGTGCCAACAATTGTATTTTCATTAAAGCCTAAGCCTGTGATATCACAATCTACAGCACCGTTAATGAAGTTAGCAACTTTTCCTGTAGGACCACATGCAGCTCCGTCAATCTTGTTTGTTACACCTGCAATTACAACATTGATAGCCTGAGAATTAGAGTCAAGAAGAAGAGGAGAAAATTCCTTACAATAATCATTTGTTACGCTTAAGCCTGAATTAATGATTGTACAGTTACGCATAATTGAATTACTGTACAAATGAACTAAAGAAACATTTTGATATTGAGAATTATTTTCAAGTAAACAGTTCTCTGCTCTTGCAGTACCATTTAACTCAAGAACACCTCCACGTGCATAACCCTGCCAATTTCCACAATCACTGCCACAAAGATTATCTCTAAATATGCAGTGTGTAACAAGTCCTGCCTCCAGCCTTGCGCCTGAAGCATATGAATTTAAGTATGTATAAGCAGCTTCAATAACACAGTTTGATACAGTGCCACCATTTTTATCAATAAATATGCTTCCGCCCTGAAGCTGGTTCAGGCAGCCACCATTTTGAAGTGTCATTCCTGCAACCACTGCATCCTTATGATTTAAAATAAAGTTTCTCTGATTTTGATCAGACCATCCTATATTAATAGTATTTGAAACAACAACATCAGAAATTGTTTCGCTCATTCCTAAGACATGAATAGCATTTGTTACATAAACAGGTCTAGAATTTTTGTACAATCCTTCTGCAACATATACTGTACAAATTTTTCCTTCTGAATATGGAATCAATGCCTCTACTGCTGCAGAAATTGTCTTCTTTGGAGTATCTTCTGTTAAGCCTCGATTAGCATCATCACCTGTAGGTGAAACATAGCAAACAAAAACATTGTCCACAATATTTTTAATTGTCATTGTACCTACAGAATTTAAGGCAATATATTGTCCTGAAGTTGTAAGAACAACCTCTGCATCGTGATCAATCTCTGGAGAATACACTGGCTTTACTGGAATGTCTACATATAATTCTCCAGCAGGAATTATTACACCCATATTCTCAGGTAAATCTGTTGAAGCAAGACCTTCTCCTGTAAAGATACAATCAATAGCTAAATCATATTCTGTTGCTCCTATTTCAGAGCGTGAAATTCGAAACAATCCGGACTCCATTGTATTTTCATTTGCTGAAGAAATGACATCAACATTCAATGCTCCAAAATAAAATTGTATTGAACTCTTATTTACAACACTTCCATTTGAAGAAGTAGCCTCAATTCTTGCCACATATGTTCCAGGATTAACTCCGGAAATTGTCGCTGAATAAATTTGAGGAAGAGCTGTATCGTCAGTTGTCATTTCAAAAACATTTTCTCCAACAATGCAGTTAATTGTTGATGGTATTGTTGAAGAAACATCAACTGTTACTGTTATTGTACCATCACTATTCTTAGAAACATTTGGGATAGCTAAAACAGGAACTCCTGTATTTAACTCTGCAACATCACCAATCTCTACAAAAGTTGAAGCATTCATTACGGAATCATATTCAGCCTTAATCCAATCACTTGATGCAACTCCATTATAAACGCGAAGCTCATCCATATCACCAGAAATACTATCATCTCCTTTTCCTGTATATGAACCTAGAGCCCAATATGTCTGAGCAGAATCATTTACAAGTTTTGCATCACTTTTCTCATATACTTGTTCACCATTTAAATATGATTTCAACATAGTATTTTCATATGAGAAAGCTAAAAAACCCCACTCATTCTTTACTAATGCACCTTTTCCTGAAGCTCCTTGATGTGTGCCATCAACGCTAGCGGAGAAATATGTACCTTGCTCAACAAGAGCTAAAAAGCCACTGCCACTCCACTCATTTTTATTAGCAGCAACAATACCTGTTCCACTGTTTGTTTTCTTAAACCAACCAGAAATTGTCAGCTCTGAAACGGATGAAAGAGCCATTGATCTAACTGGATTAGAAAATTGAATACCAATTGAATTATTTTTTGATTTTGTCATTGCGCTGGCAACCATACCATCCGGTGTTATAGATGTAATTCCAGGAGCAACTACAGTATCAGAATTACCTGTAGCATCAACTGTTGCAGACTCACCATGAAATACTGCTGCATAGTTAATCCATACCTTCTCAGGTGTTGGTTCAACAATAGCTTCTTGGCTCATTGCTCCAAAATAAAGATAAAATACTGTTTCTTTTCCTGATAGTTCAGGAATTCTTACCCAAATATATGAAGTACCTTCTGTATTCCATGCATTAATCTCATGTGGAATTACCAAATTATTTTTTGTTGTGCAAACAATATCTGAGCCATTTGGAAAACATTCTGAATATTTAAATCCAGAAATAGTCTCCTCTGAGAGAGTTACTAAAACTGGGAAATTAGTTAATACTGTGTTACCAGCATAGCCAGGAATTTTTATTTCTAATCGTTTTAAGTATTCTGAAGAATCTATTCTTATTGCTGTATCAAATGTACCAACATTAGATTCTGCTGTAGTAGCATCATTCTCACCAACAAATTTAAAGTAATATGTTTTTCCTGGATTAAAATCATTTAATATTGCAGTATATTGTCCAGCTTTTAATCCAGTATCAAGTTCAATTGTTGTTGGATTAGAAAAACTTGGATCAGTATCATATACAAAACTTACATCTGCTGTTTTTGACTCATGTAAATGGAGTGAATAATCAATTATAACATCAGTTCCCATTACAAATGGTTCCTTAATGTCATAAAAGTACATGTTTTTTGTAAGATCTAATTCTTGCACTAATGCATCTATTTGTTGCATAGAAAGAATATCATCATATATGCGAATATCAGCGATATATCCACCACCCTTCTTTTCTACACCTTTATTTCCTCCATAGCGTGAGCCAAATTGTAATCCAGCCAGTATTTGACTTTTATGCCATGCTGTAAAATTTGTTGTTGAATCTTTGAGAACACCATCTATATAAAGAGCCATTCCTGTTTCTTCTACAGTCAGCATTACTAAATGATATTCAGTATCACCATTTGTAATTGAAGTACTTAAGTATTTTGAAATTTCTGTATCATGTGAACCTACGCCAACTAAAAGTGTACCTGCATCATCACCACGGCGAATAACAACATCATTTGAACCTGTTCTAAAACAGAATGTTATTCCATTAGGATTAGTACCTAATGTCATTAGCATAGAAATTGTCAATCCTGTTTTTGGAGGCACAGAAACTGCACCACTATACGGAGTAAAATTAGCTGTATTCAATGAATACTTATCAACGGATTCTTGAACATAAGACACAGAACCTTCATGCGTAAAAGAAATAGAAACAGAACCTTTATTTGCAGAAGCAAGCCCTGAAGAATTAGGCTGTGAATCAAAATCCCATGCTGCTACAGGGACTAGTCCAGTAACATCTGGCTCTGCAGCATTAACTATTGTTGAAAGACCAAGAATAATTAGAAATGCTTTCGCAATACATTTTTTCATAAAAAACTGCCCCCTAAAACGGATTAATAAGTCCATATACAAGTGTTTCAATAAAGTACCAAAATATAATTATTATGTCAATCGTTTTACAAATTTTGACAAAAACGAAGATAGGCTGTTATTTGCAAAACTAAATGCACCTCTTTTGGTGCATTTACTTTGTCTATTGACCAGATACATTTAGTTTTGCAATCTTCAAAGAAAGTTTTCTCGTCTAATGTCTTGGAAGGCTCAAGGAGGCAAAGTTTGGCACATTGCCACCTTGAGCCCCAGCAACACCGGGCGGCAGAGCCACCCTCATATTAACTTTTTAACTCGCAAACTATCAAACTGTAAAACTGACAAACTATCAAACTGTCAAACTTTAAAACCGTACAAGAACTGAATTAGTTTGCGAGTATGCGAGTTTGATAGTATGCGAATTTGATAGTTGAGTTTTGAAGATGAAGCAGCACTTGCGTGCTATGAAGCGCTCATAAATGAGCATGAAGCGCACCTAAGATGTATTGGATACCTCTTAGGTGCATGAAGCGAAGCACCGCTTCATTTTGCGTAGCAAGTCTCCGCGTCTCTGCGGCCCTTTTTCGCACTTTTAGCCACCACGTGCATCATGCAAGCGGGCATCATGCAAGCGGGCATCACGTGCACAAGGTGTTTTGCTTAAGCAACAAAAATATTGCTCCATGCTTTCTTGCCACACTTATCGCGGACTTCGATTCTTACCCATTGTTCTCCATCTTTAAATTCGTATTCATAATGGGTAAGATTTTCGCCACGTAATACATGCCCTCTACCCCATGAGATGTTTGAAATAACTCCAATTACATCGCATGGTGAGGTATAAATGAAAAGCTTCTTTCCCTCACGCTTTACATAAAGCTCTGGACCTTGGCTTGAATAATAGTCACCATTGCGTATAGCCACAGCCAAAGCTTCGTTAGAAAGCTCATCTGCCTTCACCATTACCCAACCAAGTCTATTATCATTGCCATTATATGCATGTGCATCATCTACAGCAAAGATTCCTGGATATGCTCCTGCATTTGCACAAAGATCTATATAATGATCTGAGTATGGACGGAGGCTTTCTCCTGCATCTGAAATGGCATTATATATTTCTGTGGCAACAAAGCCTTTATTTTCAAGATAAATAGAAGGAGGATTTACTGACCATGCCGGGTGAGCAAGCACAGCAATTCCACCAGCTACATTGATAGCGTCCACCAATTCCTGAACAGAAGCTGTTCTCTCTACAACAGGCTTTGCTTTTGTGAAAAGAGAAACAATATGCACCACTCCAGAAATTGTATCAGCTGCACCAAGATTATATTCGCAACCCGAAATAATATGTAGCCCACCAATTGTTCCACCCTCGCTATATACCCAATGATCTGTCAATGCTATTGCATCATATTCATCAAGCTTATATTCCTTTGCTATTTCTTCTGGCGACTTTGCACCATCTGAAAGATTTGAATGCAAGTGTAGGGCTAACTTATAATACTTTTCACCAAATTCATTAGTAATCATAATTTTTCTCTATCCTATGTAGTCAAATAAAATACATTGCCACAATTATTATACTTAAAGAAGGGCAATTTATAAAAAAAATATGGGAGAGGCAATGCCACTCCCATATTTTTTTATTTTGCTTTTTGAGATTTTGGTCCAATCAATGCATTGATTGCTCTACCCAAGAGCTTTGGCTCCTGCTCAATATTAGCAAACTCAGCCGCCTCTCGGCAAACTCTTGCCATTACCTCTTCACCTAATTCACGGTGTGCATTTTCTCGACCACGATACTGAAGAGTTAATTTAACCTTATTTCCATCAGCAATAAAGGAACGAATGTTACGCATCTTAATTTGATAATCATTCTCATCAACATTTGCGTGGAACTTTATTTCCTTTGTTACCACCTTCACCTGATTCTTCTTCGCCTGCTTCTTGCGCTGTGTTTCCTCATACTTATATTTGCCATAATCCATAATACGGCAAACTGGTGGATTAGCATTTGGACTAACCTCCACTAAGTCAAGATCATACTCTTGAGCACGGTGTAGTGCCTCGCGCAAGCTCATGACTCCTGCTTGTGAACCATCTGGCAGTAGGCAACGAACCTCTGGTGCACGTATCTTGTTATTGATACGAGTAAAGGATGCAGAATTAGAATTATTCTTTTGATTCTGCGGATTTCTATCTATGGTACTGATGATAAACCTCCTTGTCAGTAACAATTATTGTTGTTTTGTTCTTATTATTTCTTCACTGCTTCACGGAAATAAGCAATAAAATCTTCTACAGACATAGCACCAAGGTCACCCTCACCACGTACACGAACAGATAGAGTCCCCTGCTCTGCCTCGCGCTTACCTATGATAAGCATAATTGGTACCTTCTCCTCTTGAGCACGACGAATCTTTGCTCCTAGCTTATCTGCATGAGAGTCAATACTTACACGTACATCCTCTGCCAATAGCTGCTGCTGGACCTCCTTTGCTCGATCCAACTGTGCATCTGTCAACGGTAGTATTCTTACCTGCTCTGCTGATAGCCATACTGGAAATGCCCCTGCATAGTGCTCAATCAAAATTCCAAAGAAGCGCTCTATTGAACCCAACAACGCACGATGTACCATATAAGGACGATGTGCAGCACCATCTGAGCCAATATATGTTAGATTAAAGCGCTCTGGCAAGTTAAAGTCAAACTGGATTGTACCTAGCTGCCACTCACGTCCAATTGCATCCTTTATCTTAAGATCAATTTTTGGACCATAGAAGGCACCACCACCCTGGTCAATCTGGTAATCAATCCCCTCTGACTGTAGTGCTGCCTCTAGAGAATGTGTTGCCTGCTCCCAACGCTCTGGATCACCAACTGCCTTATCTGGGCGCGTTGACAAATAAGCTGCAATCTCGTTAAAACCAAAACGACGTAAAATGCGCAATGCAAAACCAACTGTTGTACGAATCTCCTCAACAATTGTCTCTGGTGCACAGAAGATATGTGCATCATCCTGAGTAAAGCCACGTACACGCAATAAACCGTGTAATACACCACTCTTTTCATAGCGATATACAGTACCAAGCTCTGCCCAACGTAGAGGCAAATCACGGTATGAACGCATCTGGCTCTTATATACCTGAATATGGAATGGGCAATTCATTGGCTTCACATAGTATGGCTGACCATCTACATCCATTGAAGAATACATATTTTCCTTGTAGAAGCCAAGGTGACCAGATGTCTCCCAAAGATTTGCGCGACCAACATGCGGAGTGAATAGCATATCGTAGCCATTACGAAAATGCTCCTTACGCCAATAATCCTCTATTGCTACACGAATACGAGCTCCTTTTGGATGCCAGTGAATCAAGCCTGGACCAACATCATCGTGCATGCTAAACAAATCTAACTCTGGACCAAGACGGCGGTGATCACGGCGCTTTGCCTCTTCAATGCGGTTAATAATTGCATCAAGCTCCTCTTGTGAAGCTGCAGCCAATCCATAAATACGCTGAAGCATTGGATTCTTCTCATCACCACGATAGTATGAACCCGCAATTGAGGTTAGCTTAAATGCCTTTACACAACCTGTTGAAGCCACATGTGGACCACGACACAAATCAATAAAATTACCACATTTGTAGAAGCTAATAGCCTCTCCCTCTGGAATATCTGCTAATCGCTCTACCTTAAAGGTCTGCCCCGCATCTGTAAGAAGCTTAACCGCTTCCTCTCTTGTCATTTCTACTCGCTCAAAAGGCAAATCTGCCTTTACTATTTCTGCCATTTTTGCCTCAATTGTAGCAAAATCCTCTGGAACAAGGCGGTGTGGCATATCAAAATCATAATAAAATCCATCATCTGTTGATGGACCAATGTCTAACTTCACATTTGGATATAATTCACAAACTGCTGCGGCCATGATATGCGCCGCACTATGACGCATCATTTCTATACTCACGGTAATTTCCTTATATTTTAATGTATAACTAACGGTGATGGGCATCTTCCTCACAATTGGAAAACTTGCCATCAACCAATTGATTAATATATTACACAATAAGTTTGACGATATGCAATAAAAAATTGCCTGAAAGTATTGAAAAACAAATAAAACTTTACTTGAAAAGCACACTTAAAGATTGATAGAATGTAAACAGTTATATATTTATAATTTATTATTTTGTGTAAAATAGGAGTTAGTATGGCTATTCGTTTTGGAATATGTAAAGATTTTAATATGCTAGAGGTTGTTGCAAAGGCTGGTTTTGATTATATCGAGCCACAATTTCGTACATTGGCAACAATGAGCGATGAAGAGTTCGAAAAAACAAAAGCCAAGGTTGCTGAGTTAAACATCAAGTGTGAGGCTTACAATATTTTTGCACCTGGCTCAGTCCCATCATTACGTGCAGAGGATATCGATTTTAACGCATTAAGCGAGATGGTTCACAAAGGAATGTCTCGAGCAAAGGAGCTTGGCGGCAAGATTGTTGTTATGGGCTGTGGTTGGCTTCGCCGTTATCCAGAGGATATGACACTAAAGCACGCAAAAGAAGAAACTGCCAAAACAATACGTTTTTGTGGTGACATTGCTGCACAATACGGAATTACTCTTGTTATTGAGCCACTTAATATCCATGAGACAAATTTTGTTAACACACTAAAGGAAGGCATTGAGTTTACAAAGCTCTGCAATCACCCCTCTGTTAAGTGCCTTGTAGACTTCTATCATACATTTAGAAATAGTGAGACTATTGATTCGCTCAAGGAAAACATTGCTGAAGTACATCATGTTCACGTGGCAAGACCAAATTATGACAGAGCATTTCCTAAGGAGGAAGACATTCCTACATTAGAAGCATGGAGTAAGCTGCTTAAGGATGTTGGCTATGATGCTCGGGTTAGCCTTGAATGCCATTGCCACGAGCCTGAAAAAGAGGAAGAGGATATTTTGCGTTCATTAGCATACCTACGCAAATATTTCAGCTAATCCGCATGCCGTTTACAAGCCTAAATTTGGCATTTATTTGCCGAATTTAGGCTTTTTATTTATCTCAAGGAGATTCAATCATGGAATTATACACAATCTTAGGTTATACTCTTTGCATAGTCGGTATTATTGGTTGCATTATTCCGATGCTGCCTGGACCTTGGTTGGCCTATGTTGGAATTTTACTACCTATGTTTTGGGATAGTTATGTTCCATCATGGCAAATATGGATTGGCTTTGGGTTATGTGTTGCGATAACCATTCTTGATTATATAATTCCAGCAATTGGTACAGCAAAATTTCATGGAACAAAATATGGAGTATGGGGCTGTACTATTGGCACTTTTTTAGGATTATTTTTTCTTCCAACCGGCATAGTGCTAGGTCCATTTTTGGGAGCTGTAATTGGTGAGTATTACAATGGAAGAGATTGGGACAAAGCATTGCGTGCTGGATTAGGTTCTTTTTTAGGTTTTCTAGCTGGTACAATTATAAAGATTATTTTGTGCATTGTATTTATATATTTTATTGCAATACAACAGCACTAAATCTAACCACATTTATTCGCACAAGCACACTTTGTTTACTGCTCTAATATTTTCATGCAAATACTTAACTAATATATGCGTGTAATGTTTCGCGAAGCTCTTCTGTAAATTCAGCTGTACCAGCTTTCTGATCAATGCAAAAGAGCACACAGCCATAGCCATGTGCTCTTTATTTAACAATACTTATTTTAACTAATACTTTTCCTATTAGTTCTTGTCATCGTATTTAGCAAAGATCTTTGCAATAGTACCATCTGCAAACATCTCTTCCATTGCCTTATTGAACTCAGCCAATAGCTTTGGATTCTTCTTGCTGATAGCAAATGCATAATCCTCAAAGGTCAATGCTTCCTTTAAAATGTGTAGCTGAGGATTTGTCTTTACATATTCCTTTGCTGGATCACCATCTAGCACACCAGCATCTAGCTTTCCTGCAACTAGTGTTGCAACAAGAATTGCGGAATTTTCAAAGCGCTCTGGATCGCCAATATTCTCTGTAACATATATATCACCTGTTGTGCTCTGCTGAACACCAATGCGCTTACCCTTTAGGTCTGCTGCTGACTGAATAGGTGAATCTACAGGAACTAGGATTACTTGCTTTGCTGTAACATAGGGAATTGTAAAATTAACATTCTTCTTACGCTCCTCTGTAACTGTAATTCCAGATGCAGCAATATCTGCCTTACCTGTCTGAACAGCAGCAATAACGGAATTAAATGTCATATCCTCAATTGTAACATCATAGCCGCAACGACGTGCTGCCTCTGTTACAATATCAACATCAATACCAACAATCTCACCAGCCTCACGAAACTCGTATGGAGGGAATGTTGCCTCTGTTACCATACGTAGTGTCTTTGGCTTTGCCTGCTCTGCATCAGCACAACCAACAAAGCTTAGTGCCATTGCACAAATAGCTGTTGTTGCCATTAGTGCCTTAGCAAATATAACTGTTTTCTTATTTGTTTTGCTCATTTATTTCTCCTTGTTTATTATTACAATGAATTAGTAACGTTGTTAATTAAATCGGCTTTTGATCCCCTGTGCTAAACAATATTTGAGATGACTTAACATCTAAAATTGCAAAGCTCTCTGCCTGACGCATTGGATCTGCCTTAAATGATAGTCTTCCTTTATAGTTTTCTTGCAGCTCTCGAATTAAATCACTATCCTCTGTGCGAATACGCTCTAAAACCGATGGATGTACACACACCTGAATATCTACATCACGGCGCTCTGCCTTAAACAAGCTAACCAAAGAACGAAGCCTGCGCTGAACATCAATACTTAGCTGTAAAGGTGACTTTATTATACCACGACCATGACAATAAGGACAGTCTAAATTCATCTGAGATTGAATACTTGCATCAAACCGCTGGCGTGTCATCTCTAGCAAGCCAAGCTCTGAGATTTGCATTACATTTGTGCGTGCCTTATCTCGGCGAAGTGCATTCTTAAATGCTCGATAAACCTGCTGCTGGTGCTTGCGTGACTTCATATCGATAAGATCAAGCACTACCAAGCCTCCTATATTGCGAAGACGAAGCTGGCGAGCCACCTCCTCTACTGCCTCAAGATTTACCTCTAAAATTGCCTCCTCCTGAGAGCCCTTACCCTTGTGACGACCAGTATTAACATCCACAGAAATTAATGCCTCTGTCTCGTCAATAATTAAATATGCACCAGAAGGCAATGGTATCTTTCTATGGAATGCATCTTCTACTTGCTTCTCTACACCGAAATGATCAAAGATTGGATAATGCCCCTCGTATAGAGTAATTAAATTTCGAGCACGACGAGAAATCTTTGCTGCCTCCTTGCGCACACGCTCATACACAACTGGATTATCAATAACAATACGATCAACATCCTCTGTCATCCAATCACGGATAACTCGCATAATTAAATCTGGCTCCTCATATACACAGCATGGTGCTGGTTGCTCAGCAATGGCTGCCTTCATATCTGAATAGCTTGAGAGCACAACACGCAAATCACGAATAAATGCACTCTTTGATACACCCATACCGGCAGTACGAACAATCAAACCACAATCCTCTGGAATATATTTTTGCATTCTTGCAAGAATCTTCTTTAGGCGCTCTCGCTCATGTGAATCCCCAATCTTTCTAGAGACACCACGCAATGTGCTGTTGGGCATAAGCACAAGATAGCGACCTGGTATGGATAAGCTGGCAGTGATACGAGGACCCTTTGTGCCAATTGCGCCCTTTGATACTTGAACAGTAATCACAGAGCCTATTGGATATCGAGCAGCTATTTCTTCATTAGTAAAGCGCTTATTTCTTGGCTTATGCCGAAGCTCACTCATCTCTTCATCATCTAGCAATGACTCATCATCTGGATTCATATCCCAATAATGCAAGAATGCATTTTTACGCATACCTATATTAACAAATGCTGCCTGGAGATCATGCTCTAGGTTTTGAATGCGTCCCTTAAAGATAGAGCCAACAAAGCGCTCATCCATTGGATGCTCCACCTGATATTCCTCTAGCTTACCATTCTCCAGAACCGCAACTCGCGTCTCTAGCTTCTCACAGTTTACGATTATCTCACGCTTCAAGTGATTACTCGCCCGTGTAATCCATTTAAATTTGAAAAAATTTCTTCCAAACATTTTAACCTCTTTCTATAAATTATCATCTCAAATTTGTGATGACTTACTATGTACAGCCACGCTTTGAACTAACCCTAGCAAGGCCATTGTTGATATTGTAAAAGTGCCTCCATAGCTGATAAGTGGCAATGGAATACCTGTGATAGGCATCTTACCAATTGTCATTGCTATATTGACAAAAATATGTGCAAAAAACAATGCGGCGACCCCAGCACAAATCAATCTGCCAGAGGCATCTCCGCAAAAAATCCCGGTAACGACTATGCTTCCCAGCAAGCCACCGAAAAGTATTAACAAGACACAGCTTCCCATATATCCCATTTCCTCTGCGATAACAGAAAAGATAAAGTCTGTCGAAGAAACCGATCTTGGTAAAAATCCTAATATATTTTGTGTGCCATTAAGGTAGCCCTTACCATATTTTCCTCCGCTACCCACTGCAATTTCAGATTGCTTCTTATTCCAGCCTGCACCCAATGGATCATGCTCTGGATTAACAAAAACTCTCACGCGTTTTTTCCAATGAGGAAAAATAAAATTATCTGTAACCTGCTCAATTTTCTCCCGCTTCTCCTCTGGCATATGATCCGGCACAAGAATTAACGCAAGGAAAATACTGACAAAAATTACTCCCACCAGCATCAACGATAATAAGAGGCGTGGCGAGCAGCCGGATACAAAAAGCATCGCAAGGCATATTGGAGCAAAAACCAATGCGCTGCCTAAGTCTGGCTGAATGGCAATTAACCCCATAGGGATTGCAAATAAAATCAATGATATACCAAATCTATAGCGATCCTTAATGCCAGTATATTTTCCTAGCAATAGTGCTGCTGCTGGCATAATGCATAATTTCATAAACTCAGAGGGCTGGAATAAACCAAAAATCCACCTTCTAGCTCCAAGTCTCTCGGTTCCTATACCTGGAATTAACACTATTAGCAAAAGGAATATTCCAATTGCATAAAGTATCCACGCCCGTTCTGAAAGCTTTCTATAATCAAAAAAAGCAATAACAAAATGAGCAATTAAGCCGAGAGGAATCCACTTAACTAGAATTTCAACATATAGATAATGAACACTATCTGTGCGCATATTTGTTGCACTTTTAACAAATAGCACTCCGATTGTAAGTAGCAAGCCCATACAAAGCATTAAAATCCAATTAAAGCGAGGGATTCTAAAGCCATTTGTTTTCCCTGGTACATTATTTTTATATTTTGACAAAACCATACTAATTCTCCCTCCGGATACTATTGTTTGTGGAAGGCATAAAGCTTTGTGGCAGGGTCGGCAAGCTCTCAAAATGTGGAGCTGGTGCTTCCTCCTCTGCAGGGGTCATCTGTGGTGCCATATAAATAGAATTCAATTCATCTGTTGATAAATTAGATTGCACTGACTCTGCCACTGAATTTGTTTCTACATTAGGTTCAACAACAATTTCTTGTGGATTGATTTCAAGATTTATATTTGCATCAGCTGGTATCAACTCCACAATATCTGAAAGATTTTCATCATCCTCCTCTTGTTCTGTTGCTTCTGGCTGCATGGTTTCTGGCATAAATAATGCCTGTGTTATTTGCTTCATTAAGGCAGCCGCAGAGAGACCTCCTGCATCGGAATCCTCCTGCATAGTAACAATTGCATATTTAGGTTTATCAAATGGAGCGAAGCCAATCATCCAAGCGTTCTTTTTCTTTACACCTCGTTCCATATACTCCGCTGTTCCTGTTTTTGCAGCAAGAGATACTCCATCTACCTTTGCTCTACGCCCAGTACCCCAACCACTATTTACAACATCCCACATGCCTTGATGTACAAGGCGCAAATCATTTGCTCTCCAATTCATTTGCCTTAATACCTCACCTTCTGAAGGCTCACCTTGCTTTGGAAGAACCAATCGTGGGCGAAGCACCTTGCCACCATTAGCCAATGCTGCTGTATACACTGCCACCTGTAATGGACTGACCGAGAGAAAGCCTTGTCCCATTGATATATTTGCGGTATCGCCATCGCGCCACTTATCTCGCTCGCGTCTCTGCTTCCAGCTGGAGGAAGGTAAAACACCTCTGGAACATGGTATTTCTAACTGAGGTGCTTGACCAAAGCCAACATCTGCCGCATCTTGGTATATATATGGCTCATAGCGCACACGTGTTCCCGCAATTATAAAGAATGGATTGCAGGATCCACAAATTGCCTGTCGTAAATTTATGTCTCCATGACCAGACCTTCTTGCACAACGAAATTCTCTCCCACCAATCTCTATCTTACCACTACAATAAAAATGTGTTTGCTCGTCAATAACTCCTTCACGCAAAGCAGACAGTGCCACCAAAGGCTTGAAAATACTGCCTGGTGCATAAATTCCACTACTAGCTCTCCCATAAAGAGGTCGCATTGGATCATTTAATAATTCTTTCCAATATGAACCAGATAATGTTGGAACAAATCGTGACAAATCATAGCGAGGTGCACTTGCAACCACCAAAAGCTCTCCAGTCTCGCAATCCATCACAATGATGCTTCCACGCACCCCATCTAGCGCTTGCTCTGCCACCTTCTGCAGTCTCAAATCTATCGTAAGAGAAACATCACTACCTAAAACTGGCTGCTTTCCCATATATGATTCATGTCGATAACCAACTGCATTAATTCGAATCAGCTCACCACCGCCAACTCCTGCAAGCTCTGTATTGCAAGCCTTTTCAACTCCATCCTTGCCTACAAAATCTGGCAAAAGAAAATCATACTCTAAGCTCTCTGCATCAAAGCCTTCTACTCCCTCAGGGTTCAGCTCCTGCTCTAAATTATCTGGATGCCCTTTACCAACATACCCAATAATATGACAAGCTAAATCCTTATACGGATAAACCCGTTCTGCTTGAACAGAAATATCTACTCCACGCATCTGAATTTGATTCTCACAAAGCCTAGCGACAGCAACATCATCCAAACCTCTAAATGCCACAAGTGGGATTGCTCTTCGCCTGCGAATATGTGCCCAAATCCCTTCTTTATCTACCTCACTAGGGACTCCCACTACTTTCGAAATCTCATCAAGGCGTCCTGCCACATAGTTAATAGTATTTGTCCATGCTCCCTTTTGACGCATTTCCTCCAAATAAATGGAAACACAATACGAAGGCTTATTATCTGCCAGAACAACTCCATTTCTATCCAGAATTTTACCTCGGGTGGCTGGTAAGCGAACTCTGCGTAGGCTATGATAATCTTGAGCAGACTCAAAGGCACGGGTTTGTACTACTTGGATATCGTATAGACAAAACCACAAATAAACAATACCTAATAAGACAATAATTCCAAAAATTAAAAGCCGGATACGTGAGGCGGCAGCTTCTTTTTCAACCAAGTTCTTCATCTACCACCTCTTTATTCCCAACAATAAGATCTAACCGATAAATAATTTCAGCAATAATAATTGTTGCTATCGCTGTAAGTACCGCTGTAATAATTAATTTAAACAAAACAAAACCAAAAGACGGAATGTAATCAGATTTTATAGCAACACCGATAAACTGCAAAATTGACACAATAAGGCTCAATGGCAAAGCAATAAGACCACAAGAAACTGAGTTCTCTGGCAATTGTTTTTTTAGCAAATAATGGTTGGCTACTAGTGCCGTTATTACCGCTACTAGATATGCTATTCCACTGCTACCTGATAAACCATCCCCAAGAATTGCACAAAAAACTGCAGCGACAATTCCAAAGGCTAATTTATGCCTGAACAAAAAGTATGTATATGCAGCCAATACAAATTGGGGTTTAATCATATACCTAGAAAATGGGGGTAGCACATCCTGCAAAAATGAGGTACAGACAAATGCCAATAGAATTGAAATAATGATTCTATATTTATTCTTCATTTGTAGCCTCCACCTCATTAGGTGGACCTACTGCTGCATGAGCTGCTTTGGCTGAAGCGATAATCATCACATGCTCTAATGTAGCAAAGTCCACAAATGGTGCAATTTTTGCACTCAAATATAAATTAGACGGTGCCTCCTCAATGGCAATAATTTGACCTACTGGGATGCGGGCAGGGAAAATACCTCCAAGACCACTTGTTTCAACGAGCATCCCTTTCTCAGGTGTCTGCTTCTTTGAAATAAAATCTAGACTTAAAGGTTCAACCACACTTAAAAAATCAAGAGTCGGTTCTGTCGATTGCACACCATTACCACAGAGTATCCCTCTTGCTGTAGAATTCTCATCACGAACACGGCATGCCACGCGACTATTAGGATCTGTAAGAAGAAGCACCTCTGAGGTATTTGCTGTTGTAGATATTACTCGACCTACAAGAACAATATGTAATTTATTTGTTTCAGCCCAGCTTCTAAACCTAGAATCCTCTAAATAACTAGGTATAGTTACTACAGTAGCATCAACCTTTATACCGTGCTTACTACCTCTATCTAAGCGAATTACCTTCCACCAGCCATCTCCTCCTCGTGAAATTACTTGAGCAGAAATTAGCTGCTTATAGGTTTGAGTAATATCTAATTGACGGCGTAGCTCTGCATTCTCACGCTGAAGCTTTTCCAGCATGGCTGCATGAGCCTCTAAATGCAGCTTTTGTTCCTGCTCCTCTGAATCCCTTGAAAACATATTTGTAATGCGTTCATACGGAGCAAGCAATTCCTTCGCTGTCGTTTTATTTATTGCTCTAAAAAGCATAGTGACCAGATAAAAGCATATACAAGCAATACAAATTGCTATTATACTAATCACTAGAAATCTTTGATTTTTCACTACATAACCTTTAATTAGCGATATAAAAAACTAACTTTAGGCTGGATGCAGCGTTATACAAAATGATTGAGAAAATACAACTAAATTAACCTTAGTTCATCCCGTGGCTGTGTAGAACATCTAGCTCGCTCAAAACAACACCTGTACCCTCAGCAACCGCCTCTAGCGGGGAGTCCGCACGTGTCACAAGCAAACCTGTCTGCTCTGAAATTAGAGTATCTAATCCTGTTAATAAAGAACCACCACCAGCTAGAACTATGCCTCGATCTATCAAGTCCGCTGCCAATTCTGGTGGGCTCTTCTCCAAGCAGTCTCTAACTGCATCTACTATTTGCGATACCGGCTCCTGCAAAGCCTCACGTATTTCCTTTGAGGTAATTTTGAGCGTACGAGGAAGACCGTTTACATTATCACGACCTCTTACCTCCATCTCAAGCTCTTCCTGAAGCTGATATGCAGAACCTATTCGAATCTTTATATCCTCTGCAGTCCCCTCACCAATCATTAAGTTGTATACACGCCGCATGTACTGTGCAATATTCTCGTCCATAGCATCGCCACCAACACGAACGCTCTTTGCATATACAATACCAGCTAAGGAGATTAGCGCAACATCAGTTGTACCGCCACCAATATCAACAATCATATTACCACGAGGCTCTGCTACTGGTAACCCTACTCCAATTGCCGCCGCCATCGGCTCCTCAATCAGAAATACATCTCTTGCCCCGGCATTTATTGCTGACTCTTTAACAGCACGCTTCTCTACGCCTGTAATATCCCCTGGAACAGCTATGATAACTCTTGGCTTACGTAATTTATTCTTCTGTGCCTTCTTGATGAAATAGCGAATCATTGACTCTGCTACATCAAAATCCGAAATAACACCAGATTTCATTGGACGAATTGCAGTAATTGAACCAGGTGTACGACCAAGCATCTGCTTTGCCTCTGCTCCAACCGCCAAAACCGTCTTGGAATCCTGCTTTAAAGCAACTACAGAAGGCTCATTGATTACAACACCCCTATCACGAACAAATACTAACGTATTCGCTGTGCCTAAATCTATACCGATGTCATTTGAAAAATAGCCTTTAAATTTCTTCCACATTTTAATACCTGTAGCCTCGAATATTTTTAATTATCAAATCTGTTCTTTACAACTAGCTCCAATTTTAACATTTATTGCAAAATACAAGCAAGAATAAAAAAACAAAAATTACATAAAATCTCACAATAATTACACTATAATACCCTCTTTTTGTCTAATAATTACCTTTTTTAACTTTTATCCTTATTAAATATACGAATCTTTTTGAGTTTTACCAAAATTACTTGTTGATTATTTTTTATTTTGATACAATTATACCAAATTTATTCTGTTGGATGAAATTAATGAGATATCTTTCGTACAAAAATGAAATCACTAGATCTAGTGTCCTAGCTGCGGTTCACTCTAATTCAAACGAAGCTTGGAACCGCTTTTTTGATATTTATGCAGGCTTTATTTTCGGAATCGCTCGCTCCAAAGGCTTATTCGATGATGATGCCAACGAAATCGTACAAATCGTTATGATTGAAGTAGTAAATAACTTTAACAATGGCTTTGTTTACGACAGAAAGAAAGGCCATTTCAGAAAATGGCTGGGACACCTTACAAATTGGCGCATTAAAGATTTTATACGACAGAAAACTCATGTAAGCGACGGAGTTAAGGTGTCTTATACTCCTATCGAAAAAATCGAAATGTCCAAAGACCCGGAAATTGATTCGGCTATTGAAGAGGAATGGAGAGCCGCCACAATAGGTCGTGCTTTAAGACTTTTACAGAAGGAAGTCTCTACATTACATTTTCAGGTTTTTCATGCCCTTGAGCTAGAGGAATGGCCAACAGAAAAGGTTTGTACTGCATTTGGAATAACTAAATCTAATGCTTACCAAATCCGCAAACGCCTTAGAACAAGATTTGATTCCATTTTAAAACAGGAATTGGAAAATGATGGAATATAAGCTGTCAGAATACTCCTTTATCAGAGAAATTGGGCGCGGAGCTGCTGGCTCGGTCTGGCTTGTTAAGTCTACTAAAGATATATATTATGCAATAAAAATTGTCTCAAAGGCTGAAATTGGAGAAGATGCTTACACAAGAGAAATGCGTGGAATTTCCATTTATGGTCGCTTGCCCTGGAGTAAAGGCCTGATTCCTGTTTATGATTTCTGGGAGGACAAAATTAACTCCATTTTCTATTGTGTTATGGCCCTTGCTGATGATGAGCAAAATGGACGCAATATTATCCCCGAAATATATCGCCCCAAAACTCTTTCTAGCATCATATTAGCTAGGGTTGCTTTGCCAATGAATGAATGTATATCTATTGCAAATGTTCTTCTAAATGCTCTTGAATATTTACAATATAATCATTTGGTTCATCGCGATATTAAGCCAGGAAATGTGCTAATTATAAATAATGAACCCGTGCTTACTGATTTTGGCCTAGCAATAGATTTCCGAGATGCTAATTCTATCGTAGGTACACCGGGCTATGTCCCCCCAGAAAACCATGGAACGGTTCAAGGGGACATCTTTAGTCTTGGAAAACTTTTATACACAATTAGTACTGGACGCTCAGCAGAGGAATTTGGGTTCGCCCCACGGGTAGAAGCGGACATTCTATCCCCTCTATTCCCTTCATGGATGCGCATAATAAACAAGGCCTGCAACCCTCGAATATCTGATAGATATTTCTCACCCAAAGCAATGCTTGATGATATCGCTGCAATGCATGTTGTAAAACGTCGCTTCCGCTGGAAGCCTTATGTAGCATTAGTTGCAGCCATTCTTGCAATAGCTATAAATATTTGGCTAATTTTCTTTTATAATCCTCATGCTAAAGAAATCTCAGCACCAATAGCACCGGTAGAAGACGCTGAGCCTACAACTATCCAAAATAAAGAGCAAACACAAGAGTATGAGCCATATGTGATTACAAAGAAGCAGGTAGAAGAAGCTAAGGCAGATGCGGCTCGCATGGCTGCAGAAATAAATAATGATTTAGCAAGCACTATTGATGAAATTTTGAATGATATTTCAGAAGCACAATTAGATATTGAGAATAGTCGCCAAAAAGCAGCGAGTGAAGCGAAAAAAGTGCAACAAAATACATCTAGTGCCAATAATGCAATTGATGATAAAGCACCACTAAATCAAACACCTACTAATCAAATCATTTTGGGGTCACCAGAAGCTTCTCAACAAGATGCATTCAATCCTTCTAGCATAAATTTTAACCTAACAATGCTTCCTTCTGGATTATTTATTTGCAAATATGAAGTAACACAGGTGCAATGGCAGCAGATAATGGGCTATAATCCATCTGAACATGTTGGTGCAAATAATCCTGTAGACACAATTTCTTGGAATGAAGTGCAAGAGTTTATTCGTCGATTAAATTCAATAGAACAGGTAAAAGAGAATGGGCTTACATTTAGATTACCTACATTGAGTGAATGGCAATATGCCTGTGCTGCAGGAAGCACTGGGGATTATGGTCTATTGGAAAACAATGCAGAAGGAGCATTTAATGACATGGCTTGGCATCGGTATAATTCAGATAAAAGGACACATCCCGTAGGAACAAAAACACCCAATGCTTGGGGCTTATATGATATGCACGGAAATCTATGGGAAATGACATATAGTCCAGGTGATGAAAAGATTACAACAGCTGGTGGTTGTTGGGGCAATAGTTATTACTTTTGTAGAATTTCCTCTACAGCTCAAAATACAAAGGATCAAAAAAATAGTAGTACTGGCTTCCGTTTAGTCGCCACGAAAAGTGAATAGTCAGAGCGAAATTTGCTGAATGATAGTAGCTTTCAGTATTTAATTTAGTTTGCTACCATCTATTTGGTGCTTCTCAGCCATTGTCGCAAGCAAAGAAGTTCGCTTTGTTGTAACGTTGAACCTCCTTGCCTGTCTCTTCAGTGAAGAGTCTTGCAACAAAATCTTCTAGCTCCGTGTCAACTCGCATTGCTAAAGTCCCATTGTCCTCGCTTGGAGGATTTACCTTGTCATTATAAACGTCTAGTGGTGTTTTCCATGGGTTCTTCCACAAGATGGCACTTATGTCGCATTCACTAAAGATTGTGCAATGCTTTAGTGGTATCGTTCTTTTCTGGTAAACGAGCATATATCCAACCACTAATACAATCTGGTAAGGCTCCCATAAACCACGAAACTAAACGCATCTGCCAAGGAAAGGATATCAACCCCTTATTACGCTTTAACCCATTATATATCTTTGTAGCAGCTTTATCTGCCTCCATGAAAAATGGCATCGGACATGTATTCACATCCGTTATGCGCGACCGCACAAAGCCTGGACAAATTACACTTACTGCTATCCCTTGACGTGAAAGCATTCCACGAAGCCCTGCACCCCACGCCTTAACACAGGATTTTGATGCACTATAGGATGGACATTGTGGCAACCCATGATACCCTGCTATCGATGCCGTTATCGCTATCTGCCCCTTAAAGCCAGTGGCAGGGTCTCTCTCAGCTCGAGCCATAAAACACTCAATTGCAGGAAGCACTGTGTTGATTACACCTCCAACATTTATGTCAAAGGTGCGAAAAACATTTTCTGACTCGTATTCGGCACCAGTTGCAACTCCTGCATTTGCATAAACTAAATCTAATGCCCGCTCATCATTACAAGCTCTAACCCACTCCGCCACAGCTGTGCGATCCCTAACATCAAGCTGCTTAGTCGCCACCGCCTTAGCTCCCAAAGAAAGGCAACGCCCCCTCACTGCCTCAAGCCGCTCAAGATTTGTTCCGCACAAAAAGAGCTGCTCCACTCCCTCGGCAGATAGCTTATAAGCAAAGGCCTCTCCGATTCCACTTGATGCTCCTGTAATTAAAACCGTTTTCATATGCTTTCTTCGTCGCGTAATTTCATTGCTTTTGTTAATAGAAAAAAGAGCGTGCAAATCTGTTGCACGCTCTTTAATTTTAAATTATTGGGCTGGAGGTGTTGGTGACTTGTGGCGATAAATAATACGACCCTTCTCCAAATCATATGGTGACATCTCTAATGTTACCTTATCACCTGTTGTGATTTTAATAAAAAACTTACGCATCTTACCAGAAATATGAGCAAGAACCTCATGCCCATTATCAAGACGAACTCTATACATTGTTGCAGGTAAAACCTTTACAACTGTACCTGTTACTTCAATTGAATCATCCTTTGCCATAAAAACAATTGCTCCTTATCTAATTTCTACAAAAATTTCCTAATATAATACCTATACTTTTAAAATCACGCAAGCATTTTTTATTTTGCTGATTGTCTTTGTTTGCTTGAAATTAAAATAAAGACAATCAATGCAATTAACATTAGCATTTGGTAATACATTGTCTTAATCAATGCCAAAGCAGAAATTTCAAGACCAAAGGTCTCTGGGTTTGTTGCTACACCTACTGCGATAAGAATTTGTGCACCATAAGGGATTAAACCCTGGATAATGCAGCTAGCGACATCAAGTATTGCAGCAATTCTCTTTGGGTTGCAATGATACTTTTCTGAAAGCTCTCGTGCTACTGGTCCTGCAATAACAATTGCTACCGTATTGTTAGCTGTAATTAGATTTACAGCAGAAACAACAATCGAAACACCCAACTCACATCCACGAGTGCCCTTTATAAACCGGTTAACTGCTGCCAGCAAATAACTAATGCCTCCATAGTAACGAATTAACCCCAATAAGCCTCCTGCCAATAAAGCAACTATCAATGTCTCCGACATTCCTAAAGAACCGGCCCCCATTGACTGCAAAGCCGCAAAAAATTCAAATTTCTTGTAACATAATCCAATTATGGTTGTCATAACCATTCCCAAGAATAAAACTGACATTACATTGACTCCAACCAATGCAAATATCAAAACAAATACATAAGGTATGACAAGAAATATGTCTTCTAATGTTAGCTTAGTAACAGAATCTACTACTGTAGCATTTGCCGAGCTACCCAATGATATATACAACAAAATTGCGACGATTGCAGCAGGAACTGCTATGCGTAGGTTGGTAATAAATTTATCACGCATTGCTACACTCTGAGTACGAGTTGCTGCAATTGTTGTGTCAGATATCATTGACATATTATCACCAAACATCGACCCACCAACAACTGCACCAAGCATTAACTCAACTTGTATACCCATTTTTAAAGCAAGAGCAACAGCAATTGGCGTAATTACACCAATTGTACCGCAGCTTGTCCCAATAGATAATGAAATAAAGCAAGATACAAGAAAAACACCACACAGCATCATATTGGCTGGGATTAAATATTGAGCGATGCGAACTGCAGCATCAACAGCCCCCATTTCTTTTGCCACACTGGCAAAGGCACCAGCAAGTATAAATACAAGGCACATTATCATAATATTATTGTCGCCCATACCCTTTGCAAAAACCTCTACCTTGTCATTCAACTTTTCCTTAATGTTGATTAAAAAGGCTGTTGCCGAAGCTACAATAAATGCAATTGGCATTGGAACAGAATAGAAATCATTCTTGTAAATTGATAGTCCTAAATAAAATACAAGAAATACCACAAATGGTAAAAGAGCAACTAGTCCATAATTCTTTTGTTTGTTCCCCATAATTATTTTCTCCTAATTTTTATAATGAGATTTTTATTCAGCAATTTGTCCGAGCTTCTCATAGGCTTCCCCAACAAGAAAAAGCGATCCGCATAAAACAATTGGTTGAGACAATTCTTCTTGTCGTGCTGCCTTTATTGCATCAAGCATAGATTCACACACTGCCACATTGCGAATTCCCGCAGCTTTTGCCTGACGAGCAAGCTCTAGTGGTGTAGCACTACGTGGATTATTTATCGGTGTTAAATAAAGAGATTGACAGATTGGAGATATTATTCTCATAAATTCATCTGTTGCTTTATCACCACACATACCTGCAACAAAAACAAATCGTGCTTTCTTTCCTGCCACGGCTTGCAATCCGGCGACCAAAGCCTCTGCTCCATCTGGATTATGTGCTCCATCTACGAGAATATCTGGCGTGAGTAAGCAAAATCTTCCCCGCCATTCTGCCTTTTCAATTCCGTGCTTGAGTATCTCTGCTGGCAGCTGAATTCTTAGCCTTTCTTGAAGCAACTCTAAAGCAGATATTACAATAGAAAGATTATCTATTTGATAGCTTGCAGGAAGCTTGAGTTTTATGTTTCCATAAGACACACTTTGGCTTTCAACAAAAAGCTGTTGCATATTAAAGCTCGAAGCTTTTTTGTTTTTTATAATGGACACATCTTCTGCAGCCAAACGAAAGGCAACGCCTTTTTCTTGTGCCACCTTTATTATAACAGCCAATGCCTCAGGCGGATTTTGTCCTATTACAAGAGCACTTCCACGCTTAATTATTCCAGCCTTTTCTCCAGCAATCTCAGCAATGCTTTTACCTAAATATGCTGTATGATCCAAACCAATTTTTGTAATTACCGTAACAATTGGTGGAGGGAGTATATTTGTTGCATCTAGGCGACCACCCATACCAACTTCAATGATTGCAAAATCCACATTTTTCTCTGCAAACCACAAGAAAGCAACTGCTGTTGTATATTCAAAAAAAGTTACATCAAGCCCATCGCGTTGCTTAAGAATTTCGGAGGCTTGCTCTACTTTTTCGAGCAATGCAAAAAATTCTGCATCTGGGATTTCCACACCATTTATACAAAACCGCTCATTTACTCTAACTAAATGTGGCGAAGTATATACACCGATTTTTAAGCCAAGCTCACGTAAGGCACTCATTAGCATTGCGGTAACAGACCCCTTGCCATTTGTGCCTGCTACATGTATTGTGCGAAGTCTTTCTTGTGGATTACCCAGCTCTGCCATCAATTTACTGATAACAGTAAGACCAGGCTTAATCCCAAAGGTTCGCTTTGCATAAAGCTTTTCCAATATCGCTTGCATATTATGCCGTGCCTCTAAATCAATTACCAATTGATATTCGCAACCTACTCATAGGTATTGGTCTATCATTAGTTTCTGGATCAAAAGGTATAAAATCTGGATGAGGCTCTACTGACATAACATCTATTGATATGTCGTCCTCTGTTTTTAGCCGTCTATCTGGTCCTCGACTTAATAAACGAGGTTTACCATCAACAATCTCATAGAAATATGGGCGGCCCCAGCCATCCATATGTAATCCATTTATATAAGGTCCATTCCAATTTTTAGCATCTGGAGGAACAGTAACCAAAGCACTAAGCCCACCATCCTTGTGAGCTAATGGGAATTCCCCCACATCAATTTTATAATGAACTAAAGCCTGAGCAAGAACCTCCAAATCCTGGTTTGTCAAAGTCTCACGTGAAGGCTGATTTTTTGGTGTAGCTTTATTTGCCTGACTTACTACTGCTGTCCCTAAAATAAGAAATAAAAATATTATTCCAAACAAAAATTTTGGACTTTTACCTGGACGAAAATTCCAGCGCGGTCCAAGCTTTTGAAGCTTTCTTTCTCTATCTCGCTCTATTCGCTTAAGAATCTGCTCTTTATTCTCAGGTGAATTACCACTACTATATCCTATTGGTGGACGCATTGTCCGCTTACACTCTGGACAAGCTAGCTGCTGTGGTGGCCAAATAAATGTAGCATGACAATATGGACAACTACATTTTTTCCCATCCAAGTAATTGAAGTATTGCTTTTGTTCTTTATGGGTTGACATTATCTAAATCCATTGTATCAAAATCTATTTTACGATAAAAACAATTGCGAGCTTCACCTTTTGAATTTGAGGTGTGACAAATACCAAAATGCTTATCTTGAGGATAAGGACGAACTAGATACAATAGCGAATTTTGTTCGCAATTCACATATGCTTCAACAAGCTCAAAATAATGTCCTGATGTTGCTCCTTTTTCCCAAAGCTGCTTCCGTGAAGTGCTCCATAAAATTAGGCGACGCTTTTCAAAGGCTTGCTTCATTGCATATTCATTTGTATACGCAACAAGGATTAATTCCTTAGTATCAATATTTTGAACCGCAACAGGAATACAACTAGAGGAAGCTATGGACGATAGCTTAGAAAAATCTAAATCTAGTTTTGTGTTATCTTCTTTAGACATAGCCCCTCATATTTTTATTAATTACCAAATAACATTGTCACAATAAGCACAATAAGAAGAATAGATATTGACAACACCAAAAATCGCCATACCCCAACAATTCGTCTTGCTTTTTCATGCTTAATGGAAAAAATTGCTAGCCATCTAATATATTCATGGCCACAATCAGAACAACGCATATTATCCATTTTACCTGGTGTAAACTTCAACCATAATGGCTTATGCATTCTCCAATTATTTTTACTACTACAATAAGGACATTTCATATTTTTTTGCCTTTTGCTTTCTATTGATATATTTTACGTTATATATTATAAAAATTTAAGTTTGTCACAGGCTTCCCATTGGATTGTTGCGAACAAATCGTCTAGAGTTTCTGCACGCCTTATTAAGACCGCTGAGCCATCACGACGAAGAAGCCATTCAGCTGAACGAAGCTTTCCATTGTAATTAAAGCCCATTGCATGCCCATGTGCTCCTGCATCATGAATAACGACAACATCCCCAACAGCAATTTCGGGGAGCATACGATCTACAGCAAACTTATCATTATTTTCGCACAATGACCCAGTAACATCATACATCGTATTGCAAGGTGCATTTTCTTTTCCCATAACTGTGATATGGTGATAAGCTCCATATAAAGCTGGACGCATTAGGTTTGCCATACATGCATCAAGCCCAGCATATGTCTTATATGTTTTTTTGATATGCAATACGCGTGAAACAAGATATCCGTAAGGACCTGTTACCATTCTTCCGCATTCCATTACTACTCGAGGAATCTCTAGACCAGCAGCTGTAAAACACTCTTCACAGGCCACGCGAATCCCTTCTCCTACCACATCTAAATCAACCTTTGGTTGCTCTGGTCGATATGGTATTCCAATTCCGCCACCTAGGTTTACAAAATCAAACTTTATATCAAGAGCCTTTGATAATTCAGCAGTCAGGCGGAACATTATGCGTGAGGTCTCTACAAAATACTCTGGATTCAATTCATTGGATGCAACCATTGTATGAATACCAAAGCGCTTAACACCTTTTCCCTTTAAGCGCTTATAACCCTCAAACATTTGCTCACGAGTAAAGCCATATTTTGCCTCTAAAGGATTACCAATAATGGTATTACCGCTTTTAGCTTCACCAGGATTAAAACGGCAACACACTAGCTCTGGAAGTTTTCCACAAGCTTGCTCAACAAAATCAATATGAGCGATATCATCTAAATTGATGATAGCACCGAGCTCCATTGCCTTTTTAAACTCTTCTGCTGGGGTATCATTTGATGTGAACATAATTTGTTCACCGTGCAAGCCAACCTTTTCAGCAAGAATAAGCTCTGCCATCGAGCTACAATCTGCTCCAAAACCCTCAGCAGCTAAGAGCTTAAGTAAAGCTGGGTTAGGTGCGGCTTTTACAGCAAAATAGTTACGAAAGCCACTATTCCATTGAAATGCTTTTTTAAATGCTTTAGCATTATCAACGATACCGGCTTCATCATAAATATGAAAGGGTGTTGGTGTGACTTTTTCAAGTCTTGAAATTGTTTCTAAAGAAAATGGTATAATTTTTGAATTCATGGTATAAAATTGTATCAAAAATGAATTTCTCATTCAATTCATAATTCTCATAATTATAGTGAAAAATGGATTTTTCATACAAACCGTCTCAAATTCAGCAATTTAACACTCATTTTTTATATGTAATGGCAAAAACATTCATTGGGGCACCGAACTTTGTGGTGTTAATCAAAGTACAAATTATATGAACTTTCATTGGGGATTACGTTATAACACATTTTTATAAAAGTGGCAGAATGATTTCGCACACGAGTATTATTTTCTTTCACAGCTATTTATTAATTGGTAAAGACTAAGCCCGAGCATTTGATGCTGCGAGTAAAATCATTTCGACAGAATTTTTAGGTTTTGCTAGTGAATATAGTCCTTTTGAATCATATTTCACAAGTCCAGCATTGATAAGAATTTTCAAGTGGCGTGAGAACGAGCAATCGCCCAATCGAACCATATTTTGAAATTCTTTATATGACATCCGATTATTTTCAGAAAGGATGCTTATCATTTTTTCGCGACGTTGATTTGAATAGGCTTTAAAAATAGGCAAAAAGCTATTTTCCCAATTAGGAGGCATTTCTTTTTTCAAAAAAAATCTACGGAAAGCCTCTTGTAGGGCAACCGCAATTGGCAAGGAGCGATCAGAATTCGTTCCGTAATACACATGAGAGCCGTGTCGAACGACACTTATAAGTCCTCTTGCATTCAAAGCTCTTAAATAAATACTAGCAATTGGGACAGGAAGGTCAGCCTCCAGAGCAAGCTCACACACTCCACTTTTACCATTAGCATTTACTACAAGGCGCATAAGATTCAGGCGATCGACATTTGCTAGTACTCTAGCCGTTCGCCATAAAGTTGGTTTTAATTCAGTTTTCATATTTATTATAATAACAAAAACAAAAATTAATTACAATAGTATTTATAAAAAATAATACAATTTACTTTAAAATAAAACTGCAGGCAACCCTTCCACGCCAAACATGGCACACAATGCTACAACAACAACAACACAAAACACACATCAAATATGAACATCCCCAACTTTCACATTTATATAAATGCGATAGTAACTCACCTACGCAAAAATTGTCACACAATGCTGCTACAACATCGTAAACACAACTCAAATTAGAACAACAACTACTTTCACATTTATATAAATGCGATAGTAACACACACTCAAAAATTTGAATAACACATCTATGCTAACTACATAAAAATACGCTAAACAGATTTGTTTCTCCTACCTTCACATTTATATAAATGCGATAGTAACTCTCTGACATAAAAATTGTCACACAACGATGCGACAACAACGCAAAACACAGCTCGAATATGAACATCCCCAACTTTCTCATTTATATAAATGCGATAGTAACACATACGCAGAAATTTTGAATAACATGTCTATGCTGACTGCATAAAAATACGGTTAACAGATGTGTTTCTCCTACCCTCGCATTTATATAAATGCGATAGTAACTTATATGAAGGAGGATTTGTTACAGTCTATTATGCTAACAAGTTTAATGAGGGAGAAAAATTAATTCTATTTATTCTCAAATTGCATTTCATGAAGCTTTGTATATATGCCACCTAATGCAAGTAATTCCTCTCGTGTGCCATACTCTGCCACACCACCATTTGCGACAACTGCAACCTTATCGCACTTTGCGATAGTTGATAAACGGTGTGCAATAATAACTATTGTTATCTTTCCCACCAAATCATCAATTGCATTTTGCACCATTCGCTCTGACTCTGTATCCAAGGCACTCGTTGCCTCGTCTAATATCAATAAAGATGGCTTGCGAATCAATGCACGTGCAATAGCTATACGCTGCTTCTGTCCTCCCGATAGAGATACACCACGCTCACCTACCATTGTATTATAGCCATCCTCCTTCTCAATGATAAAATCATGTGCGTGTGCAAGCTTTGCTGCTGCCTCAATCTCCTCCTGGCTTGCATCTGGCTTGCCATATGCAATATTAGCTGCAATAGTATCATTAAAAAGAAAATTATCCTGCATTACTAGCCCAATGTTTGCACGAATACTCTCTATTGTAAAATCACGCAAATCTACACCATTTCTCTTAACAGCACCAGACACAGGATCAAAGAAACGCATCAATAAACTTACTATTGTGCTCTTACCCCCTCCTGATGGACCCACTACTGCAAGACTCTGACCAGCCTTGAGCTCTAAATTTAATGAATTAAATACCTGCTTCTCTCCATAACCAAACTCAACATTTTCAAATTTCAATGACTCTAATTCTGTTGTTATTGGCTTTGCTTCTGGTCTATTAGATACAGTTATAGGCGTATCTATAATTTCAAAGATTCGATCTGCAGATGCCGAGCTTTGCTGAATTTCCATACTTATCTTGCCAAGCTTTTTAACTGGCTCATATAATGCCCAAATAGCTGCAGCAAAAAGAATACACTCCTCAAATGGTGTCTTGTTAATCATTGCATACAAAAGCACACCAATACCACCTAAACCACCTACTGTATGTGTAATTGGATCATTAAATGCTTTTGCCTTTGTTGCACTTACCATACGACGGAAAAAGCCCTTACATTGAGCAGCAAAACGAGCCTCCTCACGTGCCTCTTGTCCATAGGACTTTACCACAGTGACACCATCAAGAGCTTCCTTCATAACAGAGGTTAAATCTGCCATGCGCTTTTGCCCCTCACGACTAATCCTGCGCACACGCTTTCCTATAATGCTTATAGGTATCACACAGGTTGGGAAGAATATTATTGAAAATAGGGCAAGCCGCCACTCTGTAATCAAAATATATGCTAATACCATTAAAAGCATAATTGGCTGACGAATTAAATCAGTAATTACATTCGACACCATATTTTGTAGCTGCTGAGTATCTGTTACTGTTCTCGCAATCATATCGCCACTCTTTGAGCTATTATAAAATGCAATAGGAAGCTTTTGAAGATGATTAAATACCCCAATTCTTAAATCCATAACAACTCGCTGACCAACCCATTGCAAATAATACATACTTCCAAATACAGCTAGCGAATTTACAATGATGCAAATCATTAGCACACCACATACCTTTAGCATACCAGGAAGCCCAGCCTCTTCTAATTGGCGCATGTTCTCTGAGTCAACAAATTTGCCCATAAGTTTTTTTGACATACCCTTTACAACATCATCCTGCTGCTCTTGAACTGGTGCTGCACTTTCTACTACTGGCACGGCTACTGGTGCTACTGGTGGCTCTATTGCTGGCACGACCTCCTCAACTGCAGCTGGAGCTTCCCCTGTGCCAAAAATTTTATTGTTTATTTTAAAAATATCGCTTAACAATGTTTGTGCTGTAATAAACATAGCAATAATTGAGCCACCACCCAATACTGTACAAATTGCACCAATAATTAATCTCCAAGCATATGGCTTTGCATACGAAAGGACCCTAAGAAAAGTACGTACATCATCCTTTTGTAGCTTCTTCTGTTTTTTTGAATCTTTGTTTGCCATAACAAATCCTACATACAATATTAAAAAGTTAAAATTTACACATAGTTTACACTACACCACAAAATTATGTCAATATATGTTTCATCAATCAGAAATTGCCTATGGCTCTTCACACCAACGCAAAATCTCTAATTTTCCATCACTGACAAATGCAATACACCAAATTCGCACATCTATATTATTTACTCTACCGACTGAGGTTATACGATAATATTCCGAATCCACTGAAATCATATTACGGATTGACTCATCTAGACCCTCAATTCTTGAGAACAAATCATCAACACTGATAAAAGGCTGAGGCTCATCATCCTCAATAAGCTCTCGCTCCTCAATAATAGCCCTTGCGAGAATATCGTCGACCTCAGGAAGTGTTCTCAATACATCATAATCAGCAGATTGGATATTTATTTTTCCATCTCCGTAAGTAGTTAACATATTTTCAATTCCCGCAATAACAATTTCATTTGTTTCACTAAAGCGATTAAACCTAGACGAGAAGCGATTTTCCTGGACATCTCCGTCAAGAGTGCTTGGGTCAAACACACCACCGGTGAGAAGAGTTTCAGAAAATCCTTTCACCAGCAGAAGCTCGCGTACAGTATCAACAGGGCCATTTTTTGCCTTATATGGAGGTTCTAACTCACTATAATAATCCTCTGTCTCTGCTCCTTTGGGGTTTGAGGTTTCGTCACTATCCATCCAATCAAGAATTGGGTCAATAATATCCTCCCAATATTCCTCTGGCATACCGATACTTTCTAGTAAGCGTTCCCAATCGGCCTCAGTAAGTTTATTAACATTTATGCGACCTGGCTCTGGCACAATATCTAGAATAATATAGCCATCACCGATTGGCTCTACAAGTCCTTGTATAGGCATTCCCTTAGCTAATAAAGCCGCAGCCTCATACCAGCGATCCTCCTCATCATCGGCACTCATCGTTGCACTTGGAGAAATCTTCTGACTTTTCTTCATTAGCATTTCAGCAATCGCAAATCCAGACTCAGCATAGAAGCGGCATTTTTGTCGGTCACGGGCGGCACGCATATACATTTGCTCAATTTGTGCTTCGAAGGAAAAGGAAGTAATAATAATTGACAGCACCACAATCAGCACTAATGCTAAAATTAGTGCTGAGCCAGATTTTTGTGGCTTATTTTGCTTTAAGGAGAAGGCTTTCTTTTTTAAGAATGTAAGTAGCATTATTTTTTACCTCCCCCTGAGGTTGTAAAATCACGTATTACTTGAGAGCTGCCATTGCCCCCTCCTCGATTATTACTATTACCATTAGGTCTGTCAATATGATTAGACCTATTATCAGATTCATCTTTATTTACACCGCCACGGTTTTTGCGATTATTTTTTCCATTTGACGAATCTACCAAATTCCACGATAGCGAAGCCATTGGAATATCAATTGTTCGCACATACTCGGTTGGCTCTTCTGTACTTCCCTTCTGCTGAATAGCAATCGTTATTTCCACCTTTGTTGGTATGCGATTGCTTTGTGCCCATTCATCAAGCCACTCAATTTCTTCAAGCGGCTCAAGCGTCTTATCTGGATCTATCATTCGACAATTTAGCGACACCACCTCATCAGAGAGTAAAACAGGCTCTACATCCTCCTCTGGGTCAAAATCATCATCGATACCCACGAGTTGCCACGCCTTAACATATATTCCTTGTTCACCATTGCTATCATCAACAAAAAGCTCTACACGATGAGCTGTACCGGCCCATGGTGTATCCTCTCCAATTAGAGAATTACCTATCTTAACCCATGAAATTTTATCTTGAGCATTAGGCGATTCATTTCCATCATCCTCAATACTAAAGCCATATTCATAAGAAGGCTCATTACCCTCTGGATAATATGCAGAGCGAAGAGACATTACCACCTGCTCCATTACTGCGTCGCCATGGTGAGTTCTATCAGCAACAATTTTAGACTGACGCCAAACCTCAACTGCAGTACTAAAGGTTGTTGCAACAAGTGCAGCGACAAGACCTAATATCGCGACAGAAAGTAACACCTCTACAAGAGTGAAGCCTTTAATTTTTTTATTCATTATTTGAGCCTCCCTCATAGTAGATATATTTAAAGAATTCAGCCTCGCGTCCAATACCACCAGAGCCTTGCGTTACCTTAACATGGACAAGATAAATACCATCCTCATCCTCTTCCTCTTCTGCATCTTCATCGCAGAAGCGCTCATAGGTCCATCCTTCCAATAATGAGCTATCGGGATCTACAAGTAAATCCTCAACTGGGTCTGATTTTATGATAAAAGGATATTTAGCATCTGCTAAAGCAATAACATTAGCGACACCCTGAGGGAAATCTGTTTTTCTAAATGCTTCAAGATTCATTGTAAGGCATTGGAATAGACTAAACACACAAACACCTAGAATAACGATAGCAAACAACACCTCAATAAGTGTCATGCCACCGCTCTTTTTATTTGTTATTTGTCTAGTTATTACACCCATCATAAAGCCAAGCTATTCCTCTTTATAGGATTTACCAGTACCCACAGAATTCACTTCAATTATTTGCTCATTCCCCTCTGCATCGGAAAGGATTAATCTATATGGACGAACAGTTCCATTTGCCCGATAACGGATGCGTATTTCGCCAGAATCAATTGTATCGGAACTTTTTTTTGAAAATCGACTAAAGGCAGACTTTGATTTTGCAGAATCACTATAGCCTTCAAAACGCACCTTAATTCCATTCATTGTGCGTTGAGTATCAATAGCATTTTTAATATTTGTGGCAGTGTCCTGCATTGGTGCACCAGAAGCATCTAGCATTTCCACTTTAACGCCAGTCAAGCCATCGTTATCAGCATCATCGTCATCACGGAACGAGGTTTGTTCATCTCTATCAGCTCGTGCCACAGCCATACCAAAGCCTTGAGAGCTGGAAGAGAAGCGTGAGGTGCGCGAGATAAGGGCTCCCTCTTCTGCAGATTCTACGCTATTTGTAGTAGAGTCTAATCCATAAATGCCCATCACATTCCCTTCGGTTCGTTCCTGGGCCTCAACGGCAAACTCATTATTATCTGGGCGAATCACCAAATCTACTGGCGTTTGATAAAGCAGAGCCATAGTTCTTGCATAATTACCAGCAGCAAGCATTTCCCGAGCTGTAACGCCAATTTGTCCACCTGATGCGATAACAGAAAAATTAGGGATAGCAACTGCTGCAACAATGCCAAGAATTACACAGACGAACAAAAGCTCTATCAATGTAAAACCAAATTGCCCACAAGGCTTATTTTTTCCAAGTGGGCATTTTTTTAGGGCTTTGGTTATCACTACTGTCTTGCTGCTGCTTTGCACTTTGAATTTATTATATCATCTGCAGTATTCATTGCTGCATCTGGGCCAGCGGAGCGAATTTCAAAGTAGCCACCACCTTCATTTTTGTAGCTATACTTAGTGCCCCATTTATCAGAAAGAGCAGTCGCATCAAGCAACCCTTTTTGTCCATCAATTTCCTTTGCAAGGTCATCGATGTTAGAAGGATATTTACCAGTGCGAATTTCATAAGTAGTAACAGCACCTTGTATTGTAGCAATATCTGTTTGAGTTGCTTTAATACGAGCTTCCTCACTAGCACCACCCAAATTCATGACAGCTACAGTAGCAAGCACACCAAGAATTGTTACAACAAGCAAAAGCTCAACAAGAGTAAAGCCCGCTTTTTTTGTATTTTTTCTTTCTTCCTTATTCATATTCGCACCTATCATTATTGTTAAACTAAACTTATGCGTTCACACTTATTCTGCATTTTTCATAATGCCTTTTACAATTTCATCAGCATTATTATCAGAAAGCATACCAAAATAATCAACGCCAGAGTAATCCTGATACTCAAGCATAGATGTTGTCAAAGCAACTGTATGCATACCAATAAACATAGCTGAGCGAGCAGACTCGGCAGGTGTTGTTAAAACAGTACAATTGCGTGGAGCTACATGAACCATTTTTGCAGCCTTAGCCCAAACCTCTGAGCTATAGACACCCAAACAATCTTGTTTATCTGCCTTCAAGATTAAAGCCTCATCCATATCCAAGTCTTCAATTACTTGTTGAGCAATATTAACTGCACGTGAAGTAACAAAAACGCACTTCATATCAGTAGCCAAAACCTTCTTACAAATTGCAGAAACCAGCTTAACTGGTGTAGCATCTTCCAGAGCAGAATCCAAAGATTTCTCTATATTTGCTATAAAATCTGCAGCCTCGGTCTCTGTTTCTTTGATTAAATCTTCAGCTACTGTATATATCTTCTTACCATATACCTTGCTAATAAATTTCTCAACAGGAATCTTGCAATCGATTTCCTCTAATGCATCAAGATATATAGTTCTTAGTGCTTCTGTTAGATTCATTAAAGAATAATCTAGATCAATAATAAAACCATTTGTTCGCTTTGTTACAACTGTATTTTCTTCTTCAGACATTTAATACCCCAATAAAATTTATATGATTACTTAGATAAAATTTGTAGTTAAATATTACAATATTTAAGACTTATAAGTCAACAATATGTTTCTTTTATAGTATTACCACCCAGTTAGGAGTAGCAGAAAACAATTCTGTTATACTCCTAACTGTTTCTTTATGACCTCCGCAGCAAGCTGTGGATTTGCTTTACCACGGGAAAGCTTCATAATTTGGCCCACCAGGAATTGCAATGCCGGACCTTTTCCACCGAGGAAATCCTCTACAACCTTTGGATTTGCTTCAATTACTTGCTTAGCAAAGCCTTCAATTGCGCCTGTATCGCTTACCTGACCAAGTCCACGCTCCTTCACCATTGCCTCTGGATCGCCACCCTTTTCAAACAGCTCTGGGAAGAGCTCCTTTGCTGTTGGCATATTGATTGTTTTCTTATCGAGAAGCTTTAATAGAGCGGCAAAGCTTTCTGGAGTAAGAGGAATATCGACAAGCTCTTTACCACTTTCACCAAGTAAGCGTAGCAGCTCTGTCATAATCCAGTTAGAAACCATTTTTGGTTGAGCACCACAGGCAATTGTTTTTTCAAAGAACTCTGCCACAGGAAGCTGAGCGGAAAGAACATTTGCGTCATACTCCGGAATAGCATACTGCTCGACAAAGCGGTCCTTCTTTTGGGAAGGAAGCTCTGGGAGAAGCTTTCTCCAGCCTTCAATAGTTTCATCATCTAGTACGACAGGAAGCAAATCAGGCTCAGGGAAATAGCGATAATCGTGAGCATTTTCCTTTGTACGCATAGTAATTGTTTCGCCCAAATCGGCATCCCAGCGTCGTGTTTCTTGGTGGATAACGCCACCAGCAGAAACAACAGCAATTTGGCGGGCAATTTCATGCTCCAATGCAGCATAAATACCCTTAAAGGTATTCATATTTTTAATTTCAATTTTAGTGCCGAGCTGCTCTTGTCCTTCTGGGCGAATAGAGATATTCACATCAGAGCGCATATTTCCATCCTCAAGATTGCAATCACTTACGCCGGCATAAACAAGAATCTGCTTCAGTGTGGTCAAATATTCCATTGCCTCATCTGGTGAAGCCATATCTGGTTCAGACACAATTTCCATAAGCGGCGTGCCACAGCGATTATAGTCAATACCGCTATGCTTTGCATAGTGGTTAATTTTTGCGGCATCCTCTTCAAGATGGATATGATTGATACGAATATGTTTTTGTACACCATTTGCAGAAATATCTACTCCACCACCCAAGCAAAGAGGGTGTGTATTCTGCGAAATTTGATAATTTTTCACCATATCTGGGTAGAAATAGTTCTTACGATCAAATTTGCTATACTTACTGATTTCGCAGCCAAGCATTAAGCCAGACATTACTGTTAGCTTCACAGCTTCCTTATTCATCAATGGAAGAGCACCTGGCAAGCCCATACAGACTGGGCAAATATTTGTATTTGGTGGACAATCTGTGGAAAGATTGCAGCCACAAAACATTTTTGTTGCGGTCTTCAATTGAACGTGTGTTTCAAGACCAATAGATACAATGTATTTCATTTTATGCAAACTCCTTTTCACAAGCTGCAGCTGCCTTTAATAGCTCAACCTCACCAAAGGCAGGTCCTAGCAGCTGTAGACCCACAGGCAGATTCTCTGAGGTTTGTCCACAAGGAATAGAAATTCCACAAATTCCTGCTAGGTTTGCTGGAACTGTAAATATATCACCAAGATAAGCCTTAAGAGGATCATTTACCGTAGAATTTAGCTTATATGCAGCAGTTGGTGCAACTGGTGTCATAATAACATCGCAGCTCTCGAAAGCCTTTTGGAAATCGTTACGGATTAATGTTCTTGCCTTCAATGCACGATTATAATATGCATCATAGTAGCCACTGCTCAATACATAAGTTCCAAGAATGATGCGGCGTTTAACCTCTTTACCAAAACCATCGGTACGTGAGCGATCATACAAAGACTGAAGAGTACCCTCTGGGCCTACCTTTCGGAAGCCATATCGAATACCGTCAAAACGTGCTAGATTAGCTGAAGCTTCTGCTGTTGCACAAATGTAATAAACAGCAATTGCATATTCTGTATGTGGTAGGCTAATCTCATGAACCTCGGCACCAGCATTAGCACACATATCAATAGATTTGCGAACACATGCCATAACCTCTGGATCACAGCCATCAATAAAATACTCTTTAGGCACACCAATTCGCAAGCCCTTCAAATTTGCACCAGAAAGCATTGCTCTATAATCAGGCACCTCACGATTGAGTACTGTTTGATCATGTGGGTCTCCACCAGCGATTGCCTTTAAAAGAATTGCTGCATCCTCAACATTCTTTACGATTGGACCTACCTGATCGAGTGATGAAGCAAATGCTGTAACACCATAGCGTGAGACACGTCCATATGATGGCTTTAAGCCTACACAGCCACAATAGGAAGCTGGGGAGCGAATTGATCCACCTGTATCTGTACCTAGTGATGCGATTGCTGTACCGCCAGCAACTGCTGCTGCAGAGCCACCACTTGAACCACCAGGCACTCTATCAAGAGCAACTGGATTGCGTGTGATTTGGAAAGCGCTATGCTCAGTTGAGGAGCCCATAGCAAATTCATCCATATTTACACGACCAGTAGGGATAGCACCTGCCTCACGAAGCTTTTTAGTAACAGTCGCATCGTATGGAGCGATATAGCCTTCAAGTATTTTTGATGCACAGGTGCAAGGCTGCCCCTTAACATTGAAAATATCCTTCATTGCCACTGGTATACCAAGCATATCACCATCTTCACCTGCAGCACGGCGATTATCAGCCTCTCTAGCACCAGCCAAAGCACCTTCTTCATCAACAGTCAAATATGCCTTAACCTCAGTATCTTTCTCTTTAATGGCATCTAGCACTGCCTGAGTTAATTCTACTGAAGAAAATTGTTTTGCACGCATACCTTCTGCTGCAGCAGCAATTGTCATTTTTGAAATGTCTAAATTCATTTTGCTTACTCCACAATTTTTGGTACTTTAATCTCTTCATTAGCATTATCAGGAGCATTGTGAAGCACATCCTCACGAGGAAGGCTTGGTGTTACAACATCCTCTCTAAAAGAATTGACAACGGGTTGTCCATACATAGTTGGTTCAATACCATCTAGGTCAAGCTCATCTAGCTTATTTACATATGCTAGAATATTATCAAGCTGTGCTTGAAATTCTGTCATTTCCTCTGCACAAATATCAAAATGTGCTAGCTCACAAACTCTAGCAACATCGATGTGCGCTTTTTTCTCTTCCATAGCTATCTCCATTGTTAAAAAACAAATTCATGTATATTATTACATAATATAACAATTTTATCAACAACACAAATTTATCAAACACGAATTCAATTCAAATTTTGTGGTTAAGGTCGGAGGCAAGCGTGGTGGCTAGAAGTGCGGGGATTTCCCGCAGAGACACAGAGACGCAGAGAGGAGGGGCGGTGATGGTTTCTTTTTGTTGTTGGGGACAGTGCCCCAACCCGATGATATAATATTTTTTTATCGCTGAGGGGCAGGATGCTTGTGTGTGGACTAGACGTGCGAGGATTTCCCGCAGAGGCACAGAGACGCAGAGGGGGTGGGGGCGAAGCTGCCTGTGCTTTGGGGGTGAGCGGAGCCCAGCCCCTAAAAGAAAAAAAACGCCCCGAAGGACGCTTTTTTTATTAGCCTCTTGCCCAAGCAAGTATTTCTTCAGAAATAGGTGCTACCTTTACAAGCTTTGCTTGCTGCTGTCCACCCTTTTCACTAGGAATATTAACTATTGTTCCCTCCTGCTTGCCTAGCAATGCCTCTGCCAAACGGCTGCGAGAAGGAATAATATTTAATGCTTCATCTGAATCCCACTCACCTAGAATTGTATATTGAACTGCACCTTCTGCCAACTCTAGTGTAACTGTGGTTGCTAATCCAACCTTGCCCTCTACTGGCTTAATCTCAGCAAAATCAAAGCCGCGTACCGCTGCAAGCTCCTGCAACAAGTCCTCCTGCTGCTTCTCTAGAATACGCTGGCGATCCTTTGCTGTCTGATACTCAAAGTTCTCACGCAAGTCACCATATCCACGAGCAACCTCAATATCCTTAATGTTCTGAGGAATCTCTTCCTCCTTAAGAATGCGTAGGCGCTCCTGACGTGCACGGTAAGAACGCCATGAGGTGATGCGTCCATAGCTATTTGCCTCATCATCAGCTTCTGCCTTCTTAATGATGAACTCAGGATACTTGTGAGTAAAGGTTGCTATAATTGCACGCTTAACTGCTGGCTCCCATGCATGCTCTATTGTTATTAAATGCTCAAAGAATGCACGACGCTCAAATTCATCCATACGCTCAGCTAGCTGTAGTAGCCACTTCTCTTCTGCAAAGCACTTTGCCACCTGATGCTGAAGCTTCAAATCCTCGCCTGCCACTTGATTTTCTAATGAAATCAACGCATGTGTTGCCAATGCAGCTGGAGGTAACATATCGCGAACAAGCTTGTTATCCTGATTCTTACAGAACCACAATAGCATTGTGAAAATTGCTTTTGGCTTGCTGAACTCAGCTGCTGCAACAGCCTTAAACTCCTCAGAAGCAACTCCTGAGCATAATGCAAATGCCAGCTTATCAAACAATGCATAAGGCATAACTGTTAAAATATCTATATATTTCTTTGCTAGCTCCATATCTGAATCAACAGGAAGATAGCCAGCAATCTGCTCAAGCATTGTGGCTGGCAAAGTCTCAGCAGCTATCAATACAAGCTCAGGCAAACGCATTGTATCTATCAATGATACATAATTTGTCTCGTTTCCTGCCTCATCAATAACAAATGCAAACTCTGTCTCATCCAAGGTCTCCTTATTCATCTCAACCTTGATTGTATCAAAGCCCAACTGATAACCAAGAATTGCTGTGCGGAACTTTATATCGTTATCACGCACTGTACCACTTGCCTTAAGCATAAAGCTCAAGCGATTTTCTACAACATCCTTAGCAACCCCCTCTAAGCCCTCATATCTGCCTGCCTTGTTTAGCTTTGTCTTTACTGAAGCCAATAGCTCAGTAAGCTTTACAATAAGAGCTTGAACATCATTGTTGCCAGCCAACTCTGTCAACCACAATGTATCTCCAACACGCTTAACAGACTTCTGAATTGTTATTGGCTCACTCTTCTTTGTTGTTGGTGGCAGCTTAATAAAATCATCATTCTTTAGCTGACTACGTGCCTGAGTCCAGAAGCTCTTCCATACAATCTCCTGAGGAAGAATTGGCTTAAGCTCTGACTCAAGCTTAATTACAGACATTGGACCAAAGCACTCAATTGCCATACGAACAACCTCGCCAGCCTTGTGCTCACAGAGCTTTCTGAACTGCTCGTAATCCTTATTGCGCACTACCAATATGTGGTTTTCACCAGCTGGCTTAATTGCCTTTGAAGCAAAGGAAAATGACATTTCGTGATTTGGCTTCTGCTCAAAATCAACAACGATACGCTTATGGAAGTAATCCATTGATTTTACTTCACCTAAGCCCCATGCTTTTTCAACACAATATGAACCAACCTCTAAGCCAAGAAGATTCTCCAAACGAGCAATTGAAGTTTGAATTCTTTCCTCACCAAAATCTACGCTGCTAATAAATGCTGCCTCCATGCGGTTCACATCTGTGCATTCTATCAGCACCTTTTTATACTCTGAAACATCTCTGGAAGAGGTGTGACCCCATGAGATTTTAAGCTTAATTAGTTCAACAAGCCCCTTTGTATTACCAAGGGTGATAAGTCTCTGCTGTAAGCAAATATAATCCTCATTAAGGAACTCAAGCTCTTTCGTGTAAACTTCTTTATTTGCTATATTTAGCTTAGCCTTGTTGTATGAATTTGAAAGAAAGTTAATAAGCTGGTCCATTGGTAGATTTTCCTGACCAATTGCTTCTAGGAACCAAGCTTCATTATTATCTACGGATACCTGACTATCAATTACATCTGCTGACATGTCTGTCTTCCTTATACTTATTATATTGTGTCGCGGGTTTATTTTTAATAAAAATTGTCTTTGGGCGACACTACGCCATAAACAAGTGAGTTAAGCATATTAGCACACTTTAGGGCAAAAGTGAATAAAAAAGTTTAATTTAGATAAAAATTTTCAAGAATTTTCTATTGTTTCTACTATAACCACTATGCCTTGTATCAACCTAAAGCATGGCAATTCAACGCCTGATTTTGGTTAAATTTAGGCGTGGAGTTGGTTAGGTATCTACTTCCCACTCAACAAATCACTTCTCTCCGCAAATCTCTATACTAACCACTTATTTTAGCATTTTGATGGATTGCTCATACTCAATAAGCGTCTTCGAGCGCTGAATTTTGCGAAGCTGCTCTACCCCATTATCAAAATATGTGGCAGTGTACTCCCAAAACTCCTTCATTCTACCAAGAATCGGTGCTGGACCAAATAGTTCTTCACTATATCTCTGGTATAAGGCATCAGCAAAAGCCAACACCTGCTGTTTTCGTTCCGCAGTATGTGGCAGGGTCTGCTCATGTGGCAGGGTGTCACCTATCTCTCCTTGATATTCCACACCTTTAGCAAATGCTGCAGCTATATCACTAGGAAGGAAAGGATCCTCAAATGCACCACGACCTAACATTAAACCAGAAAGCCTTGGGAATCGCTGCTTTAAATAAAGAGCATCTGAGACTGTCTTTATATCCCCATTGTAAATAACTGGCATAGTAAATGCATCTACAACCTCAGCAAATTTCTCGAGATACACATCTCCCTCATACATTTGCTCTCCAGTGCGAGGATGAATGATTATCTCCTTTAACGGATAACGATTTATAATTGGCACCAAGCTACGCAATGTATCTGTCGATTTTATACCAAGACGAATCTTAATTGAAAAACCTCCTGGCATTACTTCAACTCCCGCAGCAAGCATCGCCTCAAAGAGCTCCGGATTTTCTGGTAAACCGCTACCTCTCCCTTTCTTAGCGACAAATTTCCATGGGCAGCCACAATTTAAATTTAACTCATTGTAGCCATATTCCTTCATGGCATTTGCCATCTCAATAAGTCGCTCTGGATCCTTACCTATCACTTGTGGCACTGTCGGCATTGTGCCACAAGCCTCCGGGAATATATCCTTCAAGAGCTTGGGTTGGATGCGTCCGGCCGTGGTCAAAGGAATAAATGGAGCAACAGCATAATCATAGCTATTACCAAAATATTCTGTATAGCAGGTTCGATATGTCGCAACCGTCAACCCACGGAGTGGAGCAAGCGATAGCCTCATAACTTTTTATTTTCCCAGTTTACGAAAACGTACTCGAGTAGGACGATCTGCTGCATCACCAAGCAAACGGCGGCGCTGCTCATGATATTCCTGGTAATTACCCTCAAACCATGTAACCTTGGAGTCGCCCTCAAAGGCAAGAATGTGAGTTGCAATTCTATCGAGGAAATAGCGGTCGTGGCTAACAACCATTACGCAACCACCAAAGTCCTGAAGACCCTCCTCAAGAGAACGAAGTGTGGCAACGTCAAGATCGTTGGTTGGCTCGTCCAGCAAAAGTAAATTACCACCTGAACGCAATAGCTTTGCTAAATGCACGCGATTCCTTTCACCACCAGATAGCCAGCCAATCTTCTTCTGCTGCTCAGAGCCCTTAAAATTAAAGCGGCTGCAATATGCACGACCATTCATCATAGAAGTACCAGCAAGGGAAACATATTCTGAGCCACCAGTAATTTCCTCATATATTGTGTGATTAGGATCAAGCTCATCGCGTAGCTGATCAACATAAGAAAGCTGAACAGTTTCACCAATTTGTAGCTCTCCAGAAAGAGGCTTAAGCTTGCCTGTGAGAAGCTTAAACATCGTGGTCTTACCGGCACCATTTGCACCAATAACACCGACAATGCCACCACGCGGCAAATCAAAATCCATATGCTCAAATAGTAGCTTATCCCCAAAGCCCATTGAGACATCCCTAGCACGCACAACAACATCACCCAAGCGTGGACCGGATGGAATACGAATACGCAAATCATCCTCACGTGTATTAACCTGCTGTGCAGCAAGCTCCTCATAACGCTTAACACGTGCCTGACTCTTTGCATGACGCCCAGATGGATTTGTGCGAACCCACTCAAGCTCATTTTCTATTAGCTTACGGCGAGACTCTGCCTGCTTTGCCTCGCGCTGCATCATTGCTTGCTTCTGCTCTAGCCACGCCTCATAATTGCCTTTATATGGGAAAGTACGTCCGCTATCAAGCTCAAGAATCCACTCTGTCACATTGCTTAAGAAATAGCGATCGTGGGTTACAACAATTAGCGTACCTTTAAAATCCTTTAGATAGTTCTCTAGCCAAGCAACAGATTCAGCATCGAGGTGGTTTGTTGGCTCGTCGAGCAGTAAAACATCTGGCTTTGAAATTAGTAGGCGACACAATGCCACGCGGCGGCGCTCACCACCAGAGAGAGGAGCAACCGATGCATCAGGCTCTGGCAGGCGCAAAGCTTCCATCGCCATCTCCACCGTATGATCCAGTTCCCAAAGATCATTCGCATCAATCTGATCCTGCACGCGCCCTAGCTCATTGTTCAGCTTATCCATCTCCTCGTCAGACATTTCATCGCCAAGCATTCCACAAAGCTCATCATAGCGATCAAGTATTGCTTGCTGCTCAGCAACACCATCCTGCACACACTCCATCACTGTTTTTGATGGATCTAGCTCTGGCTCCTGAGGTAGATAACCAACCTTTGTGTTTTTAGCAATAACACATTCCCCCATAAATTCCTTGTCCAACCCAGCAAGAATGCGTAGCAAAGAGGATTTACCAGAGCCATTAGCACCGATTACTCCAATATGAGCACCATGGAAAAATGATAAGCACACATCCTCAAGAATTGTCTTTTGTTCATGCTGCTTTGTTACATTGATTAGAGAAAATGCGTATTCGCCTGCCATAATGAAATTACCTTACTTTATAAATGAGTTATGCACGAGCATTGCTATTTTCTAAAGCAATGCATCGTGCGTAATGATGTTTTATTATTTACCGACCAAGGGCTCTACCCTAAGAATTACTGGAACAAGTCTTGGTATAGAGCACGGACCGCAGTCTTCAAGCATGTTGAACGAATACCAAACATCATACTAATTTCTGATGAGCCTTGGTTAATCATTTCAACACTTACATCTGCCTTAGCAAAAGCACTCATAATGCGTGCAGCGACACCTGTTGTGCCACGCATACCCTCGCCCACAGCCATTACAATAGCAAGCCCACCCTCATAAGCAAGCTCATCAACCTTGAGCTCTGTATGGATACGGGCAAATACCTTTGCCTTTACTTCCTCTGTAAATTGTGCATCGCGAATGATTACGGACATATTATCAACACCGGCAGGAATTGTTTCAAATGAAACACCCTCCTCTGCAAGAATAGTCAAGAGCTTTACACCAAAGCCAACCTCACGGTTCATCATATATTTACTTGTGTATAGAGTACCAAAGCCAGTAGCACAAGCCAAACCAATTACACGCCCTGGAATTGTCTTGCGGCGAGGCACAACCATTGTGCCAGGCTCCTCCGGACGATTTGTATTACGAATGTTAATTGGAATACCGGCACGAACCGCAGGCATAATTGCCTCATCGTGGAAAACACCAAAGCCAGCATAGGAAAGCTCGCGCATTTCACGGAAGGTCATTTCCTTAATTCCCTCTTTAACCTCTGGCACTATGCGTGGATCAACTGGATATACAGAGTCTACATCAGTGAAATTCTCATAAACATCTGCATGTATTGCTGCTGCAAGAATTGCACCTGTAATATCTGAACCACCACGAGAGAAGGTTACTACTGAGCCAGAGCGTGTATAGCCATAAAAGCCTGGGAAAATAACAATCTCTTTAATTGATGAAAGATAATCGTGAAGCAATGCCATTGATTCCGGAAGCAGCTGTGCATTACCATATTCATCAGAAAGAAGCATTCCCGCATCCTTTGGATCTGCGTACACAGCTGGATAACCCTGCTTTGTAAATGCCTCAGCACAAAAACGAGCAGAGAATTCCTCTCCTAGTGCCTTGACTCCATCCATAAATGCACCTGGATTTGTGGTTGGTAAGCTAATGCGCTTTAAAAGCTCCTGCTTTACTGTCTCCATCAAGCTCTGAGATAAATCTAACTCTGCACGAATTGATTCAAATCGTTCTAGAATTGCTGCAACTGCATCCTCTGTTGAACGGCCCTCAAGCACGCAATTTGCCAATGCAATCAGCATATCTGTTACCTTTGTATCAGCAGAAAATCTTTTTCCTGGTGCTGACACCACAACAATGCGGCGATCTGTCTCGCTTGTAATAATCTTAATTACCTTTTTGATTTGCTCTGCACTTGCAACAGAGCTTCCACCAAACTTACATACCTTTATTCTCATTTTTATATACCCTTTGCTTTTTAACCCTTTTTGATTGCTTACCACTCGTTGAGTTTATTATATCCTCAAGACTTATTAGCTCGCTTGGTATTTCAGTACCAAATGTGATTTTTTTGTTCTCATTACTAGCTGCAATTTCTAGAAATATTTCACTATTTTTTGTTTGACGATAAATTAAATCAATTGACAATAATTTTGCAAACCAAAATGAGGAATATTGATGAATTTGATATTGTGCATAAGGAGAAAATAGTACTCTCTTTTTCTTGCTTCCACTAGTCCTGTTATTCATACCATAAATTCGATTAATACATAGACAAGAAAGTGCATCAAACAAATACTCATGAGATATGACCGATTGATTAGCAAATGACATGACAGCACCAGACATATCTGCTGCAGCCACATCTATAGGTCCTTTGAGATATAGATCAATAATACCCTCTAAATTTTCATCTAAATTAGATATATACCTATTTGACTCTATTAAGGACAAACGCTCCTCTACCTCTGCGTCGGCAACCATATAAACTGTTTCTATAAACTGCCTTAAAAACTCAACATAATTCTCCTGAGGCACTGACGCATAAACATAATACAATGCTCCAGGAGCAGAGCCTCCAAATAAGCTTCCTCTCTGTGCTGCTGCAATATCCATGTCTAAATCACATAAAGGCTTGACCGCTGGTGCTATATCATATTCTAATCGCTGAACTCCCTTAAATACAGCCTCCAATCCACGCCTGATTGCTAGTGCAGGAAGAGCAAGAAGAACGGCTATTGTTGCCCCAGAACCACAATACTCTGGCTCTGTTGTAAGATAGCCAAAGCGCTCATGTACCGCATAATCAACCCCTGATATAGCGCCTATTCTCTCTACATCCTCAAAGGCAGTAGAAAAAGCAACCTCTACTCTGTTAGAGGTGGTTATATGCGTAATGTGGTCGTCAAAACCTAAAAGTGTGTAGCGGGAAGGATTATCCTCGTAAATAGCACTAAAATTCAACATTGAATTTTTCCTCTTTTCTCCGAGGTAAGCTCCATAATTTCTATTTACTGGTGTACCTAATAGAGAAGAAATATATGCTGAACGAGCTGTAAGCATTAAATTGATAGTATCGTTGCCTTCTTCAGGTGCAAATGGCTTATGGCGATATGTGCTGGCACAGACTTTAGCCAAAAAAGGAGAAACCTTATCTATTAGCCGGTTTATTGTGCCCTCATCATCTTCCTGAATAAATTTTTCACCAACGATATTTCTACGCACAACACAATTAGCAGATAAAACAATATCACCGACCAATTCTGGATTAGGAATATTTAAATGCGCTGCATCTTTTAAAATTTTTTCCTCTTGGGGAGAAAATATTTTTTTTGATTTTTTCGTTTTTTTTGTCATATTGCAATATTGCCTATATCATAAAAATTGTTTAAAAAGGATCGTCTTCCTGCTCATCTTCATCATCATTATCATCCAAATTCTGATCATTAGAGATAATATCGATACTGATACCCATTTTTTTCATTGCCTCAAGTATCTCAGGTGGCATTGGTGGTTTTTGCTTTTTATTTACTAATGGGTTAAGAGTTTTTGCCTTTGCCTTTGAATTTATAAGGTCACGAATCACGGCAGCATCCTCAAAGCGTTCTTCTGAGATAGCAGCAATAAGCTTCTGATCCAGGTCCATCATTTCTTGCTTAATCAATTCAAAATCAGCAGCATTATAAACAGCAATCATACGATCCATTTGCTCTTCAAATGCTAGGTAACAATCTGGGCACCCAGCACGATGATCACTATGGATTTTAGCAAAGCTTGTCCCACAGGTTGGGCAAACCTGGTCAATTTTAGGAGGTGTATTCTCTTCCTTCTTTTGCTGTGTAGAAGAGAAATCAAACAAAATATCTGCCATAGAAATCTTTCCAATATGACCGACCTTCTGCTGACTAGCACAGGTCTTGCAGACATAGAGCTCTTTATTTACACCATTTTCTGTTACAACGATTGGCTGCTCAGCATCGTTTTGGTGGCAAATTTCGCATTTCATTAGTAAACTGGATATAGATTAACATGTTGGGACACAATGCACATGAATGTGCTAAAAATAAAACATATAAATTTTACCATAACAAATATTAAAATGCAATATCAGTAAAAAACCATGATAATCTCAACAAATGGTTGAGGACAGAGCCTCACCCCTCAAAGAAAAAATCACCGGCCCACCACTGTGTTTCTGCGTTAAGAGAAAGCAGCATATCAAAGTTATTAACAACCTTAAGCACTCACTGTCTGATTAAGCCATCCGTGCACATTCGTGCAGTAAAACAGGATTAACAGATTTTGCAGGATTTGCAGGATTGCTGGTGTGTGAGCTAAAAGTGCGAGGTTCTCCTCTCCCGCAGAGACGCAGAGACACAGAGAATTGTGCTAGCAATCATTACAATCACCCCAATCCCCTCTCCGTGTCTCCGTTCTCAGGAAAATCACACTACGTGAGCTCCGTGTTTCGCCAAAGGCTATAGCGTCAGATTGAAATCTGTCTCAGCGTCTAGCGTCTAACGTCAAATGTCTCACTGTCTGACCGTCTCGCGTCACCGTTGTCTAATCGTCCTTGCGAGAGACGGAGAAGTGGGGTTTCTAAAGGCTTGTGTGCTGGCTGAATTTGTGACTAATTTTATAAAAAACTAAATTATGCTCTTTTTTTTAAAATTAGTGCTTGACTTTGATTTTTCGATTGTGCTATACTTTGCCCCACTTACAACCAATAAGGTTTGTCGGGCGAGTGGTGAAATTGGCAAACACGCTAGACTTAGGATCTAGTGCTCCGGCTTGTGGGTTCAAGTCCCACCTCGCCCACCATGTTAAATAATCCGTGCATAAATGCGCGGATTTTTTGTTTTATGGTACGGCATTTTCCCTTAACCCTAAAATCTAATTAGTTAATGCTCTTGAATCCAATTTATAATTCATGTACAAGGATGGTAAAAAAATAGTACATAGCTCTCTATCACAAAACCGGTAGAGCCTATGCACCCAATCTGGCTTAATACGCTTTGCCAGTAGTACCGATATATTACTATCTTTTCCAAAGAGAAGCAAGCTGTACCCATTGCGATATAGATAGCTCCTCTGGGCGAGCTGTCTCTGTCGCTCCAACCTGTACAAGTAATAGCCGAATCTCGTCAGCAGACTTCCCATACGGAGCTGGGGCATTCTTCATCACAGATGCCAGCTGCTTACGGCGATGCGAAAATGCTAGCTTAACAAATTCTGTAAAATATTTGCTCTCCGCCTGATTCATCGGATAGTCTGTGTGACGCTTTAACTTGACAATTGTTGAAGTAACATCTGGCTGAGGATAAAAACATGTTGGCTTGACATTGCGGACCAATGTCACCCTGTATAAACGCTGAAGCAATACTGATACTATTCCCATATTCGCTGTGCCTGGCTTTGCAGCAAAACGCTCACAAACCTCCTTCTGAAGCAATAATACCATCACCTCTGGCGGATTTTCACAAAGTGCAGAGTCTAACACCACTCGCACACCAACCGAATACGGAAGATTTGATATTAAACGCGTTACTCCACCTGCATATATCTCATGAAGCGGCACCTCCAACGCATCGCCATGTATCAATGTGAGCTTTTCCTCGCCACCCCAACGCTCAGATAAAATCCTATATAACCCAGAATCCTTCTCCACTGCCGTTACATGCTTTGAATGAAGCATTAACTGCTCTGTTAATACACCAAGACCAGGACCAACCTCCAAAACTGAATATTCCGGACCTGTCTCAGATACCTCAACAATAGAATCTAATATATTGCGGTCTATAAGAAAATTTTGACCCAATACCTTATTCGGAGTTATCTCATTCTTTTTAAGTAGCTCAACTACTGCTTTTGGACTTGTTAAATTAAGCATTGCTATTTATTCTTTTATTTTAATCTGATGAAGCTGTGTGATAGCTTGTATGCTCATGCTCATGTATTGGTGGTACAAGCGATGGATTTGCCTTAACACGCTGACGCACAACCTCGAAAAGCAAAATTGTTGTTGCAGATGCAACATTCAAGGAATCACACTGCCCTAGCATTGGGATGCGTACCTTAACAGCACCCTCTCCCTCCAGCCACTTATCACTTAAACCATATTGCTCAGAACCAACCACTATTGCTGTTGGTCCCGTTAACTCATAATCTGAATAAAACTTTTCTGCATGAGGCGTTGCTGCCAAAATAGTAAACCCACGAGTGCGCAAAAACTCAATTGCCGCCTCACTTGTACAATCAACCACTGGCACCGAAAATAATGTTCCAATACTTGCACGAACGACATTTGGATTTTGCACATCTGTACATTTATCGCAAACAAATACTGCTGCTGCACCGGCTGCATCAGCTGAACGCAAAATCGTACCTAAATTACCGGGCTTTTCTATTGACTCTGCCACAACAACAAGTGCATTCTCTGGCAACGAAATTGTGTCCAATGAATTTTTAATTTGTGGTCCAATTAAAATCAACCCATCTGGCCTATCACGAGCAGAAATCTTCATAAATACTGGCACCGAACAAGTAATATACTCCGCACCAGCAGCCACACTTCTCTCTATTAGCTTACCCTCATGCTCCCCCATAAATAATTCTGGACATGTGATAATTGTATTAGGCTTGTAATCATTATCAAGTGCTCGCTTCACTTCACGATATCCCTCAACCAAAAGGGCCCCCTTTTGGTCGCGATGAGAACGCTGTCTTAGCTTAACAATATCCTTTATTCTTTGATTTGATGTGCTTGTGATTACTAATGATGGTTTTATATTGCTCATTTCTAATTTGCCTCTTTATTTAAACACCTTAATAAGGTATAATATGCCACAAAAAGTGTCAAGAATATGTTTTTAGTTTTTTTGCAAAAAGAACTAAGCAATGCGTAATTTTTTGGAGAATAGTAATGAAAATTAAAGCACTAACCCTATTTCTTTGTCTTATTTCTTGGGGATTATTGGCTCAAACCAATTCTGGCGACAAAACGTCTGTTATCAACCCAAATACCGTTGATGGTGTTCTTGCTCATGTTAATGGCAAGCCAATAATGCTTACTGATATTTATCCCTTTATCCCAGCTCATAAGAAAAATATTATTGAGAACAATTTAATGCCTAATGCATCGCCAATTGAGATTGATGAGCGCTGTTTATATCTTTCTTTAGATGATGCAATTAATAATCAGCTAATATTAGAGGCATACTATAATAATTCCGAATTAAATCTTCCACCAAAGGTAATTGATCAAAGAATCAATGAGATAATTGAAAAGCGCTTTAATGGAGATCGTTCGAAGCTTATCAATGAGCTTGTTAAAAACAGGCTGACATACCAGGAATGGAAAAAATCCATTGAGGAGAGCATAATTGTATCGGCAATGATTAGTGGATATGTTATGCAGAATATACATATTTCAAATGGGGAAATTTATGCTCAATATCAAGCCAACAAGGCTAAGTACACAATCCCGGAGCAAGCACATTTAGGAATTTTGCAAACAGAAACAGCAGAGGCATATACAAATGCAGTAGAGAAGCTAAAAGCAAAAGAAGATTTTTCAGCAATCATAAAGGAATTAAAGCTTACTGGAGATACAGCTGAACCAGCTGGATCAATTGGATGGGTAAATATTGCCGAGGATTTAACACCTATTTTCGGAGAACCTGCTTCAAGTCTAAAGGTTGGTGAAATATCTGAACCAATTGAGGTTGATGGCAAGCAATATTTCATAAAGAAATTTGATGAAAAGGCTGGTTACATAAAGCCCTTTAATGAGGTAAGTAAAGAAATAGAAGCAGAGATATTTGCCAATGAGACCCAGCGTTTAAAGTCAGAATGGATTAAGCGACTTCGCTCAGAGGCTGCCATCAAATACCATATTGAGCAGAAATAATCCAATCATTTACAGGTTGGGGACAGAGCCCCAATCCTACGATATAACTTATTATTTCTTTACCTCTGAGGGTTGCGAAGCGCCCGATGATTCTAGAACAATAGATGGCACAGTGTGCCGCCAACCCTACGGCTCTGATGCGTCAGCACGCGCTTGTGCTAGCAATCAACAGCAATTACCTAATCATAATAATCAAGCCCTCTCCTAGCACATGCAATACGCCTGTAAGAGACTCACTCGAATCAATAACCTCAATAGCTCCCTTTCCCTCTAATTGTGCCGCAGTATACTCTCCGGCTCCTAACGACATCCCACCAATCTTTGCCCTAGATACAGATAAGGTTGAACCGTATAAATCAATGATAGAGGACTCCTCTACTGTCAATATATTAAGCTCTAATGCTTCCTGACAAATACGTCCTTACCTGCTGCTCCAATATGCAAGGAAGCTTTTGATAAATCCTCGCCCTCATTATATTTTAATGATGGGGCTGTTGCAAAACCTAATGTTTTGTGACAGCCCCATCTTTTGTGTTTATTTCACGATAATTATCAATGCTGATCCTATGACCTTAAGAGTTCCTGTTGGCTCCTCTGCCGTATCAAGCACATATCCAGCAACTGCTTCATCTGTTGGAACATAAACGCCTGCACGAAGCTTTGCTCCATTGATATTGGCTTCTGTTACAACAAAATTATTGCCGTTTAAGTCAAAGGTTGTGCCCTCATCCATAGAAAGGTTCTGCATCTTTAAGTCAGCCGCAAGCTTTACATGAGCAGTTGCCTCCACACTCAAAGAAGCATTCCTGAAGTCATCATTTTCTCCTCCACCCTTTAATGATGGAATTGGTGTAAATGCAATATTGTTACCTGCATCATTTGTATTACGAATAATAACTGTTCCACGTCCCTCAGCCTGGGATCCATCCTGAAGATAGATTGTACCTGCTGATGAAGAATATTCTGCTCCAAGTTTTGAAGAGTAAACGCCCTTAGCATTGATTCTTGCTAAAAACTCTTCTGTGAATACAGCATCATCATCTGTCAAACGAATTGCAATACGGCCACCACCACCTGCTCCATCGGTTGTATGATTTGCTGTGTAATTGCGCATATGTCCATTAGCACTGATTGAGCCTTCACCAACAATATTGCCCGCTGTAATATTTATTGTACCACCGGCACCACTGCGAGACTCTGATGCCTTAGGTGTTGCTGTTGCATTACCATTAAGTGTCAATAAGCCATCAACGTTTAGTACAACGGCTCCACCACCTACATTTACATATCCAACGTCATGACCAAATGCACCTGGATATAATGGATTAAATACTGAGTCATATGCACAAATAGATTGAGTATTAGCATATTGTCCACCATGAACAGATTTTACTGTACCTCCTACTGTATTTGCAGAAGCATCAATATATCCGCCACGGATTGCTCGGATAGAAGCTCCTTTATCGATAGTTAGGTCGCCAGTTAGAGTTAAATCACAAATACAAACACTAGAATCTGTATCAGAATATAGAAGCAATGTTCCAACGGCAGCTCCTCCAGTTACTGTTAAATTACCATTAATAGTAACACCATTAGGCTCAAATATCCAGTTACCAGAAATTACATGATTTTCTGTTTCTGGAAGGATTAGAGTTCCTCCATCAATCAATAATCCTGTATCATCAATATTTGAAGCTGCAGCAGTTGTGGAAACTGCACTTAAACCTCCACGTAAATCAAGTGTTGTACCTGTAGGGACACGCAAAATAGCATTTGCTGTCAGTACAAGCTCATCAATTACCCAAGTTTGTCCACTGACAACAGATGTTGTTTCTTTTGGAGATGGTCGATAAGCATACTGACCATACTTGTTTGATCTTTCAACCAAAGAAAGAATGCCATTAGGCTTTTCTGGTGAGCGAACAAGAATTGTTCCTGCTGCACCTGTTCTTGTATATGAAGACATGCCTGCTTTTGCTGTAATCTTTGCCAATGAGAAATCAACCAGCTCACTGTCTGTTAGCACAATTGACACACGACCACCAGCGCCAGATTCTTGATTTGAACCAGCTGAATTGTTTGTACAATCTGCAGAAATTGCACCTTTACCAATTAGCTCTTTTGTCTTTAGATATATTGCACCACCAGAACCAGAATATCCATTCCATTTACCCCATGCGGAAACACTGTCTGAATCTATTTTACCATCTAGAGTTGTTGTTCCTGCAACCTCCATCCAAATAGCTCCACCTGCTGGTGCAGAGTATTCACCATCAGCAGAAGGACTTGAACCTACATTATATGGCTCAGTCAAACTACCCCATGCAGATGCATCGTTATAACTACCACCATATGTACAACCTGAATGAGTTGTATGAGGTCCATAAGAACCCTTACCTTTTGCAGTAATTTTTGCTGCTGCATCTACAAGAAGATTTCCACCAACATTCATGCGAAGACGATAGTAATCTGCCTTCTTTGAAGAGTTGTGCTCTTTATGAGTAATTGCTCCACCAAACAGATTCATATCTCCTACAACAGTCAAGCAATTAAAGTCTCCTACCTCAGGGAATACTGTAGCTATAGTGACTGTACCTGTATAATTTGTTGTTTGAGTCCAAGATGCAACAGTTGCTACTGTCTCAGCATCCCATTCACAATCTACCGAACTAAAGTCACCATCAAATAAAATCTTATCTGATGAAATTGGTGCTCTGCCCTTTGACCAGTTGCTTCCTTCTGATGCAAGACCATCCTCGCTAGCTACCCATGTGTTATAGCCTGCTGGAGCAACCAGATTGATAATTGTCATCTCTGAGGATGCTGCTGACGCATTTACATTATATAAGCCATCGGCAAGAGATACAACAACACTCGAATCAGAAACAATAACTGCATCAATTTTTGGTGTAACGCTTATGTCAACATAGGTTGAGCCGTCAGGAATTGTAACTGTTGAAGGAAGAGACTCATAAGTCTGCCCATCCACTGCTGAGCCAGCAATTTCTATATTAACAACAAGATCGTATGCTGTATCTGCACGTGAAATGCGAAATACGCCTGGAACAAGCTTATATTCATTAGCATCTGAAAGCTTTTCAATAGTAATGTCTCCATTATAGAAAATACCACCCTTTGCAAAAACCTCAGTTCCTGTTGGTGCAATACCGTATGCAGAACACTTATAGGTGTGGTCCGCAGGGAGATTTGTTGGTGTATCTACATACGTTCCTGGTTGAGCTGCAGATTCAATCATATTTGTTATAATTATATAATCGGAATCATAAATAACTCCAATATCTCCTGTGTTTTCAACTAGTTCTACCGAAACAGAAAATGTCTCATCTGAATTTTGCGAAATAATTGGATCATTAAAAACAGGCGCTTGAGCATCTACTGCTTGCTCTTCATCAAATACAAAAAATTGAGCATCTGCAACTGTAGCATATTCAAGAGCTATTTCAACTGGAGTTGAAACAGAATTCCGTACTCGATATTCTTTATAGCAACCACTAGACCCACTAATTGTTGCAACCTTGCCACTAGATTTAATCGTATATGTTGGGGATGCTACAGGGGTTTTAGAACCATTTATATATACTTTAACCGTTGTCCCATCTGAAACAACATTAAAGTAATTCCAATTTTGAGAAACATTTTTAAAGTTGAACGATGAAGTACTTGTTAAAACAAGGTTTGCCTTCGTCGTGCTTTGGCCCATTTCTATATACCAACCAGTTGCATTATTCCATTCAAGGCCTGTCTTCTTGCTAAAGAAAGTAACATAAGAATTTACTTGAGAAGGTAGCTTAAACCAACCAGATGCCGAGAAAACTGCTACATTATCAAGATATGCATCATAGTCTGGAGCCCTCATTGCAGAAGAGGTTGCAAGAGCAGATAAGCCACCTGGACCTTCTTCGTAGGTTGAAACTGCTGATCCTTCTACATTTGGATATGCATCAAGACCATTTGCTGAAGCATCTTTAACTACAGTTCCACCTGCTTCATCCTTTGAATAATGCCATACACCAACAAAGTCATCCCATACCTGTGTTGAATCATTTTCGTAGTTTTCAACACCCGAATAGAATATTGTTAACTTTGTCTCTGCGGTAAGAGATGGTATCTTAACCCAAACTAGAGTTTCTCCAGCTGGATCAAAAGACTCAACATCAAATGAAAGCTCTGTGCCATTTTCGTCTTTAATTAATAAATCGCTACCTTTTTCTGAGTTAAATTTCTCAGAAACATCTTGTGGCAAGCGCAATAGCACAGGAAAATCTGTATATACTCCTTCTCCTATTTTTTCTATTGCTGTTTCAGATAGAGCTACCTCTCGCTTATTTGCAAAATTAAATATTGTCAATTTTTCTTGATTGATGAGAGTTATATTTACTGCATTATCATTAGGTAGAGCATAATTACCATCTGCAAGACTGATTGTTAAAGTGATGTTTTGGTTTACATTATAATCAAGAATTGGCACAACCGGTAGCACTGCACTTGTAGAACCAGCTGGAATTGTTATAGATACCGGCACCTGCCAAGTTGTGCCTTCTGCTGCAGTAGCATCCGTGGAGGTAATTGTGTAGTTTACCGTTAAAGGATAAGCATCTGCATTTGCACGGGAAACAGTTACACCACCAGGAACTAAGCCAATTTCTTTGGCATTTACTGGATTACTAAAAGATAACGCACCAGTATAAATTTCACCCAAAAGCTCTTCGATTACAAAATCGTCGCCTTGTAATAGCAAAGAAACTTGATAAGTCTTATTGTCTTCTAGATTTGAGATTGCACTTGAAAATGAAGAGTCTTCTTCAACCGCTGTCTGGATAAGATTTGTTGCTGATGTTACTCCATCATTAACAATTGTATACACATCCCCAACTGTTCCATTATATAACTTTCCGGAAATAGTAAAGATTGAAGAATTATTACGTGTAATCGCAACATTTTCAAACCCGACATTTTGATAAAACTCTAATTCCCATAGCTGAAGATAATCTGTTCCACCATTAAGTGCGGTACAATTATACTTATAAAATTTGTAAGCTTGTCCATTCGTGAAAGAATAGTGACGCTCTTCGCCATTTGTCCAACCTGTTTCACTTGTTTGTGTATCAAGTATAGTCCAAGCTTCACCATCATTAGAGCCTTCAAAGGTCCAAGACTTTGGGGCTCGCCCTGCACTATTGTAACCACCCTTATTATCGTGGCCAGCAACTACAGTTAAAGCATTAACTAATGTTGGCTCTTTAAATGCATATACTAGATACATATTGTCACCAATTACAGAAAGCCATCGACCATTGGTATCGGATTTATTTTTATCAAAAGCTCTTGAAGCTGGATACGAATCGTGTGTTTGTGAGGAACTAGACACAGCACCAGCTGTTGAAGATGTATCAACAAGATTAGCTGTTGTAGGACGTTCTATAGCAGCAGCGAACATTGACAAAGAAGTTGTCACAATAGCGGATACCAACAACAAGGATAATTTGAATAATTTCATAAAATATCTCCTAAACAACATGCAACAATTTGCATTACTAACTTAATTATATAAAACTCAACAAGTTAGGTCAATATTTTACATTAAGTTTGTCAAAATTTTACAAATAATTGGCACGATTTTACAACACAAAAATTTAGAATGTGTGTGTGCATATTCGTGCAGTAAAACAGTGTGTACACTCAATGTATCGCGTCATAATAAAGTACTAACGCAAGGACAATCAAACGATGAGACAACCATGACGTTAGACGCTCAGGCACTGAGAGATTTTTAACGACGCAGTCGCACTTGCCTTCGGTGCTGTACTAAGCCACACACTGCGCAAGCCGCTGAAAAGCACACTACGTGTGCTTGTCGATTATAAACGGTGAAGCCCTTAATCAAAAGCCTCGCTCTTTGCGAATTGTGTCGTATGCTTCTGTTATTCTTTGAGTTTGTTGCTTTGCAAACTCCATAAATTCTGGAGCAAGCTCTTTTGAGGCAATCACATCCGGGTGGTAGCTTCTAATCTGCTTCTTATAGGCACGTTTAATTTCATCATTAGATGCTGATGAGCTACAACCCAAAATTTTGTAACATTCATCTAAAGAAACCTGTTGCTTGCGTAAATCATTACTGGAGTTATTTTCAAAAAATCTAAAGTAAATCTCATTAGGGAGACCTAATGATTGAGGAATTGAACGGAGAATCTTATCCTCCTCTGCAGAAATTTGCCCATCAGCAAGCATCATTTCACATAATGCCACATAGATAGATACTCGCATCCTTATTCCTTCTTCTGTATCCTTCAAACTAGAACCGATTTTTCTTGCACAATAAAAGATATCAAACGATTTGTCGTTCTTAGCATTATTAAAAACATCAATATAGCGCTTTCTTTGAGTAGAATCCAATTTCCAGTCTTCAAAAAGGCTATCCATATAAGTAATTTCTTGTTTTGATACCTGCCCATCACATTTGGCAGCTTTGCCTAGCATAGCGACAATAGGAATAAGGATATCCACACTATCACTTTTCCCAAAAACTAAGTCGCCAACAAAATCTGCTGCACCACCAATTAGTTCTCCAACACCTCTAAAAATATCTCCAATTATTGAGCTCATTTTTATCCTTAATACTATTATTTATTATCCAAATATCAACAATATTCCTGCAACTGCACCAAGTATATATCCAAGCACTTGAATTGCTCCTAAATGTTGAGCGGCCACTAGATTTATCATTTCATGAAATTCTGCCATATCCATTTCATCAACCGCAGTTTGTATGCGACCATTTACATTAAGCTTTTCAATTATAAGTGGCATACCTGTCTCTTTAATCATTGACTCAATACCTGGCTTAATTGTTGGCAGCAATGATTCCACCCAAGACCATAAGGCGTCAGACGAAAGAAATTTTCCTGACATGGAACGAATATTTTCATGTAAATACTTACTAATATATGCGTGTAATGATTCGCGAAGCTCTTCTGCAAATTCAGAGGTTTGCTCTTCATTCTTTGATGAATAAATTTGTTCACGCAACTCCGCAACAAAATTAACAATTTCATCTCTAACCATATCTGGGGTTGTTGGATTATTTATCCATTTAGTAATACCCATTTCTATAGTTTTTTGAGAAATTAAGTAATCAGCAATATTTGAAGCAAGGGGTGAAAGTATTGCTCCTAGGCGACCGGCCTTTGTATAGCAATACTCCTCAATTGCCTGAACCATAATAGGCTTTACCTTTTCGGCGATAGTTGGAGCCTTTTTCTCTAGGGTATTCAGCAAAAACGTGGAAATTTTTTCTTTTGTTTTTTCAGATTGAAGATAAGGTTCAATTTTCTTTGACCAAAATTCTTTAATCTTTTCAGGAGTAATAAGACGATTAGTTTCAGAAATAACAGTAGCTTCGATTTTAGGAACAAGTGCCGAGATTATTTGTTCTTCATGTTTAACTACTTGTTTTTGTAGTCCCTGCTGAAGAGACATCATTATTTCTTTATTTTCAAGAATTTCGCCGACCATAGAGCAGAGATCGTTTGCCAATTTTTCTGGTTTAAGTAATTTCTCTGCAACTTCTGTTCCCATAATTTGTGCGATACGATTCTTATTTTTAGGAACAAGACCTTGTCGCCAATAGCCGAAAGTAATTATAGCAAAAGGATGCTTCCAAGTTGGTTTATAGGGTTTAAACAGCATTTCTATAGCAATCCAATTTGTCAAATAACCCACTGCTGCGGAAACAAGGATTGGGAAGACATAAGCATCAAACCACACTGGCAATACCACACCACATCTTTTCACAATCACAACAGCAACTAATCCAATAAGCGTCAAAAAGCTCATTGGCATGCAAAACAGTTCAAGCAGAGCAAATACACGCTGCTCCGCTGGCTTTGTCTTATCCATCAATATTTTAAATCTTTGTTTCATAAGAATTCTGTACTAATTTTCAATTAAACGAAGCAATAATATAACTTAATTTATACGAAAAGACAATTCTTTGATTATGTAGTGTCTGCCCATGAATGCCATTTTTTTAAATACCAACCAAATTTTTATGCTAGTCTTCGATTTTAAATAATAATTGACTGAATACCTTCTCGCAATTCTGCAAAATAATAAGCAAAAAAAGAATGGCTTGTGCCAAACAAATTAACAACAAACACGCTAAGTGCTAATCTACTCAATATTGTTTCTTCTAGTTTTGTTGAGAATACAACGAGCGAATTGTTTTTTAATATTCGCAATACCGCTTGTTCTCTACAGCAAGCCCACGAGCAAGATATTCATCAATATATTTTAAATTTCTTTCTATCGCACGAAGCAACTTATGAATCAACGAGCGAACTTTCAAGGCAGCAAGTCTCATTCTGCTATTAACTGCTGGTCTGCCTTTTTTAGATGAAAACAATTCTTTATATCTTTTCTCAATAAAATCCAAATCAATTCTGTGAGATAATACAATCCACCGATTGTTTGAATCTAACGGAATTCCGCAAGACTGATTAAAGTCTTCAATTGTTATTTGAGTCAAATTATTTTCTTTGTACATAAGTTATTCCACTATAAAATGCAAACTTTTTTAAGATATTCCTATTTTTGTTTGCATATTATAGCAAAATTTGCATAAACGGATTTTGGCTCAGTATTTATTGATAATTTGCCGCTCAGCGATACACCGATGATAATCTGCGACAAATCGGTAATCTCAATTACCAACTGAGCGTGGGATACATACACAATTTGGTGTTTCTGGGATTATTGTAATAATTGCTTGCACTTTTTCTCCTTACCTCCGTACTCCGTGTTGAGCAAAAGCAACGAGTGAAAAGATTTAAACGCTCCCGCTCTGGCCTTCGGCGAAACACGGAGAATAAAGAGAACGGAGACACGGAGGGGTGCTTGGGGTACTGGAATAATTGCTTGCACAATTCTCCCTTGTCCTCCGTACTCCGTGTTAGGCGAAAGCAATAAGTGCGAAGAAGGGACGCTGCGACGCGGAGGACGCAGCGGACGAGATTAGACGCGATAGCAAAAAACAATGGTCTATCGTCTAACGTCAAAGTCTTATCGTCTAATTGTGTGTTTTTCTGTATTTGTCCAGTGTCAGGAAAATTGCATCGATAATATGATTATGCATCAAGGCTATTTAAATCAAGGAGAAATTCCTTAATGCCAATAAGCATATAGCCATTTTCATCATATCTAGCTTTCATAGCCTTATCTACTACAATTATCTTCTTAAATGAGTCTCTCATAATTTTGAATGATGCTGTTTCTTGCTTATACTTCTCGTCATCAGTTATAGCATAAGAGGATTGTATATAATATTTTTTATTACCAAGAGTTGCCACAAAATCTATCTCGCGTTGGCTCCTTTTTTCTTTCCCAAATTCATCTTTTTCCCGAGTCTCAACGCACCCCACATCTACCTGATACCCTCTATACCTCAACTCATTATAAATAATGTTCTCCATGATATGAGTTTGCTCAAGTTGTCTAAAATTTAATCTGGCATTTCGTAGCCCCACATCCTCAAAATATATCTTATATGGTGTCCCAATATATTTTTTCCCCTTTATATTATAGCGTTTTACACGAGATAAAATAAAAGCATCCTCCATAAACTCTATATAGTGATTAATTGTGTCGGGGCAAATATTTTTCTTTTGAATTGATTTAAATGTGTTTGATAAATTGCGTGGATTTACCAGTGAAGAGATGCTAGATGCTAAAACATCCATAACCTCATCAATTGCTGTGTTAGCAACTAAATTAAATCGTAATTTTATATCTCGTAAATATAGGTTTGCTATTTGTGTTTTTAAATATGAGCTTTTTTGCTCATCAGTCGCCATAAGAGCAATAGCAGGCAAACCCCCATAGATAGAATATTCATCAAATGCTAGATCTTTTTCCCCTGATTTAAAATTGTAATATTCAGAGAAGGACAGAGGAAGTACATGCACTTCATCTCCTCTACCAGCAAACTCTGTCATAATATCCTTAGACAAAAATTTGGAATTGCTTCCAGTAACGAAGATATCTAAATTATTCTTTCTGAGAAATCCATTAAGGACAGTCTCGAATGCTCCTAAATTTTGAACTTCATCTAATAGTAGATAATACATTTTATCATCCACTATTTGAGTTTGTATCCATTTTATGAATTTTGTTGGATCAACTTTTTTCTTTTTATTGACGTTATCATATAGGATAGGATTCTCACCTATTTTTATTAAATCATCTGCAGAATCAAAAGCAAATTTAATTATATGGTCATGGGTGATACCTTCGGCCAATAAATGATTATAGAATATGGTATTAAGCAAATATGATTTACCACATCTACGTATACCTGTTACAATCTTAATAAATCCATTATGTTTTCGAACAACCAATCTATTTAAATAAACATCTCTTTTTATTTCCATAATCATCTCCATCTAATATTTTTGCCATTTTCGCCACTTTTGTTAGATATAATATACTACAGTTCTGTGTAAAAAGCAATATGTATCTAATATTTTTTACGTTTTCGGCATTTTTGTTAGATAGATGCAGGTCTTAGGTATAGAGAGTCCCATGTTAAAATAGAAGCTCCAGCATCCTAGTTTGTCGAATACTGGACACTTGCTTCCACCTTTTCGCTGTGCGATTTTTTTATATGTGATGCCCGTGCTATCAATGCTGTTACTATTTCGTGCTGGAGATGTCGGCATCATAGCCTTCTCCACCAACATCACCATCCGCCCCATAGCAGATGATTTCAAATGGCTCACCATTGCTACCAGGAACAAGATATGCATAATCATTACCCCAAGGATCAAGTGGCACCTCACGGGAATCAAGATATCCACCAGGCTTATAATTATTAGGTATTGGTGCTTCTGTGGGCTTTACAACCAATGCCTCTAAGCCCTGCCTTTGTGTTGGTGCTAATCCATTATCTGCAATATAAAGCTGAATAGCTGTTTTAAATGCATCAACCTGAAGCTTCGCTGCATCACAGCGACCCTTGGTCGGTAAATCATTTAAAGCAATACCAACAACTGTTCCTAAAAGCACCATAATGCTTATCGCAATAAGAATCTCTACTAAAGAAAAGCCTGCTCTTTTAACCATTACACACTCCTATCCTTAAATGTTCTTGAGCTTCTCAACAACCTCATCCCGGTCCTCACGACTTGTGACACCAAACCACTCAGAGGTTGTACGCAAAAGCTTAACCTTTACCGCACCAGATTTTAGCATTGTACCTAGCTCTGTGGGCATTTGATATTCTGCCTTTGGATTGCCTTCGCTTTGCTTCAAAAATTCTGGGAAGCGGGCAACCAATGCATCCATATAGCTACGCTTAAAGCCAAATAAATTCATAGAGACCGGTGTATCATCAGCAAAAGCATCCCCAGAATCACGAATTACACCATCTACCTCACGCTGAAGAGCAAGCCTTTCTGTAATTTTAGTTAAGAAGCTCGCTTCATCAATCTCACATATACCACGGGATACTCCACCATACTTAGAAAGTGTCTTACTTAGCTCATAAGCAACCATACAATATGTGTTTGGCTCTGCTTCTGTCTGCTTCAAATACTGATAAGCAAGCTTAAAGCTTTCTGCCCCATAGAAATCATCTGCATTTACTACAGCAAATGCTTCAGAAATAACCTCGCGTGCAGCCATTACAGCATGGGCAGTACCCCAAGGCTTTGTTCTACCCTCTGGCACAGAAAAGCCCTCTGGCAAATCACTCAAATCTTGGATAACATATTCAACCTTAAATTTATCCTCCCAATGTGAGCCAACTATTTCCTTAAAATCCTTTTCAATATCCTTACGAATTACAAAAACAACACGGTCAAAGCCAGCTTCCTTTGCAAAGCGTACACTATAATCTAAAATAAATTCACCATTAGGCCCTACTGGGTCCATCTGCTTTAAGCCTCCATAGCGACTTCCCATTCCGGCTGCTAGAACTAATAAATCCATTTTATTCCTCCTTAAAAAATAATTTTCCTTTAAATTGACTTAACCAGCTTTGCTGGTGCACCGACATACAAGCCATGGGGTTCTGTAGGCTTTGTCACAACAGAGCCAGCAGCGAAAACACAATGCTCACCAATTGTTTGTGTTGAATCCAGCACTGTTACGCGAGTGCCAAACCAGCAATTTGCACCAATCTCTAGTGGTCCCTTAGTGCACATACCACTTTGATCTACAAATGGTGTTGGGTCTGCATAATCATACTCACCACCACTTAAAAAATAAGAATATGCACCAACCATACTTCCAGGATGCATTGTTAATGAGTTAGAAGAAAAAATAATGCAATTTGCAGAAATATTTACCTTGTCCTCAAGAGTAATATTTCCATTTTTACAATACACAATTGAATTTTTTCCAATATACACATTATTCCCAAATTTAATGCCGTCATTATCCTCGCCTTTAGCATCAACAACGCTATTATCATCGAGAATTACACCATCACCAAAATGTATTTTTGATGGATGGCGCAGGGTAACACCTCTACCAACCACAAGCTTCCTTCCACAGCTACCTAAGAAGCAACGATAAAGCTTCGACCGGAAGAAAAGCCCGGCGGCACCAGACATATTGCCGAAGAGAAAAATGCAAAGCTCCATCAGCAGAGCCTTAAGCTTAGGCATTGGTCCATAGTTTATAGTAAAGTACTTGCCAGCAGCAGAGCCTTTCCCTTCAACCACTCCCTTTAGCTTATCTTTCATTGCTTTTCTCCTTAACTAAATTACTACTTCGTCTTATCTGTCAAAAAAGGACCTGTTGCCTTTATAGAGGCATGAACATGTGGTCCAGAGCCAGAGCCATATTCATAGAAAACCCAATCAAAGCCAGCCTGCCAAGCGAGCTTACAGAGCTGCTCATACGCCTCATTCATTTCTGCGGCGGTCTTAAGCTTTTCACCATTCTTGTAGCCAAGTGTCATATCAATTGCACGACCTTCCTTATGAAGAGACTTTTCAGAATGAATGCCATCGGGCCGATAAACCTCTTGCACTCTTAATTGGAGCTTTGTTTGTGCTTCAACAAGATTAACCAACCTACGGAATGGAATTTCCATTGCACGGTGCATAGAATGATCGCACTCATCATCGCTTACTCCATCGTTATCGCTCTCCCACCAGACGCGGGAATCGGTCACAAAAATTAAGTCTCTACCTGGAGAGAATTTACCATTAACAATCTCACCACAAACATCGCGTTCACGCTTATTAGGCATTTTAGAATTGCGAGGGAATTTTGCCGGAGCTTCACGGACCGGTTTAACTAAATCAATGCCGTTTTGAGTCGGCTTGGTTTTGGGAGCAGCTTTAGGTTTCTTATCTACTGGCTCTGATTTTTCTTGTGAGGAGTCAGGAATTTCCACATTAGCTTTTTCATTTTGGCAAGAGCCAACAATTGCAGAAATGCAGAATACGAGCACCAAAACAAAGGGGACAATTGCAGCCTTAATTAGGGCACGACGCTTAATTTGAGCCATAAAATCAGACTCATCATCCTTCATTTTATTGGAAGAGCCGGTGGCAGAGTGTCGCACTCTATATGGGATATTTATATTTAGACTAGAACGTTTTTTTGCCATTACTACAAATACACAAATTATAAAAAATTAGATTTTACTTAGCTCTTTACTACGGCGAGCTGCTGCCGAGAGGGTCCGCTTCATTGTATTTTTAACTGCAGATTTTTCGAGTACAGCCAAACCCTCAGCTGTTGTACCTTTAGCAGATGTTACAGCCTTAATAAAATCGGCGATAGGGGCATCTGAGGCTTGCAACACACGGGCTGTGCCAAGCATAGTTTGGAGGGCAAGAGTCTTTGCATCTATTTCGGAGAGTCCAAGGGAGGTGGCACCATCAATCATTGCTTGAACCACATACGCCATAAATGCCGGACCAGAGCCGCTTAGGGCGGTCACGGCATCGAGCTGTTCTTCCTTCAATTGGACAGCCTTACCAGTTAGAGCGAGGAGCTTACCCGCCAAAGCAGCTTGTGATTTTTTTACCTTAGAGCCAGGAGCATAGCCAGTCATACCCTCGCCAACTGCCACAGCAAGATTTGGCATTGCACGGACAACAGCTGCTTTAGGGAGCAACGCCTCAAGCCACTCAAGCTTTCTTCCGGCTGCAATAGAAATATAGAGAGGGCGCGATAGAAATTTAGACTCTGCCACAGACTTAAGCAGGGCTTCTAAATCTTGAGGCTTCACTGCAAGAAAAACAACATCGCATTTTTCGATTACTTCGAGAGCAGATGCTGGTTGAGCCTTATATTTCTTTTTCAGTTCATCAAGGCGAGGCTTATATGCATCGCAGGCATAAAGCTTTTCTGCAATCTTTGCATTACTTAGGGCGGCAAGAATTGCACCACCCATTTTGCCGGCACCAAGAAAACCGATTATTGGCATAACAAACCTCTTCTAATATTTTTACGCGAGCCTTTGAATGGAGTATGAAAACCACACCATTCAAAGGCACATAATTTATTTTAATAAGCAGACTCAATTAGAGCCTTAAGCTTCATCTGGAATTGGCGGAGATACTCCGTTGATGGGCGATAGCCCTCTGTGGCAGGGTCTAGAGCAATGCGTCCATCATTTGTGATACCCCACTCTGCTTTTTCCCCATCAGGGAAAACAAGGCTACCACATAGAGCAAAGCCCGGCTTTTGGATGCGGCTAAGCTCAACAGAAAGCTCTCCCTCCTCAACAGGTTTTGCTCCTCCCATTGGCATTTCTGCCTCAGAAGCAACTCCACTCTCGCTTTCAGCATCAATATCATGAACCACACCACTTGCTGGGGCCTCCTCTCTTGCTGGAGCAGGTGGCACCGGCTGCTTTGGTGCAGGCACTTCCTTATCCTTGATGCTTGCATTGATATCCATCACAAGAAAACGTGTATCCATATAGCTTAGATGGATATCAAATTCCTCTGCAAGGCGTGTCTGTATCTCTGATAAACCCGCGCCCTCCTGTGCCCAAGTGCGAACTGCTTGCTCTTGCTCTGGGGTCAACATATGCTTATGCCTTAATGTGACCAGCCTTCGCCATTGAGCGAGCCTCTACGCTCTGAATCTCAGCAAAGCCTTGAGAGCTTACTGGGTTCAAGCCAGCACTTGCTTCCATAGATGCATCCTCTTCAAAATATAGAGAAGCTTCTACACCTGTCAATGACTCAAACAAGATATTACCACGATATAGACCAACTGTCACCTCACCAGTTGCTTTATCTGCAAACTTCTCAATTGCAGCAAATGCAGCCTGAGTTGACAAATCGTAATACTTACCATCATAAATCTGCACACCAATAAAGCGAGAAAGCTGCTCAAACAATGTTGTTGCTGGTTTATCCATGATTGCTTGGTAGATATAACGAAGAGCCTTACCTAGCATTTCCATACCTGGAGCCTCATAAACACCACGACTCTTTGTGCCGATGATGCGATTTTCTAGTGCATGGCTCATACCAACACCATTGCGACCACCAATCTTATTTGCCTCAACTAGCAAATCAAAAGGCTTCATCTCAACACCATTGATTGCAACAGGGCGACCCTTTTCAAATTTAATCTTAACAGATTCAATTGCATCAGGAGCCTGCATTGGCCATACACCCATTGTTGGCTCAACAATTGTCATTGCTGTTTCCATGCTCTCTAGGTCCTCAGCCTCATGAGATAGACCTGCGATATTGCAGTCTGTTGAATAACGCTTCTTTCCACCAGGGAATGCAACAATATCATACTTTGCTAGATATTCGCACATCTGTGTACGACCAGGAAACTCCTCTAGAAGCTTTGCATCACGCCATGGAGCATAAACAGTCATCTCTGGAGCAAACTGATTGGTGTAACGCTCGAAACGCATCTGGTCATTACCACGACCGGTTGCACCGTGAACAAGTGTTGAGATTCCATGCTTCTTCATCTCAAGAACAATCTTACGAACTGTTACTGCACGACCAATACCAGTTGAATTCCAGTAACCACCATCGTAGGTTGCTTCAGCCATAATTGTCTTAAAGCAAGCCTCTGCCATCTCCTCACGAACATCAACGATAACTGTATCAACACCGCATGGTGCCATCTTCTTCTGTACATCGCGGATATCCTTCTCGTCTGGCTGACCAAGATCAGCAGTAAAGCATAGCACATCAGCACCAGCCTCACGTAGACGAATTGCAATTGTCTTACTATCCAAACCACCAGACACGCAGATACCTATCTTACGTCCCTTCATCTCATCAACTGTTAGAGCCATTTTTATCTCCTAGAATTTAATATTTTATTTAAAGCCGAAATTATATTATGCCTCTTCCTCTGGTTCAAATACTATCTCAAGAGCCTCATCAATCATATCAAGAGCCTCATCAAGATATCTTTCCCTTAGAGTTAGAGGTGGTAGGAAGCGAACAACATTTGGTCCAGCAACACAAGCCAACAGACCACCAATGCTTAGCTCCTCTACAATCTTCTTAGCATAGCCATCCTCAACAACTAAGCCAATTAGCAAGCCACAGCCGCGAACCTCTAGCACCTGGTCATACTTATCAACAAACTGTTGAAGCCCTGTCATAAATATCTCGCTAAGCTTCTTTGCATTATCAAGAAGATTATCCTTCTCAATTACATCAATAACAGCAAGAGCAGCTGCACTGGCAAGCGCACCACCACCAAAAGTTGAAGCATGTGAACCAGGCACAAATACATCTGCAAACTTCTTAGATGCAACCATTGCACCCATTGGAATACCGCCAGCCAAAGCCTTTGCTAGAGAAAATGCATCTGGAGCAACTGAATAATTCTGCCAGCCAAACCATTTACCTGTGCGACCCATTCCGCACTGAACCTCATCGCAAAGCATTAGAAGATTATGCTCATCACACAATGCACGAACACCCTCCATAAACTCCGGTGTTGCAGGAATTACACCACCCTCGCCCTGGATTGGCTCAAGCAAGATTGCAACTGTCTTATCGGTAATTTGCTCCTTTACAGAATTTAAATCATTAAACTCAGCAAATGCGAATCCAAGTAAAAGTGGATCATATCCCTTCTGAACCTTGCTTTGTCCAGTTGCTGAAAGAGTTGCCATTGTGCGACCATGGAAGGAATTTTTCATACAAATGATTTCATAGCGACCGCTCTCGCTTCCATATAGGCGAGCAAGCTTAATCATTGCCTCATTTGCTTCTGCACCGGAATTGCAGAAAAATACTTTTCCCTCTAAGCCACTTAGCTGAACAAGCTTCTTAGCCAATGTTACTTGATTTGCATTATAGAAAAGATTTGAGCAGTGCACCAATTCATCAAGCTGTGCCTTAACCTTTTCAATATATTTTGGATGAGAGTGTCCAATATTCTGTACTGCAATACCAGAAGTAAAATCTATATACTGATTGCCATTGCTACCCCAAACACGGCCACCCTGACCACGAACAAGCACTGGTGTGCTCTCACCTCTTGCATAGGTGTTCATGATATACTTGCTGCAATCTTCAACTACATTTTCTTTTCTTTCTTTACTCATTGTCTAACTATCTCCGTTCCTACTCCGTTATTAGTAAATATTTCAAGCAGAAGCGAGTGCTGCATTCTGCCATCAACAAGATGCACTTTGCGAACGCCTGCGGCTAAAGCCTCCAGACAGCTCTGCATTTTTGGCAGCATTCCGCCACCAGCAATTCCTTGGTTTATTAGCTCCTGACCCTGCTCTGCTGTAATCGTATTGATTAAGGAGCTAGGATCATCCGGATTACGTAAAAGACCAGGCACATCAGACACAAAGGCAAGCTTACGTGGGCGAATTGCCTTTGCAAGTGCTGATGCAGCCACATCTGCGTTAATATTATATGCATGCCCATCTGCACCCTTGCCAACAGGACAAATCACTGGGATTACATCTGCATGCAATAGCTCGCGAACTGGTCCAGTATCAACAGACATTGGGATGCCGACATAGCCCCAATCAATCGTTGCACCGGTTTCTGCATCTGTACCAGTCTTACGTGTTGTAAAATAAATATTATCTCCATACATAGGTTGAGCATCCACACCAGCCTCACGCAAGATGCTAACAACATTTGCGTTCACCTCATTTTTGATAACATCCTCCATTACATTCATGGATGCTTCATCGGTAACGCGGAAGCCTTGAACAAACTTTGTTTCGATTCCGGCCTTTGCCAACCCACGAGAGATTGCTTTTCCACCACCATGCACCACGATTGGACGCATACCGACAATTCGCATAAATGCGATATCGGTCAAAATAGAGCGAAGATGCTCCTCGCTCTCCATAACACTACCACCCAGCTTTACCACAATCATCTCATCCTTAAAACGAGCAATATATGGCAAGGCTTCTATTAGTGTATCTGCTTTTTTGATATATTCTTCCATCATAAAACACACCTTCAAAAAGCTTATTAAACCTTATGTTGTGTACTCACCATTGATTTTCACATATCCATAAGAGAGGTCACTCGTATAAACAGTATCCTCACCCTCTCCGAGGTTAAGTTTAACTGTTACACCAAATGCACGCTGAGCCATAACCTTTGCCAAACGAGCATTATCCTCTTCGCTAGCAAGCTTGCCCTTATTGAACACGCAAACATCATCAAAGTAAATTTCTGTCTTAAGCTCTTCAACCTCGCAACCAGAATTACCAACTGCACTGATAACGCGACCCCAATTTGGATCTCCGCCAAAACAAGCAGTCTTAAACAAAGGAGAATTTGCTATTTCGCGGCAAGCTAGAAGAGCATCTTCATTTGAAGCGGCTTTCTCAACAGTAATAGCGACAAATTTAGTTGCCCCTTCTCCATCCATAACAATCTGCTTTGCAAGGCTAGTTGCGACCTCAGTTAGGGCCTCAACAAACTTGCTCCATTCTGGATGTGCTTCATCTAGCTCTACTTCGCTTGCGGCACCATTTGCAAAGACAGCAAATGTATCATTTGTGCTTTGGTCGCCATCAACGGTAATGCGGTTAAAGGATTTTTCAACTGCAGCCTTTGTTGCTTTTTGGAGAGCGGATTGTTTAACCTTTGCATCGGTTGTGATAAAGCAGAGAGTTGTTGCAAGGTTAGGGCAAATCATACCGGAGCCCTTACAAATTCCACCGACAACAATTTCCTTACCATTGATTTCGACAGAGACAGCAGCTTTTTTGCATACAAGATCTGTTGTAAGTATTGCATCTGCGGCTGCTTGACCACCATCATAGGAGAGGGCTTCTGCGGCCAATTTAATTCCATTACGGATTCGTTCCATAGGGAGGCGGCGACCAATAGTACCGGTAGAGCATACAAGCATTTCCTCAACTGGGACATTGATAGCAGCAGAAGCAAGCTGACCCATTTCAACGGCATCTGCATAGCCACCTTCACCGGTGCAAGCATTAGCGCAGCCGACATTGACAACCACAGCTCGGCACATTCCTTTGGCAGCCAAAGGTTTATCATACTGGACTGGAGCTGCTGGAACGCGGTTTTGTGTAAACATAGCGGCACAAACAGCTGGTCTATCGGAGGCAATTATTGCCATATCAAGTCTATTAACCTTGATACCGGCAGCCACACCGCTAGCCAAAAAACCTTTAGCTGATGTTACATCTCCATTTTCAATGATTTTCATCGTAAATTCACCTTAAAAAAAATTCCACTTTTCTAAACTATATAATATAGCACTTAAAACTTGTTTATTATGCCATAATTGGAAATTAAAGTAAATTACGAAATTTTCTTATGAAAAAATTTAGTGGTGCACGTAATGTGTCAAAATAAAAGACACCGAAAGGAAAAATGAATAAAATAAGTTCAATGCCCATATTTCAAAAATGATGACACTATGAGATAATGGGATATTATGAATGCAAAATGTACTAAAAATTTCATGAAAACTTATATTGAATTGAAGCGAAATATTTATTTTAAAGAATTAAATAAACAAGCAAAAACTAGGTTTATTTCTTCTATATGTGAAGAAATAGGAGCAGACAGAAAGTATGTTATAAAACTTTTAAACGGCTCCATTAAAAGAGCAAATGGCAAAAAAGGAAGAACAAAAAAATATACCGAAGCAGCAGAAAAATTATTTATAGATTTATGGAAACGCATAAATTATAAATGCCCGGAATATATTCATTCGGATATTGATAACATATTAAAAGACTTATCTGAAGTTCGCCATATAGAGCCAGAAGAATATGAACTTGTAAGAAGTATGAGTGTATCAACAATGAATCGTATTCTAAGAAAATACGGATTTAAATCCCCTCGGCGGAGGAACAAACGCAGTGGATATAACAATATCTTCAAAGAAGTTCCATGTAAAAATGCAGAATTCGGATTGCCATCAGTCTTAGGAGAAGTACAAATAGATACTGTCCAATTATGCGGAGACACCTCTACAGGAAGCTGTTGGTGGATTCACAATGCTGTAGAAAGGCTCACACAATGGGATGTATGCATGCCTGTATGGAATAGAAGTGGTTATAATACCAAAGAAGCAATCAGTAAAACTGTAAATCAAATGCCTTTTAAAGTATGCGAGATACATTCTGACTCTGGAAATGAATTCATGAATCACTATGTTTTTGATTTCATGAAGGAGCATGGCATCCTTTTTACAAGGTCAAGAATAGCAAATAAAAATGACAATGCTAGAGTTGAACAAAAAAATAGCTCATTAGTAAGGTGTTTTTTTGGATATAAACGTTTAGATCAAGAAGAATTAGAAGATCTTCTTTGGAAGTATTGTTATATGATAAGCTTATATAACAACCTATTTTGTCCATGTAAAAGGCTTATTAGCCGAGAACCAAAAGACGAGCTGCGTAAAACAAAGAAGAAATACGACACCCCCAAAACACCCCTTGAAAGAGTAAAGGAAACAGGAGGTGGATTTCCTCAGAGAATAAAACATTATGAAACATTAAAAAGCAAATTAAATCGCTTCCAACTACTAGAGCAAATCAAATTATTGAAAAAAAGAATTTACAAAGAACAAGAAAGGATAAGAAAAAGCAAAATTATTTCTCAAGAAAATCCAAAAAAAATTGAAAACTAACGCCCGGTTCGGTGTCTTTTATATTTGACACATTACGTTCCAACGCCATTGTGTGTTTGGTGTTGTATTTATGTTGTCAAGGAATCCTTAAAATTTTCATATGACACTCTTAAAAAGCACCATAGTCTAAGATGATAGTGTTATGTATAATCAATTCTTTATTATGAAAACAGCTGTTTCCAATGGGTTGAGCTGTGTGTTAATACGGAATTGTGTATCGCTCTTTTCTAATACGTATGGCATTAGCTCACCATTAGGCATTACTCTAAATAGATTACAACTTTCATCAAATACCCTTGATACAAGCTCAATGCTAGGTAAAACATCGTTTGAAATGTTGCAGAAATACATGATTTTTTGGTTGTCCTTTGTGCGCCCATATTGACAAATAACTCTTGCATCTCCTACAAGATTTATTGTGGTTTCTCCGAGCCTTTCAATAAGCTCACAAAGCTGAAGCTTCCTTGTTTCATTTAATAGGGCAAATGAGTCGGCAGAGTATTCTCCAATTGTTGCAGCAAAGGTAATGACTGTGCCACCAAGTGTATTTTTATAAAGCAATGCACCTGGGCAAAGTTCTTTACATTCCTTTGAGAAAGACCAAGTGCGAAGCATTAGCATTGATAGAGCTTCTGCCTCTGGGTCTATTGTGGTAAATGTGAGAGTTCGGGTTGAGCAACCAATTACGCGTTTATTACCATTTGAATCAAAAAATACTTCCTCCGCAATTCTTTCTGGGTATGGGTCCATAGATGCGTACCCCAAATGCTCGGCAAAACCACGCTCTGCTAGAGCCTTACCTGCTGAGCCATCAAGAATGACAGTGCCACTTAAAATATTTTTTAACTCCTCGCTCGTTAGAAATGCTACATCATCACCAGAAAGCATTGTTGGCCCCGAGTCTGCATACTCGTATCTAAACGGAATGCCAATATGTGAGAAGACCTCCTTACCCCATGCTGTTACTTTTGAGTTGACGCAGGTTTCCTTTGGTCTACGCATAGGAGAATTAAAGCCAAGCCATTTTGGTTTTGCATCATAAATGAATTTGTATAGACCTATGTTGTCTTTTAGAATCTGTCTATAAGCTTTGCCTGAATCGGGTTCAAAATTATATAAGCGTGTAATCCAAAGCTTTGCTCCCGCAAAGCCATTTAGCATGGCTAGTGTTATATTTGCGTTCATACAAGCAGCATCTGTCGCATAACGATTTTGCGGGAATGTGTCCGCCTCAGTCATTACCTCAGTGTCAGGAGAGAGAGCATAGCGTTGGTGGCAGGTAAAGTAAAGCCAATTAGGAAAGTCTGCTGGATTATTACGCATATACCTACCATTGTTAATTCTTATCGTGTGGGGCTGCCCATTTGCGGCTATAATTCCGGCAATGTTCTCTGCAACATTTAAGTCCTCTGGGTTCCCACAGGTACAATAGAAGCAAGGAATAGATGGATTAACATCATCAATCGCCTTACGAATGATTTTTGCTAACTCCATTATTGTTGTTGTTTCAATCTCAACAAAGCTTGCGTAAAATGCTTTGTCTGTTTTTGTTTTTTCTAGGATTTCATCAGCAGTGTAATTTGTGCCAAGCTCTGCATTTATGCGGGCAACGTGAAGAGGGCAGAAGCAACCGTTAATGCCGGAAAAAAGCCTAAAATCATCATCCAGCATAAAAAAATCTGGTTCAAGTTTTGCCAGATGATGGATAGCATCGTAAATGTATTTTTGAAAGGCTTTATCAAGAGGGCAATGAGTGTAGCGCTCTTTAAATTCAGTAGTAATAAGCTTTTGGAAAGAAGAGCGACTATTGGGCGTCCATCCATGGCCAAGTGTTGCTTGAATGAGAATGCCTGCCCGTAGACCGCGAGCTTTAAGTGCAGCTTTATATTTTATAAAGATTTCTCCTAATACCTCAGCCTTGTTATATGCTGGCGAGCCCTCTGGAACAAGTGTTAGCTCAAGTGCGGTCTCGTTAAAGCATTCAAAATCAGTCGTAGCTAATGAAAAAGCGTCTTCGGCAAAGAAATCTGCTTTTCCCACAATCGGTGGAATAATATTTGTAAAATGTATGCTCATGGTATAACAAAATGTCCTTTATGATATGTTTGATAGATATTATAAATCAATTATTGATGAAAAACAATACAACAATCATTCCAAAACCCCTCCCAATCTCCGAATCTCCCAGAAAGCGCCGCAGGCAAGCGGAAGCAATATTTAGAGTTACTTTCGTTGCTTGGAGATTTGGAGGCTCGGAGGCTCGGAGTATGAATTTAATCTCCCAATCTCCCAGACTCCCAGAAAACCACACTACGTGTGCTCCCAGAAAACGCCGCAGGCACTCGCTTATGTTATTGACATACGATTTTTAAATTGATAATATTGAGACACATAATTGATTTTTGGGTAAGTTATTTTAGGATTAGAAATTATGAAAAGAAATTTGTTGCTAACAGCATTTTTAGGAATTGCTTCTATATCAGTCTTGGCTTCAACTGAGGCATGGACTTATGATTCAACTGCAAAAACCTTGTCGTGGACAGATTCAACAGGGTTTGAAAATGTTGTTTCAAATGTTACTGCAAAGGGAACTTCTCTTGATATAGGTACTAATACAGAAAATCCATTGGCTATAAACCTTGATTTTTCTGTGCCTATTGAGGGTGATTATGAGATTATGACAATAAATGGCATTTTTCAGGGAAATTTGAGCGTTGTTAGATTTATTTCTCCTCCTGGATTAAAAGAATTGAGATATGACAGATTCCGTTGGTGCTATAATTTAAAATATTTAAAATTGAATGATGGCTTGGAAAAGATAGGTTCTCAGGTGTTTAATGGTTGCCCGATTGAAGGAGAATTATATTTGCCATCAACATTAAAAGAGATTGGTTCTGGATGTTTTAATAGCAAAGGAATTGTCGGTAAAGTTGTTTGGCCAGAAAATTGTCCTACATTTTATGGTATAATAGATACATCTATTCATACATTTATTGGCTTAGGAATTAAATCTATGGGTAATAATTGCTTGGCCAGATCACCTAATTTGACAAATGTGGTTCTTTCTGCTTGTTTGGAAACAACAGCAGGAGGAGATTGGTTTGACTATAGTTATGTAAATTGTGATGTATATTGGAAAAGCTTTCCTTCTAAAGGAATGACAAAAAATCCAATGGGTGGCCATGTTAATAGTAATACAATAACAAATCATTTGGCATGGCATCAGCGTGATATTTGGAGAGACTTTGCAGCTACAAATACATTGGTTAAAATGACTGTTCCAGAGAAGTTTGATGGATATGGTGTTTGGGGTTCTCAGGTTACAGTGTGGTGGCGAGATCCTGATAGAGCACCAGAACCAATGTTTTTGATTATTCGTTAAAAATAATCATTGGGGTAGATTAAAAATGAAATCATCAAATTTGTTGCTTACAGCATTTTTGGGAATTGCTTCTATATCAGTCTTGGCTTCAACTGAGGCATGGACCTATGATCCAACAGCAAAAACCTTGTCGTGGACAGATTCAACAGGATTTGAAAATGTTGTTTCAAATGTCTCAGCTGTTGGCAAGGAATTGATAATCAATGGATCGAATGGTATAGGTAATACATTGCTTCGTAATGCAGATTTCTCTGTTGGAATAGAGGATGGTTATTCTCTTGTCAGAATAGGAGGAAATTCTATTTCTGGAAATCTGTCTATTACAAATATGGTTCTACCAAGTACAATGAGGTATGTTGACTGGTTTGCATGTTGTAATTTGTTAAATCTGGAAACTCTGATACTTAACGAAGGCCTAGTTTCTATTAGTGATTCGTTTAGAGCAAATCCTTCGTTGAAGAATTTTTCTGGTTTGCCATCAACATTGACAGCGTTTGGTTCCCCTGCATTTGTTAGCTGTACAGCATTGAATGTTGAAATTGATTGGCCAGAAGGCCTCACAACGATTAAGGCTGATTTTGCGTCTACAGCTATTTCTGCATTTAGAGCACCAAAAGGTTTAATTTCAATAGATGGATATGCCGCATTTGGCAATTGCACAAATTTGTCCTATATTTTGCTCTCTGATGTATTTGAGTATGCTGGAACAAGAGCATTTGGTGATAACTCATCTATTAGGGTTAATCAGGAAATATATTTTAGATGTTTCCCTAAACGGGGATTTGATCCTTCGGTTTTTGATGGTGGTAAATCAAGAGCTATGACGATATATATGGAGTGGGGCAATCGTGAGGAGTGGACAAAATTTGCAGAAACAAATACCGTTTTCTATATGGATGTCCCTGCAACCTTCTCAGGTGAAGGCTTAATGGGTAAGCAGAATGCAGATGGTAGCTTGATTGATTGGTCTTGCATTGTTAATTTAAAATGGTGGCAGGACCCAGAAAAGAAGCCAAAGCCTATTGTCATCATAATTCAGTAATTTTTATACCATCTACTCGAAGAATAGTAGAACTGTTCTTCCGCAAAATAGCTATGTGTGGATAATCATCGTTGTTACGCCACTTGCAGAGGTTGTTGCATTTAGTTTGTCCTTTTGCCTGCATGAATTAGTAGTTGCACCTTATCGTTGATTATCGTATCATAATCGTACGTGTGGATAGATATATGTTCCTACGAAGTAGAGAGTGAATTTATAATTAGTAGTTTATATTGTCTTGATGGAGCGTTTATGAGAATAGTAGAGTTTATACAGACACCTTTTATTACGCATGATGAAAAAAATCAGATTCGTATTAAAATAGCTGATTGGGATTATTGTAATCCTTTTCGAATTACGATTTCTGCACAGGGTGCGGTGCTATACGAAGCATCTGTGTTCCAGGATACATTTACGGTTTTAATTCCTACACCCATAAAGGAATATGATTGTACTGTAATAGTAGCTCCTTTTGAAGATTCACCTGTAATTTACACATATAGATTGCGTCCACCAAAAAGGTGGCGTATAGGGCTTGTATATTCATCTCATGAAGATATAGGCTACTGTGGTTGGGTTAATAAGCTCGAATATGAATCGTATCAATATTTATTGGAAGCCATGAGGCTGTGTGAAGAGTATGATGGCTTTAAATATGTTATTGAGCATGTTTGGTGGTTGGAGGCATTCCAACGATATGCTTCTACTGACGATTGCGATAGATTGCGCTGCTTATTTGAAAAGCAAAAGATAGAATTAAACGCAATTCATTGTGGTTATCATACGCATTGGGCAGAAGCAGAGCAGCTAATCTGTGGAATACAATTTGCATCTCAGGATGCTGCATCAGTCTGGAATATAATTCCTAAAACAGCTGTTTTTACTGATATTTCAGGAGCCTCATGGCAAACAGTATCGGCGTATGCAGGACAGGGAATCCGATATGTGGGATTTCTTGAAAATGGTGGATTTAGAAAGCCTGATCATTCGGGAAATCCTCCTCCTGTATTTAGATGGATGGCGCAGAATGGAAGAGATAGCGTGCTTGGGTGGTATCAAACAAGCTATCGCGGTCAATTAGGTAGAATTTGGTGCGACACTATGCGCCAATATCCAGAGGGTACATTCTTCTTTGATGAATCAAAGGCTCTGAAAACAGAGGCAGTGCTTAGTAAATTGTTGAATGACTTAGAGAGTGCTCCTTATGATATTCTCCCTTATAGTTTTTATGATGATAGAGAACGCCCAACAAAGATGCTGCTCACGGTTTGTGAATACATGAATAGAAAGTGGAAATATCCTCATTTCTCTCTTGAATTGCCTACGGTAATGTTCTCCGAAATCGAAAAGCAAAGTATAGATAAGCTTCCTGTTGTTTCAGGAGATATTATTGATCAATGGGGCGACTTTGCCACAATTTCTCCAGAATGGATGTCTATGAAGCGCCGTGCTATGAGGCAAATGATTTCTGCGGAGGCATTTTCTGCTTTGGCTGCGATAAATGGGAAGCCATATGATGCAGAGGCTTTTCGTAGGGTGGTTCGCTATGGCTGCTTATTTGATGAGCATTGTTGGGCAACCTCTTCAAAGCATCCACAAAAGATGCATCGCTTTAATCTTGCTTTTACAAAGAAGCATTCCGCGGAGCTGGCGCTTGAATTAGTTGAAGAGAAGCTTAAGACTGCAATAGGAATGCCAGGGGAGGTTATTGGTCTTTATAATACTCTTCCAGCTTCACGACAGAATCCTGTTAGATTGCCTTTAGATGTTATTCCTGAGGGAATTGCTGTGCAGAATGTTGGTAATTCTATTATTACTGAGCCTCTTTCTTTTTCGCCTATGGGAATGATGAAATTTTCAAAGCGTAGCCTCCCAATACCTGAAAGCAAAGCCGCTCCTTTTACATTTGAAACTGATTTTTATCGAGTTGCTGCAGATCCTCTAACAAAGAGAATAAGCAGTATTTTTGATAAAATTCAAGGGAAGGAGCTTCTGGATCAGAATTCTGATTTTGCGCTCGGAGATTATATTTATACAGTAACAGAAAGTAAAACTGGAGCAGATTTTTCGTACGAGCTTTCAAAGTGTCGAGGCTTCTTTGTGGAGGAGGGGGATGTTGCTTTTGTAATCACACGAAAAGGCTTTGAGGAGCAAAGCGGTGCAGATGTACAATCGCAATTTATTTTTTATAAGCACGCTCCATCTATTGATGTGGAGTTAAGCTTCTCAAATGCTATTGGGCTAATGGGTGATTTCTACGATCGCTACAAGAAAAACATTTTCTTTGCGTTTCCTTTTAATGTAGAAAAGCATCAATTTTATACACAGCTGGCAGGCGGAAGAGCGCATAGTGTTTCAGAGAAGGCACAAATGTGTCCTATGGATTTTACAATTTCAGAGGAATGGATTGCTGTGGAAGGAGAGGAGTGGGGTATAGGAATTCGTTCTGAAGATATGCCTGTGTTCCATCTTTCACAAATAAACTTCAATCGATTTTTGTCAGCTCCTGATTTTCCAAAATCACACATATACTTGTATGCGGCATCAAACCGCACCAATAATCTTAATTTCTGTACTCCAGAAGATGCGCATGGCACATATCATTTGACTATTTTGCCTTATAATGGACATTGCGAGGATGTTCTTCCACATTGGAGTCGCTGCTTAGCGCAACCAGTGCTTTCTGGCGATGGGCGTGAGCCTACGCAGCTATGTGTGGATGCTCCTTTACGACTAATGTGCTGTCGAGTTGACACTGAAAGCTCGCTGCTTCTCCGATTTGCTGAGGAGTCTGGTGTTGAGCGGAAGAATGTAAAGCTGACACTACCGTTTGCTCCAACTCGAGCTGTTCAAACAACGCTTGATGGTAAGGAAATAGAATCGTTGGAGGTTAATGGCTCATCGGTACTCTTCTCAATTCAAAAGGGAGGATATATTTCAATACGCGTTTATGGCAATTTTACGGTTACGTTTGAAAATACTGAAAATGAGCCAATATATGACATATTTTCTGTTCCTGTTGAGAATAGCCGTTCAATAGTATGCTTTACAAAGTCCAATGGTCTGAAGGCTTCTAAATTCCAAATTTTTGGTGATGGTGCTCTTTTGGCAGAGAAGGAAAATAGTCCTGAATATATTCAGACAGTTGAGGTAGATGCTCGACCAAAGAATATAGTAATTGAGGTTGTGTAAGCACGTGTGTGTGCTTAAGGTTTGCCAATGGCTTGGCCAGCACACTTAACAATGTTTTTGATTATTCGTTAAAAAGAATCATTGGGGTAGATTAAAAATGAAAACATCAAATTTGTTGCTAACAGCATTTTTAGGAATTGCTTCTATATCAGTCTTGGCTTCAACTGAGGCATGGACCTATGATTCAACAGCAAAAACCTTGTCATGGACAGATTCAACAGGATTTGAAAATGTTGTTTCAAATGTCTCAGCTGTCTGACCGTCTAACGTCACCGTTGTCTAATCGTCTAATTGTCCTTGCTGTAGCAATTAAGTAATCAACAACAATTCCCCCAAAACCCCTCCCAATCTCCCAACCTCCTAGAAAACCACACTCCGAATCTCCCAGAAAGCGCCGCAGGCAATAAGTCACAGGATTACAGGACAAAGTAAATGCTCCACCAAACTTAAAGGGGGTTGCATTTAGTTTGTCTTTTCACCTGCAGATTCTCGTTGCACCCGGTGTGGGTTTTGGTTTGATTTTGACTCCGTATTATGCTAATATTCAATAATATATTATGTATGGAAGTTATTTTTTAAATACCTTGTTAAAAAAAATGTGGGATTATGAATATGAAAATTGTTAAGTTTATTACTTCGGTAGCTTTAGCTATAGGCTCAATCACTTTATTTGCTACAGATTATACATTAAGCACAGCAGCAGCTATTGCAAATCAATGCTATGCTGTTGGTGACACTGTAACCATTAGCGATAACTCAGCCGATGCGGTTATGGGTGAAAAAATTGCTACCCTAAAGGGGCAAACTATTACTATGGTTGGTCCAGGTGGATTGCTTCTTAAAGATACATCAGGCACTGAGCATATCTTCTTTGTTTATGAAAAACCAGCCAACAATGGTGAGGTATTCTTCTGTGAGCTAGTAAATGACAATGTTAGTTGGGATACATTTGCTTGGACTAAGGTATATGGCTCATCAGATCGCACCTATCCAAATGCTCCTGATGATGTTGCTATTATAGTTAGCCGCACATCAAATTATCGCTATATCGATGTTAGAGGTGATGGTATCACAATAGGTTAGCTTGTTGTATGCTTAGATAATCCTTTTACAATTAACCAATCAGGAGGGGCTACTAGATACTTAAAGTTTAGTAGAACAGATTCTAAAGCACCAATCATTTATCTTTCAACCACAAAAATTACTAATGAAGATAGTAACTACACCCAGTTCCGTATGGGAGAGCATGATAAAGAGGATGGGGGAAATGTTTTAGCCTTATCCTTTGATGGTCCAGAAATGATAATTGATTGGACTGGTGATACAATGGCTGTAGGTCCTTATTTTAGAACAAGAGCTATACAATTTGCCTTGGGTCGCACAAGCATTACAATAAATGAGGGTCAAACCTTAAAGCTTCAGAATGGTTCTTATGTTTCACAAAGAACCTATGATGATTTTTATATTCGTGGTCGTTTGGGTTCTGGTGTGTTTGGTGAAGGAACAGTTGAAATCAAAAATGTTTGTCTTAATACTAAAGAAGCATCTCACCTTTTCGAACCAGGAAAGTTATGTGTAAATTCTGGCTTTGATTCTAATGGTATAAATAATAATGTTTCGCGCTTCTCAACTAGTTTTACAGCTATACCTGATATTGATATAGAAGTTTTGTCTGGAACTTGTCCAACAAATCACTATTATTATAATCATCTTCGTAGTTTGTGGAAAACAGGAACACCAAATGCTGTACTGTCAAAATCAATATTCCTGTCAGGGACAGCTTGGTGGTTAGATACAAATTCAGATTATGCTCCAGGTGTAGAATATCTTCAAGCCACAAATACAGCAGAAAAGGTTACTGTTAGAGGTCATGTTAAGTTTTATACAAATCCAGCATATAATCCTGATAGTGGCCACGTAACAGCTGATGGACAACAAAAGGGTCGCGTAACGCAAAATCTTCGTTTTAATAGTCTTCTACGAGATGATAAATGGTCAACAGTATCGATCAATGGTTTTAATTTCTGTCGAAATACTGCTAGTACAAATGAAATTAAAGGAACAGTAAAAATTGATAATTGGGCAGATTACATTGTTCGTCCAGAAGGTGTAAATCCAGAAAATTATATTGAAAAGGAATATGCTATTATTCCATGGCTTACTGTTCATGCAAACGACAATAACCAAGATATTTTTGACACAGATTGGGGTGGAGAGCATACCTTCCCTGCAATTAGAGAGAGTGACGGACTTGTCCAACTATATGTTAGTTTGAATAATAGAGGTACCTCAACCTTAAGCTCACGAGGGGAAAACGATAACTTCTACTTTGCAGATAAGGGTGGATTCCATCTTAATGGCGCAGATAGAAGAATTTTCTCTCTTGTTTATGCTATAGGTGAAACAATTGCTTACGCGGCTGGAGGTAATTTCTATCTAGATACATCAAAGGGTGGTCATAAGCTCTACATTACCAGTGGAGCTATGGCTGTCATACGAAATGCTAGGTGGCTTGGTCAGCCTGTTGATATGACACGTAATGGAAAAATAGTTCTCGAGGGTAATCCGTCATATCTTCATGTTACATCTGGTCATCCTAGAATAGTATCAAATAAAGATGGGTCAGACTTTAATATGGTTTGGGTTCCATTAGTTGCAGAGAACGATCTTGTTATTGGTAATAATGGCGCAATTGGTGTTGCTGGTGACCAAAGAGGAATTAAAGGGACAATGGTGCTGAATGGTGGCCGTTTATTCTTAGGTTATCCTTCTTATGAAAAGACTGGCTATCTATACAGTGTAGGAAATCCTGAGAGAGGCTGGCCAATGCATGGTGTCGCAACAGATTGTGATTTCCGCATTCGTGGTGGCGCTGTTTTGTGTGTCGCATCTTCTGGTTACACAGGTGTAGATAGCGATGGTAATGAAATTGACGAGCCAGTATTTGCTAATTCTGCTTCAGCAAAAAGAAAGATTACTCTTGAGCGTAGTGGTTTAACAGTTGGCTCAGTATTTATTGCTGAAAATCTTCAGCCAGTAATTAATGAGCTATATGTTCAGGATGATGCTGGTGAAGAAATTACTCTAGAGCGTGGTATTTGGGGCTCAAGTGAAAGTGATGCTGAGCTTGTTGATGACTCACTCTTTGCTGGTCCAGGCACAATCAAGGTTTTACACGATCTGCTTGTTCGCCCAACCGTCATCTTTATTAGATAATTAAAAAGGGGCTGCTTCGGCAGCCCTTTTTTTCGTAGTGAAGTATTCATAACTAATAGGTTATTGTGCGAAGCTATTATTTGCATGAAATAAAAATAATTCAAGTGAGATGGCATGCAAATTTTCTTGGTAAATTTCCCCTTGAAAAATGATTTTCTATGTGCTACGATATTTGTGTTTTTACTAATTTTGTTGCCATATATAAAAAATAAATTTAATGAGGGGATATATGGGGGGATATATGAAAAAAACATTGTTAGTTGTATTAAGTTTATCATTAGGATTTGTTTTCGCAGAAACAAAGTTTGATTCACTTTCTTATTGGACAAACTTTGATGATGAAGATGTAAAGGACGATTTCGTTCCTTGCTCAATCGAGGAATCTAAATATCCTGGTCCTTCTGCAAATGCTACTCACTATTTTAAGGACGGAATGCTATACCTTGAGGTAGCTTATGATAAAAAGGCAGCTGTTGCTCTTATTGAGGGTGGTGCTCAGTCAGAAGAAGAGGTACTCATTCAACACGTTCATGAGATGGTAGATGGTAAGGAAGTAGAGAAATCTATCATGGGGTATCCTTATGGTATTTATACAAACACAGTTATCCAAATGAGCTATGAATTGACAATACCAGATTCATATCAACATACAAATCTTTATGTTTATGTAGTTTCAAGAAAGAATGCTACAACAGGAAGTAATTTTGGTCCGCATTCTTATCGTATCCCTTATTATAAGGCTCGCTACGATGGTTCATATTTGGAAATTTGCGAATACACATATTATCCTACAGAAGCTGAATGTAATGCTCAAGGTTATAGTGGATATTTCCAAAGTCCTAGAAACGTCCGTATTCTTGCAAGAGTTCCTGCAAGTACAGACTCAGCAGAGGGTACTTATACCTTAAAGTTTATTACAATGGGTGGCTATGATGGTGATGATAATGGTCATAGAGGGCAGCCATGTAATTTAACAGCAGAGATTAAATACAACGGACAGCATCTAGCTTCAGTTTCTGCTGTTGATTATCCATATAACTGGGAAAAAGGTCCGGATGTTTCAGGTGATTACGTTCCTGAATTTAAACCAACAGGTGATCGTGGTGTAAATCCTCTTTGGACTTATACTGGTGGAGAGTGGGAGAGAGCAACAAAGCGTAATCTTGAAAGTACTAATAAAGATCAATGGAATACAGACATCCGTGTTCCTGGTTGGTGTGCTCTCGGTATTATCCATAAGACAAAAATCAGTGGTACAAAGCATGGTATCAAGGTTACAAACTTCTCTGTTTCTACTGTTGATCGTATGATGTTTGAAAATGCAATTATCATTAGATAATTCAAATCTAAAAAAATAGAGTATAAAAAACGGAAGTGTCTTATTTAAGGCTCTTCCGTTTTTTTATACGAGTTCCTTTTTTCTGTATGGTTATTTAGATGTCGCAGTCGATAGTTGAAAAATTCCTCAAGCCTTCCAGATTTCTCAAGTGTGCGAAGAGGAATCATTCCTTTTGCACCTCTGAGAGACCAGAACATGCCAGATTGTTTTAACCGAGTGATTTTGTCGTAGTAGTATGTCCTTTTGATAGTGCCAACATGCCCGAACCTTCTGATAATGTCTATGCTCTTAGTGTCTGCATTATGTTCTCCATGTTTGCGCGTATAAGGTTTTTGCAGAAAAATCTCGTTGCACCCCAATAAGCATGAATTTTCTCTTAGTAATTGACTTGCTCAAAGAATAAATGGTATTATTTATTAAAACACAATAACAATATATTGTGCTGTTAAGGTTTTTACTATATAACACTAGGAAACATTATGGATATTAATATTCTAGGTCGCCCTTGGGAGACACCTACACTCCCACATATTGGTCGTTTGCGTGCTCGTGCAACTCTGTTCCCTTATAAGACAGAAAAAGCTGCTCTTTCACTTAATAGAACAAAGTCACCATGGGTTCAATCACTTAATGGAAAGTGGAACTTCTCTTTCCATGAGAAGGTTCAGGATGTGTCTGATGCTGAACTAATAGATGCAAAGCTAGATACATCAAAGTGGGATAAGGTAGATGTACCAGGTAATTTTACAATGCAGGGCTATTCTATTCCTCACTATACAAATGTGCAGATGCCATTTAAAGCAGAGATTCCTAATGTGTGCGAGGAAAATCCTACTGGTGTTTATCGTACAGAATTTGAAGTGCCAAAGGCTTGGCTAAAGCGTAGAACAGTGCTTCATTTTGGTGGTGTTGAGAGCGTAGCTTATGTTTTCCTGAATGGTAAGCGCGTTGGTATGTTTAAGGATACACGCCTACCTTCTGAATTTGATATTACAAAGTATTTGGTAGAGGGGAAGAATGTCCTTGCTGTTATGGTTATTCGTTGGTCTGATAGCTCATATATTGAGGACCAGGATCATTGGTGGCAGGCAGGTATTTACCGTGATGTTTATCTCTATAGCCAGAGTAATGATATCTTTATTGAGGATGTTACAATTCAGGCTGGCTATGATTACAATACTGGGGATGGTGAGCTAGTTGTTAAGACAAAGACTAACTTTGTTGCACCACCAGAGCAAACAAAGTATTACGACGTTGAGGTAATGCTTTATGATATGGAAGATAAGCCAGTCTTCAAAAAGCCACTAGTGGGTAAGGGCTGCACAGATTATCGTGTATCAGAGAATATAACAACGGTTTCTGCAAAGATAAAGAAGGTCGCTCCATGGTCGGCTGAGGTTCCAAACCTTTATAAGGTTGTGATAACACTAAAGGATATCAATGGAAAGGTTGTTGAATACACCTCTCAACGTACAGGCTTCAGAACTATAGAGATAAAGAATCGCGAGCTTCTAGTTAATGGCTGCCCTGTATTGATCCGTGGTGTAAACCGCCATGACCATGATTATCAGTTTGGTAAGACTGTATCTTATGATTGCATGCTTCAGGATGCAATACTAATGAAGCAGTTTAATTTCAACGCAGTTCGCTGTTGCCATTATCCAAATGATCCACAGTGGCTGGATATTTGCGATGAGTTTGGTTTGTATGTCGTTGATGAGGCAAACATTGAGTCGCATGCATATTACAATTACACATGCCGTAGCGAGGATTTCCGTCTTGCATATTTAGAGCGTGGCTCACGCATGGTAATTCGTGATAAGAATCATCCATCAATTATCTTCTGGTCATTGGGTAATGAGTCTGGCTATGGTGAGAATCATGTAGAGATGGCTCGATGGATTCGTAACTATGATCCAACACGTTTATTGCATGGAGAAGGTCCAATGCATACGAGCTGGAACCAGAATGGTGGCTTATTTGGTTCTCCAATTAGCCATGTAGCAACAGATGTAATCAATCCAATGTATACAAGCATTGAGAATTGTATCCGTTTTGCAACAGAGGTTAAGGATGATAGACCAATGATTCTTTGCGAGTATTCACATGCAATGGGAAATAGCTGTGGCTGCTTGAAGGATTATTGGGATGCTTTCTACAAGTATCATGGCTTGCAGGGCGGTTATATCTGGGATTGGATTGACCAAGGTCTTTTGAAGTATGATGATAAGGGCCAGCCTTTCTGGGCTTATGGTGGAGATTTTGGTGATGTGCCAAATGATATCGATTTCTGCTGCAATGGTATGATTCAGCCAGATCGCCTTCCAAAGCCACAGATGTATGAGTTTAAGAAGATTGTTCAGCCATTGATGTTTAAGCTGATCGATGCAAAGAAGGGTATTGTTGAAGTTAAAAATATGGACTTCTTCCGCAATGCAGATTGGCTTGAGGGTTCATGGTACATTGAAATAGAGGGCAATCCAACAACTAAGGCTCCTGTTCCTATGGGACACTTCCACATTAAGCCACAGGAAACAGTTCAGATTAAGCTTCCTGGTTATGACTATGATAAGCTTCCTCTTGCTGCTGCAGAGCAGGAAGCATTCCTAGTTGTAGTTGCTCGCACCTGCGAGGAGCAGATTTGGGCTCCTGCTGGTCATGAGGTTGCTTGGGAGCAGTTCCCAATCCCATTGGAGGTTTCTGAGGAGCTAGAGCTTCCTGAACCAAATTGGGATTTGGAACAACCTCTTGATGTTAAGGCAGACTCTGCCACAAAGCTAACAATCACCTCCGGTGAACTAACTCTTGTTGTTGATAAGAAAGAGGGTAAGCTAGCAAGCCTAAAGCTTGGCGATACAGATGTTATTACCTCTGGTCCTGAGTTTAATCTATGGCGTGCTCCTCTTGATAACGATGGTGTTAAGGGCAGTGTAGAGCAGTGGCGTGCTCATTGGAAGCCACTAGGACGCTGGAGTAATGATGGTCTAAATAAGCTTACAAAGAAGCTTGTTGAGTTTAAGGCTGATGCAACTAAGGCTGGCATTGTCATCAAGACAAAGCATACCTACACACCTGCTGTGAAGAAGGATAAACCAATCACAGTTGATAGCCAGTACACAATTGGTCTAGGTGGGCTAATTAAGTGTAAGCATACCTTCAACTATCCAGAGGGATTGGCAGATCCTCCAATGCTTGGTATGGCAATGGCAACTGGTGAAGGCTTTGAAGAGCTGAATTGGTTTGGTCTCGGTCCAATCGAAACTTATGCAGATCGTAAGGCTGGTGCCCTAGTTAGCGAGTGGGATAATCTTGTTACAAATGAGTACTTCCCATACGTTCTTCCTCAAGAGAGCGGTAACCACGAAGATACACGCTGGTTTACACTTGTAAATGAAGAGGGTAAGGGCTTCCAGATTCAGGCAGCTAAGAAGCCATTTGGCTTCAGTGTTCGTCACTATGCTGTTGATGATATCACCAAGTGCATGCATCATAATGAGCTAACTCTCTGCAAGGAGACTTTTGTTCAGATAAATGCAATTCAGCGTGGTCTTGGTACCTCAAGCTGTGGTCCAGATACCTTGGATAAATACAAGATTAAGCCTGGCAAATATGTATTAGAATACTATATCTTGCCAATTAACGAAGGCTGATTTTTGTAATACAGAAGATGGGAGTAGCTTCTACAAGGTAGAGTGCTACTCTCATTTTTTTTATAAAATTTTCGGGAGCAATACGTATGAGTAAAATAGAGAAAATAGATTCTAATTTTGAGCCTGCCACAGTGGGAGATAGAGCTGTTAATTATTATAATGTCATAAATAAGCCGTTTTCTCTTGAAGGGTTTCCGTTCGGTGAGCATTCAAAGGGAGAGTTCTATCGACTGCCAGACACACTTAAAGCTCCTGAGGATATAAATAATGGGGCTCTATGGAATTCGCATTATTGGGCTTCTGGAGGCTGTATTAGATTTCGCTCAAATGCTACATTTATATGTATTCGTGCTACTCTTGCTAATTCAACAGAAATGGATCACATGCCACGAACTGGCTCTTCTGGGTTCGATATATATGTAGGACGCTTTGGTGAGGAGTGCCATCATGTTGGTACGGCTGGACCACAGCCCGGTGAGATTGATTTTGAACGCATAATTTTTGAAAAAGATAATTGGTCAAATGAAATGCGAGATTGGTGTGTCAATTTTCCTCTCTACGGTGGTGCGTCAAAGGTTGAAATAGGTATTCCTCCAGAGGCACAGATTGAGCCGCCCATCCCTCATGCTCGTAAGCCTATTCTTTTCTATGGCTCCTCAATTACTCAAGGAGGATGTGCCTCTCGCCCAGGTAATAATTATTGCTCGATGCTTTGTAGAGATGTCGATGCCGAGCAAATAAATCTTGGATTTTCTGGCTGCGGTAAAGGCGAAAAAGCAATTGCAAAAATAATTGCAGCTTTTGATTTAAGTGCTTTTATACTAGATTATGACCATAATGCTAGCTCTCCAGAAGAGCTAGAGGCAACTCACGAGCAGTTCTTCAAAATAGTCCGGGAGGCTCAACCTGATTTACCTATTATTATGATGTCTAAATGCAATATCTGGAGAGATCGCAATTATGAGGTTGATAGTAAGCGACGCGAGGTAATTCGCAAAACTTATGAAAATGCATTAGCTACGGGTGACAAAAATGTCTATTTTATCGATGGGGAGACATTGTTTGGAGATAAAAACCGTGAGGCTTGCACTGTAGATACTGTTCATCCAAATGATTTAGGATTTTATCGTATGTATGAGGTGGTATTGCCAGTACTTAAAAAAGCATTGAGTAAATAATACCTTTGTGCCTCTCGCACCTTTATCCTTAGTGGTGTGAGCTAGAGCTATATCGTCTGGTTGTGGCTCGCCCCCTCACCCAGACTTCACAGTTATGCCGCTATTTAAACGATGCTTATCGCTATTTTCTATTGAAATGCTTTGCAAGAAGCCAAAAGAGTCCAGAAACAATGATTACACCAATAAAGGCGACTGCAATTCCGGCATCATCCGATGTGTATGTGCCTAAAAGGGCATAGATTGCTGAAACTGTCGCATTGCCAAGCAATAACCCCCATGCCACAGTTTTTATTGGTAGCTTTTTGATTCCAGCATATAAAATAGATGCCTCTGCAAGCACAGGGACAGGACGTAAGGCTAGTATCCAGCAGATGCCTTTGTTTGTGCTGCTTTTCTCTAGCTGATGAATTTCTTTTGGCTTTATTAGCTTTATGGCAATATTTGTGAAAAAACGGCCTATAAAGTATCCTATAAATGAGGATATATTCATTGCCATAAATGAAATAAAAAAGCCCTCTAAAAAGCCTAAGTAATATCCACAAAGCGTGCTAGCAAGACTAGATGGGACTGGAAGTAATATGTCACTGGCTAATGTAAAGAAAAGTATATTCCGAACAAGTTTGTGGTTCTCCGCCTCTTCTGCTTTCTCTAAAAAATTATCAAATAAAGCATTTATTTGATTGCCCCAAATTAAAAAGGTTATTATAATAATAAGTGAAATAAGAGAGAATTTAATTATTTCGGATTTGTTTTTGGAAAAAATATTCATATTCGAAAAGCTTTGTTTGCTGTCTAATGATTTATTTAAGAGAAATTGTAACAAATTTTTTAGAAAATGAATATAGAAAAAGGTGATGTTGTTATGAGTACAGAAAAATCAATTTCAGATATTGTGGCGTTGGCAAGTGCATTTTATGATTCAGCAGTTCTGTTTTCTGCTTTGGATAATAAGATTTTTGAGGAAATAGAAAAGGCAGGGGGGAGTGCCTCTTTAGAGCAGTTGGCGAAGACAACTCAAAATAGTACGCGTGGGCTTCGTTTGCTTTTAGATGGTTGTGTGGCAATAGGTATTCTTAAGAAGGAAGAGGAGCTTTACTCTAATACTCAAGCTGGTAAGCTAGCACTTGTCCAAGGAGCACCGGCAGATCTTACACGTGCGATTTGCTATAATCGTGATGTGTATGGTGCTTGGGGTAAGCTTTCACAGCTTGTAAAGACTGGTGAAGCTGTAGAACCACCAGCATTACATCTTGGTGACGATTATGAGCGAACCCGCCGTTTTGCCCTTTCTATGCGTGGGCGTGCTATGGCGATAGGCAGAGGAGTTGTTCCTTTAATTGATTTGAGCGGTTGTAAGCGTCTGCTTGATTTGGCAGGAGGCCCTGGAGCATATGCAGAGCTGTTGGTTAGAGCAAATCCAGAGCTTAGCTGTGTTACTGTTGATGTGCCAGCAATTTCTGCGGTAGCAAGGGAGCTTGTCGCAGAGGATGGTTTGTCAGATAGAATTGAGTGTAGGGCAGGAGATTACCATACAGATGAGTATGAAGAGGGTGCGTATGATGTAGTAACAATCTTTGGTGCTCTCCATCAGGAGTCTCCAGAGGATATTGTTGGTATTCTCAAGCGTGCAAGAAAAGCTCTTTGCAAGGGAGGAAAAATCTTTATTATGGATATGATGACAGATGCCACACATACTGCACCAACCTTCTCCGCATTATTTGCTGTTAATATGGCTCTTACAACAACTAATGGATGGGTTTTCTCTGATGCGGAAATTAAGGGCTGGCTTGAGGAAGCTGGTTTTGCACCTGGCGAAACACAGACCGTGCCACCACCAATGCCACATTGGATTGTCTCAGGCATTGCAAAATAATTAAAACATACCCTGCCACAATTTTTATTATGGGAAACAGCATTAAACCAAAATATTCTAAGCCACTACCGCAGCCAACTGCAATTTATCCAAATGTGCAGCGGCGTGTGGCTTTTTGGTGTATTGGTGTTTTTGCGATATTCTTAAGATTGCTGACCCTGCCACGGCGTTGCTTCAACAAGCGACAAAACACATATCTAGTCTATGAGCCTTATGGGATGGGGGACGTTATTGCTTTGCAGCCATTCGTGATGGCTCTTGCAAAGTCTGGTGGCAGGGTGATTGTTGCTGTTAAAGAAGAGTGGCAAGCAATATTTCCTAAGCACGACAATATTAAGCTTGTTTCGGCAAATGTCAGCTATTCAAAATATCGTAATAAAAAGGCTGGGCTTTTAAAATCATTTCTTGATACAGCTCGAGCTTTGCGGGAAGAAGCGAGTGGAGCAATAGGGCTTGATATTCGCGGTGATGTTCGCAGTATTTGCTTAATGTATTTGGCTGGTTGCACAAAAGTAGAGAGCTTCAATAGATATTTTACAGCAAATGATTGTAGGGTACCATTTGGGTGTGTCTCACACCGTTACTCAATAGATAGAGCAGCTATAAGATTTGAGTTAAATAAGCAGCTGTTACCAAAGCCAGCAGAAGAAAAATTTACTCCTCCAGATTTATCTCACCTAATAGACCCTGCCACAGAGGAAGCTTTGGAGCAAGGAACTATTGCGCTTGTGCCGCTTGCTGGGTGGAGTGGGAAGGAATGGATTCCAGAATCGTGGGCAAGTGTGATTGCTTCTTTGAAAGATAAAGGACATAATTTAGCTGTTGTATTTGGACCAAAGGAGAGAGAGCAGGCAATTGCAGCAATAGGTGGAGCGGAAGCTGCTGCCAATGTTCAACTAAAGGAAGCTACAACAGTAAAGGCTTGGGTTAATATTTTAAATTCAGCTTCTTATGTGATTTCTGTAAATACTGGTCCAATGCATATTGCTGCAGCATTGAAGAAGCCTCAGATTGTTATTGAGGGGACTAGTCGTATTCCTTTGTGGGCTCCAGCTAATTCTAATGCTGTTGTTATACATTACCAAAATGGGAAAGAAATACGTGCAATTCATCAGATTGATTCGAATGCAGAGTATTCAAGGAGAGTTATGTCAAAAATTTCTGCCGATGAAGTATTTTCGGTGATGGAAAAGCTTTTGAAGAAGGAGTAATGCAATGATTTGTACCGATAATATTCAATCACAAGATATTGTAATTTCTTTTGAGCTACCTTGTCTTCCATTCTTGGCAGTTTCACAAAAGAATGGTCAAAAGACTTTAGAGCTAAAGACTTGCGATGGATCAATAGAGGTGTCGGTTTATTATGATTATGATGTACGACCACTAGTGCTAAGTGCTAAGATATGCATGGGAGATAAGGTTGAGATAGTTCTTCTTGATTATAGAATAGAATTATATGTTAATGATAAGCTTGAGGATGAAGAATGGCCGAATGGGATGCGATTGTTTTCTTTAGCGGATTCTTTTTCCCCAGAAAATTTTATAAAAGTAACAGAATATATTGAGAATAAGACCGAACAGCCTTGTGTTATTTCCACCTTTGAAAATGGGGAGGGGTGGTGTCCAGGTAATGGCATATTTGTTGGAGATTGTATGCCATATCGTCGTGCAGATGAGTACCATGTTCTTTATCTAAAGGACAGACATCATCATAAGAGCAAATGGGGACAAGGAGCTCATCAATGGGAGCATATTTCCACAAAGGATTTTAAGCTATGGAAGGTGCATCCAATGGCTGTTGAATTAACAAAGAAGGAAGAAGGCTCCATTTGTACTGGTTCGTGGATTTGTCATGATGGTAAGGAGTATCTGTATTATACAATACGCAAGGGGAAGGGCAACCCAGCACCGATTTGTCGGAGTGTTTCAACTGATGGCTATCATTTTGTTAAGGATGATTCCTTTAGCTTTGTGGTGTCCGAAAAGTATGATGGGGTTATAGCCCGAGATCCCAAGGTATTTAAAGGAGAGGATGGGCTTTATCATATGCTTTTGACCACGACGCTCTCTAAAGAGAAGAATGGCTGTCTAGCTCATTATGTTTCTAGTGATATGGAGCATTGGGAAGAAGCATTAGAGCCAATATATATTGTTCCCAATACTGATCATCCAGAGTGCCCTGATTATTTTAAATATAATGGGAAGTATTATCTTATATTTAGCCTTCGGGGGCGTGCACGATATTTTGTTTCCGATAGACCTTTTGATGGCTTTGAGGCAGTGACAGAGGAGCTGATCCCATGTGCAGGAGTACCTAAATGTGCCGAATGGGATGGTAGGCTAGTGTTTACTGGCTTTAAGCCCATAGACGGATATGCTGGAACAATGACATTTAAGGCGGCTACGGCAAAGGAAAATGGTGAGCTTGTATTTGAAGAGCTTTGATTTAAATAGATTAGCATTAAATTTCTGTGGTGTTTCTAAAACATAAAAAGGGAGAGGATTATGCAATATAATACATTTAAAGGATTAAATATATCAGCATTGGGCGTTGGTGGGATGCGCTTCCCTGTAATTGATGGAGATTACAACAAAATTGATGAAGCTACCACAAAGGAAATGTTTGATTACGCCTTTGCAAATGGTGTAAATTATTTTGATACAGCATGGGGGTATCATGGTGGTAATTCAGAAATTATTGTTGGAAAAATTCTTAAGAATTATCCACGCAATAAATTTTATTTAGCTTCAAAATTTCCTGGTTACGATGTAAGTAACATGGGGAAGGTTAAGGAAATATTTGAAGAGCAGCTAAAAAAATGCCAGGTAGAATATTTTGATTTTTATCTTATTCATAATGTGTGTGAATTAAATATAGATGGCTATTTAGATGCTAAGTATGGGATTTTGGAGTATTTGTTAGAGCAAAAGGCGGCCGGTCGGATTAAACATTTTGGTTTTTCCACACATGGCTCATTAGCTACAGTAAAGCGTTTTCTTGAGGTCTATGGGCCACATATGGAGTTTTGTCAGATACAGTTAAATTGGGTGGACTGGCAACTTCAAGATGCAAAGGCAAAGGTAGAGCTATTGCGAGAGCTGAAGCTGCCGATTTTTGTGATGGAGCCAGTACGAGGAGGAAAGCTTGCAAATTTGGATGCAGAATATGTTGAGCAATTAGATAAGCTTCGCCCAGGAGCAACAGTGGTTGATTGGTGCTTCCGTTATGTGCAAAGCTTTCCGGAGGTGGTAGTAACGCTTTCTGGTATGTCTAATTTAGAGCAACTAAAAGAAAATATTGAAATATTTAAGACCAATGTACCATTGAATGACGGAGAGACTTCTGCATTGCTAGGCATAGCAGATAAAATCATTTCAAAGAGTTCCTTGCCTTGTACTGCTTGCCGGTATTGTACTGCACATTGTCCAAAGGGACTTGATATTCCATACATTATCGAGCTTTATAATGATTTGGTTTTCACTGGTGGCGGCTTTTTAGCACCAATGGTAATTAGTTCTATGGCAGAGGAGAAGCGGCCATCGGCTTGTGTTGGCTGTAAGGCTTGCGAAGCGGTATGTCCTCAGGTGATAAAGATAAGCGATATGATGAAAGATTTTACACAAAGGTTAAAAAAGTGAGAGATTTAGATGTCGCAAAAGCACTTCTTCGTGATGGGGGATACACTTGTGTGCTTTGCTGTGGAGAAGCAGTAATCACGTCGAAGGAGCGTGGAGTTAAGCCTTTGGTCAAGTGGCTTATTGAAAAGAAGGATTTAAGAGGGTTTTTTGCTGCCGATAAGGTTGTAGGACGTGCTACAGCATTTTTGTATGTACTGCTAGGTGTAAAGGCTGTGTATGCGAGAGTTATAAGTGCTCCTGCCATTGATGTCTTTGAAGAGTATGGGGTTTTTGTTGAGTTTGACACTTTGGTGGATAATATAATAAATCGTAGTGGAACCGGTCCTTGTCCATTTGAAGCAGAGGTTATAGGTGTAACTGAAGCAAAAGCAGCATATTCATTGATTTTGAAGAAGCTTTCTGATTTGCAAATTCCATTGGATTAGCTTTTGGGTATGCTTTAGGCTGCTGCACGGCAATGATGTCGCTCTTCCTTTCGCTGCTATTCTGAATCACACACCATGACCTTCTCTGCGTTCTCTGTGGGAGTAAAAAGTAATTGATACAAATTGTGTTAGTCATTTAAGTATGCAATTTCCCTAGTTCTAATTTATTTCATTTGAAAGTTTTTGGATTTGCGTGTATAATTACAAAAATAAATAATTTGGATTATACTATAGCATGAATATATTAGAGAAATTAAAAGAAACAGCACTTTCTGTCGTGCCAGTAATGGTTATTGTATTGCTGCTTGGCCTGTTTGTCGGGAAAGGTGTTGGCGGACCATATTGGATGGGGCAATTTTTCCTTGGAGGAATACTTCTTATTTTAGGACTGACGATTTTTCTATTAGGTGTAGATTTGGGAATTCAGCCTATGGGGGAACGTTGTGGTGCCGCATTGACAAAAAAGCGTAGCTTGACGTTGTTGCTTGTCGCAGCATTTATTATTGGCTTTATTGTAACTGTTGCAGAGCCAGATATTCAGGTTTTTGCAGATCAAGTAAGAAATGTTTTTGAAAAAGTAAATAAAAAAGCATTGACCTTCTCTATTGCTGGTGGGGTTGGCTTTTTTATGATGATTGGTATTTTAAGGACAATACTAAATTTTTCTCTGAAAATAACACTCCTTTTATCTTATATTTTACTATTTGCGGTTGCGATATTTGCAGAGAAAGCTTTTGTGGGAATTGCGTTCGATTCTGGTGGAGCGACCACGGGGCCAATGACGGTCCCATTTATTATGGCAATAGGTTTAGGTGTTTCTGCTGTTAGGTCAGATAGCAATAATAGCTTTGGTTTAACAGGAGTTTCCTCAGTTGGACCAATTTTAGCGGTTCTTGCATATTCTATTTTTCTTGGTGATGTTAATTCAGTAGGAGATGCCACACAACAAGTAATTGAGGCGGCTGCAGTAGCTACAAGTTCAGGTCAACCCGTTGGGGCGATACAGCAGTTTTTTGCTCCGTTATCTGAATGCTTTTCGCATGTTATTGAGGAGGCTTGGAATTCAATCTTGCCATTATTTTTGATGTTTGTCGTCTTTCAGGTTTTGTTGCTTAAGATGACGGTGCGTCAGGTGATTCGAATTATTATTGGCTTTATATATGCATTTATTGGATTAACAATATTTCTAGTGGGAGTGCAGAGTGGCTTTATGCAAGCGGGTGAATTGCTTGGAAATGTGTTGGGGCAAAATGCACAGCAAATAGGTGGTTGGTGGTATGTACTATTGGTTGGTACTGGCTTATTACTGGGTGCAATAATAGTTTGTGCGGAGCCGGCTGTTTGGGTCCTTAGTGAGCAGGTAGAGCAGGTCTCCGGAGGTGCAATCAAGCGTAAGGTATTGCTTATATTTTTATCATTAGGAACTGCATTTGCCATTGGTATGGCTATGCTTAGGGCAGTTATTGGTTTCCCATTGTGGTATATATTATTGCCTGGTTATATTTTGGCAATTGTATTGTTGAAATTTGCTCCGTCATTATTTGCTGGAATAGCATTTGATTCAGGAGGCGTAGCGTCAGGTCCACTTACATCTACATTTGTGCTTTCATTTACATTGGGAGCTGCATCTGGTGGTGATGGAGGGAATGATTCGTTTGGTGTAATTGCATTGGTGGCTATGATGCCATTGATCGCAATACAGGTTATGGGAATTTTGTATGCACATAAGAAGCAAAGGGTGTTGAATCATGAAAAATAATACTACGCATAAGCTACTGATTTGTATAGCACCTCAAAATCAGGGAGAGAAGCTATATTCCATTGCAAATGAAAATGGGGCCAGTGGTGGTACATTGATGTTAGGTAGAGGAACTGCTCAAAATGCGATATTGCAGCTTCTTGGATTAGGAGATACTTCAAAAGATTTAGTTTTTATTGTTTCAAAAACAGAAGAGGTAGAACTAATCGCCCAAGCAATACACAATGCGGAATCAACCAAAAGGTCGCATTTTGGCGTTTTGTTAAGTGTTGGAGTTAATAATTTTTTCAGAGCAGGTGAGAGTTTTTTAGATATAGATAGAAAGGATTTAGCTATGGAGAGAGAATCAGGAGTACAATTAATTCAAGTAATAGTTAATAAAGGTTATGCTGATGATGTTATGGCTGCAGCAAGAAAGGCTGGTGCTACAGGTGGAACTATTATAAATGCACGAGGGACAGCAAAGTCTGATGATGCAGAATTTTTTGGGATACAACTAGTGCCTGAGAAAGAAATTTTGTTAACCATAGTTGAAGGAGATAAGGCAGACGATGTTTATAAAGCGATTTGCGAGCTTCCTTGTTTAGCGGAAAAGGGGAGTGGTATTGCCTTTCGCATTCCTGTAAGTAATTTTGATATTTTGGGAAAGCCAACAGGAGATGCCAAATAGCTGATTGTAAGCTAAATGGATAACGCAAGGCCGCTAGACAAACTAAATGCGTCACCTAACACAAAAGGATGGGTGTATTTAATTTTACAGAAAACAGACTAATATAATTGACTTTTTCTCAAATTTAAATATAGTCATAATTTATCAATACGGCAAGGAGGGAATGCTATGAAAAAATATTCATTTAAGATATTTATTTTATCCGTAATTACTATGATTTCAGGTTGTGCTACAAAGCCAACAGTTGATTTAACTCCAGTTAAGGAGGTTGATTTGTCGCGCTATCTAGGAACATGGTATGAGATAGCACGCTATGACCATTGGTTTGAACGTGGTATGTCTCATACAAAAGCCGAATATACAATGCGTGATGACGGCAAGGTTGCCGTTGTTAATGCTGGAATTAAGGATGGCAAACCTAAGATTGCTAAGGGTAGAGCAAAGCTAACCGATGAGCCGGGTCTTTTGCGCGTATCATTCTTTGGCCCATTTTATGGAGATTATCGTATTCTTTGGCTAGACAATGACTATAAGCATGTGCTTGTCGGCGGTAGCGATGTAGACTTCCTTTGGATACTCGCTCGCACTTCGCAAATAGACCCTGCCACAAAAGAGCTCATCCTAGCTGAAGCCAAACGCCGTGGCTACGACACCACACTCCTCATTTGGGTCACACATTAGTGAAGACCCTTAATTATGACAAACTGAGATATCGTAAGCTCCCACGAAATGCCTTATTTCGCCTTGATTTGAGGTGTCTGATTTGGTTTAATTTGTGTGCAAGAATTAAATAACACAAGGAAGACTATGGTATCCGATCCTAATAATCCAAATTCTGTTGCGTATAATAGCAGAAACAAGCGAATGCAAATATTAGCATAAAGCAAAAGAATTTTGCCGCTCAACCCGCCTTCTAACCAAGCGCCAAATGCACCACTTTTTCCCAAACTCCAACATTTGGGGACTGAGCGCCTCTACACACTCCCCAAGTGCTACATCACCCATAATTTTGAGAATAAATATTAAAATATTATCATAAACAAAGTTTTACTTAAAACTTTTAAGCACGAATAGTATTTTAATTGAAATAATAAGGTGCTTTTGATAAACTTTAATAAGTTGCAAAAATGAGTACACTAAAATATTTGAATTTATCTCTTTAAATATAGTTAAAATATATACACAGACATAAACATTATATGGAAAATTTTGTAAATGAACACAGGGGCAAATATGGACAGATATGAACCACCATTTAAGATTACTTCAAAAATAATTGATTATATTTCTCGTATTTCTGAAAAAATTGGAGAAATCAATTCTCTTAAAAATCGTTCGTATCAAATCAAATTACGAAAAGAAAATCGTATTAAAACAATTCATTCCTCACTTGCAATAGAAAACAATACATTAACGATAGAACAAATAACGGCAATTATAGATGGAAAAAGAGTTTTAGGTAGTCCAAATGAAATTCAAGAAGTAAAAAATGCAGTTCAAACTTATGAGCTATTATTAAAACTAAACCCCTATGAGGAAAATGATCTTTTAAAAGCTCATACTCTTATGATGCGAGATTTAGTATCTCTTAACGGGAAGTATAGGACTGATGGTGTTGGAATTTTTGATGGAAATAACGTTGTTCATATTGCTCCACCTGCAGATAGAGTGCCTTCTTTAATGACAGATTTATTTCATTGGTTAAAAACAAGTGATTTTCATCCACTTATAAAAAGCTGTGTTTTTCATTATGAATTTGTGTTTATTCATCCGTTCTCGGATGGTAATGGAAGAATGGCAAGGCTATGGCACACCGCAATTTTATCTCAATGGAAACCAATCTTTGAATTTATTCCAATAGAAAGTCAGATTGAAAAATTTCAAGATGATTATTATGAAGCAATTGCGAGATGTCATGTAGAGGGAGAGTCTACTACGTTTATAGAGTTCATGCTTATGCAGATAGATAAAATCTTAGATGAAGTATCGGGACAGATATCAGAAAGCAGCGAACAAATGACAGAGTATTTAAAAAGAATGCTGGATGTTATGGAATACGATGTGCCATATACAGCGACTGCTATTATGGGGATGTTAGGATTAAGGTCGAAAGAAACATTTCGAAAAAATTATATGAATCCAGCATTGGAACTTAATCTTGTAAGAATGACGATACCTGATAAGCCTAATAGTAAGAATCAAAGATATGTTAGATGTTGATGAGAGGCGAATTTGAATTCTACGGAGTAAATTATGAAAAAGATATTATATACAATATGGCAGTGTACGTGGGGGATTTTGCAAACACTTTTGGGATTGATTATGTTTATGTTACATTTTAAAAGTAGGCATTTTGCTTATCACGGAGCGATTATTACAGAGTGGAATACAAAATCCAGTATATCTCTTGGATTATTTGTATTTGTTACATCTGAACCATATTTTGCTAAAAAATATGAAGGTCAGTTAAGTGTTAGTGAATGTTCTAGTCGACTACTGGTACATGAATATGGTCATACTATTCAGTCGCTAATACTCGGACCTTTATATTTGATTGTGATTGGAATACCATCTACACTATGGGGATTTTTCGGTGCTAAAAAACGTAAGGATAAGCAAGTTGCATACGGCTCATTTTTTACTGAAGGATGGGCAAATAGTCTCGGTGAGTGGGTTACGGGTGAAAAATCTATCGGTAACATGGTATTAGATTAAAAGAAGCGGAAGATTAGAATTTAACGTGATATTAAACAGATAACAATGGAATCGGGAGGCGCTTTATGACGCACAAAGGAACAGTATTACTTGAAACGGAACGGCTTATATGCAGACCCTTTATCGAAACAGATTGGCAGGATATGTTCAGAAACTGGGCAGCGGACCCGTGTATACAATATGAGTACGGCGAGCCTGTTTATGATATGCCGAAAATCGAGTT
>CALDQE010000017.1 GCA_937911295.1 uncultured Verrucomicrobiota bacterium
TTCAAGTCCCATTGTCAATTAGTGGCTCGTTTATGTATTTGCCAATGATATATCACAATAACAAGTGGCGAATCTCATTTTGGGGAATGCTACAATAGCTTCCTATCCTATGGTTTACATAGGTGGTCAATGGAAGATATTTTTATCGACATTTTAATAATTCTAAATTTAATAGTGTAAACTATTGGCTTTTGAACTATGATAGTGAAATGCAATAAATTTTGTGGTAAAATCAAATATTGAAATATCAATTTGTATCATTTAGTAAACAGCTTTATTTGATTGAAATATGTCGAATATAATAAAATATTGCATTTTTACAACGATTTATAATGTAGGCTTCACGTTTTCCACGGGAGCTGTCATGCAAACCTTTTTGATTCAGGTGGGATTTTCTCCTGAACAGGTTTACATTTTAAATTCGTTGATGCAGATTATGCAGGTAATCATGATGCTCGTTTTAACCTTTTTATCAGGTAAAATAAAACGAGTAAAAATGGTTGCTAGTTTATCTCATTTATCATTAAGTTTATTGACTGGTGTATTTTTACTGGGTGCAATAAACCCAGAATTGATAAAAAATGGTTATGTTATTGCTGTATTTATTGTTTCTGCCATATCGTATGTAGGTGTAGGTCTGTCTACTATTCTTTCGTATTGCTTGCCATATTATACGATTGATATGAAGGATTATGGTAAAATGACAGGAATCAGCACGGCAATCGCTGGAGGTGTATCCTTTTTGGCGTCACTCGTTTATTCTCTTCTTTTATTAAAATTCTCGTATATGAAAACGACTGCGACATTTTTCGTTATTGCGATAGTATGCTTTATTCTAACGAGTATCGTATGTGCATCTATGCGAGAAAAAACTATTGAGATGAATAAAGAAAATCAAGGGGATAATGATGTTATTGCAGTTTTTAAGAATAAGAATACATACTTATTATTGATCCCAAATTTTACACGCGGATTATCAGTAGGTATATTAAATGTAATTGCTGCAATCGCTATTTCTAAGAGTATATTAAATGAAACAACCTCATCATATTTGAATGTAATTTTACAAATTGCTGCCTTCGCCGGTAATATATTTTTTGCTTTTGCATATAAAAAATATTCCTCAAAAAATTTACTTTTACTTGCTACACTCGGCGTATGCATAAGCTTTCCATTCTCTCTTGAGCTTGGAGTTATTGGCTTCTTTTGTTGCTTTACGATTGCTTCGTTTTTCCGATTTGTTTTTGATACTGCGATCCCGGTTATTATTACAGAAATTATTCCTCAGGAACAAATCGCTCCTTATACGTCTATCCGTATGCTCATATTTACTGGAGCTCAAGCTGTTGCAACCTTGCTTATAACACCGCTTGAAGCATCAATTGGTTATACTGGCGTTTTGGTTTTCGCAACGGTGATGCTTTTTATTTGTGGAATAATGTATTATGCTGTTGCAAAGTGTGTAAAAAATCAATTAGCAAACCTAATTAATTAAAAGGGGTAAAACAAATGAAACGACAACCAAAATTTATAATTCAAATGGACCCTTATATGGGAGAGCTTGCTAATATTCCAGAGGATAAGCTTATAGAATGGCTTTTTTACTGCATTGATAAGAAAGACGTAAAGGCAAATGCTTTCTTTTGGGAAACACATTGCTTCATAGAGCAGGAGTGCCCTTATAATAATCTAGGAATATTTAAAAAATTTCAAGAGAAGGGCATAAATATAATGCAGCGCATTATAGATGAGTGCCACAAGCGAGGAATTAAAGCATATTACCATCATCGTTTTTCAGAGGTGGATTTGGGTGCTGGCAGAAACGAAATTAAGCAGAAGCACAAGGATTGGATTATTAAAACATGGTGGCAGGAAGGATTATGGAATTTAGCATCGCCAGAGCTTCAGGAGTTTAAGCTTAATTACATATCAAAGGTTATGACTGAATATTCCTTTGACGGAATATGTATAGACTTTTTAAGGCATCTTCCTTGTCTTCCTGTAGGTAAGCAATGGGAACACAGGAAATGTGCAACTGAGTTTATGAGTAAGCTCAAGGGAAATATGAATCAGCTAAATCGTGAAATTAAAGTTGGTGCAAAGCTTCCAGAGAATGGAGAAGCTTGTAGGGTAGATGGCTTTGATGTTGAAGTATGGGCTAAAAATAATCTTGTAGATTTTGTTATTGGAGGCTCAAGAACAATTAACCCAGATATTGATTGGTATAAGAAAGTTACAGAAGGAACAGAAACATTAGTCTATACTTGTTGGGATCCATATCATGTGGCAGATGCATATCATGATCAGACAAAAGATTTCTATCGTGGAATGTTATCAAATTGGTCTGGCAAGGGTGTTGATGGAATTGTTGCATTTAACTTTGCACCAGCACCACGCGATGAATTGGCCAAATTGCTTCCTCCTGAGGAAATTTTGAATTGTCTTGGTCGTGATTATTCTGATTTTTATAAATTCTTAATTGAGGAAAATTCGGAAGATGAAGATTTAAAATATGCTGCAGACCGAAGAGGTGGCTATCCGTTTCTGACAGGTGCTGGAGGAAATAATGTTTTTGCGCCACTTCCTGCTCCTATCCCAAATGATGAAACACCGCTTGATGTAAAGATTGATGTTTGCGGAGATTTTAAAGATAGAAATGCAGAAATACGATTTGTTATAACAAATGCAAAATCCTCTTGTGATAAATTTAAAATCTTTTTTAATGGTTTTGAAATACAAAATTTTTCAGAGAATTATTCCTATACAGATAATCAGATTTTCTGGCCAGCTCCGCAACCTGAGATGTTTACTGCTAACAGTTTAAACAAAAATCCTGCACCTATATTAGAAATTAAAGGAGCAGTAGACGGATGTCTTATTAAGAATGGAGCAAATACGCTATCAATAGCTGTTATTGATAGAATAAATTATGTGCTGGATTCAGAAAGCATAAATGTTGAGCGGGCAGAAATCATTATTGGAGCTACCAGTGATTAGACGGCTCTAGCATATTGCTTTGCATTTAAAACAAAAAAAGCGGGAATTACCCGCTACTTATCAAAAATGGTGCCTAGGATGGGACTTGAACCCATACGGTGTTTCCACCAAGGGATTTTAAGTCCCTTGCGTCTGCCGATTTCGCCACCTAGGCTAAGAGAATGGCGGAGAGGGAGGGATTTGAACCCTCGGTACCCATGGGGTACACAGCATTTCCAGTGCTGCTCCTTCGACCACTCGGACACCTCTCCGAGAGAAAAACAATAACAAAAGGAAATTTGTTTTGTAATGGGCGTATAATATCATAATCTATGATTTAAATTCAATAGTTTTTTTGACTTTATTATAAAAAAAGAACAAAAAATTGCATTGATATTGAAAATTCTATTGATTTAGAATCCTATTTATTGTATACTATCGCCTGTTTTTTGAAGCCGAGGTGGCGAAATGGCAGACGCAGCAGACTCAAAATCTGCCGGTGGCAACACCATGAGGGTTCGATCCCCTCTCTCGGCACCATTTTGGAATTGCGGGTAATCCCCGCTTTTTTTTTACACACATTACGAAAAAAAACGAATGCTGTGCAAGCAATGAAAAACGCCAATCACCGCACCATTTTCTCCTCAATGCGTATTGAGTGATGTAAATGGCTGGTGGGATGCCTGAAAGTGTGAGGTTTTTTTAGGTGAAAATCCTGATGCATACCCACAAACCTGCTATTACCAATGTTTCTCTTGCTCTAAATTTTTCTATATGATAAAATTATGCCAATGAAATCAAATGAATTAAAAACAAAAGAGCCAGCAAGAAAAAATAGTAAAAAGGCTCGCCGTATGGATAAGGCTGCATACCAACATGCTGCCCCTTTTGTCCTTTGGTTGGGTATAGTGTTGCTCGCTAATATGATGCACCTAACTGAAGGGTCTGCTTCTGAGGATATTAAATCTCTTAATCTTATATCCTTACCTTGGCTGTATACATTACGTACCGCAATTTGCGTTGTCGCATTGTTGATTTGTCGCCCCTGGAAATATTATAATGCACTAGAGACTAAACATATTTTGCCTGCAGTTGGAATTGGTGTAGGTGTGTTTGTTCTTTGGATTGGTCTTGAAACAGAAGTGTTTAAAAAGCTTTGTCCGTTTTTAGCAAATCAATATGAACTGTGGTGTGTTAAGCCTTTTGGTGAGCTACGGCCTGAATTAACTTCTACACCTTATGCACCAAGTGTTTGTGGCTTTGCGTTGACAACGGTTCGCTTTATCGGTTCTGCATTCGTTATCTCTATTATAGAAGAGTTTTTCTGGCGTGGATATTTGTTGCGTACAGCACGTACTCCTGACTTTTTGGATATAGATATCGGAGAACTCCATTGGCCATCGTTTTTGATTGTTGCAGCTATTTTTGCAATTGAGCACAATGAAGTTCTTGCTGGCTTTGTTTGTGGTATTGTCTATGGGTTGTTCTATATAAAAACACGGGATATTTGGGCTACTGCAATTGCGCATATAACAACTAATGCAGTTCTTGGAATATATGTTCTAGCAACTGGGAAATATATTTTTTGGTAATCGAGGTATATAATAATCGAGGTATATAAATGAAGAGCTTGTTTGAATTGTTTAAGAAGGATGCCGCATGGAGCTTATTGCTGATGTTTGTATTTTGTTCTGCAATATCAATGCCTCTAGCTCGTATATTCATTTTAGCTTGCTTTGTTAATGTGTTAATCCGATGTGTGAAGCAAAAGAGATACCCAAGAATAGGTCGACCTTGTGTGGGATGGCTAATATATTTTGCTTTGGCTATAGTGGCTTCGTGTGTTGCATCTGCTTGTTTAAATGATCCTATGCTTGACCCATCAAGGGGATTAGGGAAGCTAGATAAATTGATGTGGTTTATAGGTGTTCCTTTAATTGCTATTTTAGTGGATAGTAAGGAGCGGTTTGTTCAACTCTTGAAGTGGTATGTCGTTGGGAGTATGGTTGCTGCTATTCTTGTCTTTGTGCTTTATCCACTTAATGCTTGGATTATGTGCGTGCTTCCAAAGCATTCAGAAATGGCAATTCCCGCAATTAAGGAAAATGTTTCTCTTCCTGCTCAGTGGCTATATCACTTTACCATATCCATAGGTGTTTATGATTCTTTGTGGGAAGAAATTAGAAAGTATTTTTATAATAGACCGGAAAGCTTCTCAATGGCATTTGTTCTTAATGGAACGATGCAGGGGTCTCAACGCTTAATGGTAGCAATACCAGCTGCATTTTTTTTGATAATTGAATCCATGAAACAAAAATTATCACGAAAGCAAATTTTAAAGTGGGTAAGCTTTCTAATTGTGATTTTTCTTGCGTTAGTCCTGACATGTAAAAGAGGTCCTTTGCTGGCTGCTTTTGTGGTGATGTTGCCACTAGTATTTTATTATTTCAAGCGTAGCTCTATATTGATTGTTGTAATACTTGTTGCTACTGTGTTTGCTGTTCCATCTACTAGAATGCGTATTTTTGAACTTCCAGAAGAGCTTACGGTGGAAAAAGGTGGGCGCTATGCGATGTGGACACAAATTGTTCCAAATGTACATGAAGAGCACCCATATGGAATAGGCTTTATGGCATTAACAACAGAGAAGATGCGTCATTTTGCACCGAATATGGAGAATCGCCCGCATACTCATGTGCATAGTACACCTCTCCAAGTTTTTGTTGATTTTAGTTGGCTAGGTGTGCTTGTATATGTAGGCTGGCTTCTGTTGGCAATAATTCCGGTGGTGGGTTATTTTCGTCGGGGAGCAGGGCTTTATGCGATAATTCCTGGTGCTATAGTTCTCGCTCTTACCTTGTTTGCTTTGGTTGAATATAATTTAGCAGATGGGGAGATTGTGCTTTTATATTGTATAGGTATGGGTTTGTGTGATTGTGCTTTTTTAAATAAGACCTATGCCTCAAAAAATAATGAGCTTAAATAATTGATCTGACTACTATAAAAATAGCGATTTTAATACATAATTGGGCTAAGAATAAATTCTCATAGAGATGCATAGAATATGATAACAAAAACGAAACAACTTAAGGCAATTGTTGGTGTGCCAAATGAATTTAAGCCTGGCGTAATTCCACCAGAAGCTGGAATGGTTATTGGTCAGCTTTTAATGTGCAGCACTAATGAAGAGCTTAAAGCTTTAGGTGGAAGAATTATAAAAGAGCATCCAGTTCCACTTGATGCTCAAGTGAGCTCAAATGCATATGAAGCAATGCTCCAACGCTTGCCAATAAATAAAGAGCAGCCAATAAAACGTACACCAAGTAATCCTGCGGATTATAAGCAAATACCACCAGAAGCTGTGGCAGAGTGGTTTGGTCCAAGGGGCCCTTTGCAGAGGCTTGTAGAAAACTTCGAGCCACGCAAAGAACAAGTCGAAATGGCGTGCAAGGTCATATCCGCATTTAATGGCTCAGAGCATTTGGTAGTAGAAGCCGGTACTGGTATAGGTAAAACAATGGCGTACCTAGTGCCAGCTGCTTTGTGGAATATTGCAAATGCAATACCGGTGGTTATCAGCACAAATACAAAAAATTTGCAGTCGCAAATTTTTGAAAAGGATTTACCTCTAATAAAAAATGCACTTCACCAGCAGCTTCGATATTCTGTTATCAAGGGACGGAGTAATTATATTTGTCTAGCTCGTGTAGTAACGGTTCTACAAAGTATAGAGTTTGAACTTGCTGAGGAGCAGGTTTATGGGTTAGCAATGACTTGTGCATGGCTATTCCGTACACAAGATGGTGATTTATCTAAAGCACCTCATATTCCATCATGTGATAATGGCGCAAATCGCTTGTTCTCAACACCGGAGGAGTGTAGAGGAAGGAAATGTCCATTTTATTCACGTTGTTTCTTGCAAAAAGCCCGTATACAATCGCAAAATTCAGATATCGTAATTACAAATCATTCTGTTTATTTTAGTGAACCCAATGATCGTCCCCTTGCTTTGCCTCAACATGCACATGCGATTTTTGATGAGGCTCATAATTTAGAGGAGGCGGCGACACGAAAGTTTCAGCGTGATGTTACTCCTCTAGCAATTATGTTGCCAATCCGCAGATTATACTCAAAAGGGAAGAATAAGGATAGTGGGCTTGTTGTACGATTAAAGCATTTGTTGTTAAGCACGACAGCTATCCCTGAGGATACCGCAAAATATAGGGATTCAATTTTTCAAAAATTAAATTCGTTGATTGATTTATTAGGAAAGCTACGTGTCGTATTGCCTCCTTATTTGCGTCAACTAGAGACATTTATCCCAGAGACTGAGGGAACGTTAAGGCTTCGCACAGATATAAAATACCGCCCTGGTTGGCAGGATGCTGAACCTCTATTGAATAAGGTGCTTGATACGTTCTATGAAATAACAAACATTATCACAGAAATTTCCTCAAGTATTGAAGCAGAAATAAATCTTTGTAAAGAAGTTTTAGAGAAAAATTCAGCAGAGCAAGCCCCATTTATGGGATTGTTGGTTAATAATGGACAATCCTTTGAAATAAATACTCAGCAATATCTTGCTCTTTCGGCAGAATTAGTACAATATGGGGCAACCTTTAGCGAGATATTATCAAATATTGAATTTATAACCAATTTGGGTGATCCTCAATGGGTATATTGGATAGAAAGAGCTGGAGGAAAGACAGAGCGTGGGTTTGCCGTTTCCTTACATTCTGCTCCTGTGAGCATTGCTCGGTTTTTAGCAGATGGCTTATATGCCTTGAAAGATTCTATAGTGCTTTGCTCAGCAACAATGAATGTGGCAGGGTCAACAGCATTTATTTCTCATAGAATTGGGATAGATTTGATTGAACAGGACCGTATAAATAGCTTTGTGGCAGGGTCTCCTTTTGATTTTAAAAAGCAATGTAGAGTAATGGTCCCAATGTTTTTGCCTGACCCATCTTTGAGGAATGGGGAGGAGTTGTTTGCAAAGGAGTTTGCACCATTTATGGCACGGCTTTTGTATAAGACCCAGGGGCGTACGCTTGTTCTTTTTACCAGCTATAAGCAAATGCAGCTGTGTGCAAGGTTGTTAGAGGTAGAGCTTTCAAGAGAAGCAGCGATTGTTGGGGCAGAGGAGAGTGCATTAGTAAAAGAAGGTAATACTTTAGGTATACGAGTGCTGGTGCAGGGCGCAGGAATTTCCAGAGAAGAGCTAACAAAGAAATTTAAGGATGAGAGTCAGGCGTCAGTACTTTTAGGGACAGATTCCTTTTGGGAAGGAGTTGATTTGATTGGGGATGCATTGACGGCACTTGTGATAGTTAAATTGCCATTTGATGCTGTAAATGATCCAATTGTCAGTGCACGAGCAGAGCAGGTGCATCAAGAGACGGGGGACTCTTTTATGGGGTTTTCCGTCCCTAATGCAGTCATTAAATTCCGACAAGGCTTTGGGCGATTGATTCGTCACAAGCTGGATCGAGGGGTTGTTATAATTACAGATCCACGTCTTATCACTAAAAATTATGGTGGAGTATTTCGTCGAAGCATACCGGCAGCTGTGGAGCGAATCACCACAGAGAATGAGCTACAGGGTATTCTAACAGAATTTTTTATGAGCTAGTTTTCTATGAGAATTGTGGCTAGTTTAAAAAAGAGAAATAATGTAAGTCATTCATAGATTTATTTAGTAGATTAACCATAAGGGGCATTGGCAAGGCTAAGTGGACCGCATTTAGGAGTATTTAGCTGTGCAATGGAGCATTTACCTTTATAACTAACAAATAGTAACACTTATTATGCAGGAATTTATGTTATTTGAGTTCTTGCACGTATTGTCGTTATGTATTTGTGTGATTTTTTTATAGATTTGCCATAAAATTCAAAATTTTCGCTTGATAATTTAGGTCAATATAAAGTAATATATTGCTTTTTAGCAATCCAAAGGGCCCAAAGTCTCTTTGGGCTTAATGTAAACTATTATATCTATAAGGTTTCTTGTTATGGCACGTACAACATCACTAGATAAAGTAAGAAATATCGGCATTATGGCTCATATTGATGCTGGTAAGACAACAACATCTGAGCGTATTCTTTTCTACTGCGGTGAGTCTCACAAGCTAGGTGAGGTTCATGATGGCGCAGCAACAATGGACTTCATGGTACAGGAGCAGGAGCGTGGTATCACAATCGGTTCTGCTGCTACATCAGCATTTTGGCGTAAGCACCAGATTACACTAATTGATACTCCGGGACACGTTGACTTTACAGCTGAGGTAGAGCGTTCACTACGTGTTCTTGACGGTGCTGTTGCTCTATACTGTGCTGTAGGCGGTGTTCAGCCTCAGTCTGAGCAGGTATGGCGTCAGTCAGAGAAGTACGAAGTACCAAAAATTGCTTTCGTAAATAAGATGGACCGTATCGGTGCAGATTTCTTCGGCGTTGTAAATTCAATCCATACAGTTCTAAAGGCAAACCCAGTTCCAGTAGTAATCCCAATCGGTGCTTCTGATACATTCCGTGGCGTAGTTGACCTATTGAAGATGAAGGCAATTATCTTTGACGAGGAGTCAAATGGTATGGCTTTCCACGAGGAAGATATTCCAGCAGATTTGGTTGACACAGCTAATGAGTGGCGCCAGAACCTAGTAGAGAAGGTAGCAGAAACAGATGACACACTACTTGAGAAGTTCTTTGCTGGCGAGGAGCTAACAGTAGCAGAGATGATTCCTGCAATCCGTAAGGCAACAATCGCACGTAACATCGTTCCAGTACTTTGCGGTACAGCATTCCGTAACAAGGGTGTTCAGCCACTACTTGACGCTATCGTAGATTACCTACCTTCTCCACTAGATATCAGCGACGTTGTTGGTTCTATCTCTGATGAGCAGAAGGCAGCAGGCGTTGAGCCACCAGTACGTAAGGCAGACGATGATGAGCCATTCTCAGCTCTTGCATTTAAGATTGTTGCTGATAAGCACATGGGTAAGCTTGTTTATATCCGTATTTACTCTGGTACTCTTGAGACAGGTGCTACAGTTTGGAATAGCACACGTGAGCAGGCACAGCGTATTGGTCGTATCGTTCGTATGCACGCTAACAAGCAGGAGTCACTTGAGACAGCACAGGCTGGTGATATCGTTGCAGTAGTTGGTCTATCTCGTACACGTACAGGTGATACAATCTGTATGAAGGAAGACCCAATCATTCTTGAGTCAATTGAGTTCCCAACCCCAGTTATCTCTATTTCAATTAAGCCAGCATCACGTGGCGATAATGAGAAGCTAATCAAGGGCTTGCAGGCACTTGCTGATGAGGATCCAACCTTCGTTATTAGCTTTGATGAAGAGACAGAGGAAACAATCATTTCTGGTATGGGTGAGTTGCACCTTGAAATCATCGTTGACCGCTTGAAGCGTGAGTTTGGCGTTGAGGCTGACATTGGTCGTCCTGAGGTTGCTTACCGTGAGACAGCAACAGTTACAGTTGAGGGCGATTACAAGCACGTTAAGCAGTCTGGTGGTTCTGGTCAGTATGGTCACGTATATCTACGCCTTGAGCCACAGGATGCAGGTAAGGGCTTCACATTCGTTAATGAGATTAAGGGTGGTGCAATTCCTGGTGAATACATTCCTGCTTGTGAAAAGGGTGTTATCGCTGCAATGGAGAAGGGTCCATATGCTGCATATCCAGTAGTAGATATGAAGGTAACACTATATGATGGTACATACCATGAGGTTGACTCATCTGCAATCGCATTCGAATTGGCAGCTCGTCAGTGCTTCAAGCAGCTAATGCTAAAGGGTAATCCACAGCTTCTAGAGCCTGTAATGGCTGTTGAGGTAACACTTCCAGAGGATTACCTAGGTGCAGTAACTGGTTCTATCTGTCAGCGTCGTGGTCGCATCGATCAGATGAATGAGAAGGCTGGTATGAAGATTGTTTCTGCTTATGTTCCACTATCAGAAATGTTCGGTTACTCCAACACAGTACGTACATTGACTCAGGGTCGTGGTTCCTTCACAATGATCTTCGATCACTACGAAGCAGTTCCATTCATTATCACAGAGCAAATTATTGCTAAGCGTAAAGAAACTGGTAAGCTTCGCTAATAAATAAAAAAAAGGGGCTGTTGCAAAACTCAAAAGATTTGCAACAGCCTTTTTCTATTGT